>JAIPEE010000014.1 GCA_021737275.1 Desulfobacterales bacterium
ATGAATTTTAGAAAACTGATTAAGTGGCTGGAGGAGTTTTTTTATTTTTTAAATGTTTCGATAGTGTTTGGGTTAAAAATACCCCGGCTGCCTTCAGAAGTGATGGCAACCGAGGAATAGGTTTTTCAGAATCGACTAATTAACATGCAAGAGGAATGTCACTTGACCTGTTAATAATCCTATTATTATTAAATATATTGTAATAGCAATATTTGCCTGCAGTATGATTGATATTATAAAGGCCTGTTGCGTTTTTCAGGGCATTGTTTTTTTTAATAAATAGCGTATATAACAGATTTACGCAGACAACGGTTCAAAAAAGATTAATATAATGGAGGGGAAAACCATGTGTTTAGCAAGTGCATATATCAAAGAGAATGATAAAAATGAACTTATTTTAGAAAACATTACTCATCTTGAAAACATAGAACAAAGAATTTTTTTAACTAATATATTTAAAGAGACCCAGGAAATGGATGCCGTAATAAAAAGTATAGATTTCGAAAAAGGAAGTGTTTTTTTGGAAAAAAGAAGGTAATTTTTTAAAAACAGATAAGAAAGGAAAACAAATGAATTCATTCTTTAAAAAAGGAGTACAAAAAAACAATGTCTTTGTTTTTTTGTTAATTGTAATTTCTTTTGTAACACTATTCCCATTAACATCTTCAGCAATGCAGGCCAAAAAGGGTGTAGAGTACTATTATGAAACCGGAGAAGATTATTTAATGCACTCATGTACATTGAGCTTTGGAAAGCTGGATGGAGAAGCGCATGAGTTGGTTTATACGAATTCCGGAAGGAAGTTAAGTGAACTGATCTGGGAGCTTGAGGATGTTTATCTTGCAGGTCTGAGCTTTTCAACCAATCCGGATGAGCGGTTTCATTTCAATGTTGGATTCTGGAGTGCACTAAATGATGGTGATGGTTACATGGATGATTACGACTGGCTTGATAACAGTCGCCCGAATCAATGGTCAGACTGGTCTCACAGTCCCGTTGATCTTATAAAAGGATACATGTTTGACATGAATGTTGATGTGAAGTTCTGGTCAAATGATTATGCCGCTATTTCTGGGATTTTAGGATTTAAATATGATCACTGGAAGTGGGATGCCATTGGCGGTGATTATATATACTCTGTAGGCGGCGGTTTTCGTAATTGGACAGGTTCGTTTCCAGATAGCGTCGGTATTTCATATAAACAGAGTTTTTATGTACCATATGGCGGTATCGGCGGCAGCCTGAATTTCAGCAGGTTCCATTTTAATACATATTTTAAATATACGCCTTTTGCCTGGGCTGACGACGTGGACCATCATGTGATGAGAGATCTGGTTTTTTATGACACGTTCACCGGCATAGACTATTTTTCTTATGGTGCAGAAGGCAGTTTTTTTATTACTAATAAATGGTTTTTGTCTGTTGCCGCTGATTTTCAGGAGTATAAAGAAACCGTTGGTGATACTGAAATAGAAGATCTTAAAACTGGCGGAAGAGGTTTTATTTCAAAAGGCGCAGGCATTTCACATGAAGACTTTTATTTATCCGCTACTGTAGGTTTTAGATTTTAATTTAAAAATAAATATTACAAAAAACCCGCTTTTACAGGCGGGTTTTTTGTTAAAAATCTAATAAAATATGGGCCTTCTGTCTTCATAAATGTTTTTTTTCTGTAACGTTCTTATATTCATTTGTTGAATCCGGCAAGAATATCCTTAAAACTCAATACTATTAGGAGTTCTTGGAAAAGGAATAACATCTCTTATATTACTGATACCGGTTACCAGCATCAGCAATCTTTCAAAACCCAGCCCGAATCCGCTATGAGGTGCACTGCCAAAGCGACGCGAATCCAAATACCACCAGTAGGGAGCCTTTTCCATGCCGAGCTCTTCCATGCGGGATTCAAGAAAATCAAGACGTTCTTCACGCTGACTGCCGCCGATAATTTCACCAATGCCGGGTACCAGCACATCCATGGCGGCAACGGTTTTATTATCATCGTTTACCCGCATATAAAACGGCTTTATTGTTTTGGGATAATTGTAGACAATGACCGGTTTTTTAAAATGAATTTCAGTCAGAAATTTTTCATGTTCAGACTGAAGATCTGTACCAAAATTAATTTTATATTCAAACGTTTTTCCTGATTTTAACAAAATATCAATGGCTTCTGTATATGGTAATTGCACAAAGTTATTTTGTATAATATTTTCAAGCGTTGTCATTAATGTTTTATCAACAAATTTTGAAAAGAGCGCAACATCTTCGCTGCATTTTTCAATAATGTGTAAAACCAGATGTTTAATAAAAACCTCCGCCAGGTCCATATTGTCCGAAAGCTCATAAAAGGCCATCTCAGGTTCCACCATCCAGAATTCTGCAGCGTGCCTGCGCGTGTTGGAATTTTCAGCCCTGAATGTGGGGCCGAAAGTATAAACCTCTCCCAGCGCCAGTGCAAACATCTCTGCAGATAACTGGCCGGAAACAGTGAGATTGGCCGGTGTTCCGAAAAAGTCCTGTTCAAAATCAACCCGGCCATTATTTTTGGGAATGTTTTTAAGATCCATGGCTGTTACCTGAAACATTTCACCGGCACCTTCGCAGTCCGAACCGGTCAGAATGGGGGTATGGAGATAACAAAACCCTTTTTCCCTGAAAAACTTATGAATAGCCCAGGAGAGCTCAGAACGAATACGAAAAGCGGCGCCATACTTGTTTGTTCTGGGCCTCAGGTGGGCGATTGTTCTCAAGAACTCATCACTGTGGCGTTTTTTCTGTAAGGGATAGTTTTCCGGTGCAACACTGATAACCTCAATCTTCCGGGCTTGTACTTCCCATTTTTGTCCTTTTCCGGCAGAATTAACAAGTTCACCGATTATCGTTACCGCGGAACCTGTTGAAAGCTTTGTAACCATATCATAACCGGGAGTGGTCGTATCGGCAACGACCTGAAGGTTTGCAAGACATGAGCCGTCATTTATTTCAATAAAAGAAAACCCTTTTGCATCCCGTCGGGTTCTGACCCAGCCCTTGACTAAAAGCTCTTCAATTGGTGATTCTGCGCTTAAAAGGTGTAAAACCTTGGTTCTTTTCATTTCTTTTTCCTATCAGAGTTTAACGGTAATATTATAAAACTGATTTCCACGCTGGATCATGACAACAATCGAACTTTTTTTTCTGCATTTTATAATGGCCTTTTCAAAATCTTTGGTATTTCCAATACGTAAGGCATCTATTTTATGAATAATATCTCCTTTATGAACACCTATTCCGGCCAACTCTGACCGGCTATCTATTTGAGAGATAACCACACCCTGCTCTTTATCCGAAGCATTAAAAAGAGGTGTTTTCTGATCTTCAACCATTACACCTAAAAGCTCCATGGCCAGTTCCGGCGCTAATTTTTCCGGAAAGAGTCCGGCGGTTACGGTTACGGATTTCTTTTTGCCATCTCTCAAGAGGTCAAAAGCAAGACTATCTCCGTTAGCGAAATCTCTGATCGTCACCTCGTAATCAATTTTTGATGAGATCGTTTGTCCGGAAATTGATTTGATAATATCACCTTCCATGATACCGGCATCAACGGCCGGACTTTTCTTTTCTACCTTTTTTACCAGGACACCCCGAGTATCTTTAAGCCCCATATATTGTGCAAGGTTCGTATCAATATCCTGGGTGACGATGCCAACCCAGATGGGAATGACCTCACCATATAAAATCAGGTCATTAATAACCTTTTTCGCTTTATTGATGGGAATGGCAAAACCAATACCCTGGGCCTTGGCATAAATGGCGGTGTTGATGCCGATCAGTTCACCATTGATATTGAGCAAGGGGCCGCCACTGTTACCGGGATTAATAGAAGCATCGGTCTGAATAAAGTTGTGAAATACCCTGTCATTTGTACGGATGCTGCGATCAACCGCGCTGATAATACCGGTTGTAACGGTATTTGAGAAACCGAACGGATTTCCGATGGCGACAACGGTTTCGCCAATCATCAAATCATTGGAGTTGCCCATCTCAATATCAGGAAGGGGCTCATCGGATTTAATTTTAAGAACGGCAAGATCTGAATCAGGATCTATGCCAACAATTTCCGCTTCAAACGAGCGTTCGTCCTTTAAAACGACAGAGACCTTAGCTGTTTTTACAACCACATGGGCATTTGTAAGCACAAATCCCTCTTTGCCGTCGATAATAACCCCTGAACCGAGGCTGGATCTTTTTTGTCTGCGCTCAAAACCCGGATCAAAAAAATCTTTAAAAAAAGAGTCAAAAAAGGGGTCACCGGAAAACCCGGAGAAGGGGTTTCTCTGGCGAACTTCATATTCCGAGTTGATATTTACAACAGCCGGGCCAATCTGTTTTACGGTTTTTACAATAGCGGTTTCCCTGTTAAATGAATCGGCAGCGCTTGGGCCGGCGGAACACATTAAAACGATTATCATGCCTGTAATAAGGCTACAAAAAAGAAAAGATTTCCGATATATTTGCTTTTGCATGACAATTCCTATAATTAACAATATTCTTTATTTATTTGTTAGTGAAAATTAAAACTTAAAAAACAGTGCTGCTTTACGTGCAGGCACATAGAAATATAATAATATCATGCAAACAAAGACCATTCAAGATTTGTTACCACTTGTGGAGCAACCAAGCCGTTATCTTGGCAGAGAGTTTAATACCATAACCAAAGATTATAATAAGGTAGACCTGAGCATCGTGCTGGCTTTTCCGGACCTTTATGAAATCGGCACCTCTCATTTCGGGCTTCAGATTCTTTACCATATTTTAAACAGTCACAAAAAGATTGCAGCCGAACGTGTGTTTGCGCCGGCTGATGATATGGCTGCGCTGCTTAAATCTTCCAGCGTTCCACTTTCCACCCTTGAAACAGCAAAACCCCTGACGGATTTTGACATAATTGGATTCAGCCTATTATATGAGCTTAATTTTACGAACATATTACTGATTCTGGACCTGGCCGGCATTCCTTTTCTTGCCACAGAAAGAGATGATTCTTTTCCGGTTATTATTGCCGGCGGCCCCTGTACCTCCAATCCGGAACCGGTTGCAGATTTTTTTGATGCCATGGTAATCGGTGATGGGGAGCAGGTTATTGTTGATATGGCCGATGTCTGGCTGGAATGGAAAAAGAGCGCTTCGGGCAGCAGGGTTGATCTTCTAAAAGCCTGGTCCAACATAAGGGGTGTTTATATTCCATCCTTTTTCACACCTTCTTATGATGAAAATGGATTTCAGACGGTAACGCCACAGAATGAATCATACGGGAAGGTTAAACGTGCTATTGTTAGTGATCTTAATAATATTTCTTTTCCGGACAGACCGATTATTCCTTTTGGAAAGCCTGTACACGATCGTCTTCGTCTTGAAGTTTCAAGAGGATGCACCCGTGGGTGCCGGTTTTGCCAGGCTGGAATGATTTACCGGCCGACCAGGGAAAGATCCATGAAGACTCTTTTGGATATTACAGAGCGCTCCATGCTGACCACAGGATATGAAGATATTTCGCTGCTCTCCTTAAGCACAGGCGACTATGGTTGTATTAATTCACTCATGGAAGCACTGATGAATAGGTTTGAAAAGGAACATACCGCTGTTTCCCTCCCGTCACTTCGAGCAGGAACGCTTACGCCGGAATTAATGGAATATATAAAAAAGGTCAGAAAAACCGGTTTTACCGTTGCTCCGGAAGCAGGCAGCCAGCGTCTCAGAGATGTTATTAATAAAAATATTACCGAAGAAGATATTTTTAAAACTATTCAGGATGCTTTTGATCTGGGATGGCAACTTATAAAGCTTTATTTTATGGTTGGTCAGCCTACAGAGGTCCAGGAAGATCTGGACGCAACTGTTGACCTGGTAATGGCGCTCTGGAAAATAAAAGGACCTAAAGGGAGAAAGCTTAAACTTAATGTCAGTTTTACAACGCTCATTCCCAAGAGCCACACGCCGTTTCAATGGGATCCCCAGATTTCTCTCGAAGAATCAAGAGATAAAATCTCTTTTTTTAAAGAGGCGTTAAGAAAGCCGGGCATTAAGGTTAAATGGCAGGATCCGGAAGTGAGTTGGCTTGAAGGTTTGTGGGCAAGGGGGGATCGCAGGCTCTCTGAATTATTGATGACAGCCTATAATAAAGGATGCCGTTTTGACGGATGGAGCGATCATTTTAATTTTGACCTCTGGCAGGAAGCTTTTGTTGAGACAAAAACAAACATTAACTTTTATACAACCAGAAAACGAGCTATGGATGAACCGCTTCCATGGGACCATATTGATTCCGGCGTTTCAAAAACATTTTTAAAAGAAGAGCGCGTAAAAGCAGAAAAAGGCAAAACTACAGCAGATTGCCGTTTTGGCGAGTGTATGGGGTGTGATGTCTGTGATTTTAAAACCATAGAACCTAAAGTTTTTGATGACCCGGGTCCGTCCGGCAAAACATCTCCTGCTGAAATACGGCCGATAGAGTCTGTTTATAAAAAGGTAAAAGTTTCCTACGCCAGAACAGGGCAGGCAAAATATTTTGGGCATCTTGAACAGATGAGGCTTTTTTTAAGAGCAATCCGACGATCCGGATTTTCGGTAAAATATTCAAAAGGGTTTCATCCAATGCCAAAGATCTCTTTTCATAATCCGTTACCCATTGGGATGGAAAGTGAAGAAGAGCATTTCTTTATTACCGTTACAGACGATATAAAGCCGCTGGACATTAAGGAAAGCTTGAATAAACAGCTTCCTGAAGGTTTGAATATAACAGCTTGCTGTCTGGCTCTTTCAAAATCAGACCGGCTTGAAAGTGATATTGCTTCATACAGGATAACACTTAAAGGTGTAGTTTTTGATGAAGAGAAACTGAAAGCCTTTTTTGAAAGCGACGATGTTACCATTTCCCGCAAAAACAAAAAAGGAAAGTTGATAAAGCTCAACTTAAAGGATATGATTACAGATATTAAGCTTGTTGATCCGCAGGTTCTTTTGATGACGATTAAGCCTGAAAATGAAAAGTCAGTCAGGCCAACTGAAGCAATTCTACGTATATTTGATGTTCCGGAAAAGGACATCCGGCTTTCCGAAATTGTAAAGTTAAAGGTATCTTAAGTTTTGATAAGATTTATGTGACTGAGGAGCAGCATGTTTAGAAAACTAGTAATTAGTGTTACCGATCATGAAACACGTGTAGCGCTTCTGGAAGACGGTACCATTTCCGAGCTTTTTGTTGAAAGAAGAGACGAGTCCGGTATTGCCGGAAACATATACAAGGGTAGGGTGCAGCGTGTTTTACCCGGCATGCAGGCCGCATTTATTGATGTGGGCCTTAACCAGGCCGCCTTTGTTTATGTAAAAGATCTTTACTCAGACAAGTTCAAAGAGCTGGAAGAGCTCTTTTCAAACGATGATGAAGAAGATGCATGTGAGACGATAGAGAATGCAAATGAAGATGAAACAGTCTCTTTTACGCCGGAAACAGAAAAAGATATTCCAATAGGAACCCTGCTTAAAGAAGGGCAGGAGATTCTTGTACAGGTTGCCAAATCTCCTATCGGTACCAAGGGCGCACGCGTCACCTCTTATATTTCTCTTCCGGGAAGATATCTTGTATATATGCCGAACTCAGATCATATCGGTATTTCCAGAAGAATTGAAGATGAAGGAGAGCGCAACAGGTTGAAGGATTGTGTGTTGGCTCTGCGGCAAAACAACGCCGGCTATATTGTACGGACTGCTGCAGAGGGGGAATCAAAAGAGAAGCTTGCCCATGAAATGGACTTTTTAAACAACCTATGGGCCGGAATTCTGTCCAAATACAAAAATGCGATGGCCCCTTCTTCGCTTCATCAGGAGTTGGCGGTCAGTCTCAGGGCGGTGAGAGACCTTTTAACCCAAGAAGCGGAAAAGATTTTAATTGACTCAAGGGAAGGGTACGACCAGGTCCTCTCTTTTCTGGATGATGTTATGCCTGAGTTGAAAGAGAATGTTGAGCTTTATGAGGGAAAGGAACCCCTTTTTGATGCATATAACCTTGAAGGAGATATCTCCCGTGCCCTTAAGAAAAAGGTATGGCTCAAGTCGGGCAGTTATATTGTAATAGAGCACACAGAGGCGCTAGTTGCTATTGATGTTAATACCGGCCGTTATGTTGGAAAGCATAATCTTGAAGAGACTATTTTAAAAACGAACCTGGAGGCGGTTAAGGAGATCGCATATCAACTCAGATTGAGAGATATTGGCGGAATTATTATAATCGACTTTATCGATATGATGAAAAAATCCAACCAGGAGAAGGTTTATAATGCGCTTCAGGAAGCGATTTTGAAGGACAGGAGTAAAACCCATATTCTGCCCATCTCCGAACTGGGCCTTATACAGATGACTCGAAAGCGTGTAAAAAAATCTTTGACACGAATGTTGTGTGAGCCCTGTTTTTATTGTGATGGAGAAGGGACCCTGATGTCCAAGAAATCTATCTGTTACAATATTTTCAGAGATATTGTTCGTGATTCTCAAGACTTGCCGGGCATAAGGATTGGCCTGCGAACCAATCCTGAAATTGCAGAGCTGCTTCATGGAGAAGAGAATCGGCTGATTGCAAATCTGGAACGGGTGGTTAACAAGCAGATTGTTATCTATCCCAATGCGGATTATCACTTAGAGCAGTTTGATGTGTTTGGAAATGTAAAGTAGGGGGGGCGTGTGAGACCGCTGAGAGGTGGTCATGTTTGTCCAATATCTTCGTTGGAATAAAATATTATATGTTATGATAGTAGCGGTAATTTTCTTAATATTTTCTCTTTGGCAGATTTACATTAGCGATCAAGCCATAAAACACCATAAACTTTTTAGCTTTTTCAGCAACAATCATTTTAAAGAATTAAACCGATAACTTATTCATATTCTGTCTCTTAATTTTTATTTGTCTGTTGACAGGATAAATCAATTATGCTTAAGTACTCCGATTGTTCCCCCCAATAAGGGGTTAAAATATAAAAATTATAAAGATATTATATATTTAAGGATATAAGGTTATGAAAAGAACGTATCAGCCGAGTAGAATTAAACGGGCCAGAACACATGGTTTCTTGAAAAGAATGTCATCCAAGCAGGGTCGAAGGGTAATCAACAGAAGGCGGGCAAAAGGCAGAAAGCGCTTAGCAGTCTAATTTTCGGGTAAAACGTCCAGAAACCTGACGCCTGACTTTTAAATGTCCACCGGATTTAAGGTGTTTCTGATCGGTCTGATAAATATCTGTTTAAGGGCTTGATTCTATTGAAAAAGTTGGTTTTTACCAAGTCAGACAGGATTTTGAAGAGAGCTGATTATTTGAAGCTCCAAAAAGAAGGGCTAAGGGTTTCGAACAAGCATTTTATTATCGCATTCAGTCCGGGACGTACAAAGAGAAATCGCCTTGGGGTTACCGTAACGAAGAGGGTTGGAAAAGCGGCAATACGCAACAGGATCAAACGAATTATACGTGAACATTTTCGCCATAACAGGCACGATGTTGCAGGTAACTGGGATATAAACATTATTGCGAAAATCGGGACAGCGGATTTATCTGCAGAAGATTTTCGATCATCCCTGCAACATGTTTTTGTAAGGCTTTCAGAGGCAATTTGATTATCAAAAAAGCAATATTGCTTATTATCAGATCATATAAGCTTTTCGTGTCTCCGCTTATGCGTCCTGCATGTCGGTTTTATCCATCCTGTTCAGAATATGCATATGAGGCTATTGAGCGTCATGGTGTGTCCAGAGGGAGCTGGTTGTCCCTCAAGCGAATTCTTCGTTGCCATCCCTTAAATGCCGGAGGTTTTGATCCGGTACCCTGATTCCAGAAACTTCCGGCAGTTTGAAGTTCTGTTTAATTTTTTGGTTGTATTATTGGTAGTGGAAAGGCAGTTAACTTTTCATTTATTCGGCGCATTACCCGGAAGGGCTGGTGCGGCCAGTGCCTTTTATGGTAGGAGAACATTATGGAACAAGCTCGTTTAATTATCGCGATTGTACTTTCGGTGGCTGTGTTTTTTTTATATGGTATCTTTTTCGGAGAAAAAGATACGGTAGCACCGGTCATTGAGCAAGCAACAACACCTGAAGCTGCAACGGCTCAGGCGCCGCTTCCGCTGCAACCAGATCAGACGGCAGTACCACAGATTCCGCTTACCGGAACTGTAAACCAGAATCCGGCTTATATTCCAAAAGACATTACTGTTAATACCCCCAAATATTCCGTATCAATCTCTGAAGCAGGTGCTAATTTTGTCAGCTTTACATTAGCGAATTACCGTGAAGAGGTTTCTAAAAACTCGCCGCAGAAGGAACTGGTGCTGGAAAATGAGAACGGTATGCCGGGAGTGGGTTTCGTTAAGAACAGTATACCGGATATGGAAAGGGCAATTTTTAAAACCGATTCGGATTCAGACATTATTGATATTTTATCAGATAGCGGCAGTGTCCGTTTTATATGGACCTCTCCTCAGGGCATAAAAATCACAAAGAGATACACTTTTTCAGCTGACACATATGCGATCGGTCTTGATGTAGTTGTAGAAAACGCCTCAGCCTATTCTATTCAGGACAGCCTGACTCTTTCACTGGTAAAATCCTATCCTGATGGCGGTAAAAGCCGATATGGTTTTGAAGGCCCGTCTATGATGCTCAATAATGAGCTTGAAGAAGTCAAGATTAAAAAAATTGAAGAAAATAATAGCTTTACCGGGGTATTAGACTGGGTTGCTGTCCAGGACAGATACTTTATGAGCAGTATTATTCCGGATAACCCTAAAGCAGCTACGGCTCGTCTTTATTTGAGTGAGACAAGCGTTCTCACAACACAATATGTTCAGCCGGAAAGCGTTATTGTTCCGGGTACCAGCCAGGCTTTTTCCTATAAACTGTTTCTTGGTCCTAAGAGTATGGACGTGCTGAAAAGCATTGGCCTTGGATTTGACAAGGCCATCAATTTCGGCATGTTTGATCTCCTGGCAAAACCATGTGTCTGGTTAATGAATAAATTGTATTCCGTTATACCCAATTATGGACTGGCCATTATCATTCTTACGCTTATGATTAAGGGTGTGCTATGGCCGCTCGGAACCAAGAGCTACAAGTCTATGGCTGAGATGAAAAAGATTCAGCCCCTCATGGCTGAGCTCAGGGAAAAATATAAGGATGATAAACGCAAAATGAACGAGGAGACCATGAAGCTTTATAAGCTTTACAAGGTCAATCCAATGGGAGGATGTCTTCCCATGATTCTTCAGATTCCGGTTTTCTTTGCGTTGTATCGCATGCTTTATCAGGCCATTGAGTTACGTCATGCACCTTTTTTCGGATGGATAAACGATCTTTCTGCGCCGGACCGTCTGTTCAGTTTTGGGTTTTCTGTTCCTTTTATGGAGCCACCTTATGGAATACCCGTATTAACAATAATTATGGGTGCAACAATGCTGCTGCAGCAGAAAATGTCTCCGCCAATGGGTGATCCAACTCAGGCCAAGATGATGATGCTTATGCCGGTAGTTTTTACGGTCATATTTATTAACTTCTCTTCGGGCCTTGTTTTATATTGGCTTGTCAATAATGTAGTTTCAATTTCGCAGCAGTATTATATTTCTAAAAAAGCTTCTTAATGACGGAGGTATAGATGTCGTCAACATTGGAATTTGAAGGTAAAAGTGTAGAAGAGGCGATTACAAAAGCCTGTGATACACTAAAACTTGAAAAAAATAAAATAAAACACGAGGTTATCTCATATGGATCAACTGGTATTTTTGGTCTGGTTGGCGCAAAAAAGGCTGTAATCAGGGTTTCCATGCCCAAGGTTGAAGCGGCCGGTACTGAAAACAATGCTGAGTCTAAAGAGATGCCAAAAAAAAATACACCCAAGCCAAAGATCAATTCCAAAGGCGAACATGAGGTAGAGGCTTATAAGCCTTCTCCGGAACATGCAATAATGCCGGACCTTGATCCGGAAGATCTGGCGCCGGCTGATGATATGGCTGTTGATATTGATGTTATACCCGAAGAAGACATTGCGGCTGTCAGTGTTGATAAAACAGAAACCGCTGAAGAAAACAGGCCGATCGTTTCCGCACCTGTTTTAGAAATAAAAACAGATGAAGGCTCAGAGCCGGTTGTAATCCCTGATAGTGTAATCGAATCCGGACAGAGAGTGTTGCAGCACATTATAGATACAATTACGGAAGACACCTCCGTTTCCGTTAAACAAAAGTCATCCCGTATTGAGTTTGCGGTAACCGGGGGAAACTCGGCAATTCTTATTGGAAAAAGAGGACAGACGCTATCGGCAATTCAGTACCTTGTTGAAAAGGTTATCAACAAACAATCTGATGTTCGGGTGCAGGTTGAGGTTGATGTTGAAGGTTATCTTGATACCCGCCGCGAGAGCCTTCTCAACCTTGCCCGGCGCCTTTCTTTAAAGGCAATAAAAACAGGAAAACCCATTACAGTGGGGCAGATGAATGCCCATGATCGAAAAACAATTCACCTGGCACTTAAACGAGATGGCAGTGTCAGAACCAAGAGCCTGGGAGAGGGATACTATAAAAAACTTGTTATCTTCCCCAAGAAAAGAAATAATAAAAAAAGGGCGCCTAAAAAGCAGCAGGCGCAAGTGCAGGTCTGATATAAGCGCTAACAACGTTTGTGTTTTGAAGGCATGGCCTGTGCGGCCATGCCTCAACTATTTTAGGGATATGAAATCCTCAGATAAAAATAATGATATCATAGCAGCAACGTCGACACCGACAGGCCATGGCGGGGTAGGTATTATCAAGATATCCGGCCGGAATGCTCTTTCAACTGTTAAGTTTCTTTTTCGACCTGGCGGGCAAGCCTATTTTACTCCGGAATCTCATAAGTTTTATTACGGCTATATGGTAAGCCCGGAAACAGAAAAAAAGATTGATGAAGTGTTTCTTGTCTATATGAAGGAACCCCGATCGTATACGCGTGAAGATGTTGTTGAAATTCATGCCCATGCAGGCCCGGTTGTGCTTAATTTAATTCTTAAACAGGTGTTGGGCCAGGGTGCACGGTTAGCTGAGCCGGGAGAGTTTACCAAAAGAGCATTTCTGAACGGCCGTATTGATTTAACCCGGGCAGAATCGGTTATAGACATCATTAATGCAAAATCTGAAAAAGCTTTAGATATTGCCAATGCCGGATCAGGTGGTAGGCTTTTTAATAAAATTTCAGATATTCGTGCAGACCTTACTTCCGTTGTTGCGGAACTGGAAGCCTCAATTGATTTTGCTGAAGATGTTGCTGAGGATCCGGATTTTGAAAATCTGAAAACGCTTCTTTTCGAAAATGTGATATCGCCTTTAGGCGAACTGATTGAGCGATTTGAAAGCACTGGGTTTTATAGAGATGGGATCAGACTTGCCATTGTTGGTCGGCCGAATGTCGGCAAATCAAGCCTGATGAACCGGTTGCTGGATGATGATAGAATGATCGTAAGCGATATTCCGGGAACAACCAGAGACCTTGTTCAGGAGCCGATAAACATAAAAGGACTTCCGTTGCTTTTGATTGATACGGCAGGCTTCCATGATACGGATGACCCAATCGAATCTCAGGGGCTCTTAAGAACAAAAAAAACAATTGATTCTGCTGATTTGATTCTTTTTCTGCTGGATGTAAACGATGCCGGTTCGAATATCGACACGCGTATTGTTGAGCTGCTTGAAGGAAAAAAAAGCATAACTATTTTCAATATGATTGACCTTGTCGATGAACACCGGGTAAACGGTTTGCTTGATGAACACAGGCTTCTTTCACCTGTTTTTATTTCTGCACTTTATAACAAGGGGATCGGTGAACTTAAAGAAAAAATTGTTTCATGTATTACCGGTGACGAGAATATCGTTGCAAACGACACAATTGTACCCAACATTCGACATATATCCTTGCTTGAACGGGCAGGTAGGTTAGTTGAAAAAGCCATACAAAATATAGATAGCGGGGTGTCGCCGGAACTGGTTGTGATAGATCTGGGTGAGGCATTAAGTGTGTTAGGGGAAATCATAGGTTTAAATATCAACCCCGATGTGTTAGATCTGATTTTTAGCCGGTTCTGTATTGGAAAATAAAAATGTTTCACGTGAAACATTTGGTACAGGGCTTGTGATTTTAAATAAAGGAGTTTGAAGATGGATTTTGATTTTGCACCATATTTTAAAAAATACGAGGCGCTTGTTGCGCTGGCAGATGAAACCTTTAACAAAATAAAAAAGGAGTACCCGGTACTGGTCAGATGTGAGACCAAGTGTTCGGACTGCTGCCATGCCTTGTTTGATGTTTCCCTTGTCGAGGCGCTCTATATAAATCATAATTTCAACAAGACGTTTGACGGCAAAAAAAGAGCCGATTTGCTTGAAAAAGCAAATCGGGCCGATAGGAAAGTTTACCAGATCAAGCGCCAGATTAATAAAGATTCAATGGATGGAAAAAACGAAGTTGAAATTTTTATGAATCTTTCAAAAGAGAAAGTTCGTTGTCCGCTTCTCAATGAAAATGATATGTGCGACCTTTATGATTATCGCCCTATCACCTGCAGGGTTTATGGCGTGCCGACACAAATTCAGGGGATGGGACACACCTGTGGAAAATCGGAGTTTGAAGAAGGTCGTAAGTATCCTACCATCAATCTGGATATTATTCAGAAGAAGCTATTTGAACTTTCAGCAGAAATAACAGCCGCATTAAAAACAAAATATGTGAAAGCTGCAGAGATGCTTGTTCCCGTATCCATGGCCCTTATTACCTCTTATGATGACGCTTTTTTTGGGTTAGCGGATGATAAAAATGATGGTGCAACATCAGCAGAAAAAGGAGAATCCGAATAATGGAAGATGGTAAAGATGCAAAAGCCAGAAAACAGGCCATCTTTGATTGTATGTCACCGCGTAACCGGAAGCATATACTTAAAAAAGGTTTTGACAAATGGGATCCCTTTGAGGAACCAAAAGATCCCATAGATATCCGGAAGGATAAATCAAAACGGACCACCCAGCAGCTTGTACGTGAATTTTTACAGGTTAGAAGTGATGAGCCTTGCAGTAATGCCTATAGCGGTGGTGTTCTGGAGATTTGTCTGGGAATCGTAAATAGTGATGACCGGTATATTGGTATGTTTGAATTTTCCCGTTGGTATCATGACTTACTAAAAAGGGAAGGGCACGAGTAGTTTCGTCTTTTCTACAGGCTTAAACCTTATGGAGTCGTTTCTTTCTTTTTTTCTTATTCCTGTTTAGGGCTGTCCGGTTTTCAAATTGAATAAGATAACGCTTTAGAATACGAAGCGCCTTCTTTTCCGAATAGAACAGACAGCATATGATTTTATGCACAATATCTTGATGTTTTATGACCAAAAAAGTCTATATGTTGGTATGGACTACAAAGAGATCGTCCAAAATACGGCAAATAAGCGAGTCGGCGTTATAAGCGCCTGAATACCAAGGGTTTACAACGCCTGCTTTGGCGGTTTAAGATCCGGAAGAATTGGCGCAAATCTAAAAATCTTCCTTGAGAAATTATCCTGTTTCAAGTAAAGTTTTTCTTTGCAAATTTTCGAAGTTGTTTTACTAACGGATTATATGATTTTTCTAATTTTTAGATATGAGTAGAGATTATGTATAAAGTATTATTTTTGCCACATAATAAGACAGTTGAGGTTAAAGACGGTGAAAATCTTATTCGTGCAGCAATGGAGGCGGGCGTTCATATTAATGCCTCTTGCGGTGGTGAGGGTGTTTGTGGAAAGTGCCGAGTGCGGATAGAAGAGGGGCAAATAGAAGGCGGGCTCTCTGAAAAACTTGATGAGAAGGATATCAAACAGGGATACAGACTGGCCTGTCTTTCCCATGTGAAAAGTGATCTGATTATTCGGATTCCTGTTGAGTCCCAGATTGATACAAGCTCGCTTAACCTTAAAACAGCTCCCCGGCAAAAGGCGCGGATTGAAGAAGTAAGCTTTGAAGATCTGAAAACGGATGATGGTTTTGACTTACCAGTAAAAAAAATACTCTCAGAGATTCCTCGCCCGGAAGCCTCTGACAACGTGCCTGATATTCCCAGGCTTTTTAATGACCTGAAACATAATCACAACGAAGATTTTCTGGATATTGATCTGCCGGTAATGCGGGAAATTCCAAATGTGATCAGAGAAAAAAACTTTGTCGTAACCACAACCATTGCCCAGGCTATTGGTGAACATTCCAAGGATTTGATTATAAATGTACAGGCGGGTGATACCTCCGACAAAAATTTTGCTTTAGCTGTAGATATCGGCACAACAACAGTTCATGGGCATTTGATTGATTTACTAACCGGAGAAACGCTCGGTGAGCATGTCGATTATAATCGACAGATCAGTTTTGGAGAAGATGTTATCAGCAGAATTATGTTCGGTGAAAAACCTGAAGGCCTTGAGAAACTGCAGAAAGCGGTTGTTGAGTCAATTAACAGGATCATCAACCGGCTGATAAAAAAAACAAAAATAGCGATAAAAGAAATTTCTGCTATAACGATTGCCGGAAATACAACGATGATTCAGCTGCTTCTGGCCATCAATCCTGCGTATATCCGCCGCTCACCGTATGTTCCGGCCGCAACACATTATCCTCCGTTCAATGCGGTGGATATCGGGATTAAGGTTGATCCCCATGTGATTGTTCTGACATATCCGGGTGTTTCGAGTTATGTGGGCGGAGATATTGTTGCCGGTATTATAGGTTCCGGTCTTTATAAGTCAGAAAAAGTCAGTCTTTATATGGATATTGGAACAAATGCCGAGATCGTTATTGGAAACAGGGAGTGGATGGTTTGCGCTGCCTGCTCGGCCGGACCGGCCTTTGAAGGTGGGGGTATCAAGTTTGGAATGCGTGCAGCAAAGGGTGCCATTGAGGATTTTGCAATTAATCCCCTGACCCTGGAACCCATGAATCTGACGATCGGAGATGTGCGACCCAAAGGTATTTGCGGGTCCGGACTTATTACTATTGTTGCCGAATTGTTTGAAGCAGGTGTGATAGATAACGGTGGTGAATTTGCAAGAGATACCGGAAACAAGCGGATTCGTCAAAGTGACGGTATTTATGAATACGTACTGGCCTGGGCAGATGAAACCCAGATCGGTAGAAACTTAACGTTGACGGAACCTGACATCGATAATCTTATCCGGGCAAAAGGTGCCATCTATAGCGGTTGTTTGACACTGCTCAAAGAGGTGGGACTTACCATCAACGATCTGGACCAGATCATTATTGCAGGCGCTTTTGGAAGTTATATGGATGTGGAAAAAGCGATGACTATTGGCCTGTTGCCAGAAACGGATTCCGGAAAAATATCCTTTATTGGTAATGGCTCTCTTGTCGGCGCAAAAATGAGTGCCCTGAGTAACCAGATCCGGAAAGATGTTCGGGATGTTTTAAGAAGGATTACAAATTTTGAACTTTCTGAAACCACTTCTTTTATGGATAATTATGTGGCGGCGCTTTTTCTGCCGCATACAGATATGGGACCATTTCCAAAACTGAAGGCCAGACTGGATAGAAATCGTAAAAATAGCAGTAAGGAGACAACATAGACGTTTATGTCAATATCTTTTAAGTAAAAAAACCGGTCCAGAAAACCATGTTTTGAAACTTGATTTAGTTATCAATTTTTGTAAGGTCTATTGTTTCGGCTTTTACCTCTTCAGGAAGAATTTTTGGAATTTTAATTTTAAACGAAGATCCATGGCCTTTTTCAGAACGAACTGTTATTTCGCCGCCATGCTGTTCGATAATCTTTTTTGTAATATAAAGTCCCAGGCCGGTACCCTTGTGTCCTTTTGATGAGTAAAACAGCGTAAATAGCTTTTTCTGTGCTTCAGAATCCATACCAATTCCTGTATCTGTTATACTAAAAACGATATTATCCTTTTCCCTGTCAACATGAAGTGAAACACTTTTTTCTAATTCAGGCGAGTTTTCGAGGCAAGCGTCCAGAGCATTTTCGAGGATATTTATAATAGCAAGTCTGACGACCGCCGGATCAATTTCAAAAGATCCCAGGTCTGGCGCCACTTGTCTCTCGTAAAGAATGTTATTTGTTTTCATTTTTCGTTCAGCAACCGCGCTGACATCACGGGTAAATTTCAGGATATCAATATGTTCCAACTGGAGCGTTCTCTCCTTTGTCAGATAAAGAATATCTAAGATCAAGCTTCGAATATGACCAACCTGTTGTTTGACAACGCTCCACCCCTCAAGTATTCTTTCCTGATCGTTCTTTTTTAAACCGCTGTCAAGGGTGTATATTCCACTGTCAAGCCCCGTCAACAGGCCTTTTACACCATGAGATATGGAGCTGATTTTGAGGCCAAGAGTAGTAAGATGGTCTTGCAACTCCCTAATTTGAGTTATATTGGTCGACATTTCAATAACTTGCGTTATTTTGCCGTTGGTGTCATATATCGGTGCGGTAGAGACAAGGACATTATATTGTTCACCATTACGGGCTGTAACAACCATTTCTGATTGATGAGACTCGCCATCCTTAAATGTTTTTTGAACAGGGCAGTCAGGGCAAGGTGTCGATCGTTGTTTATATATATAATGACAATTTGCGCCGGGGATATGCTCAAAATCTTCTTTAAACTGACGGTTGGCAGCCATTATCCTGAACTCATCATCCTGGACGGTTATATAACAGGGTACTTCATCAAACAGTTGCTGATAGGTGTGGCGAGTGGATTCCAGCTCTAATTGCAACTGCTGAATTTCAGCCATATCAGTCGTAATTTCAATGACCAGTTCAATTTTTCCATCATTGTTTCGAATTGGCGCAGTATGAACAAGTACCGGTTTTTCAGTACCGTTTATGTACCGAAGGGTCTCTTTACTTCTTTGGGACTTACCGGTAATAACGGTCAGCCCGACCGGACACGTATCGCGTGAACAGGCGCGTCCCAGGTAGACTTCCCAACTGCCGTCTCCGGTTTTATCACCCAGGCGATCCTTATATAACCGGTTGGTAGAGAGAATAGACATATCCGTGCTATGAACGGAAACCAGGCAGGGCATTTCATTAAAATGCCGAATAGCGCCATTAAAATCACCGGCAATTTGCCAGAGTGCAGAAGAAACACCTTCATAGGTTTTACTAACAGCTGTAATTCTTTCCACTTCAACAAGCTTTGCTGATTGTTCGGCAACCAGTTTTTCAAGGTTCTCTGTATGGGTATGAATCTGATAACGCATTTCAATTCGTTCGTTTGCTCTTTTCAGCGCTATTTCAAGTGCATCATCATTAATTGGTTTTGTGATAAAATCAGTTGCATCGTGTTTTAAGCTCTCTATGGCCAGCGCCATATCTCCATGGCCGGAGATCATAATGACTTCTGTTTCAGGTGAAACTTCCTTTATTTTACTCAATAGTTCAACGCCTGTCATTCCAGGCATTTTAATATCTGTAAGTACAATTGGCGGGGATAGCTTTAAAAAAAGGCTGAGCGCCTCTATTCCGTTTGCGGCCGGGATTACCTGATATCCAATATCGGACAGAGAAAAAGATAGTACTTTTCGGATACTATCTTCATCATCAACTAGTAAAATGCGTCTGTCGGATGGTTTTGGAAAAGATATCTTCATCTCAGCTTTACGATGCTCCATTATCAAAGGTGTTTTCGCTGACAACGCCCTGAAACAATAAATTTTTAATCGTGTTAATCACCCTTTGCGGTTCCGGCGGTTTTTCAATATACGCTTCCGGAAGGGGGAGGGGTGAGCCTGACTGTGTGTTCAGCATACTAATGTAATGAAAAAATGTTCTTTGTGCAACAGCAGAAATCATAATAACAGGAATATCCTTTAACCCCTCTTCATTTTTAAGTTTTTGATATGTGGCTGCACCGCCGGCCTCCGGCATCATGACATCAAGAATGATAAGATCCGGTTTTTCCTGTCTGGCTCTGGCAAGTCCGTCATTTCCGTTTTTTGCAATAACAGGTTTAAATCCACTTGTTTCAAGAAGCGCAGACATAAATATCCGCATATCCGTTTCATCTTCTACAACCAGTATTCTTTTATCCATTCCATTTGAAAGCATGATTATAGCGCTTTTTCAAAAATCCGATTTAAGGCGGCACTCTGCCGGCATATTATGAAAGCTTAAGGCCCAGGCAATGCCGTCAATAAACTCAAAGAGGTTAAAGCTGGTATCGAAGGTAAATGTGTCGATTTTGTCTCCAAAGATGATATGTTTTAAAAATCCTTGCTGAAGCAGCATATCCAGCATATTACTTAACCATAATGATTTAATATCTATTGTTTTATCATCTTTGATACCCTGAAGCGTTATATAAGTTTCAATGCCCGGATTTCCAGGGAAACCGGTCATCTCAATAATTTTGCCAATCTGAAAATATTCAACGGTATCAGAAAAACAGGCTTTATCCGGGCTTGCGTTGTACTCCTCAATAAAAGAAGGGATAAAATTGTTCAGCTTTTTTAAAACAGGATATCTTTCCAGCGTTCTGAAAAAGCTTCTCAGGGTAAAGGAATTATCCATGGTAATTCTATATCCGAGAAAGCATAATATATCAGAGACAGCCTTGTGTTCATGGTAAACAACACCATCTGTTGTGATAAATATTTCGTTCATTAGTCCCCGTGATATTTAAAAAATCAAGCCTTTTGCATTTGTTTTTTGTTTTCACCATCAGGAATAGTGACAACAAATGTTGTTCCAATACCGGCTTCGGATTTTATGTCAAGACTACCATTGTGCATATCTACTATATGTTTGGCCATCATAAGCCCGATACCCGTTCCCTGGTTACCTTTGGTTGTAAAAAAAGAGTTAAATAATTTACTGAGAACATCACTGTTCATTCCGCAACCATTATCTTCCACCTTATATGTAACACCGGTTTCTGTTTTTACAGATGTTATTGAAATTTTATTTTTATCAGGTAAAACTGATTTTTGAAGGCAGGCATCAATTGCATTTTCAACCAGAGTAAGAAGTACAATGTTTATGCCGTCCGGATCAAAACAGATAGCCGGCATACTTTCCAATACAGTCTGAATCGTAATATGGTGGCTGTCTAAACGAGGCTCAAGAACCTCAAGGGCTTGCTTTACAGGTAGATTGGGATCAACAAGCATAAGGTTTATTTCGGCTGTTTTAGCGTAGTTCAGCAGGTCGAGAGAAAGCCTGGCAATTTTATTTACATTACCGGAAATCATGCGCCAGCCATCATTAAGGTATTTGGTATTAATAGTGGAGATTCCTTTTTCCAGAACAAACGCACCGCCTTTTAATCCGCCGGCAATATTTTTTATGGTATGGGAAAGCCCGGTAACGGTTTGCCCGATGGCCGCCATTCTTTCAGACCGAACAAGTTTTGCAGACTTTTCCTTCACAAGCATTTCAAGGTTTTCAGTATATTGTTTAAGCTGCTCCTTCATGAGCCGGCGTTCCCGTGCCCGTCGCAATGCAATCTCCAGTGCATCATCATTTATGGGTTTGGTAATAAAATCGGTGGCATCAAACTTCAGACTTTTAATGGCAAGGTTCATGTCGCCATGGCCGGTAATCATAATCACCTCTGTGTCGGGAGACTCCTGTTTGATGGTGCGTAAAAGTGTCAAACCGTCTGAACCGGGCATTTTAATGTCTGATAGAATAAAAGGCGGTTTTTTTTTCCTGAAAATGTCAAGAGCTGATTCACAGCTTCCAGCTGTATAAACCTCATAACCCATATCAGAAAGTGTCAGGCCAAGGACCTTTCGAATGCCTTCTTCATCATCAACAAGCAAAATGGGTATGTTTTCGGTAGTACTCATTATATATTCCTTACAGGCAGGGTAATTGTGAAGCAGGTCCCTTCATTTTTAACAGATGATACCAGAATACTGCCTTTAAAATCCTGGATGATGCCATAGCTGATGGAAAGGCCGATACCGGTTCCTGAACCGACTTTTTTGGTCGTAAAAAACGGCTCGAAAATTTTATTTAAAATTGATTTCGGAATACCCATCCCGGAATCATGAATTTTAATCACCACATCACTCAGGTGAAGCCCGGACGAGATTAATATTTTCTTTTGCTCTCCCGGTAACTCCCCGGCATATTGCCATTTTTCATCAATGGCATCACGTGCATTTATGAGGAGGTTAATAAAAACTTGTTCAAGCCGAGTTGCTTCTGCAAGAACACACGGCAAATCTTTTTCAAGATCCCATTCTACCGTTATTTCTCTGAGTTTAAGCTGTTGTCTGAAAATTTCAAAAGCCTGTTTCAGGATATCGTTTACCTGCACATTTTCCAGTTCAAGATCAAATTTTCTGCCGAATTGCCGCATATGATTAATAATATTTGCCGCCCTGTCGACATGGCTGTTAATTTCTCCGGCCATATCGAGCATGATATCCATGTTAAGCGGTTCATTGTTCCTGAATTTTTTTAAAAAATAGTTGGCGGCAGCTTTTATTACCGTAAGCGGCTGATTAAGCTCATGTGCAACACCGGTCGCCATTTCGCCCAGTGTAGCCATCTTACCGGCCTGAATAAGCTGCATTTCTGTTTCAAGTCTTTTTGTAACATCTCCGGCGGTTACAATAAGTACTTTTCTGTCCGGATATTCAAAAGGGGAAATTCTGATATTAATGTATCGGATATCCCCGTCTTTATCTATGTTATGTGCCTGATTAATTTCAGCTAAATCTTTAATCTTTTTAATATACGTTGCCTGCTCTTCTTCAATAAAAAGCATCAGAAAAGATTTCTTCAGCAGTTCGTCCTTGTTATATCCATATACAATGGAGACGCTGTCATTGCAGTCAAGTATCTCCAGTGTTTCAGGATCAAGAACAAAGACCGGGTTTGGAATATTATTAAATATCGCCGTATATTGCTTTTCAGAACGCCTCAGTTTGTCTTCAAGAAGCTTGGTGTGTGTTATATCAAGGTTCATCTCCACGGCGCCGATAATTTCACCCCTGTCGTTTTTCATAGGAGCCGTTTTTACGAGCCAGTGAAAGATCGTACCATCTTTATTAACGCCTTTTTCTTCACTAAAGTGGGGCTTGCCGTCTTGAAAGGTTTTTTCTACTGGGCAGTTTTCACATTTTTTGGTACGGCCCTTGTATGCTGAAAAACAGAAATCTCCAGGTTCAGGGTCAAAACGCTTTGAAAACTCCTGGTTATATCCCATGAGTCTGTAATTTCTGTCCTGTACAGTAATAATACAAGGTATCAGTTCAAAAAGAAGTTGATACTCATCTTTTTGCCGGTTCAAGGCATGCTGTTTTTTTCCGATCTCCATACCGGTACGGTGTATGGCTTTTGCAAGAAAACCGATCTCATCTTTTCTCTCGGAAATATTTTTTAAAGCATCATATTCGCCCATAGCAATAAGGCGTGTTTTGGAGATCAGTTTTTTGATGGGGACAGTGACAAATTGGGCCAGAATAAAGACAATTAAACCGGTCGTGACTAAAAAAACAGATAATGCCAGATACCCCAGAGATTTTTTAAAAGAAACCAGTTCGGCATCCATCTCTTTTAAAGAGACAACAATATCAAGAGTTCCAAGGATCTTTTTTTCTTCAGTATGGGCATGGCAAACACCGTTTGAACAGCCCGGTTCATTATAAATCGGGCTGACAATTCCCATCAGACGCACGCCTTCATCCGAAATAAACACCCGTTTTCTATTGGAGGCTTCCTGAACGGTCAACGGTGGAGATGAGAGATGACATACATTACATGCATCA
Organism: Desulfobacterales bacterium; assembly: GCA_021737275.1. Lineage (GTDB taxonomy): Bacteria > Desulfobacterota > Desulfobacteria > Desulfobacterales > JAIPEE01 > JAIPEE01. Next base: position 23,818 of record JAIPEE010000014.1, read on the forward strand.
GAATTGATATCAATCTTTTGTCCGACTTCAGACGGGTTGTTGGAAAACTTGATAAACCCATCCTTGCTATAAATCCGGATGTGCTCAAGGCCTTCGTGTTTACCAATGTTGGTAATGATCGAACTCAGATCATCCCTCGCATTATACATCATGGCATAATGAGTACCGAGTTTGATCACCTGGCCGAGCTCATCATAATTTAAGATGAGCTCGGCCATTGACTTATCCTTATAATAGCGGATTGAAAACCATGACCAGATGCTGAACGAAAGGATTAAAATGGCCGCCACAGCGATTATTATCTTTAAAACAAAACTGTGGCGATATTTTTTTAATGAGCTAAGCATTAAGCCATTTCACGCCTTTCATGCCAGGCAAGCAAGCTGCTCACCTGAATATTAACTATCGTCAGGCTCTCCAAGTGCCTTTTTGGTGAGCGCAAGAACTTCATCAGCTTCAAAAGGTTTACCCAGGTAACCGACAATGTTTCGGATCGAATGTTTGATACTGGATAATCCACTGATAACAATAACAGGAATATCTTTATATTCATTATCCTTGACCAGTTTTCTGTAAAATCTCGGACCCCACTCTTTAGGCATTTCAAGATCCAGAGTGATCATGTCCGGCTTAAAAGTCTTGACGACTTCAGCACCTTCTACACCATTCTCTGCTGAGCAGGTTTCATATCCGTTATCTTCGAAAATATTTTTCAACAATTTGACCACAAGCGGATCGTCGTCAATTATGAGTATCTTTTTTGCCATACAAGACCTCCCTAAGATTTTTAAGTGTTAATTCTTTTCGTGACACGAACCGCACATAACGGGTCCGGCCTTGCTTTCCAGATGACAGCCTTTACAGTTTTTATGAAAGGCTGTTCTCAGGGGCGGTTTGTCCCCGCTGGAGTCTTCATCATGACATTCAGAGCACATCTGGTCTTCCGAAGACTCATCTTCCATAAAGATGCCGTCTTCATATACATGGTGGCAGATATTGCAATCCTCAAGGCCAGCATTGTCATTGTGTTCATCATGTTCAAAGGGTACCATACCCCGGACCGTTTTGCCAAATGAACTTGTATCTATATATGAAACATCTTCCTGTGAAGAGGCGGTTGCAAACGTGATTACTGATATCAGTAATACAGCAAACATAATCAATATGCCGTTTTTCATTTTTATACTCCTGAAATTATTCGGGTTTTTCCATTACTTCATATAAAATGTCACTGATAAACTTGACTTCCGTACCGAGTTCGTAATGGTGGACAATGTCTTCAAGGCCACTGTGGCAATTATGACAGGGTGAAATTACAACACTTGCACCGGTCGTTCTGATCTGATCGGCTTTAACCCTGTTGCCGGTCATCCTTGTCATTTTAAATGGAGGACCACAATTGATAACACCACCGCCGGCCGCACAGCAATAGTTGTGTTCACGGTTTGGATGCATTTCAATAAAATTTTCACAAATGGCATTGACGACATAACGCGCTTTTTCATGAAGCCCACGTCCCCGAACTACATTACAGGGATCATGAAGGGTGACCGGTTTTTCATATTTCTTTTTAATCTTGATTTTCCCGGCTTTCAAGATGTCATAATAAAACTCAATAGCGTGGACTACCTCTACAGGCGGCATTTTCCAGCCAAGCCAGCGGTTTCCTACATCATAAACCGAACGGAACGCATGACCGCATTCACCCATAACAATCTTTTTAACTTTGAGCCGGGCGGCTGTTTCGAAATGTGACTTTTTCAGACGGCCCATGATTTCATTGTCACCGGAATACATGGCCATATCACTGTTGTCCCAACCGGGTGTTGCCGGCATGGTCCAGTTGATGCCGGCGGTATTCATAATAATGCCCGCCTGGTATATTAAACCGGCCAGAAATTTGGGTTCGGGCGCAATAACCGAATACATGATATCGGCCCCTTCTTTTTCCAGCGGAATACGAAGTGATGGTATCTCTTCCCGGGCATCCTCTTCTTGCCATTGGAGCGTATCGATCCATTCATCTTCCTTAACCCACATCTGGTTCATGGTAACCGAATGGCTGTTGGCGGTGTCCTGGAGATAAAGTGGCGTTACGCCCAGCTTATGGCAAATTCGCCGGACAATCGAAATCATATAGGCGATGTCAATACCAAACGGACAATACATGGCACATCGTTTACAGACATTACACTGGGTACTGGCAATTTGTGACGCTTTTTTTATAAACTCAGGAGAGACACGTCCTTTCTTCTTCAGCATTGGCCAAATGGTTTGTTTTATTTTTCCCACCGGTGAATACTGTGGATCCTTGTCATGGGAAACGTAATAGTGACAAGCCTCTGAACATAGACCGCAGTGAATGCAGGTATCAACATATACCTTCAGGCGGGCACCGGTTTCTTCATCAATGACCTGATTGATCACGGATGCAATTTTATCTTCTGTAAGGGCGGCAGCCCCTTTTTCAAGACCTTCATCGACAATGTTATCATCAGATGGGATCGCTTTTTTTTCTTCTATTTTTTCAGCTGGATCAGCCATTAAAAACCTCCTTATAAATTATGACGATAATGAATATTTATTTACCAGTCTTTTGCATGTCTTACGCCGCCAAACTCGGATCCTATATAAGCCCGGGTAAATACGGCAAACAGCATATGACTCAAACGGGTAAACGGTATCGCCACAAGCATAATCTCTCCGGTAACAATGTGAAGGATCATAGCCGGTTGATAGCCTGCCCACTGATGGTATGCCCAGAACCCTGTCACAAAAGGTGCAGCAACAATTGCCAGCAGGACAAAGTCGGAAGCGGATGTAACATAACGAACTTCCGGCGAATTGATTCTCCTGACGAGAAAAAAGATACACGCACCGATAATCAGCAGAGTCATAATGTCCGCCACTTGATCCGGCAGTGCCCACCAGCTGATATTAATGGATTCTTCCAGAAGAATTAGATGAGACAGTAAGAAAACAGGTGTCAGCAACAGACAAATGTGAAAAATAAAGGTAACCACCGTCATTGCCGGATGGAGCTTCATGTTTCTTGGTCCAAAAGGTGTTAACCAGTGAAGAATGGAGCGCAGGCTCCATTTCCAGCTTAAAAAGCAGAAAAGATAAGCCTCCTTTTTTTGAGTCAACAAGATCAAGTTGATAACTTTGTATAAACTGCCGCCGATAAACAGGGCAAACGCAATCCACAGTAAAGGCCCGGCGACAAACTGATATAACGTATTCATAATTTCCCCCTTAGCGCAATAACTCGTCAACGGGCATTACCCGTCGGCAATAAGTACCATTTTCAATAGTCCGCAGCATTACCTTGTCGCCTGTATCGTTAAAAACAGGATCCCAGATGGCATCAAATTCTTCAGACCATACCCGGTCATTGATGGTAATGGTGTGTTTCTTGTTTTTTTCAACCTTCACAGCAATATGTTTGCTGTCCGGGCTGAAAACCGGTGTTCCTACCATATCAAAGGTATGGGTCCAAACGGAACCGTCTGCAATAACAGACCAGTTATCACCTTCTTTGGTTGTAGCTGCAATTCTCCGGCTGTCCGGACTGAAGACAATACCCCATATCAGGTCATTGATTGTGGCCTGCCAGGGTTTATCATCAACGGCAATGGTCCATTTTCCAAAAGAGGGCGCAACAATTGCCGCTATTCTTGACCCGTCCGGGCTAAACGTTTGGTGCCAGACCTGCTTGTAACGGTTACTCCATAAAATATTTCCATCTTCGGCAAGGGTCCAGCTGCCTTTCCGGAGGACAGGTGCGATAACGGAACCTGTTTTTGGATTAAACAGAGGTTCCCAGACAGCGTCATATGTTTTTCCCCAGTTTATGCCGTTAACGGCAATGGCGTATTCCGTTCGGCTAAGTCGAACTTCAGCTGCCACTTTGGATCCATCCTGGTTGAAAGCCGACTGCCAGACATTTACAAACTTGTTGTCCCAGGCATTACCATTAACGGCTGCGCTAAACACACCTTTTTCAAATTTAAAGATTTCACCTTCGTTAAAATCGTCTATCTGAACGGAGGCGGCGGTTTGTTTTCCATCCGGGCTAAGCGTTGCGTTGGACATATTAGCATAGAGGGTTTCCCATGGTTTGTCGTCAAGAGCCATACCATATTCCATACCTGATTGAATAGCCACGGCAATATGTTGTCCATCATCAGTGAACATCGGTTGCCACACATAGTCAAACCGGTTTTCCCACGGTGTATCGTTAACTGAAACTGTCCACTCACCGTCTTCATTAACGATAGCAGCCAGGCGGTTATCTGCAAGATACCTCAGGTGCCAGATTTTTTCATATGTGGTTTCCCAGAGATTACCATTGGCACAGATATTAAACTCCGCTTCACCTGTATTAACGATGGCGGCAATCTCCTCGCCGTCCGGGCTGACATAAGGTTCTTCAACCCACTCAAATTTTTCATTCCACTCTTTAAAAGGAATTGTTTTCCGGGCGGTTTCCCAGTCCCAATTTTTTGTTAAGTTCATATATTCTGCTCCATATCTACAGGTTACTTCTTAAATTTTCTTTCGGTAATCTTTTTTGAGTGCTTGTATCCATACCGAAATCAAACTTTTCGAGAGCTCCTTTGTTTAATCATCAGAAACCTTATCCGGGTGATTTACGCTGGCAACCGGGCATGCTGACCGAAGAACAACCTGCTCAACGGTGCTGCCGAGCATGGCTTCTTCCGGATCTACTGCACGTGTATGATGCGACATCACGATCAGGTCTCCACTTTTTTCTCGGGAAAATTTTAAAATTTCTACATGAGGGATACCTTCCCGGATAGCAATTTCATAATTATCATATCCATCCAGTTTCGGCACATAGAGTTTTTCAATTTTCTGCTGCGCTTCTGCAACCTTTCGTTCTATCTCTTCCTGCTCTTCTGATTTGCCAAGTTGTATTGTACTGAGATCAACTGCATGAAAAAGGTACAATTTGCACCCGATCTGTCTTGCGAGCTTTGACGCAAACATGAATGCGGAAAGAGATGCGACGGAAAAATCAGTGCCAAAAATAATATTACTGAAATACCAGAAACATGTATCGCAGGGACGGCTGATAATCAGAACAGGGCAGCGGGCACTTTTTGCCACGCGCTGCATGGTGCTGCCGACAATCTTCCGATAACGGGTTGCGCCCACATCTTCCTGTCGGGTGTGCGCTCCCATAACGATGAGGTCAACGTTTTCCTTGCGTGCCTTTCTCAATATCTCTGTGTGTGGAACACCAATGGTACAGTCTATGTCGCAATTTTCGGCATCAGCCAGCTGTAAGGCATAGGTGTTTTTCATCTCTTCCTTGACCCATTCCGTGTAATCCGGGTCAATGGATTCTTCTTCTCCGGTTCTGACATCAACCACAAAAGGGCTTGCGCCGTGGGTTGGGATGCCGAACACGTGAAAAGCACAAAGTTTAGCCTTGTAACGCTTTGCCAGTTCAAAAGCGACCTTGGCTGCATCATCACAAGTGGGAGAGGCTGTTGTGGCAAACAGAATTTTTTTAAACATAAGTGTCACCCCCTTTAATTTTTTTTATCCGAATTTTATACACATCTTTGTCATCTCTCATATCGCTCAGCTTGTATGCGGAGGCAGGCAGTACATGGAGAATATCCGTGATTAAGTCCGGATCCTGAACAAGCACCTCCAGTGTCTGGCTGTTTTCCATCTCTCTGAAAAGATTTGTGAGTTCCAGAAGCGTCATGGATCGGATTGCACCTCTGAAATCGAGAGTATGATCAATTTTCTGTTTCAAGTATATTCCACTCCTTTCTTGCAGCGCTCTGTTCAAAAAGTCCTGATATTTAATAAGGCAAGTTCGGTGCCAGAAAAAACTTAAAAACAAATATTTTTTAAACAACTAATATATTTGAATATTTTAGTTCATTCAAATATATGGGTGAAAAATGATACAAATAAATGGAACTTTTTGTTTCCTTGTGCTATGGTTTTAGGGAACAAAACAAACCGGAATAAAAGATCATGGTGATTTACTGTTCAGGTTTAATGTTTGAGCTTATAATGTGTCCACTAATAAATAGAAGGTAGTTGTGCCTGTATTAAAAAACTATCAGATTATACTGGAGAGCCTTGAGGACGGCGTGTTTACCGTAAATAAGGATTTCCGTATTATGTCCTTTAACCGTGCTGCTGCACAAATAACAGGGATTCCAAAAAAAGAGGCCATCGGACAGTACTGTTTTAATGTGTTTAAAACAAATGTATGTAATACCGGTTGTATTTTGCGCCAGACAATCAGGACCGGTGAACCGATTGCCAATATGCCGATCAGGATGACCCGTGCTGATGATAAAAAAATTCCCATCAGTGTCAGCACGGCTGTGTTAAAAGCCGGAGATGGAAAAATGATTGGCGGCGTTGAGATCTTCAGAGATATGACGGCTATTACCAAACTGCGTAAGGCTTATAGAAAGCAGCACTCCTTTGAAGATATTGTCAGCAAAAATCCGCGAATGCTCAAATACTTTTCTATACTGCCGCAGGTTTCAGAAAGTGACAGCACTGTGTTTATTGATGGCGCAACCGGTACGGGAAAAGAGCTTTTTGCAAGGGCGATCCACAACAACAGTCTTAAAAAAGACGGCCCGTTTGTTGCAATCAACTGTGGGGCCATGCCCGACACCCTGATTGAATCAGAGCTCTTCGGTTATAAGGCCGGGGCTTTTACAGATGCAAAAAAGGATAAGGCAGGGCGGTTTGCTCTGGCGCAGAACGGTACTATTTTTTTGGATGAAATCGGAGATATTTCCCAGACAGTTCAGGTTAGGCTGCTCAGGGTTCTTCAGAACCGGACATACGAACCGCTGGGATCAAACCAGACACTGAAAACCAATGCCCGGATTATTGTGGCAACGCATCGGAACCTGGCGAAGCTGGTTAAAGAAAACAAGTTCAGGGAAGACCTTTATTACCGTATTAATGTTATCAAGTTTTCACTGCCGCCACTTGAAGAACGAAAAGAGGATATCCCTTTGCTGGTTGATCATTTTGTAGAGAATTTTAACTACTCTTTTGGGAAGGAAATTATGGGTGTCAGCCCGGAAGCCCTTTCGGCCATTATGCTTTATGAGTGGCCCGGTAATATCCGTGAACTTGAAAACGCCATTGAACATGCTTTTGTGCTTTGTAATGAAGACGTTCTTGATACGCAACATCTTCCGGAACAGTTTCAATCAACGCACAGCACCATAAGCATGCCGACCGGTGTAACGCTGAAGGATATGGAAAAGGTGACGATTCTCCAGGCTCTGAAAAGAAATAACTGGAAAAAAGTGATGACGGCAAAAGAACTGGGTATTGATAAAAATACGCTCAGACGGAAAATAATTCGTCTGGGCATTGATGAGTTGAACCGGTAGAGCTGTTTTAAAAAAGTTGAACGCAATGCCACCTGATTCAGCTGTTTAACCTGTCTTAGATCAATGCCGCCATGAGTCATCAAAATATTACAAAGTGATAAACAGGGTTACACCTGTTTGTCGTGCCCGGGAGTCACTTTTTACATAATCTTTTTATTTTATGAGCTTTATCAGGTGGTTGTGTGTTTGGTGAAATGGAAAGAAATTGGCATAACTTTTGCTTCATATTTAGAGAATAAAAAAACGAAAACGGTTTTTGTATTGTTAATTGTAGTTTTGTTGTCAGGGGAGGTGCTTTAAAAAAAATATTGCGAATAAGGGGGTTGTTTTTTTCTCAGTTTTGAACGTTCATTCTCTTGTTTCGCGTTGAAAATTGCGGTTATTTAACCTCTTTTGCAAGAAATGATACGATATTAACCATCGCTATTAGTATTGATTTAAATAGGTTGTGCTTTCGTTGTGTTATGTGAAACACTATAATTTGTTGAATAAATATTCAATAAATTTGTTTGGCATGTCGAAACACTTCCGAAAGACATTTGAATTTTATAAAATTTAGAAGATAATCGCAGACGGTTATGCGAATGTCTGCGCTTGTCGCAAAAGAAACACGAAAAATGCTCTTGACTTGAAAAAATGCTTCTAATAATATCGCTCTTTCTGTAAAAAGTTTGAGACGCTTTTTTCGTTATAAATTGAGAGGAGATGATACAATAGCCCCCTGGCAGATATCCGTTGCCAGCATCAACATCCCCGGCAGACATCGCTTCAGATGCGTTAGGCGGTACTGAACCTTACCGATATACATTTCACGGAGATTCTATTATTTGCCTGTCATGCCTTTGGATAATTCCTATGGGAAAACTGTTTTTTGCGGTTTGGTATTTTAATATAATAATTAAAAACCTGAAGGAGGACCAATTGGGTACTGAAATATTAAAAGAAACATATTCAGGCGGTATCAACGAGATATCTTTGGGAAGTGGAGACAACTCGGTTACCGTCGGTGGAGAAACAAGCTATCCTTTCTATCTGTTTGAGGGCGATATGCCCAACAAACCCAGGATTGCTATGGAAGTTTGGGATATGGAGCCGGATGACTGGCCCGAAGCGGTCTTATGTCCGTTTAAAGACGTGCTTTCAGATCCGGCAGCATGGGCGAAAAAGTGCGTAGATGAGTTCGGCGCAGACATTATCGCTTTGCAGCTTAAGAGTACGGACCCCAACGGAGACAATGCACCCAAGGAAGATGCAGCTGAAACCGTTAAAAAAGTGCTTGATGCCATTGATGTTCCCCTGATTGTCTGGGGTACGACAAATATCCAGAAGGATGAAGAGGTATTAAAGCATATTGCAGAAGTCTGTCAGGGCAAAAACCTGATTCTTGGCCCGGTAGAGGACAAAAACCACAAGGGCATTGGCGCAAGCGCCATGGGCTACGGCCATACCCTCATCGCATCATCTCCCATTGATGTTAACCTTGCCAAACAAGTCAATATTCTTCTCGAAAACCTCGGTCTGCCGCTGGACCGCATGCTGATTGACCCTACTACCGGCGGTTTGGGCTACGGCCTTGAATATTCTTACTCTGTTATGGAACGCCTCAGAATGGCAGCCATGGCTCAGGGCGATGATAAACTGCAGCAACCTATTATAAACAACCTTGGAAATGAAATCTGGAAATGCAAGGAAGCCAAGGAGACGGTTGAGAGTGCACCGACACTGGGTGATCCGGAAAAACGGGGTGTACTTATGGAAGCGCTCACCGCTGTAACATACCTTATGTCCGGTTCCGATATTCTGATCATGCGGCATCCGGAAGCAATCAGAATGACCAAATCTTATATTGATCTTGCTGTTGACGGCGGCAGTGCACAAGCAGTTGAAGCCATCACCAAAGCATTGTCCGAGACGGAAGTCGATCTTGCAGCGCTTGCACCTGAGCCGGATCTGACCATTGAAGAAGTAAAAGAGGCTCCGGTCAAGAAGGCTGCGCCTAAGAAAGAGGCCAAACCTTCGGCTGAAAAGAAAGCAGCAGCACCCAAGAAAACAGAAAAGAAGACTGAAGCAAAGGTAGAAGAAAAACCTGTTGAAGCACCAAAAACTAAAGATGATGCAAAGGCAAAAGCCGAAGCCGAAGCTGCTGCAAAAGCAACGGCTGAAGCAGAAGCAAAAGCCAAAGCAGAAGCAGATGCAGATGCCAAGGCAATAAAAGATGCTGAAGCCAAAGCAAAAGCCGAAGCCGAAGCAGCAGAAAAAACGAAAGCTGAGGCAAAAGCTAAAGCCGCAGCCGATGAAAAAGAAAAACGGGAAATTGAAGCAGCTGAACTGAAGGCAAACCGGGAAAAAGAGAAAGCCTCCAAATTAGGTAAGCGCGAAGCGATCTCTGTTTCAACAATACCTGTTACGCCGGCAGTAATTCAGAAAACGCAACTAGACAAAATACTGGATGATCTTGATTGGATTCATCGAAAAACACCGCTGATTTAATGCCCGTATATATAGACGTAATGACGGCTCTGAAGAGCCGGTAATAAAAAAGTTGGAGGACCAACCATGTCTGATGAAAAAAAAGAAAAAGGAGCTGCAGCCAAAAAATTGGCAGATCCGATAGCAGCATCCATAGATATTTCAACTCAGGAAATGATTAAACGAGCCCAGAGACTGGATATTGATACGGTGTTTGATAGGGCCGTAACACTCAAACCCTGCAATATCGGTATGCAGGGAACATGTTGTAAAAACTGTGCCATGGGCCCCTGCCGCCTGCCGCTTCCAAAGGGCGGTATTGAAGGTGAAGATCAGAGAAAAGGTCTTTGTGGTGCAACCGCAAATACGATTGCAGCAAGAAACTTTGCCAGAATGGTCGCAGCCGGCGCATCCGCGCACTCAGATCATGGCAGGGGAGTTGCAGAGGTGTTTCTTTCTGTTGCCCGGAAAGAGAGCCATGACTATAAGATTAAGGATCCCATCAAGCTTTTACAGATAGCAAAATGCTTTGACATAGCTGTTACCATTGAAGAAGATGGAGAAACCAAAGACAGGGATATTGATGAAATTGCTCTTGAGCTTGCTGAAAAAGCGATCGCTGAGTGGGGGAAACCTGAAGGTGAGCTTACCTATCTTAAACGAGCACCGGAAGCACTTTATGAAAAGTGGAAAAAGAACGGCGTGCTTCCTAGAAATGTAGACAGGGAAGTTGTTGAGATCATGCACCGAACCCATATTGGTGTGGATCAGGACTATAAAAATATTGTAAAACAATGCACACGATGTGCCATAGCGGATGGCTGGGGCGGATCCATGCTGGGGACGGATCTTCAGGATGTTCTGTTCGGGTCTCCAACACCGGTACAGTCTGAGGCTGATCTCGGTATTATGAAGGAAGACCATGTTAATATCATTCTGCATGGCCATGAACCCATTCTTTCGGAGATGATCGTAGCTGCAGCCCAGACACAGGAAATGATTGATTACGCCAAAGAAAAAGGAGCAAAGGGTATTCAGCTGGGCGGTATCTGTTGCACGGCAAATGAAGTGCTCCAGAGGCACGGTATTCCCCCGGCAGGTACATTTCTACAGCAGGAACTGGCCATTATTACAGGTGCCTGTGATGCCATGATTGTGGATATCCAGTGTATCTTTCAGAACCTTGCCAACGTGGCCAAATGCTTCCATACAAAACTGATTACAACCCACCCCATTGCAAGGATGGAACAGGAGAATGTGCTCCATATGGAATTTGATGAGCATTATGCAATGGAAGATGCCAAAAAGATAGTAATGTTGGCCATTGACAACTTCAAGAACAGAGGATCCGATGTTGAGATCCCGCGCTATAAAGATGTTCAAGTTGCCGGTTTTGGTGTTGAATCAATCAAATACCACCTTGGCGGCTCATTCCGCGGATCTTATTATACCCTTAATGATAATATTATTAATGGCCGTATCCGGGGTGTTGCAGGTGTTGTCGGTTGTAACAATGCCCGTACAAAACATAATGAAGAGCATATTGAGATCGTAAAAGAACTGCTTAAAAATGATGTGCTGGTACTTACAACCGGATGTAGTGCTCTTGCCTGTAGTACTCATGGTTTACTCAAACCTGAAACAGCTGCTGTCTACTGTGGCCCGGGCCTTGCCGAGGTTTGTGAAACCGTTGGTATTCCACCGGTACTTCATATGGGATCCTGTGTTGACAACAGCCGGATTCTCCTTGCAGCAACCGAGATGGTAAAAGCCGGTGGGCTGGGTAATGATATTTGTGATCTTCCTGTAGCAGGAAGTGCACCGGAATGGATGAGTGAAAAAGCAATCTCTATTGGACACTATTTTGTTGTGTCCGGTGTATATACTGTTTTTGGCTACCAGATGCCGGTTGAGGGTGCTCCCCAGTTCAAGAAATATTTATATGAGGAGTATGAAAAAGTGTTTGGCGGAAAATGGGATTGTGAACCCGACCCGATCAAGCATGCTCATAAGATGATCGCCCATATCGATAAAAAACGTCAGGCCCTTGGCATTGATAAGGCCAGAGAAAGAATTCTCATGGATATGGCAGATCGTCAGGCTCTGGAAGGATAAACGTAAATATCTAAATCCTCAACGAAGGAGGAGGAACGCATGTCAAAATTAGTAGCTTTTGCAGGTATACAGGGCGGCTATAAGGTCGTTTCAAAAACAGAAGGCGAATATAAAAAAGCCCTTGAAACTTATAATGCAGATACAAAAATCGGGTTTGGTAATACGGCTTATTATTTACCGGTTATCTATTCTCTGACCGGTTTGAAATGTGAAACCCTTGAAGACTTGAAAAAACCGTTGGCTTTTGCCCGTGGCTTACTTCCGCCGCATATTAAAAGTAAAAACCATCTGCCTTACCTTGGCCCATTGCTGGATGCCGGTATGGCGGCAATTTTCTGTTATGAGATTCAGGAAGCTTTGCGTATCCTGAGAGAACCGGATTTTTACCTGTTACAGGAAGATCCGGATATTGAAGGTGGAAAATGGTGGGTAGGTCCCGCAGATGATACCATCTTGAGAAAAAGAGGTGTTGAGTTTGTTGATGGTTCTGCCCCTGGGTTTGCAGCCGTAGTTGGTGCAGCGCCGGATCCGGAAATTGCCAAAATGATTGTGGAAGACTATCAGAAGAAAAGTCTCTATATTTTCTGTGCAGCCAATCATAATGGTACAACCGTAATTGAGCAGCTTCATGAAGCCGGTGTTCAGGTCGGATGGAATACGCGAATTGTTCCTTTTGGGCCTGATATATCTTCTGCCGTATTTGCACTGGGATTTGCCAACCGCGCCGCCATGGCATTTGGTGGCGTTCATCCCGGTGATTACAAAAAAATGCTGAAATACAACAAAGACAGAATTTTTGCTTTTGTTAATGCGCTTGGTGATATTGGAACCGAATGGGGTGTTGCGGCAGCCGGTTGTGTCAACTGGGGTTTTCCAACGCTTGCTGACACGGATATTCCGGAAATTTTGCCAACAGGTATCTGTACATACGAACATGTTGTAGCCAATGTTCCCCATGATGAAATTTGTCAGAAATCAGTTGAGGTTCGCGGCCTGAAGGTTCAGGTGGCTTCAATTGATATTCCATGTGCCTTTGGCCCGGCTTTTGAAGGTGAGCGTGTTCGTGGCGCTGATCTTCACAGTCAGATGGGTGGCGGTAAAACCCAGTGCACCGAGCTGGTTAAAATGGCCGACATGAAGGATATCGAAGACGGCAAAATTAATATTATCGGACCGGATATTGGCGATATCAAAGAAGGGGATACGCTTCCCCTGGGTATTTATGTTGAAATTGCCGGCCGTGAGTTTCAGAGTGATTTTGAACCGATCCTGGAACGGCAGATCCATCATCTGATCAACTATATCCAGGGTATTATGCATATTGGTCAGCGTGATATTTCCTGGGTTCGTGTCGGCAAAGCAGCTGTTGATAAAGGCTTTACCCTAAAGGATCTTGGTGTTGTGCTACATGCCAAGTTTCACCAGGAGTTTACGAAGATTGTTGATAAGGTTGAAGTAACGATCTATACCGATAAAAAGGACGTTGACAAGCTGACTAAAAAGGCAAGGGCTGAATACAAAACCAGAGATGAACGTGTGGAAAAAATGACGGATGAGGACGTAGAGATTTATTACTCCTGTTCGCTCTGCCAGTCTTTTGCACCCAACCATGTCTGTACGGTAAGCCCTGAAAGAACCGGTCTTTGCGGCGCATATAACTGGATGGACTGCCGTGCATCATTTGAAATCAACCCGACCGGTCCAAACCAGCCCATTGAAAAAGGTGAGTGTCTTGATCCGGTTCTGGGACAGTGGAAAGGTGTTAATGAGTTTGTTGAAAAGGCTTCCAGGGGTGCTGTTACGCATTACAACTTTTATTCCATGGTAATTGATCCCATGACCACTTGCGGCTGTTGTGAATGTATTGCCGCCATGCTGCCCAGCTGCAATGGTATTATGACGGTTAACAGAGAATATGCCGGTGAGACGCCCTGCGGTATGAAGTTTACAACACTGGCAGGTGTTATGGGTGGTGGTGCATCGTCTCCGGGCTTTGTGGGTCACTCAAAATATAACATTACCCAGCGCAAGTTTATTACCGGTGACGGTGGTCTCCTGCGAATGGTCTGGATGCCGAAATCTCTCAAGGAAGAGATCAAGGAGAGAATTGATAAACGCGGTGCAGAACTTGGATGTCCGAATCTTTACGATATGATTGCGGATGAGACTGTTGGGACAACAGAGGAAGAAATTTATCCGTTCCTTGAAAAAGTCGGTCATCCGGCGCTTACAATGGACTCGATTATTGCTTAACAAAACTGGTTACCGGCAGCAGCTTAAGAGCTGCTGCCGGTTCACTATATTCAAGATCAATTGACACGCATAAATGAAGCGTGAGATCTGAAGAAGGAGAAGAAAATGGCATTAACCGGAATTCAAATATTTAAGCTTTTGCCAAAAACCAACTGTAAAGAGTGCGGTGTTCCGACATGTCTTGCATTCGCCATGAATCTGGCATCCGGTAAAGCGGAGCTGGATAGTTGTCCATATGTATCCGATGAAGCAAGAGAAAAACTGGCTGAAGCATCTGCTCCGCCGATCAGGCCTGTTGCTCTTGGTTCTGGTGTTCGGAAATCAACGGTCGGTGGCGAAACCGTGCTTTATCGTCACGAAAAAACATTTTATAATCCAACCGGGCTGGCAGCCGTAATAAATTCAGATATTGCTGCAGCCGACCTGGAAAACAAACTGAAATCATGGAATGCGCTTCAGTATGAGCGTGTTGGTCTGAATCTCAGGCCGGAACTTGTTGCCCTCAAAGATATTGGCGGCGACAAGAATGCTTTTGCCCAGACAGCCAAAACCATTGCTGAAACATCAGAGTTTAATTTGATACTAATGTCTGAAGATATTGATGTAATGAAGGCCGGTGTTGAAGCTTCAAAATTTAAACGCCCGCTTATTTATGGTGCAACGGCAGGCAATATTGATGATTTTGGTGCGCTTGCAAAAGAAAACAACCTTCCTGTTGCCGTTAAGGCTGATTCCGTTGGTGATCTGGAACCGCTGACAGGCAAGCTTACTGAAATGGGTATTAAGGATATTGTTATTGATCCGGGCTCACGTGAAATTAAACAGTCCCTTGAAGACAGTGTTGTCATCCGCAGGGCTGCACTTAAGGGCGGTAACCGTGCGCTGGGTTTTCCAACCATTGCTTTTCCATGTGAGATGGCGTCAAACCTTGACATGGAAACCCTGATTGCCGGTATGCTGATTGCCAAGTATGGCGGCATCGTTGTTCTTTCAGATTTTAAAGGCGAGAGTCTTTTTCCGCTGCTTCTTGAAAGACTCAATATTTTTACCGATCCGCAGCGTCCGATGACCGTTACAGAAGGTATTTACGAGCTGAACAACCCGGATGAAAATTCACCCATCATGGTAACCACAAACTTTGCGTTGACATATTTCATCGTTTCCGGTGAGATAGAAGCAAGCAAGGAACCATGCTGGCTGCTGATCAAGGACGCGGAAGGCCTGTCTGTTCTGACGGCCTGGGCCGCCGGCAAGTTCTCCGGCGATGATGTCGGCATGTTTGTAAAAAAATCCGGTATAATGGATAAGGTAAAAAATACCGAGTTGATCATACCCGGTTATGCAGCAGCCATTGCCGGTGATGTTGAAGAAGAATTGCCCGGCTGGAAAATTATTGTTGGGCCAAGAGAAGCGGCTCATATTCCTGCGTTTCTGAAATCAAAATAACAACAAATATAAATATTACAGGGAGGCGATATGTTACTACTTGGTGAAAGCTTGAACGTAATGTCCACAAAAATTGGTGCGGCATTTAAAGCGCGGGATCCAAAACCAATACAGGAAGAGGTCCTGATGCAGAAAGAAAAAGGCATGGACTATATCGACATCAATCTCGGGCCTGCAAAAAAAGACGGCATAGAGTTGATGCCCTGGGTTGTGGAAGTGGTGCAGGAGGTTGTTGATGATATTCCACTGATTCTGGATACATCAAATATCGATGCAATCGAAGCCGCGCTTAAGGTTTGCAAGTTGCCGGCCATGGTTAACTCCATTATGTGCCGCCCGGAACGTTATGAAAAAATGGTTCCGCTCGCCGCCGAATATAATGCAGATTTTATCGCCCTCATGTGGGGTCCTGACGGTCTGCCGCGTGATGAAAATGAACGTGCCGCACTTTGTGTAGAACTGCTCTATTTTGCCAATGAAGCCGGTATTCCCAATGAAAAAATATGGGTGGACGGCGTTGTGACACCGGTTAATATCCAGCAGCCACAGGCCATCGCCCTGATGGAGTTCCAAGGAATGATCCAGGATATTGCCCCGGGTGCAAAAAGCACTTGCGGCCTTTCCAATATTTCAAATGGTGTACCGGATCATCTGCGGCCGATCATCAACCGTACTTATATGGTGATGCTCCAGAAATATGGTATGCAATCCGTAATTTCAGATCCGCTTGATGACAAACTTACTGCAATTGCCCGTGGTCAGCGGCAGGACATTGTAGACGCCGTTTACAACACCATGGACGGTAATCAGCCTGATATGGATAGCCTTGACAAAGAGTTGCAGGATTATGTCAAGACCGTTAACGTTATTCTCGGTAAAACCCTGTTTTCAGACTCCTGGCTGGAACTGTAACATTGAAGTACTAAAGAAATTGGAAAAGCCTCTTTCTGTGTCGGAAAGGGGCTTTTTCTTTCCTGATCATAATTGTACTCATAATCTTTAAGCATGCGGGATGGGCAAAGCGAAGCGAGCCCATTTTAAAAACTGTTAAAAGGAGTAATAATTGTCACGCATTGATGATTACATAAACGCAAAGAAACTGGCTGTTGAAACACTTAAACGACAGGACATAGAAACCGTTGTTTTAATTGCAGGTTTTGAGATTATTGACAACGCAATCCGTATTCCATTTATAGATCGGGTTTATATCGTTTCCATTCCCGATTTTGAATTCAAAGATGAGACTGCGCCTGATAAGGAAGTACCCATCCAGGAGCAGGTGCTTATTATGCACTACCTGACAGCTGAAATAAAGCCGGTTCCGACAGGAAACCGGGTAGCTTACAGGGAGATCCCGGGCGCGACATTTTACTTCAGTACTTTTGCCAAAAGAGCCATTGATCCACTAAAAAATACTTTCGGAAACAATATCCCCGGGCTATTAAAAGCTGTTGAAAAAACAAACGGTAAGAAGATCGATCTGGGCGATGCCGGGTTTGAATACTATCTTTTTCCAAAAGTTCCAATTCAGCTTATTCTGTGGGAAGGTGATGATGAGTTCCCTGCTGAAGCAAATATTCTTTTTGATGAAACAATAGGTAAAATATTACTTCCGGAAGATATTGCCTGGCTGGCGGGGATGTTGGTATATCGGATGATGGAACTAAGTCGATAAACTATTATTCAGATGATGCTTAAATCGTAATATAATTTTTTTTAACGTGAAATAAAGATCTTTGTAGAGAGGGCTTTTAAATATGTCTCTACAGTGAAAATTTTGCTTCCTCCCCAAATAATATTTAAAATAAAGCCAATACACCCTGTCCATAATAAATATAACTTTTGTTTCATAAAGCTTGATTTGTAAATTTCTTTTTTTTATGGGAGTGTGGATAAACAAGCCAATAGAAAATAAATCACAATTTATGATTTGACATTAAGATGCTGAAAGCAAAACAATAACAGGGTGTTCATAAATGAAAAGCTATTCATCACCAATTCTTTTTGATAACCGGGATCACGAGTTGATCCGGATTGTTAATGAGATTCATAGTCGGGGCGGACGTCAGGATTTTGACCGGAAGCAGTATTATCCCGTTTTTCACCCGAACGGCATCAAAGAGATGACGGAAACCAAAGGGCTGCGTATTGCCTACGCCGTTGCACACCTGCTCAATTCTCTGGAAGTAGGCGTAATGGAAGATCGAATTAACGCTCTGCACATGTTGCGCGCGGAAGCCATCGATACTACCGGGGGCCCTATGCCGAAAAATACGGCCCGCGTTTTGCTGCAGCTGATGAAAGAGCTGGTGCGCGCTCATGGAGATTATTATAGACAATTAGTCCTGGCCCATGATTTCCGAATTGCCGCCTTCGGAAAGCCCAGTATTGTACGGCGCAAGCTCAGGCGATTTCGTCTGCTTGAAATGCCTGAAGAATGGAACCAGCTCACCTTTGACGATCATGTGCACGATGCCAATACAAAGGGACGCAAAACGCCGACGCACCTTATTATGGATGCCTGGATCAAGGGTATTCGCCGGTTACGGGTTATTCACTATAATTATATTGAACCCCGGTTTGCTGCCGAGCTTTTTAGTGCCGCAAAAATAATGGATATCGATATTCGTATCGGTATCGAATTTTATGGCCGGTTTCGGGATAAATATGTACAACTTGTCTGGGTACCCCGGGGGTTTGCCGACACTCAGGACTTCCTTTGTTTCCTGGCTGAACCTCACGTCATCAAGCTCATGGATCAGGGCCGGGAGGCTTCCCGGTACCAGCAGCGCCACGTGATGGACCTGTTGGGCAAATTCAACACAGTCTATCGCCAACAAATTAAGACCTCCTATGATCTGAACTTACCCGCCATTGAAGAGCCGGCCTTTATAAAATTTGTTGGAAGCGGACAAAAATCCAGGGTTCATCTGTCGGAATACATTCAAAACATGATGGTGGAGGCGCTTCAGATAAGAATTGAAGCGTTGAGGGTGTCTTATAAAACAGACAGCGGGGAAAGCCGGGAGAAAATTGATACTTATATCCGAGAGATGAATGATTTAGACATCGAGGCGACGATAAAATCATTTCTTTCTCCTGAAAATAACCCGGAAATCACTTATCCGGAATCTCCCTGCGATGATGATAATATTCCAGTGTTGTTGAGTCTGTCCGCATCCGAAGTCTTGAAACGAGTATCGGCATTGCGCTCCGGATATCGTATCACCCTGGATCTGACAAACCTCAAAGTTGATGAAGTGCTGGAGCTGCTCTATGACTGCGAGGGAAGCATTACCCGGCTGGAAATATTTAATTTAAAGGATTATACGGAGGGAATAACCGAACATATTCCTGATATCAGCCGCCTTCAGCATGCCATCAACCATGAGAGCTTCATTTCCTTAAAGCAGAATGTAAGAGATATTATTTCACAAGTTGAATCAGCTGATTATCCGGATAAGACGGACCGGATCGAAAAACTCACGAGCATTTTACACGATCTTCCCAGTTTGAAGCTTTTTTACCAGGAAACCCCGCTTAAATCACGCATTGGCAGCGACTCTACGGGGCGCGCCTTCAAAGCCTACGGTATGGGGTTTGCGGTCAAGGAGACATTGCCCTTGCAGGCGCAACGGGAAATTCACTGGCAGCATTCGGATCATGTCAGAAAAGTGCTTCCACTGCGCATTAATGCGTATCCAACCAATACCTATATTCCACATCGAACGGATCCGCCGATTCATCCACTTCTATACAGGCTTTCTCTGAGCGCACCTTTTTTCAACTGGATTGGATTTAAATGTCAAAAAAGCTGGCAGGTTGAATCTTCTGCCACTAAATTGTCTACAAATGGAAATATCGTCACCCTTGGCGGGATTCGAAGGGAGGCGTCAGCGGGGTATTCGCTGGAGAAAAAAATCCTTGAAGAGAAGAAACCAGGATTATCCTGGCGGTATTTAAAATCACGACATAAAAATCTGCTCAAGGTGATGATAGGGTTTATCCCTGCTTTCGCCACGTTCGCATTAACCAAGGACTGGTGGGTGCTGGCTTATCTCGGCGCATTTATATGGTTCGGAATTACCTGTATCAGAAACATTATTCAATCGGTACTTGGTGGCGGCGGTTTCAGGCGCTCGCCGTTGCTGCGATGGAATAATTATGTCAGCTGGGACAGGCTCACCGATTCTCTGCTGTATACGGGATTTTCCGTCCCGCTGCTCGATTATCTGGTAAAAACCGTGATTCTGGATCGCGGTTTTAATATTACAACCGCCAATCATGCCGTATTATTATACACCGTTATGGCCATCGCCAACGGTATTTATCTTTTCACACACAATGTGGTTCGGGGGCTTCCCAGAGGCGCAGCTTATGGTAATCTGCTTCGAAGCATATTGTCCATTCCCATTGCCATCGCGCTGAATGCTTTGCTGGGGGGGCTGCTGCCCCTGTTCGGCGTGATCGATCCAAATAGTGCACTGCAGAAATGGGCAGCTGTCATCTCCAAGACCGCCTCTGATTTTGTGGCCGGTATCATTGAAGGCCTGGCGGACCGATATGCCAACATCCGTCTGCGGATGCGTGACTACCGACAGAAATTTAATGACATTTTAGCGGTATACGCTGAACTGGAGCTGCTCTTTCCGGAGGTGAAAACATTTAAAATCCTGGAAAGTCCGATTACACAAAAGAAATCGGTAAAGTCGGAAGCTGTGGAACTGGAGCATATTATCATGCTCCATGCGCTGGATCTTCTCTATTTCTGGATGTATCAACCCAGGGCACGAGTCGCTCTGGCAATGTTTTTTAAAACCCTCTCCGAAGATGAACGTCACATTCTGGTCAGTTCGCAATTTACACTTCAGCGACATCGGGAAATCAGCCAGCTTTTTATCGACGGTATCTTGGGAGATAACTTCCCCAAACCCTTATCTTTCTATCTTTCACGGTATCCGGGTTATCTGGAGGAGGTAAAACTGTTAGGATTGTAATTCCGTATTCCCCGACCGATCCATCCGGGGCAGGAACCGAATGGGACCAGTGTCGAAATATCTGAGTTAAAACGGTGACGCTGCTGTTCTGAAGCAGGGTCACTTTGATTTTTGAGGTCAGTTATTAACACCGCCATCCGGGGGGCATGAACGGCTTCAGGCCATCATCATTTAACGGCATTAAGTGCCCATATATCAAGAAGTTCCCTATCGCCATACAGGTTGAACTCGTTGAGCTTAATTCAGAATCCGGGGTTTAACCTCCATCCTTGCCCTGTCTTTATGTTATCCCTTTATTGTTCGAAGTCCTGCTGAAAACCAATCCCCGCTAATCATCCGGAACAAGGCTCTTGATATTTGGAAAAGAATGCTGATATTTAATAATAAATATAAAATCCACTGCCGCATATTTTAAATTAATCTGGGTATGAAGAGTATCACTGATCAGACATAGGGTATTGTCTAACAAATTCAGATAACTATCTTAAAGATAATATGTGTATCAGTTATGAAGTAATATAAAAGTGTATCAACTTAAGACGATACACTTTCCGATTTGTTGTATGGCATTATAAGGCTCCTTCTTTTCGCCGAAACTCAACGCCATCTATTATGTCATAAAATCAAATAGTTAATTTAATAATAATGATTAAACGTCAATCTCTTGCCGAACAAATTGTAATAAAGCGTTTATGGCACATATATTGAAACAAGATACTACTTACCTGGTGTGTTTTGCGTGGAAAATAAAAGCTTATGAATATTAAGGAGGGCGTAATGGAAGAGAAAAAACCGTCTGGTAAAGCCAAAAATTCAGACCAGAAAAAAAACAAGCTTTCCCCCAGAGATGTCACTGGTTGCGATGCGACTTCGCAAATGCTTGAAAAAGCAAGAAAAGATGGTGTTTTAATAGCTTTTGACCGCGCCGCAGACATGAAAGCCTGTCCAATTGGTGCGGATTCAGCTTGTTGTAAACATTGCGCGATGGGTCCATGCCGTTTAAGCGCCAAAGATCCGTACAGCAAGGTTGGCGTTTGCGGTGCCACCATTGATACGATAATGTCTCGCAATTTTGCAAGGATGGTAGCTGCCGGAGCGGCTGCCCATACTGATCACGGCATGGCCATGCTGGATCTTTTCCGGGAAGTGGTTAACGGGAACGTTCCGGGCTACAGTATCAAAAATCCCACTAAACTGGCGTCTGTGGCCCAATCCATTGGTATTGAGACCGCCGATAAAAGCGTGCAGGAGATCGCTAATGAATTGTACCTGGAGTTGGAACGGACGTATACCCAGGTGGAAGGTGAAATTCCGTTTGCCAAACGGGTTCCTGAGAAAACCCTTGAGGCCTGGCGTAAAGAAGGCATTGTTCCCAGGGGCGCTATGCGTGAAATAATGGAACTGATGCATCGCACTCATATGGGTGTTGATCAGCATTATGAAAATATCACCAAACAAATCTGCCGGACGGCGCTGGCGGACGGTTGGGGGGGGTCCATGGTGTCCACGGAAATTTCCGACATTTTGTATGGTACGCCGTCTCCAATTCTCGCGGACGTCAATATGGGCGTGTTAAAAGAGAAACAGGTAAACATCATTATTCACGGGCATGAGCCCAACCTGTTTGAATCGATGCTGGAGTCTGTTAATTTGCCGATATTGATCAATGCGGCCAAAGAAGCCGGAGCCGAAGGGATTAATCTGGTGGGTATGTGTTGTTCCGGGTCGGAGATGATGTCCCGTCACGGAATACCTCATGCCGGTAACTTTTCCTCTACGGAGGCGGTTCTGGTAACCGGCGCTGTGGATGCCATGGCCGTTGATATCCAGTGCATTAAACAGGGGCTGGCCAAGGTTGCCGAATGTTACGGTACGGAATTGTTTACGACCAATCCGAGATGTCGTATAGAGGGCGCTACACACATTGAGTTTAATGATCACAATGCCAAGGAGTGCACGGACGAAATCGTTATCAAGGCCATCAGCCGCTTCAAAAACAGATCCTATCCGGTTGAAATTCCAAACATTACGAATCCCGGCATCCACGGATTTTCTTATGATTATATTAATTATATGCTGGGCGGCAGTTTTCGAGGCAGCTACGCGCCGCTTAATGAAAATATTATCAACGGACGTATTCGGGGTGTAGCCGGCGTTGTGGGTTGTACCAATCCCCGGGTGAAACAGGATTATATCCATGTGGAACTGGTCAAGGAGCTTATCAAAAATGATGTTCTCGTGTTGCAGACCGGATGTTCACAGATTGCTCTGGCCAAAGCCGGCTTGCTGGTACCGGAGGCAGCAACACTGGCCGGGCCGGGTTTGAGTGAAGTGTGTGAGACGGTTGGTATGCCCCCGGTGTTGGGCTTCGGTTCCTGCGTTGACAATAGCCGTATCCTTCTTGCTGCTTCGGAAATGGTAAAAACCGGTGGTTTGGGGGACAGTATCGCGGATCTGCCGGTAGCAGGTGCCGCTCCGGAATGGATGAGTGAAAAAGCGATTGCGATCGGACAATATTTTGTCGCTTCCGGCGTTTACACGGTATTCGGCGTAACCTTTCCCATAACTGAGAATACGCGTTTTCATGATCTTTTGTTTGACGGACTGGAAGCCAAAGGAATGGGGAAATGGGGCCACTCACCGGACCCCCGCAAAATGGCCGGGATGATGATTGACCATATTGACAAAAAACGTAAAGCACTAGGAATCGACAAAGCCCGAGAACGAGTGCTGGTAGATATGCAGGATCGCCGGTCTCTTGGATAACAGGTGCCGGCAAAGACAAATATTTTAATAATGCGGCGCCTGCAACGGGCGCCGCTTTATTAGAATGGGGTTACCCTCAAAAGGATAGCTGTTGATATCTTTTTCCTGGAATGACAAATTTTATATTTAATGGTATTGAATCCTTATATAGCTGAAACTGATACCGGCTTTTAGTGAATCGGTCAGCTTCTGGTCTAGACCCAGACGAAACATGTTTCTGTTTACATTAAAGTCTCCGCCGCCATCCAGATCCGTTTCACCCTGGTATAAAGGCGTGACTGAAAGGGAAACATCAAGTGCATAAGCGCTGTTGATTGAAAAGCATAAAAATAAGAAAGAGAGTATCAGATATTTTGCTTTCATTGGCAGTTTGTTCCTTTCAAAACCATGTTGTGTTTTACTTAAAAATCATTTTCCCGGAGAGCGTCTTTCCCGGTTGAAAACCAAGGGCTTTCAGGAGTCCTGCCACAAGATTTTGACCCGGGTCCCTTCCTCCGGCCAGCTCTCAAAGGCCAGCTTCCAACCGAATCGTTTGCACAACCTGCTGACAATGCTTAAGCCCAGACCGAAGCCCTGGCTTTTCTCTCCCTTGATATGAGGCAGTATCACTGAATCCAGTTTTTCTTGTTCAATACCCTTGCCTGTATCCCGGACTTCGATACATGCCTCTTCGATGGTAATGGTTATCGATCCCCGGGCTGTAAACTGGAAAGCATTGCGAATCAGATTGGAAACCGCAATATAAAGAATCTCCTCCCTGGCCCTGACGCATTTTTCATAACAGACATCTATGGCAACGGCGATATCCTTGTCTTCGAGCAGGTATTGATTGTCACGCACCGCTTTTCTTACCGCTGGTTCCACAGGACAGTCTTCCACAGGACCGCTCTCTTCCCTGGCAAGCCATAAAAAGGACTCTATTGTGGTTTCCATATCAATAGCCGATCGTGAAATTCGTTTTAAGGGTTTTTTCAGTAATGGGTTATCCTCTATTTCCGGCTGCTGTTCCATGATCTCCACAGCCCCTTTGATAATGGTCAGGGGTGTCCGCAGTTCGTGGCTGGCATCACGGGTAAACTCTTTTTCCCTCTGTATAAAAGTATTAATTCTGTTCATAGTCTTTTCGATGGTCCGGGTAAGCATCCCGATTTCATTGTCGGTATGTTTCCGGGAGAGTTGGGTTGGAATATTATCAGGGTTCAATTCCTTGATTTGCTCCATCAGAGTAACCACCGGTGCATAGAGCATCCTTGAAATTATATACCCGATGATGATCCCCGGAACGAGCAGCAGGGCCAGGGAAATCATCAGAATTTCCCTGGGGTTGAGAGAAGTGTTCTCATGAAAAAATTCTTTGCCGTGGAAAAACATGAAATAGGTATCATCCGTATCCGGCAGTTCCATGATTCCTACATGGACCGGTGGTCGGTTTTTCTGAAGATGGACAGAATGAACCCCCGGCGGCAGTTTTTTGACCATATCCTTAAAACGTTCGGGAACATTTTCAATTCCTTTGAACATATTGATATATTTGGAATGGGGTAAGGGGGTTGCCCGGTCTTTTTCATATTTGTACAAAAATGAATCCATTTCAGTATCAATGAGATTCATCACCATTCCTGACAGGCCCTTGCCCATAACAAAAAAGGTGATACCGGCATTGAGCGTAATGAGCAAAGATCCGAACAGTAGTATTCCAACGACGATTCTGAACCGGATGCTGTGATAAAACTTCATATTGTTTACTCCTTCAGCCTGAATCCGATACCGTGGACGGTTTCTATCATTGCATGGTCAAAGGGTTTGTCGATTTTTTTCCGTAATGTATACATATGACTTCTGAGAACATCACTGCCCGGCGGCATATCCCCCCACAAGCTGTTTTCCAAGTCTTTTCGAGAAACAACATTGGGGGCGGCTTTCATGAGCAGTTTTAGAATTGAGATACAGGTATTGTTCAAGTCAATGGTTTTTCCTTGGCGGGTAATTTCAAAGGTGCCAAGATCCATATGAAGATCGGCTACCACCAAAACCTTGTTATCTGGCTCCTTTCGCTTTGTAAGTGCCTTTATTCTAGCTTCGAGCTCTTTCAAGGCAAAGGGCTTGACCAGGTAGTCATCGGCACCGGAATCAAAACCCAGAAGTTTGTCTTCCAAAGTATCTCTTGCGGTCAGCATGAGTACAGGCACCTTGTTTTCAGCCTCCTGGCGCAATTTCTGACACAGGGTAATTCCATCCATACCCGGCAGCATGAGATCCAGAACAATGACATCGTAGTTATGGGTCAGGGCCAGGTGGAGGCCACCTATGCCGTCCATGGCAAAATCCAGAATATAGCCTTTTGGTTCCAGAAAATCGGTTATATTTTCCACGATGGCCTGATTATCCTCAATAATAAGAAGCCTGATTGCTGATTTCATGATGATCCTTTCAGGGTCAGGTTAAAGTTTTTTCCAATATAATAGTTAAACTCTTCCAAAGCAAGGACAAGGGAGACCCGGGCAATAGCCAGTTCCCCCATGGCGTTGACCAGATCATTCTGAGCCTCATTGAGCCGGACCAGAGATACCTGGCCGGCATTGTATTCTTTTTCAACCAGGTTCCGTGTGGTCTCAATCAGACCGGTGTTTTCTTCCTGAAGAACCAGTTGCTGCCGGGCAGTAGTAAAGTTCCGAGCCGAGGATCTGACATTGGACAACGCCTTTATTCTGGCATCCTCCAGATCATTTTGAAGCGCTCTCTTATCTGACAGGGCTTCCCTGACACGGGCTTTTGTTGCGCCGCCGGTAAAGAGATCAATATTGACATTGATTCCAACTGAAGCGCCCATATTATCTGTATCATCGAGGCTGTCCCCTGCGCTGGTACCGTATGCCCCTATTAAAGAAATAGTTGGGTAATGTTCAGCCTCTGCTATATTTATTTTGGTGTCAGCGTCTTCAATAGCAAGAAATGCTTCTTTAAGATCAGGACGCTCAGAAAGCAGAGTTTCTATATCAGACTCCAGGGCCGGATCAATGTACCGGCTGAGGTTTAAATCCGGCTTCTCAATATCAAGAGGTGATATGTCCATTCCTTCAGGAAGGCAGGCATCTTCATATCCCAGAAGAGCAGCAAGCCCGTGTATGGATTCATTGAGATCCTGTTGGGCACTTAAAAGAGAAGTTTTGGCTGAATTAACCTTTGTTTTAAAATTTAAGACATCACTGTAAGAACCGGTACCGGCTTTTTCCTTTGCAACGGCTTCACCTTCCTGATCCCGGTTGAAAGCCATGTCCGATTGAGCAATCTTAATATTTTCCCGTGCCAGTTGTACGCTTAAGAATGTTTGTGCCACGGACCAGGTCAAGAACCGTCTTGCCTCATCCTGCCCCGCCAGACTCATTTGCTCTCCAAGGGATGCAGACAGGTTTGAATACTTCCTTGAAAACCCGTCGAACAGAACCTGGGTAGCAGAGAGCCGGCTGGTATACAGCGTCTCATCTGCTTCAGATCCGCTGTCCAGTGTATTTTCTGTATAATCCCATCCTGCTGTAGCTGAAATGACAGGAAAAAAATCAGCCCTTGTCTGGGCAACAACTTCCCTGGCCTGATTGACCCGTTCCATTGCAGATGCCAGTGTCGGGCTGTTTTCCAATGCAATTTGTTTGGCCCGGACCAGGGTCAGGATTTCGGTCTGAGCAGCCCGATCAAGCACAGTGTTCTGGCCAGCCATAACAAGCCCACCTTGTTTTGGGACTACCGGCAATACCGCAAGTATAGTTAAAAAAATAATTATATGGGTGATATAACGCTTCATGAAATCTCCTAATTGTTAAACAGGCTGCAGTACAGGTTCAACACCGGAACTCCTTTTAAATGAAGGCTCAAGACTATGCCGGGAAATGTTTTTATTACCGGAAAAAAGAGCCAGTCCATAACGGATATCATTGATAATAGTATAAAGACACGGCAATAGTATGAGAGTGAGAACTGTGGCAAAGGCCACGCCAAAAGCCAGGGAAATACCCATGGGAATCAATTGCTGGGCATGCTGACTGGTTTCAAGAATCAACGGCAAAAGCCCGCCAATAGTAGAAATTGAGGTTAACATCACTGCCCTGAAGCGTCTCAGGCCGCCCTGGAATAGTGCAGCAAAAAAATCCATCCCTTCTTCAAGGTTCATGTTCACCCGATCAATGAGGACAATGGCATCATTGACTACTACGCCGGTGAGTGCAACCATGCCGAATATGGATAACAAGGAAAGCATGTGGCCCATAATAAAGTGGCCCAGCACCGCGCCCAGCAGGCCAAAGGGAATGGTAAAAAGTACCAGTACCGGTTGTATATAGGATCTGAACATAGTGGCAATGATCACAAACATGCCCATAATAGAAATGGGAATCCAGATATAAAGGTTGCCGAAAGATTCGGCCGATCGTTTGGCATCTCCTTCCAGAACAATGCGAATATCAGGATATTGGGATTTCAATTTACTGAAAAGATCTTTTTCAAGGGTGGATGTAACCTCCCCGGCTACAATTTTTGCGGTATCCACCTTGGCGGACACCATGACCTGGCGATATCCATCTTTCCGGGTAATGGTTGAAAACCCTGGAGCATAGCTCATATCGGCAATAGCGGACAGGGGTATCCAGGTGTCCTCACCGGTTTTTACCATGTAATCCTGAATGCTCGACCGACTCTGACGCTCGCTGGCGGACAGCCGTACATTTACTTCAATTTCATCATTGCCCCGCTGTATTTTTACAGCCTCAGCACCGTAATAAGCGCCATACACCTGAGATGCGAGATCCGACAGGTTTAATCCCAGGTATTCAGCCTCTTTTTTTAATTTAAATTTCAACTCATTTTTGCCCGGTGCATTATCAGAATAAACCTGAGATACCCCGTCTATGTTTTTGAGATGCTCTATAACCCGGTCGGCTGCTGCTGAAATATCAGACAGGTTTTCCCCCTGGATACAAATTTCAATAGGCGCACCGGGAGGGCCGCTGTTGGAAGCACTGAAATCAAGGGTTTGAACACCGGGAATTTCACCGGTTGCCTCTTCCCATGCAAGAATAAAATCATCGGAATGGATATTGCTTTCCGCAGGGTCCAGTAAGGTAACCCGGACCCCGCCGATATGAGGAGAAGCGGAAGAACTGCTTCCCGCCTTTTCTCCCGGTTCCTGACCAATGGTGGCAAGTATCGTGGAAATCAGTGGTTTATCTGACATGGACGGGACTGTCTGTGCTGCTTGTTTTGCGGCTGCTTCCATGCGCGCTACCGCTTGTTGAGTAATACTGAAAGGAGTTCCTTCGGGAAATGCCACAGATGCCGCAATAATACTGGAAGCCTGCTTGGGAAAAACATTGAATTTAATCGCTCCGCCGGCCACAAGGCCGGCACATAACAGGAAAACGGCAATACAGACACTTAAAAAAAGATAACGGAATGTAACGCATCGTTTCAGGACAGGAAGATAGATCTTTTCGGCAAACCACTCCATGCTGTATACAGTAAAATTGTGTAATTTTTCAATAGCACCCAGTATTTTGTTTCTTTTAACTGCAGACTGGCAGCAGTCTTTTAAGTCTGATAAATGGGCGGGAAGCATTACCATACACTCGACCAGCGAAATGACCAGGCAGGCGATTACAGCCGTGGGCAGTGCCACGATAAACTTTCCCATCATGCCGTCAATATTATAAAGGGGGAAAAAAGCCACAATGGTGGTCATAACGGCAGCGAGAACCGGCAGCCCCACTTCCGATACACCTTTTACAACTGCATCCAGCGGAGAGGCCCCGTTTTTCCGGTGAAAAAAGATGGACTCCCCAACGACAATGGCATCATCAGCAACAATTCCCAAAACCATGATCAACCCGAAAAGAGTGATTTTGTTAAGGGTGATCCCGGCAAAATGAACAATGGCAAGTCCGCCAAGCAGCGATACAGGAATACCCATACCGGCCCAGAATGATATTTTGGTATCCATAAACAACCAGAGCAGGGCAAACACAAACACAAGTCCCATAACGGCGTTTGAAAAAAGCGTCTCCAGGTTGGCCCGGGTGGTTTCAGTATTATCAGACAGTATGATAACTTCTGATCCCTTGGGAAGATCGCTGTTTATCTCTTCCTGATACTGACGAACTCGGTCCGCGATTTTGATCGTATCCTCATCACCGGCCAACACATTGAGAAGAACGGCAGGAGAACCGTTGGCCCGTATAGACAGGTTGTTTTCCGTAAAACCGTCAATAATTTCTGCGATATCATTCAGATAGAGAGTCTCACCGCCTTTTCCACTGATAATTTTTATTTCTGCAAAATCATCGCCTGTATATTTTCTGCCAATGGTCCGCAGGCGAATCTCCTGATCCTGGGTTTTGATGGTGCCGCCTGACTGGTTCAGACTACTTTTAGCTATTATATCCGAAACCTCATCTATAGTGAGATTGTACTTCAAAAGGTTGGCCTGGGGTATTTCTACTGAAATTTCATATGATCTTGTTCCGGACAGATTAACCTGACTCACACCGGGCAAGCGCTGGATCTCTTTTTTAACCGTATCAGCCCACTCCTTTAGCCTTGCTTCCGGCATCTGACTGATCAGGGCCAGGCTTATCACAGCCTTCTGGATCTGGGGCCTGACAATTGATGGATTTTCCGCATCTTCAGGAAAAGTAGTAATACTGTCTACCTCGTTACTAACCCGATCCAGGAGCTGATCCGGGTCATAGCCATCCGTCACTGTTATCACGGTAAGGGAACTGCCTTCTGAAGAAGAAGAGGTGTATTCGTCAATACCTTCCAGGCCGTCTATAGCATCTTCGATTTTTCGTGAAATACCCTCCTCAACCTCTTCCGGGTCTGCTCCGGGATAGACTACGCTTATAGTGATGGTATCCATCTGCATATCCGGCATATCTTCCCTGATCATGACAAAGGATGAAAGGATTCCTGCCATAAGAACGGTTATCATTAGCAGGTTGGCAAAAACCCTGTTCCGGGCAAACGCCCTTATGATTTTATTCATCATGCTTCTCCTGCATTGGCTGTAGCCGCATTTAACACCGTTTGCCCATCAGAATTTATAATATCCAGAGCTGTATTTTCAATGGGATTAGCCAGCGTTGTGGTAATGATCTGATCCCGGGATTGAAACTCTCCCGAGACATAGACATGATCACCGTCTTCCATAATTTTGTTAACGGGCAGGATTTTCAATTTTTGATCCCTGACAAGATAGACCGTATTGTCCGAGTTGAAAATGGATGCCGGAATCTTTACCGTATCCTTTAGCGCTTTTCCTTTAAAAAAGACCTTGCAAAACATGCCGTCCATAAGGGATAAGGAGATCCCGGTGTTGCCGATATCTTCCTGAATTACCCTGACGGCAATCCAGATAGTTCTGGAATTGGAATCATATTTTACTACCCGGTGAAGCGTGGCCGGAAAATCGGCAAAAACATTTCCGGTAACCGTTTCCACCCGGCACTCAATTTGTTGTAAGCTGGTAAGGGGACTTGCCTCTTCCTGTCCCCCCTGCAGGCCCAAAAATTCAAAAGCATCCTTGTCGCTTAAGGGAACCTGAATTTCAAGGGTCCGGTCATCCGCCAGGATGAGCGCAAGTGTACCGGTAGTAATATAAGTGCCTGTTTCAATAGACGCCTCTTTGATCCGGCCGGAAAAAGGGGCTGTGACTATACATCGTTTTACATTTAACCGGGCAGTTTTCAGATCGGATTTCGCATCAGCCAGGTTGTTTTGGGCCTCAGCGATTTGCAAGGGATAAAGGTCTATAGTTTTTTCAAGACTCTTTTCCGTGTCCAGAAGAGAATTGTAACTTTGCTCGGCCTCTTCCACTGCAGACAGGGTGCCGACCCGGTCATTTTCATAGAGGGTCTTAAGTCTTGAAAACTCTGATTTTGCAAGCGCTGTGTTCTGTTTGACCGCGGTAAGGCGCCCCTGGTCCTTTTCACAGGAAACCTTGAACTGTTCAATCTGATTTTCCTGAAGCCTGACCCGAATTTCAGCCTTTTCCGCATCGATCTCATAATCGGTAGCATCGATTTTAAAAAGGGTATCTCCCTTTTTAACTATTCCGCCCTCGTCAAGCACGATGTGTTTTTCAATGATTCTGCCGGAAACCTGGGGGCTTATCTCAGTAATATAAACAGGGTTGGCCTGGCCATATCCGGTCACAGAAACAGGGATATCCTCTTCTACCGCCGGTATGGTCGTCACAGACATTTTTTTTATGATTGTTTCTTTTCGGTCTGGTTCTTTTTTGGAAGCGGCCAGGCTATTCATCCCGGTGATGCCAAAAGCAATGACCAGAAAACAAGCCACGGTTATAAACAAGCTTTTTCTGGAAAGTTTTAAATTTTTTATTTTTATATGCATTGGTTGCACTCCTTTTCAGTTTCCTTGTTTTAAAATTTAGGAAAGAGTGCATGAACCGAACGTGAAATTAATGTAAAAAAAATGTGAATTCTCAAAAATCCGGATCACTTTTAGAAGGGAACTTTCTGTTAAAAATGAAGATGAGTTGAGCATACTTCTGGTAATTATGATCCTGCGCCGATGCTTGAATCAACACTTTCGATCCGATTCTGACAAATTGACTGAGTTATCAGGATATAAACTTTATAAGCAGTAGTTTCTTTACTCAAATAGCCTTTAAAGGTAGTAACGGCAAACAAAACAGTCCGTCTGCAGGTTTTGGCCAGGGTTCTTATTTATACTGCTCTACACAACGTTCAATGCAACGCATACATTTTTTTTCATCCGCATTGTTTGTTGAGCAAAAACTGATAAATTCCTGAATCCAGTCCGCACCGGCCCTGGGACATTTATCAATAAAATCAATAAAATTAACCAGCATATTAACAGTAGCCTTGTCCATGGCATGTTCCATTCGGCAGGCAGTTGCATCTGCTTTTCCATCTTCAATCTGCAATATGCGAAAGAGAAAATCCTTGATTACGGTATGGCGCCTCATGATTTCGCGGGCAATTTTTTCCCCATCAGGTGTCAACGTAATATACCCATACGGTTCATAGTTGATGAGGCCTTTTTGGGAAAGGTTCTTCAGCATGCCTGTGACAGAGCCTCTCGTTATATTCATTCTTTCCGCAATATCTTTTGATCTCGCTACTTTATGTGCGTTTTGCAGGTCAAGTATGATTTCTAAGTAATCTTCTATGCTTTCAGATAATTCATTTTCGATATGCATTCCACCTCCTGTTTACAAAATTATATAATAATACAGCATACAAATTAAGTCAAAGCGTTAAATGTTATAAATTCCTAAAAAAGTTGTTGACATCTTATTTTGTTTGTCTTACCTAACATCGGCATAACAAACAAGAAAGGAATTTTAAAAATGCCGAAAATAAAAATGCGACAGATGGAGTCTAACCAATCAGGAACAATTTCAGCAGTGAAAGCAGGTGGGGAGCTGGGCAGAAGGCTCCGTGATATGGGGTTGCTGCCGGGCTCAGATATTACAATTCAGGGCAGAGCCCCTCTCAAGGATCCTGTTGCGTTAAGAATCAAGGGTTTTACACTGACCCTCAGAAATAATGAAGCAGAATTTATTGAAGTGGAGGTTAATTAAAATGGAAGCAACCATTGCTCTGGCCGGGAATCCCAATTCCGGCAAAACAACACTTTTCAACGCACTAACCGGCGCCAGACAGCATGTTGGAAATTATCCGGGTGTTACCGTTGAAAAAAAACAAGGTACCTACAGTGAAAATAGGTTAAAATTTACCATTGTCGATCTGCCGGGTACCTATTCCCTTACAGCTTACTCCCTGGAAGAAGTGGTAGCAAGAGATTTTCTGTTGAATGAAA
This sequence comes from Desulfobacterales bacterium, assembly GCA_021737275.1. Classification (GTDB taxonomy): domain Bacteria; phylum Desulfobacterota; class Desulfobacteria; order Desulfobacterales; family JAIPEE01; genus JAIPEE01. Next base: position 57,137 of record JAIPEE010000014.1, read on the forward strand.
AACCAGGTGTTGTTGTAAATATTGTAGATGCGGCAAACCTTGAACGAAACCTGTATCTGACGTTACAGTTTATGGAGATGGGCATTCCTGTTTGTATAGCTTTAAATATGATGGATGTTGCAAAAACCCGTGGTATCGAAATTGATATAAAAAAACTTTCAACTTTACTGGGCATTCCTGTTGTTCCAACCGTTGCCAGAAGCGGTAAGGGTAAAAAAGCGTTGATGGAAACCGTATCTGAACATATCAGGGATATAAAATTTACGCCGCTATTAATATCCTATGGTGAAGATATTGACGGAGCCCTTAACAGAATTGAAGAAAAAATCATAGCCGCAAACTTTTTGACAGACAAGTATCCTTCGCGATGGACGGCATTAAAATACCTGGAAAAAGATGAGCAGGTTCTTAAAGCCGGAAATGAGGCAAATCCTGTTTTGTCAAAAGAGATCAAGCATGATGTCTTAAATGTTTCCGACCATCTGAAGAAAACTCTTGATACTTATCCGGAAGCCATTATTGCCGATCAGCGTTATGGCTATATTAATTCCATATTGAAACAGGGTGTCGTCAGACATCAGAAAGATCAGAGCCGGTTACACCTGTCAGACAAGATAGATAAGGTTGTTACCAACCGGTTTTTAGGGCCGATCATTATGCTCGCAGTGCTGATGGGTCTTTATAAGTTTACATTTACATACAGCGAGCTGCCGGTAGGCTGGGTTGAAAGCTGTCTGGGCTGGATTAGCGGTATTGCAGAAGCTCACATGCCGGAGGGACTTTTAAAGTCGCTAATTATTTCCGGTATTATTGACGGTGTCGGCGGTGTTTTAGGGTTTGCGCCCCTGATCATGTTTATGTTTTTCGGTATATCGATCCTTGAAGATTCCGGATATCTGGCAAGAGTTGCTTTTATGCTGGACAGGGTCTTCAGTTTTTTCGGATTGCATGGAAGTTCGGTTATGGCATTTATAGTGTCCGGCGGTATTGCAGGCGGTTGTGCGGTTCCCGGGGTTATGGCAACAAGAACACTGAAGTCGCGCAGGGAAAGGCTAGCAACGTTGCTTACAGTACCGTTTATGAATTGCGGTGCCAAACTGCCGGTGTTTGCGCTACTCACAGCGGCATTTTTTGCAGAAAATGAAGCAAAGGTAATGTTTATTATTACACTTATTGCCTGGCTGGGTGCGCTGTTAGTTGCCAAACTCTTGAGGGTAACGATTATCAAAGGCGAATCAACACCATTTGTTATGGAGCTGCCGCCCTATCGGCTGCCGACTTTCAGAGGCCTTTTGATTCATACCTGGGAAAGAACCTGGCAGTACATAAAAAAAGCCGGAACAATTATTGTCGGTATCTCCATTATCCTCTGGGCACTGATGGTTTTTCCGGGGCTTCCTGAAACGGAAACAATTTCTTATGAACAGAAACGTCAGGCTGTTATTGCATCAATACCGGCAAAAATCATTAGTGAGCTTGAGGCTGTTGAAGAAGATACAGAACTGTCTGAAGCGGCCAATATATTTAAAGACCGGCTTTTTGAAGTTGATGCACAGGAAGCTGAAGCGGCATTAAGAAATTCAGTTGCCGGTCGCCTTGGAACGGCACTTGAAAGTATCACCAGGTTGGCGGGTTTTGACTGGCGGACAAATATTGCGCTGGTAGGCGGTTTTGCAGCCAAAGAGGTTGTGGTGTCAACGCTTGGTACGGCGTACTCTCTTGGTGAAGTTGATCCTGAAGAGATCGGATCTCTTTCCGAAGCCTTGCCCAAAGCACCGGGATGGAGGCCTTTAACAGCCCTGAGTCTGATCATATTCACCATCTTTTACGCACCCTGTTTTGTAGCGGTGGTTTGTATTGCCCGGGAAGCAGGCTCCTGGAAGTGGGGCGCATTTTCCATGGTGTTTAATACGGCCCTTGCTTTTGGGTTATCAGTGATTGTTTTTCAAATTGGATCCCTTCTGGGTTATTAGAATATCATGAAGTGAAAGGTGTAAGGTAAATGGAAACAACTATAGTAATTTTGATCGTGGGCGCAGCTGTTATTTATTGTGGTAAAAACACAATTAAAAAATTTAAGGGCAAAAGTGCTTGTGCCTGTGAAGGGACATGCTGTTCAGGAGAGACAAACTGCGGGATTTTATTAAATAGCAAACCGAAAATCGCAAATGGTAAACTGGAATGAAAAATAAACAGATCAATCAGGAATATTCTGAAGGAAAAAAAGATTCGGATGACGATATGCGCTGCTGCTGTGGAAAATTACTGACAAAACAGAAAAAAAACGGAATTGTCATCAAGTGTTCCAGGTGTAAACGGGAAATAAACATTGATTTTGCGGAGATACAGATGGAATTTAACTGCATTGGAAGAGGGAAAGGGAGAAGCAGAACATGCCAAAAGATCTATTGATAGCAGGTATCGGGATGGCTTTTTTTATTATCTGCCCAAGGATGGCCGGTATGGTTCATGTAATCTCAAAATATTCACAAGCGTCACTCATGCAATCTGCCTTACTGGGAATAATCATTGCCATCCCGTTGCTCTTGGCCATGGTTCTGGTATTTGGTAAAACCGGTATATGGAGAGCGCTTGCTTTTTGTGTGTTAACAGATATTGGAGCAGCCTTTTTCATGAAGGAAATAAGTATCAGTGCGGGTATAGAAACGCTTGTCATCGCTGTTTTTGTTATTATCGGTGTCAAAATAGCGCCGGTGTTTACAAGCGTATTAGTGAAATAACATATTTTTGATAATTCAAGACGGTTGGGAGATGCTGCGTTGTTCTTCCCCCATCCACAACTGATTATAATTTAGTAGAGGCCAGAGGTCAAAACAGAACCAAGAGCCCGAAAAGTCGGTGTAATCCGATTTTCCGGGCTCTTTTATTTACGCCTGGTTTAAAAAAAACAGGCAGTTGTTTTTATTAATATTTATAAGTTTATGGAGGAAAAATGAAGAAGATAGTAGCGGTAATGGTAATGGTAGTGTTTTTTTTGGCAGGCGCACATGCTTATGCTGAAGAAGAGGGCGCTCCCTTCGTTTTCAACTGGACTGATCAGGTAACGCTCTCGGGTGCAATTGAAGTAGAAGCCGGTTTTTCCGAAGACTTTGAGGGTAATGACAGCAGTGACATTGCGTTGGCAACTGTAGAGCTTGGTGTTGAAGCTGAACTGAACGAGTGGTTTTCCGGCCAGATTATTTTTCTCTGGGAAGAAGATGATACGGAACCGGTAGACCTTGACCAGGGGTTTATTACCCTGGGCGGCACTGAAGCTTATCCGGTATTTTTGACTGCCGGTAAAATTTATGTGCCTTTTGGCCGTTTTGAATCAAATATGATTTCTGATCCCCTGACACTTGAAATCGGTGAAACACGTGAAAGTGCGGTTCAGGCCGGGTTTGACTACAATGGTTTTCAGGGATCTGTATACACTTTCAAGGGGGATATTATCAAGGCCGGAGATGATGATAAGATTAATGCTTATGGTGCCAATATTGCGTACGTAACGGAAAAAGATGATTTTTGTCTTGAGGTTGGCGCAGACTATATAAGCAACCTTTTTGATTCAGATGGACTACAGGACGTTTTTGCTGAAGCTGAGGCAGACTATACTGCAAATGCGCCGGGTGCGGACCCTTCATATGAGCTCAATGATTTTGTAGGCGGATATGCACTGTATGCTGTTGTAGACTTAGGTCCGGCGAGCTTTGTATGTGAATTTGTCGGTGGTGCAGATGACCCGGAGTACCTTGTTGATAATGGTAACGGAAAAGTAAGCCTTCTGAGGGCTGATACTCCGGAAGCATTTCATGTTGAAGGGGCTTATGTCTTTGAGGCAATGACAAAAGAAATTATTCTTGCGGCCACATACCAGACAACAGACAATCTTGCAGGCGTTTTACCTGAAACTCGTTATGGCGGTTCATGCGGTGTTGCCATGAATGATATGTTGGGTGTTGCCCTGGAATACCTTCACGATGAAGATTACGATATTGCCGACGGTGGAACCGGTAATAGTGGTGATTCATGCACACTCCAGCTTGCGCTTGGATTCTAAACCTCAACCTGGCTGGCCATTGTCGGGCAGAGCTCTGCCCGGCAATGGCCAGCAGAAAGTAAACGCCATTCATCCTTGCTGACCCGGTATTCAGTTCCAGAAAAACCGGTTCGGTAAAACAATAAACAGAGGTTTGTTTTGATAGATTAATTAAAGAAAACGGCAGAACGGTAAGGAGAGTGTCATGTTTGATCACAAAGAAAATAAACAAAATAAAAGTGACAGTATTTTCAATCCTGTGTGGGCAGTTTCCATGGACCTGAAATGCCCGTTGACCGGCGTTTGTCTTACAACGGTGGAGCAGGGAAGGATTTTAAAAAAAACAGGAATCGATTTGAAAAATGTAACGCCATACCATATTCACAACTGCTTTATGTCCCATCTGAGCAATGAAAACAGGGTTTCCATAAAGGCAAACCATTATCTCAAGCACAAGTTTCAGAGCAGTCTTGATCAATTTTCTGAAATAAACGAGGAAGAACTGGCGGAAAGTTGGTCGGTTTCACTAAAATCCGGAGATATAGCGGGTATTTTGTATGTAATTGCTTCCCGGAAAGAGATATCAAGGTCATTGATATTCAGTATTTACGGTGAACTTCATATGCTGGGCCATGCCAATATGTCGGATGTCATGAAAGCCAGACGGGCCCTGGAGATGGAAAAAAAGGTAAATCGAAAAATGGCGGCATGTCTGAACATGGAAAAGTTACGCCTGAAAGAGGTGAAGCGCCAAAATAAAAGTTTAAAAAAGTTGCTGGATTCAACAGAACTGAAATTGCACAGGCTATCCAAACAGGCAGACAATTCAAGTAAGGATGGCAAATGGCTGCAGAGTCTAAAAAAGGAAAATATACAGCTAAAAAATATAATTGATGCAATCGAAAAACAGAATTGCAATCTGGAAAAACAGACTCAGCGCCTGGAAAGGGAAAAACGAAGCCTTCAGATAGAAAAGTTTGAGCTCAAGTCCAGTAATGAAATTATTGTTAAAGAGCTGGACGGGTTTATTACCCAGGTATCTTCTTTTCGGGAATGCGGAAAAAGATGCGAAGAATCCTGCCCCGAATATCATCTGTGTGAAAAGCGGGTGCTTATTGTCGGCGGTATTATAAAGATGAAACAGTTTTACCGCAAACTGATTGAGTCAAAGGGTGGTGTGTTTGAGTACCATGACGGATACATGAAAAATGGAAATAAAAACCTTGGGGACAGCATCAGCCGTTCGGATATCATTCTTTGCCCGGTAAACTGCAACAGCTATGGTGCCTGTGACCGAACAAAAAAACTTTGCAAGAAGCTTAACAAGCCGGTCAAGATGTTGTCGGGTTCAAGCCTGAATACAATTTTCAATGCATTGAGTGAAAGTATAACCAGTCAAAACTGATAGTTAAACAAAAGGAGAAAAGATGAGCATGACTTTTAAAATTGCATCCCATAAACGAAATGATGATCAGGTTTATGATATTGCCGGAAATTTTGACGGGACATCTGCCTGGGAACTGGCCAACAAGATCAGGGATGAAGACAAATGTTGCGGCAAATGCAAAAATTGCAAATGTATGAACTAAAAGTTTTGAGCACCTGAAAACCAGTTTTTTAAGGATATACGAGGCTATATATAGAGCGATGGTGACAGGTGTCTGTTTCTGATAACGTTTTCTTTTTATGAACCAATTATGCAAGGGTTGCAAAAAGAAAAACTAAACCAAAGGCCATAACTGCTGCACCGGAACCAATACCCAGAATACGTTCAATGATTTCAACTCGGTTTTGGGAAACCGATTGTAAAACACCGGTTTTCCCTAAAATAACAATGATAACGACGCCGGAGATGGTGGTTGCCATACCAAGGGAAATACAGGCTGCCAGAAGAAGGCCGAGTGTCAGGGTGTCCATGGAAAGACAAAAAAGCATTACCATTACAACCGCCGGACAGGGAACCATTCCAGCCGCTATCGCCCATGACAGTAACCCTTTTCGGGTTGTTCTTTGTTCATGATCGGATGATTCGGCTTCGGTTTTTTTGATAAAAGCGTAAATGTTTTTTAAAAAAACAATACATCCAAGAAGGGCGATTAATCCATAGCTGATGATTTGGGTTACACTTGTTACCGATCCCAGGGTTTCGCTGACACCTTTTTGAATAATATAACGTAATCCAAGCACGCCGGCAGCCCCTGAAAATCCATGTAAAGAAGCAAAAAAAACACCAAACAGTATTCCGCCTGTAATGGTTGCTTTATGAGACAAAACAAATGATGTCGCTACAAATTTGCCGTGTCCCGGGCCTGCAGCATGAACGGCACCGTAAGTAAACGCAAATACCGTTAAAAACAAAAGCGGTTTCATATTTGTTGCCGTTTTTGTATCCCGGATCAGTTCAGACATCTTCTGCTTTAACTGATGCTGCCAGAGGATGATTTTAACAAAAAACCGATTTTTTATCAGCGGGGCAGGTGTTTTGTGTTGATTTTCCGGTTTGGATGTAAACGGGTTATGACAAAATACAGGCGTTGCTACTGTGTATGATACGACAATAAGGATTAATATTATAATATGTCTCTTCATCATGCCTTTAAGCGAAACTCCAGGAAAAGTGTCCAGGGGTGAACCATGTCAAAATAAATTGGTGTAGAAAGGTCTTCCCGAATCGCTGTTTTTACTTCAAAGATGTCGGCAGCAGTCAGAGAAACCGGTCCGTTATCCGCAAAAAATATGGCTGAAAAGTAGGATGGATCATAGGCGGCGACCGTAATTTTTTTAATATTGTGGCTTGCTTTAACATGACAGGGAACAAAAAAGTGGTATTCTAACTGTTTGTCTTTTAATACAGCATTAAAATCAGTTATGAATTTTACCTGAAACGGCTTGTTATCAATATTAATAAATAAAAAATAGTTTTGCTCCGATATATAGGAAAAAGCCTTTTTCTTTACCTCTTTTACTTCGGACGGCTCAAGATGCCCGTTTTTATCCAGATCATGGTCTTCGGCAATCATGCCGGCAAACATGTCGTCAAATTTCCATCGAACCTTTATACCGGCCAATCCATTATCATCAAAAACTACTTCCAGCCTCTGAACAATAAAAACATGAGGATGGGCCATTGTTTTTGGTAGTGGCAAAACCAGTATTGCGAGCAGGGCGGCAACTACTGTTGTTTTTACATAAAGCGGGCATCTATTCTGCATCTTTATCCTTTTATCCATGTATCAGTGCCCGTTTTAAATAATCCGGCAGCAAACTGTATGATCTGGCCGGCGAAAGTGTCGGTTTACTGCGGTCAATCATCAGGCCTGACTTTACAATACCCTCTTCAGATAAATTTACAGGCTCCTGCTTTTTATGCTGTGTGTTTCCTTCATTGTCGGTAAAGAGAATAATAATGGGCCCACGGCTGTCCAGTATAAACGCCAACTGCCCGTTAATCATTGATGCAATACTTCCCGGTGGGTAAATACCGATTACTTTCATAAAGGCATGAAGCACAAATTGGAGCTGGGGCTCTTTTTCCGCAAATTTCCGGAAAATCGTGGTAACCACCTTTGTAGGGTCAATCGCCTCTTTGTAGCAGCGTTTGGCGGTCATGGCATCGTAGATATCGACGAGTTTGCTTATTTTTACATAAATGGGTATTTTTTCAGGTTGCCTGTGATTAGGATAACATCGTTCCTCTTCTTTATAAAGGGCACAGTGGTGATACATTACCACGTTTGTGATAAATGTATTATCAAGTCCGTTTTTTTCAAGAATTTCCAGACCTTTTTCATAGGAGTGGCGCTTAACAATTTCAAACTCCTCATCTGTAAGGTGATCTTTTTTGTTGAGAATCTCATCAGGGATCAGAACTTTTCCGACATCATGAAGAAAATACCCGATAGAAATATCATGGAGTTCCTGGTCCGTATAACGGGTAAAGGAGATATTTTTTTCTTTTGATTGGAGGCCTTGTCGGCTGTTAAAGTGGCGGAGAACAGCCGTTCCGACCGTACAGACGTTTACAGAGTGGTTGTACAGATAGTCATCATAAGAAAAGATCTCTTTTGTCAGATAAGAAAAGGCATTTTCATTAGCTGTTAGAAAGGTTAAAAGGTCGGAAACCGTATTTTCAACCTCATCATATTCAAACCGGCCGCCGGTATTTTTAATATCGGAAATAACTTTTTTAATATTATTTTTTGCATTTTTATATTTTACAAACGCCTCTTTTTTCAGCTCGATGATTTCCCGAAGCCTGAGTTCGACTTCCGGAATCTTTCTGACAGGTGCATTTTTTCCGATATTATTTTTTTTCTGTCGAAAATGAACGGGGACCTCTTTTACGCCTCTGTCCTTGATACTCTGAAGCTGAGCAACATCCTTGATCACATCTCCTTTTTTTACAATCAGTTCACCATTTTCGCTCAGAATATCGAAACCGGCTTTAATGGTTCCACCGGTGTTGAGAACATCAAAGAGCTTATCTAAGGAAACGGTTTTTTTAACCATTATACCTGCCTTCAAAAACGATAAAAGATTGTTAAATAAAAATTATCCAGTAAGCTGAACGCCATGAAAAGAATAACGAATGGAATAATTCAGCGTAGCATCCATTCAGAATATAATGAGGTTTCTGTTTTTATTGGCCCATAAAAACAAAGACCCTAAAAAAGGAAAAGCTTATATAATCAAAAAAGCGAAAATTTTTCAACAGTTTGTTGTCGAAAATTCAACTCAGGATTGCTCAATCTCCTTGAAAAGACAGAGCCTCTTTGATACTCTGAATGTTATAAAGATCTTATAGTATTTCACTTAAACAAGGAGGCTGTGTGATAAAGTCACAGGCGCTTGAAGCTAATATTGCCAGTTATACTGTTGATGTTGAGGTTGACCCCAAGTATGCCCCACTACAGGAAGCCATGTCCAGATATTACGGAATCATGGAGGGATTTACCCTGTTTTTAAAAGAACTTTCTCATCCTTATAAAAACTGGCGATTTATTGTAAAGGAAACAAGGGGTTATTCCCTTGACTATTTTCATCTCCTCAAAAATCATCCGGATGGGGCAGCCGGCGCGGCCCTCTTTATAGAGATCTTTTTTGACGCCATTGCCAACACCTCCAGCAAGGGCGTCAGGGCTGAAGCGATAGATAATCTGCTGCTGTTTCTTCAGAAAATTATAACGGACTCGAAAGAGACCTTTGGTAAGTTTCAGCCGGTGCTGAACAATACGTTTGATCTTATTCGTGAACAGAATACAGAAATATTTACTGAGTTCATGATGAGCTACTATCAGATGAAAAAACTGGCCCAGGTGCTTATCAAAAGCTGTGATGAAAGTGTCGGTAACCTTAGGCCGTTAAATAATCTTTTGGTTGAGTATTATAAAAAGACATATGAATACTGGCTAAATGAAAGCGATCCCCAGGAGTGGTTTGAGACATCATCAGGTGTGAAGGATTACCATGACAAGATAAAGCCGTTTTTTAGTGAAATTTCTCATACGGAGATCAATAAATGGAATAATACGCTTTCTGAACTGGCTGCATCTGAGGATTCGGATTCTCTTGGTGATCTGAAAAAGATTGTTAAGCTTCCCGGGTATAATCAGATCGCCGGGGCATACAGGGCTATTCCCCAGGCACTTTTTGACATTGGATCTCCCCACGGCCATGGCAACCGATGGAAACTGCTTTTCATTTTCCATATTATGAACATTTCGGGCCTGTCGATGATCCACGAAGAGACCCTGCGCGATATCAACAGAACACTTACCTGGCTGATCGGGCACGAAAACTATAAGTATGTTCAGAAGCTTATAAAGCAGACTTTTGAAATCCTTAAGGCCCGAACAAAAAGATTTCCGGCCACAGCCCTAAGCTGTATGCTCAATATGGGTAAGGGCGTTTATGAGACCGATGAAACCTCACTGGTGAACTACTTTGTTGAAAGTATGGTAGATCTTGGTTTTCAGCAGCCAAAGATCGGCGGTGTGGGAAATGACTGGCAGATAAAGGTAAACCGGGCACATATAAAAAATATCCGGACATGGCTGGAGGTCATCGAGCTGAACCCTAAATGGTCCTCCAAGCTTTTGTCGGCACTCATTATTCATCTTTCTCTTTACGGCGTTTTTATAAAGGATACGGATCTGTTTCCCAGGGATATTACACGACTGCTCAACAGTTACATTGAACCGGTATACAATCTGGCAAAACAGCTTGCCCGGTTATTTCCTACCTATTTCAATGACATCGGTGCCGAAGGCCAGCTCAGAGATATCTCAACAGAGCTTGATGAGATGTGTAACCGGCGTGACGTTTTGATCCATTTTTTAAGAAAGCAGAGCCATGTCGAGAGCAGCAACCGAATTATCGGTTTTATAGAATCCATTTTTGAGTTCTGGATGACAAAGAAGAAAGAGGTTCTCTTTTCTTATATCCCCCCCAGCATTTATGACCAGATAGAAGAAATGGGTGAATATGTTGATGGCATGAGCAGGGTTATCCATCAAATTGAAGCCCGGGGCGTATCTATTCCCAAAGGGCTTCTTACTACAAGTGATAAACGGATAAATGAAATTACTGCTGATGTTAAAAAGGCCACCGCTGATGATATAAAGCGTATCGGCCTGACCATCTCTTTGTATAAACTGCTTAATCAGAAATATAATCTCGATTTTATCGAAATTGACAAATGTCTCACTCAACTCAAGGTTGATGCCTTTCCCGGCCTGGATGAACTGAAGACGGCGCTTGCAGAGCCTAAAAGAAAACAGAAAATTTCCAGCCTGCTGGATTATCTTGAAAGCCTCAAGGCATTGATTCTGTCAGATGAAGTTTATGATGTCCGGGAAGATATTTATAAAAAACGGCACTTTACAGTTGACATTCCGTCTATGTACGGCAGTTATCATGAGATGAAGTTTGATGCGCTCGGACTGACGTTCAGGATTGAGTCCCTTATTAATGTACTTTTTGAAGAGATTATTGAGGATATTGATCTGACCCTGATTACCAAGGATACCTTTTTCAAGATACACGAACGTCTACGGCTTTTTGAAAAGGCGTTGAAGCTGGACGGTATCTCTTCTGCAGAGCTGGAAGTTCAGCTCAATCTTTTTACACACGCCCTTGAGGTAAGAGGGTTTTCGTTTACCCAGTATCTTGATATCTTTAAGGGGTTTGCCCATGCCGTAAAGAACATTATAAATGATTATTTTAACAATGTTCATGAGGAAAACCTCTCAAAAATTCTGGACCAGGTTTCCTATGATCAGGTTCAACCCAAATACCTGCCGAATGAAGAGCTGAAAGATCATGTCAAACTCAAACACAGGGTGTCTGAAGTTTTTTCAAGGGAGCGAATTGCCCTTTCTCTTGGATTGCCGCAGCTGGACAGATTTTTGGGCAGGATTCTGAACACGCTTTTTCACCAGGCGGACAAGCTTCATAAAGACAAGCTGCACCTGCTCCTTAACTATGACCCCCATCGTGCCATTGCATCCATTGATCAGGAACCGGAAGCCCGAACCTCGGATCTTATTTATCTCGGTAACAAGGGATTTAATATGCTGCGGCTCAAAAGCTTCGGGCTTCCTGTGCCGCCGGCATTTATTATTACCACAGAGGTCTTCAGATGTCGGGAGATTATTGATTCCTATCGCCCGGCAGAGAAAAACTTTAAAGAGCAGGTTGCCCAGGGTGTTGCTGAAGTCGAAAATAAAACCGGTGCATCCTTTGGTGATCCTGAAAACCCCCTGCTGTTTTCTGTCCGGAGTGGTTCTTCAATTTCCCAGCCGGGCATGATGGATACCTTCCTGAACGTCGGTATTAATGAAGAGGTGGCAGCGGGCCTGGGAAAAATTTCCGACAATGAATGGTTTGGCTGGGATAGCTATCGACGGTTTCTCCAGGGGTACGGTATGTCATTTGGCCTTGAGCGGAATGACTTTGATGCCGTCATCGGTGATTTTAAAAAAGAGCTGGGTACACCATACAAGCGGGACTTTTCCGGGGACCAGATGAAAATGGTGTCTCTGGCCTATAAAAAATATATCCTTGATTCAGGCATTGCAATTCCTGATGATCCTTATGAGCAGCTCCATATGTCCATAAAGCGCGTATTTGAATCATGGTACTCTTCAAAGGCAAAAACCTACAGAAAAATTATGGGTATTTCGGATGACTGGGGTACGGCGGTAACTGTTCAGAAAATGGTTTTTGGAAATATTTCAGAATATTCAGGTACCGGGGTTGTCTTTACCCATAATCCGAGATGGTCCGGCGACATATTAAAACTGTGGGGTGATTTCAGTATTGAAAATCAGGGTGAAGATGTTGTGTCCGGCCTTGTGGAGACACTGCCCATTTCCAATATCCAGCAGGAAATTGAACTCAGGGAAACCTATATTACCCTTGAATTACGATTTCCAGAGATATATCAAAAGCTTAAAGAGTGGGCAAACTTTCTGATCGATGATCAGGAGTGGAGTCCCCAGGAGATGGAATTTACTTTTGAAGGCCCGTCAGCAGATCAGCTGTATATTCTGCAGACAAGAGATATGGCCATGCGTGAAAGAAAAAGTGAGTGTACGTTTGATATTGAAGGTGTTGATGAAAAGCGACACCTGGGACATGGCATTGGTGTAAGTGGTGGTGCCATGAGCGGGCGTCTTGTTTTTACATTGGAAGAAATTGACATGTGGCAGGAAAAAGAGCCGGAAACGCCGCTTATTCTGGCCAGGGCCGATACTGTCCCGGATGATATCCGTGAGATCTATGCGGCAGACGGGTTGCTTACGGCCCGTGGCGGTTTGACATCTCATGCGGCAGTGGTGGCGCATCGTCTTGAAAAGACTTGTGTTGTGGGATGTGCCAGTATGGTATGTAATGAAAAAGATAAAACATGTTTGTTTAATGAGATTCATATTAAATCCGGAGAACACATAAGTATTGACGGGCAGGAAGGATCAGTTTATCAAGGGTTATTAAAGGTGAAGGAATCATCATAATGCCTGATGTTGAAAAGCCAATAACACTGCTGCTTCTTTGTTATCAAGGGTTTGAGACAAATGTACGACAGTTTTATGCCTGATGGTTTGAAGCTGCAATATTTTCGACTTTTACTACACCTTGTTACCTCTTATAACCTGAGCAAAAAACAGCTTAAGGTTTATATAAGGCAGGGAAATCTTTTTCTGTATGCATATTAAATTAACTATGGGCAATACAGCAAATGACAGAGGAGGAAGGTAAAAAAATGAAACTCGGTATTAATGGTTTTGGACGTATTGGTAAGTTGTCTCTATGGCACCATGTCGGAAGAAAATATTTTGATGAAATTGTAATAAACCTGGGGCGGCCAGTTGGGACATCCATAACGGATATTGCTCACTATGCAGAGCGTGACTCAACCTATGGGGCTCTTTCGGGTTATCTGCAGGGCTATGTCAATGCCAAGCCGGTTATATCGGAACTGAATGAAGAGACCGGTGAGATGACGATTTCGGGGACCAGGGTTAAATTTTTAAGATCCAACCGTAATCCGGCCGATATTGCATGGAAGGAAAACGGCGTAAAACTGGTTGTAGATACCACCGGAAAATTTCTTGATCCGACAGTATCCGGCGATGAACCAACGGGCGCTTTACGCGGTCATCTCGAAGCCGGAGCTGAAAAAGTTATTGCCTCTGCACCGTTCAAGATTGCAAACAACAGTAAAAAGATGCCGGAGGATGCAGTTACAACCGTTATGGGCATAAACAACAATGATTATGATCCCAGGAACCACAAGCTGATATCCAATGCCTCCTGTACAACAACATGCCTGGCACATATGATCAAGCCGCTTCTGAACCATTTCGGCGTAAGAAAAATACTTTCAGCTTCAATGTCTACTATTCATGCGGCAACCGGTTCTCAGGAAGTACTGGACCGCCTGCCCGGACCAGGGAAAACAGATCTTCGTAAAAACAGAAGCACGATGAACAATATTATCCTGACCACCACCGGTGCGGCCAAGGCGCTGAGTCTGGTTATTCCTGAAATGGAAGAGATCGGTTTTATTGCGGAGTCTGTCAGAATTCCGACAACGACCGGGTCTCTGATTATTCTCGTGGTAAACCTTCAGGAAGAACTCTCAGGCGGTGTCATCAGAAGGGATGTCATCAACAATATATATGATCAGGCTTCCAAAGATGATGCCAACGGATATCTGTTTTACTCAGACAAGCAGAATGTATCTGGAGATATTGTGGGCCTGCCGAGAGCTGCAGCCGTTATAGAGGGAAAAGAAACCCACACGCGTACGGCAGAAATCACAATTGACATGAGCATGGTGCCGACGCTTGAAGAAGGTGTTCGCAATTCACTGAAGGATAATATCATGCGGATCCCCCTGACCCAGTCTGTGATTTACGGCTGGTATGATAATGAACTGGGGAGCTATGTCAATATGCTTGGAGACAGAACCGTTTCCATTGCGGAACTTTTTTAGTGATGACGGAAGAGATGACCGTAGAAAAAGATCTCGTTCTTGTCTACCTGGAAAACGAGCCGCTCTTTTTTGCCAGGGTAGAAGATATAAAGGCTGATGTGAAACCGGACTGGTATCATGTAAAGATGCTTCTTCTGCAGATTCCACTTCAGACTGTGACCTGGATTCTGCGTGATATCTATATTAGTGGTGGAACTTTTACGATGAACGGCAAGGAGATGCGGCTGGAGAAAGTTGTCTGTCCTGCTGATCCGGATGACGTTTTTGAAGACGATGAGGATGAAGAGGAAATCAAAGAGGCGCCCGGAGCTGCAGATGTCATATCCCTGTCAGATCGGAAAAAAAACGGCAAGACGTAATGGCGCCCAATAAACGAATTGTTGTTTCCGCCTCTAGAAGAACCGATATCCCCGCCTTTTATATGGACTGGTTTATGGCGCAGGTTGAAAACGGGGTTTTTGAAAACATTAACCCCTACAACTGCCATGTGTCCATCGTACCGGCAACGCCCAAGGCCGTTCACAGCATTGTATTCTGGTCAAAAAACTTCAGGCCGTTTATTGAAAAAAAATATGGTGAAAAGCTTTTAGAGATGGGGTTTAATCTCTATTTTAATTTTACCATTAATGCCGCTTCGTCTCAGCTTGAACCCCATGTGCCGCCACTTGATGATCGGTTTAGCCAACTTTCCTATCTTTCGAAAAACTTTGGCCCGGATAGCATAAACTGGCGGTTTGACCCCATCTGCTTTTATGTGACGGATGAAATTGTTGAAAAAAATAATCTTTCCGGTTTTGCCAGGATCGCCCGGCATGCAAACATGTGCAACATCAAACGTTGCATTTCTAGTTTTATGGATGATTATAAGAAAATAGGTAAAAGAACGGCCATGATACCCGGTTTTTCTTTTAGAGATCTTTCTGTTGAAAAAAAATGTGACATTGTGAAAAGCTTGAAAACAGAACTGGAAAGGTATGATATTGATTTAAGCCTTTGCTGTGAAAAGGATGTTTTAAAGGAACTTGGAGAAAATGCCGGTGTCGGTTCCGCATCATGTGTTTCCCATGATACGCTGGCCGGTCTTTATGAAAAAGATCTTTCATTTAAGCGGGATACCGGTCAGCGGGTAAAAAGCGGGTGCGGGTGCAGTGCCTCTTTTGATATCGGGG
The DNA here is from genome assembly GCA_021737275.1 of Desulfobacterales bacterium. Taxonomy (GTDB): domain Bacteria; phylum Desulfobacterota; class Desulfobacteria; order Desulfobacterales; family JAIPEE01; genus JAIPEE01. Next base: position 72,843 of record JAIPEE010000014.1, read on the forward strand.
ATTATCAAAAACATCCCTGTTATCACAACTGCCTGTTTTGTTATGCAAATCCGGCATCACCGGAAGCCCGACACCACTAAAAGACAGAATATGAAGATTGGTTCAGTCAAACTTTATAACAACACGGTACTTGCTCCCCTTGCGGGTATTAGTAACCTGCCGTTCAGATTAATCGCAAAGACATCGGGCTGCGGGCTGGTCTGTTCTGAGATGATTAGTGCCAACGGTCTTGTCCACGGATCGGTAAAGACAAAGAATATGCTGGCCACCGCACCGGAAGAGCGACCGGTTTCCATTCAGATTTTTGGTTCAGATCCTGCGATTATGGCAGATGCAGCCAGGATTGTTCAGGATCATGGCGCAGATATACTGGATATAAACTTGGGCTGTTCCGTAAAAAAAGTAGTGAAAACCGGTGCAGGTGCAGCTCTTATGCGAACACCGGATACGGCCGGAGCCATTTTCAATGCCGTGCGAAAAGCCATCACCATTCCCCTGACCATTAAAATAAGAACAGGATGGGACAAAACCGGTGAACAGGCCATGAATATTGCCCATATTGCAGAAGGTAGCGGAGTGGATGCCATTGCTGTTCATCCGAGGACGGCAGCCCAGCTTTTCAGGGGTGAAGCGGAATGGTCACTCATAAAACAAATTAAGAGCGCGCTATCTATTCCGGTTATAGGTAACGGCGATATTATAAAAGCGGAAGATGCGCTCAGAATGATAGAGGAGACCCGGTGCGATGCCGTGATGATTGGCCGTGCAGCGATAGGAAACCCTTATATCTTCACACAGATTACAACCTGTCTGAGTGGCGATCCCCTACCGGAGCTGACTCTCAGCCGGCAGTTTGAATTGATGAAACAATATCTTGTCGCATCAGTTGAGTATATTGGCGAGGCCCAGGCCTGCCGTATGATGAGAAGCCGCCTTGGCTGGTTTGTAAAAGGTTTGCGCAATAGCAGCAAATTCCGGGAAGCAATAAAACAAATTTCAACACAGAAAGAAGGGCTGAGCCTTCTTGATACCTATGAAGCAGATCTTTCCGGACTCGAGGATGAAAAGGGTGTTTCAGCCGGATAACATTGTTTGCAGATTGATATCATTATGTTATAAAACAGAACACAGAACAATTATTTTTAGAATACGTTAAGATTAGTTTTATGAGGTTTATATGGCAAAGGATGATCAGGTTCTCAGGACGGCAAAGGAAATTGTTGTCAAGTTTATTGAGACAGGCAGGGTTTCACCTACCGGGTTTGATGAAACATTTAAAAGCATTTACCGGTCGATTTCAGAAGCTGTTAACGAAATCACAACGCCTGAGGGTAAAGATAAATAAATATCCGGTGAACTTCAACGCCTTAAACGAAAGCGTTTTATCATAAGGAAAATCAATCAATAATAACGAAACTTATTATAATTTAATTGACATTTTTCTGCAGGAATTTTAAAAAATTCAATGATGTATAAATTTTGACGCATTGATAAAGATTTGTGTGACGGTTTTTTATTTATCTGAAGGTGTTGCTTTTGAACAGAATGTATAGATTGATAAATCAGGATTTTATGGGTTGGGTTTTAAAATATGAGGCAATAAAATCAGGAGAAGGAGGACGCGTATGAATCTTTATAAAGGTAAGGTGTTAATTGTAAACCTGACGGACAGATCCGTCAAGACGGAGCCCCTCCGGGAAGAGTGGAAAAAAGACTACTGGGGTTGCTGGGGCATGGCGCTTCGATATTTTTATGATGAAGTTTCACCTGACGTCGATCCGATGTCACCGGAAAATGCCATTGTTATTATGACCGGACCGCTTAGCGGAACAAATGCACCTTTAACCTCACGATTTTGCATGGTTTCAAAATCACCGAAGACCGGAACTGTTTTTGAATCCAATGGCGGCGGTTCATTTGGGCCTGAGCTTAAATATGCCGGATATGATGGTATTATTATCAGAGGTAAAGCCGATGGGCTGGTCTATCTTAAAATTGATGATGACAAGGTTAGCATAGAAGACGCAGCGCCCATGGCCGGCAAAGGAATCTTTGACACGGAAGTTATGCTCAGAGATGCTGTTGGTTGTCAGGAAGCTAAATCCTTGAGCATTGGTCCGGCAGGAGAAAACGGCGTTCCTTTTGCCTGTGTCGGATCTGAGGCCTATCGCCAGCTGGGACGCGGTGGTACAGGCGCACTTTTCGGCAGTAAAAATCTGAAGAGCATTGTCTGCAGAGGTTCCGGCAGTGTCAGGGTTGCAGATATGAGCAAATACCTGGAACTGGTTAATAAATATAAAGAGACGGATGTCAAAACAGAAGATAATCTGTGGGCCAAAACAGATGGTACACCGCTTCTCATGGATGTTACAAATGACCTGGGCATTCATCCGACAAAAAACTTTACCTACGGGTTTGATGATAATGTCGCCGGGCTTAACTCTGAAGCCATGCAGGCCGCCAAAATTGGTGATCGAGCCTGTTCTTCATGCGTATTTGCATGTGGTAAGTATACCCATATTAATGGTGCGGAAATGGAGGGTCCGGAATATGAAACGCTGGTTCTGGGCGGTTCCAACCTTGAGATTAATGATCTTGAAACGGTTATCAGATTTAATCGTATTTGTGATGATCTGGGAATGGACACCATCTCTTGCGGTAATGTGATCGGCATGGCCATGGATATGACAGAAAAGGGCCGGAAAGACTTTAATCTGAAGTTTGGTGATAAAGAAGCTTTTTTGAAGGTTATTTCAGAAATTGCAGAGCAGTCAACAGAACGCGGTAAGGATCTTGCGATGGGCGGCAGAGGACTTGCGGAGAAATATAATTCCGCTGATCTGAGTACGGAGGTCAAAAATCTGGAATTTCCGGCCTATGATCCGCGGGGAAGCTATGGAATGGGTATTGCCTATGCCACAAGTGAGCGCGGTGCTTGTCATATGAGGGCATTTCCTGCCTTTGATGAAGACGTTTTTGATCTTGATGGTGAAGCAGAATCAGTAGTTAACGGACAGAACTTTGCATCCATCAAATTCTCCATGTGTGTCTGTGATTTCTGGGGTACGGTTACGACAGATATTATGGCTGATCTTATGTCCGCCGGTTTGGGTGAAGAAGTTACTGCTGCTGAGCTGAATAAATCCGGTGAAAGAATCTGGAACCTGAACAAGCTGTTCAATATGAAAGCCGGGTTTACGGCAAAGGATGATTATATCCCTGAAAAGGTTATGAACCAGCCCCTTGAAAAGGGTATTCATGCCGGTAAAGTTATGAGCACCGAAGCGTTTGAAAAAGCCAAGATAAAATATTATGAACTCCGGGGTTGGGATGAGAATGGCATTCCTTCTCAGGATAAATTAGCTGAATTAGGTTTAAGTCAACTTTAATTATTATAATCATCTTCAGGAGGGGGAGATAACTAATGGAAAAAAATTTACTTGCAATACCCGACTTGTGTACAGGTTGTAACAGGTGTACGTACATTTGTTCAGCTCTTAAGGAAGGCCAATTCAGGCCGTCAATGGCCAGGCTTCATATCAATAACTTTTCTCTGAATGGCTATTCTGTTCAAAGTGTCTGTTTTCACTGTCCCAAACCGGACTGTCTGAAAGCATGTCCGGAAGAGGCTATTTCTAAAAATGCAGAGACCGGTGTTGTACTGGTTGACCGTGAAAAGTGTACCGGCTGCGGTGAGTGTGTTACTGCATGTCCTTACGGTATGATCAATCTGGATGAAGAACAGCTGGCATATAAGTGCGACCTTTGCGGTGGCGATCCGTCATGTGTGAAAGAGTGTGAATTTGGTGCGCTTCTGTTTCAGGAACCTGACAAGGATCTTCGTAAGTTGAGAGGCCAACAGATGAAACAGCGTGCTGAATCCGGAGAACCGGAAGACAAGCGTTATCAGCTTGGCAAAAGTATCATGGCTGCAGCACGGAAAGAATAAAACCGAAACAGCTTTTTATGCAGTACAATAACACGTATCTTCTGCATAAATTTAACCTTTAAAAACACGGAACACACCAAATGTGTATTCCGTGTTTTTTTGTTTGGCCTTGGATCGGCAATCTGAATGGCCTCTGTTAGTTTAAGTTTCCATGGCCCTCCCTATCTATAGCTCATTACGCCCGGGTTAAAAAAATAACAAAACCGGAAACTGTTTCAAAAAAATCAACTTGAAATCACAGAAAAAATCACATAGTAATTATAACTTGTTGGCGTATATTTGTTGAAGAGCTGTTGGGAAGTAATGTGATCAGATTATTTATACTGCAAACCTCTTCAAACCACTAACCGTAAAAGATAAAAATTCTTCAAAATTTCTTTTATGAAAAGAAATCACTTTCTGATTATCTTGCGGTTTAACCTTTTTATTGAGTAGTATGACTGACATGTCTGTGATGTGGAGAAAGTCCAAAACCACAATAAATCCAAAAGCATCATATCGCCGGGTTGGAGCGATAATAATGTTTTAACCCGGAGAACCGGCTATATCAGAGATGAGTTAGCCATAACAGTTAAAAAGGAGGATTTTTTATGGAGAAGATGTTACTTGTTAATCCGGATTTATGCACAGGGTGTAACCGGTGTGCATACGTTTGTTCAGGAACCAAAGAGGATCAGTTTCAACCGTCAAAATCCAGAATTCATATTAACAATTTTTCAGCAAACGGCTATTCCGTACCCAGTGTCTGTTTTCATTGTCCTCAACCGGACTGTATGAAAGCCTGCCCGGAGGAGGCTATTATTGTTGAAAACGGTGTTGTGCTGGTGGATGAAGACTTTTGTACCGGTTGCGGCGAATGTGTGAAACATTGCCCCTACGGCATGATTGCTCTGGGTGAAGATAACCTTGCTTTTAAATGTGATCTTTGCGGCGGTGATCCGTCATGCGTCAAAGAATGTGAGTTTGGCGCAATTGTTTTCCAGGAGCCGGAAGATGAACTGAAGGCATTAAGACTAAACCAGATGAAACAGCGTACTGAGTCCGGAACACCTGAGGAAAAACGTAATATGCTTGGTAAAAATATCATGGCAGAAGCCAGAGGGTAGAGGGTCGCGACGAGGCTTCGCTGGTTAAAGTGAATGTGATTCAACAGATAAAACGCTGAAATATCAAACAGATGCCTTTTTTGTAAAAAGATTTTTTTAAGCTCAACATCGGTAACTTTCACCTTGAATTAGTAAAAAAAAACAAATATGATTAAAACAATGTAATTTATGAATACCTTGCAGATATATTTTGTTCGCATATATCAGATATATCAGTAATTGCTTGAAATGGTTCATTCTGTTTGATATGTGTACAAAAGTACGTTTACGCTTTGGGGGTTATAAAAGGCAGTGTTTTTAGCAGGTTATGGTTTGATTTGTTATCGGGATAAGCTGTTTTATTGATTTTTTTTTTACCAAACTTAATAAAAAATATCGTAATTTGTTGCACGAATATAGTTGTATCTAACAGGTTGATCATATATTTTTTGGAGAAGGAGGAGAGCGTTATGAATTTATATGCGGGAAAAGTATTGGTTGCTGATTTGACAAACAAGACAGTTTCAACAGAACCTCTTAAAGACGAGTGGCTGAAGGATTATGTCGGTTGTTGGGGCCTTGGACTTCGTTATTTCTACGATCTGGTAAAAGCGGATGTTGATCCGTTGTCACCAGAAAATGTTATTATAATCATGACAGGGCCGCTGACCGGAACAAGTACTCCGCTATCAGCAAGATTTGCCATGGTGTCAAAATCTCCGCAGACCGGAACCGTTTTTGAGTCAAACACAGGTGGCGCTTTTGCACCTGAGCTCAAGTTTGCCGGTTATGACGGCATTATCATAAAAGGTAAGGCAGACGGTCTGACCTATCTCAAGATAGATAATGATAAGGTTTCCCTGGAAGATGCTTCGGAAATGGCCGGAAAAGGCATTTTTGATACAGAGAAACTGCTGAAGAATGCTGTTGATTGTCAGGAAGCCAAAACACTTTCTATTGGACAGGCCGGTGAAAACTGTGTTCCCTATGCATGCGTTGGCACGGAAACATACCGCCAGATGGGCCGTGGTGGAGGAGGAGCAATTTTTGGCAGCAAGAACCTGAAAGGGATTGTATGCCGGGGCACCGGCGGCATAAAAGTGGCAGATATGGGTAAATTCTTGAAATCGGTCAGAGGCTATCTTGAAACGAATGTTCTGTCTGAAGATAACCTCTGGGCAAAAACAGATGGTACGCCTATCCTGATGGATGTAACCAATGACATGGGCATTCATCCAACCAAGAACTTTACCTATGGCATCAATGAAGACGTTGCAAAAATCAACACCGATGCAATGAAAGAAGCAAAAATTGGCGATCGTGCATGTGCCACATGTGTTTACGCCTGTGGTAAATATACTCACATCAAGGGGCAGGAGATGGAAGGTCCGGAGTATGAAACACTGGTACTGGGTGGATCCAACCTTGGTGTAAATAACCTGGAGGCCATTATCCGATTTAACCGTATTTGTGATGATATGGGGCTGGATACAATTTCCTGCGGAAGTGTTATCGGTGTAGCCATGGATATGTCGGAAAAAGGCCGCAAGGATTTTGGTCTGAAGTTTGGGGATAAAGAGGAATATCTCAAAGCGACAGAGGAAATAGGTCTGCTGTCTACAGAACGTGGAAAAGAACTTGCTGCCGGAGCCAGGGCGCTTGCCAAAAAATACAATTCGGATGATTTAACTACAGAAGTCAAAGGTATGGACTTTCCGGCCTATGATCCACGCGGAAATTACGGTATGGGTATCACCTATGCGATGAGTGAGCGTGGTGCCTGCCATATGCGTGCGTTTACTGCTTTTGAAGAAGATGCCTTTAATATTGACAGTATGGCACAGGCTGTTATTGACGGGCAAAATGGTAACACGGCCAAATGGTCCCTGGGGCTTTGTGATGTCTGGGCAACCATTACACCTGAAATTATGGCTGATATAATGACAATCGGTCTTGGTAAAGAGGTTACTCCTGATGAGCTGAATATGGCCGGTGAAAGAATTTGGAATCTTACCCGTCTGTTTAACCTCAAAGCCGGTTTCACTGCTGCCGATGACAGGCTGCCGAAAAAAATGACCCAGGCGCTTCAGTCAGGCCCGAATGATGGTAAAATTTTTAGTGATGATGATTTTGCAAAAGCCAAAAAATTGTTCTACCAACTTCGTGGCTGGGATGAGAGCGGCGTTCCCTCTAAGGAAAAACTGGCGGAGCTGGGTTTGGACCAGCTTTAATATCGATAAGGAGAAGAGAGTTAAATGGGCGAAAAATGTTTAATTACTATTCCGGACCTGTGTACCGGTTGTAACAGATGTGTATATGTTTGTTCTGCACTGAAGGAGGGCCAGTTTTCTCCTTCAAAGGCAAGATTACATATTAATAATTTTTCACTTAATGGTTATTCCGTACCCAGTGTCTGCTTTCAGTGCCCCATTCCGGACTGTTTGGAAGCATGTCCTGAAAAAGCGATTACTAAAGATGAGCAGACCGGCATTGTTCATGTTGATGAAAACAGCTGCACCGGTTGCGGTAAATGCGTAACAGCTTGTCCCTATGGTATGATAGACTTGAACTATGACCAGGTGGCAACCAAATGCGATCTTTGTGGCGGTGACCCATCATGCGTGAAAGAGTGTCAGTTCGGCGCACTTCTTTTTCAGGAACCTGACAGGGATCTCAAGAAAGCCAGAAACTTTCAGAGAAGACAGCGCTTTGAAGGGCCGGTAGCTGAATTTAAACGCCATCAACTTGGTGAGAACATGATGGCTCAGGCAAGAGAATAGCCTTTATAACGATACAGTACTTAAACACCCCCTGTGTTCACTTGTTAACACAGGGGGTGTTTTTTTTAACATCGCTTGCCCCCCCTGGCATACAATAACACACAGAAAAACAAAGAAATTTGTTTTTTTAAGAGAGCTGTCTCTTCTGCTTTTGTAGTTGATATGTCGTGAAAAATATTATAACTAAAGTTTAGAGTTACAGCTCCACCTGGCATCTCATTTTATAGGTGGATGATTTTTAACAATTTGCTCTTTTACAATTAACGGTGCACCCTTTACTACAGTCAGGTACAAAATGGCTCATTTGGCGGTTTGAAT
>JAIPEE010000015.1 GCA_021737275.1 Desulfobacterales bacterium
GATGATTATGCCTGGAGATAATGTAACCATTACCGGAGAATTGATTACGCCGATCGCGATGGAAGAAGGACTTCGCTTTGCGATACGAGAGGGTGGCCGTACAGTAGGCGCCGGCGTTGTAAGCGAAATTATTGAGTAAATAGAAAGATTTGAAATCATGATAATGAATTCTAAAATAAGAATCAAACTTAAGGCTTACGACCACAAGCTCCTGGACCAATCATCAGCTGATATTTTTGATACAGCCAAGAAAACAGGTGCTAAGGTGGTTGGTCCGATTCCGCTTCCGACCAGGATTAACAAATATTGTGTTTTGAGATCACCTCATGTGAATAAAAAATCACGTGAGCAGTTTGAAATCAGAACGCATAAGCGACTTTTGGATATTCTTGAGCCAACACAGCAGACAGTTGATGCATTAATGAAACTGGACCTTTCTCCGGGTGTTGATGTAGAAATTAAACTGTAGCATATGGAAAGTAAATAGCTATGTTTAGAGGATTATTAGGGAAAAAATTGGGCATGACCGGAATGTTTGCAGCAGATGGCAGACATCTTCCTGTGACCGTTATCGAGCTTGGCCCCTGTGTTGTGACTCAGGTAAAAACTGAAGCTGCTGACGGTTATAATGCACTCCAAATTGGTTTTGGAGACAAGAAAAAAAGCCGTGCAAATAAACCGCTCATCGGCCATATGGGAAAAAGTGGCGATAGACTGTTTTCACATCTTAAAGAGGTGGCTGTGAAAAACCCTGAAGAATATAGTGTTGGACAGGTTTTAACACTGGATACTTTTAAAGTGGGTGACTTTGTTGAGGTAACCGGCACATCCAAGGGACGTGGTTTTTCAGGTGTCATGAAGCGCCACGGTTTTCATGGCGGCAGGGCAACTCATGGTAGCAAGAGTAAAAGAGTTCCCGGTTCAATAGGTTGTAGTGCCTGGCCGGCAAGGGTCATTAAAGGTAAGAAAATGCCCGGCCATTACGGTGTGGATCGTAAAACCGTAAAGAATCTTGAAATTGTTGACATTAGACCGGATGAAAACCTGATGATGATTAAAGGCGCAGTTCCTGGCTCAAAATCAGGACTCATTACAGTAAGTTTGTCCAAGTACGCATTTTAATGTGTCTTGACTGATCATGAATTGAGGAAAATATGGCTGTAATAGATGTTATAGATAGTGCAGGAAAAAAAGTATCTCAGGTGGATTTGCCTGAGAATATTTTTAACATACCTGTAAAAAGCAGTGTCCTTCATGAAGTTGTAGTAATGCAGCTTGCAAAAAGACGTAAAGGATCAGCTTCTGTAAAGCATCGCGCAGATGTTAAAGGAAGCACCAGAAAACTTTTCCGTCAGAAGGGAACTGGACGAGCAAGACGCGGTGATATTAAATCACCTTTATTAAGAGGTGGTGGTTCTGTTTTCGGACCGGATCCAAGATCTTATGAGTATAAGATACCAAAACGTGTAAGAAGACTTGCACTTAAAATGGCATTATCAAGCAAACTCCAGGAAAATGATCTTATTGTAATGAACAAAGTGGATTTGGCAGAGATCAAAACCAAAAAGTTTGTTGAAATACTTAATTTAGCAAATGTAAATAATGCCCTGATAGTTATTGATCAAAAGGATCAGAATCTTGAAATGTCATCCAGAAATATTCCTAATGTCAAGGTTCTTAGAACCGAAGGCCTTAATGTTTATGATATTTTGAAGCATAAAAGTCTGATTTTAATCGAGCAGGCGATCAATGGTATTGAGGGGAGGCTGAGCGCATGAATCAGTTTGATGTAATAAGAAGGCCTTTGGTTACAGAAAAAACCAATATCCAGAAGGAACTTTCAAATCAGCTCTCATTTGAAGTCGATCGTGATGCGAATCGTATTGAGATAAAAAAGGCAATAGAAAAAACTTTTAATGTCAGGGTTACTGCAGTCAGAACAATGCAGGTAAAAGGTAAGGTCAAACAGAGAGGCCGGATAAGCGGAAAAAGACGCGACTGGAAAAAAGCTGTTGTAACCTTGATGCCTGGCGAACGTATTGAATTCTTTGATGGTGTATAAGGTAAGGGGCATATAATGGCTGTTAAAAAGACAAAACCTACATCACCTGGTAGACGGTTCCAGGAATATTCAACATTTGAAGAGATTACATCAACCACACCTGAAAAAAGCCTTCTCAGGCCTCTTTCTAAAAGCGGTGGGCGTAACTCTAATGGACGTATAACATCCAGACGTCGTGGTGGTGGACATAGACAACACTACAGAGTAATTGATTTTAAACGCGACAAAATCGGAATTTCGGCCAGAGTTGCAACTATAGAATATGATCCAAACCGTTCCGCACGAATTGCACTGCTCCACTATGCAGACGGCGAAAAAAGATATATACTTGCTCCGGTAAATCTGAGCGTGAACGATCAGGTTATGTCAGGTCCGGATGCCGACATTCAACCGGGCAACTCTCTTCCAATACAAAATATTCCGCTTGGTACCTATATCCATAATATTGAATTGAAAATAGGTAAGGGTGGTCAAATTGCGAGAAGTGCAGGTACTTATGCCCAGTTGATGGCAAAAGAGGATAAATATGCACAGGTTAAACTGCCTTCAAGTGAAGTAAGACTTGTACTTTTAACCTGTCGTGCAACCATTGGTCAGATAGGCAATGTAATGCATGAAAACATTGCTCTCGGGAAAGCCGGTCGTAACCGATGGCTTGGAAGACGCCCAAAGGTTAGAGGTGTTGCCATGAACCCGGTAGATCATCCGATGGGTGGTGGTGAAGGTCGATCATCCGGTGGACGACACCCATGTACACCATGGGGTATGCCGACAAAGGGTTATAGAACACGTAAAAACAAGACAACAGATCGTTTTATTGTAAAAAGACGTTCTAAATAATTGCAAATAGATTGCAGGAGATGTTATGCCACGTTCGTTAAAAAAAGGACCATATATTGATCCAAAGCTGTTCAAAAAAATAACGGCTGTTATGGGCAATCCCGCAGGGCAGGTAATTAAAACATGGTCAAGAAGATCGACTATTATACCTGAAATGGTTGGTGTTACACTGGCCGTGCACAATGGCAAAAAGTTTGTACCTGTATTTGTTTCAGAAAATATGGTTGGTCACAAACTCGGAGAGTTTTCTCCAACCCGTACTTTTTACGGCCATGCCGGTGACAAAAAGTCAAAATTGAAGAAATAATTGGAGATAAGCGATGGCTGCAGAAGAAGTAAAAGCAATTTCTAAATATGTGCGCATCTCTCCGCAAAAGGTTCGTTTTGTAATCGATGCCGTAAAAGGAGAGCCGGTTGAAAGAGGCCTCTCTAAGCTTAAGTTCATGCCGCAGAAGGCTGCAGGAATATTAGAGAAAACAGTCAAATCAGCCGTTGCAAATGCTGATCAGAAACCGGATATTGATATAGATTCACTTATTATCAAAAATATCATTGTCGACCAGGGTCCCACGATGAAGCGATTCAGGGCAAGAGCCAGAGGAAGAGGCGCCCGTATACTAAAGAGATCATCTCACATCACGGTTGTATTAGCAGTAGGTGCGATTAAATAAGGAGGTTTAGCTTGGGCCAGAAAGTAAATCCTATAGGATTGAGATTAGGAATCGTCAAAACATGGGAATCCCGTTGGTATGCGGGAAAAAACTATGCTGATTATATTCTCGAAGATTTTAATATAAGGAAGTTTATCAAGAAAAAACTTTACCATGCGGGAATTTCTAAAATTGAAATCGAAAGATCGGCCAAGCGCGTAAGACTTCGTATTTTTACGGCCAGACCCGGTATCGTGATAGGAAAGAAGGGCTCTGAAATCGAACAGCTTAAAAAAGAGCTTGAAAAAATTATTTCTCATGAAGTTATGATTGATATCCAGGAAGTCCGCAAACCCGAAGCCGATGCACAGCTTATAGCAGAAAGTATTGCACTTCAGATGGTTAGACGTGTTGCATTCAGACGTGCCATGAAACGCGGTGTATCATCTGCCATGCGATTCGGTGCTCAGGGTGTTAAGGTAATCTGTTCAGGACGCCTGGGTGGTGCTGAAATGGCAAGAACCGAAAGCTATCGTGAAGGTAGGGTTCCGTTGCATACGCTGAGAGCTGATATTGATTATGGATTTATTGAAGCAAATACAACTTACGGTCTTATCGGGGTAAAGGTTTTTGTTTTCAAAGGTGAAATTCTTAATAAAGATCAGGCTGAGACAGCCGTTAATTAATATAGGAGATATTGGACATGCTGAGTCCCAAAAAAGTTAAACACAGGAAGCAGCAAAAAGGCAAAATGCGAGGTCTTGCAAGAGTTGGATGTAATCTTGACTTCGGTGAATTTGCCCTTCAGGCTTTAGAATGTGGAACAATCAGTTCAAAACAGATTGAGGCCGCTCGTATTGCGATGACACGTCACGTAAAGAGGGGTGGTAAGCTGTGGATAAGAATTTTTCCTGATAAACCTTTTACCAAAAAGCCTGCAGAAGTAAGGATGGGTAAGGGTAAGGGTGCACCTGAGGGATGGGTTGCCGTTATTAAACCGGGAAGAATCCTGTACGAAATGGAAGGTGTTCCCAGAGAATTGGCCAGGGAGGCTCTCCGCCTTGCTTCTCATAAGCTTCCGCTTAGAACAAAATTTGTTGAGAGGAGCGACGTATAATGAAGGCAAGCGAAATGAGACAGTTAAGTATTGATGAGCAGAAGCAAAAGGTCGCTGAACTGAAAGAGGAATTGTTTAATCTCCGTTTCCAGCAGGAAACCGGTCAGATGGAAAAAACATCAAAGATTAGACAGACCAGAAAAGATATCGCAAGGATTTTGACCATAATCAGCGAAACTAATAGCAAACAGGATAATTAATAAAAGAAACTGCCATGAAAAATAGAGGAATAAGCAGACAGGTTATCGGTACGGTGCAGACAAACAAGATGGATAAAACCGTCATCGTTTTAGTCGAAAAGCTGGTTAAGCACCGAATGTACCATAAATATATCAGAAAACATGTAAAGTTTGCAGCCCATGACGAGCAGAATGAGTGCCAGGTTGGAGACAAGGTATTAATTACCGAGTCCAGACCCCTTAGTAAAACAAAAAAATGGCGTGTCAGTGAAGTTATTGAAAAAGCCATTTTATGAATAAAGGGAATTAGAAACAATGATCCAGGTAGAGTCGAAATTAAAGGCAGCAGATAATTCAGGTGCAAAAGTCCTTTACTGTATTAAGGTGCTTGGCGGTTCAAAAAGACGTTATGCTTCAGTGGGCGACATCATTGTCGTTTCTGTTAAAGAGGCCATGCCAAATGCCAAGGTAAAGAAAGGTGATGTTCTGAAGGCTGTTGTTGTAAGAACAAAAAAGGAAATCAGGCGACCGGACGGCTCCTATATCAGGTTTGATGAAAACTCTGCTGTTTTAATTAGTCAGAATCGGGAACCAATCGGAACACGTATTTTCGGGCCTGTTGCCCGTGAGCTCAGAGCTAAAAAATTTATGAAAATAATTTCGTTGGCGCCTGAAGTATTATAAATAATACTGCCTTTGGAGAAAATGTGGTAAATTATGACAAGTACATGCCATTTAAAAAAAGATGATAAAGTAAAGGTAATCAGCGGTAAGGATGCCGGTAAAATCGGTAAGGTCCTTAAGATAGATAATAAAAAATGCCGCATTCTTGTTGAGAACATCAACATCGTTAAACGTCACACCAGACCCAGTGCTCAGAACAAGCAGGGTGGAATTGTTGAAAGCGAAGCTGCTATTCATCAGTCCAATGTAATGCTGTTGTGTAATAAGTGTATGAAATCGGTGAGAATCCGGATGAAGACGCTTGATGATGGTAAAAAAGTTCGCGTTTGCAGGTTATGCAGCGAGATAATAGATTCTTAGGACGAGGTGTCCGGAGGTTGTAATGTCACAGCTAAAAGATTTTTATGACAATGAAGTGGTCCCCAAGTTGAATGAAACATTCAACTATCAAAATCCAATGCAGATACCCAGAGTTGAAAAGGTAATTCTGAATATGGGTCTTGGTGAAGCCATTAATAATACGAAGATAATAGATGAAGCGGCTGAAGAGCTCAAAACGATTGCCGGTCAGAAACCCATTGTGACACGCGCTAAAAAATCTATTGCAGCCTTTAAATTAAGGGAAGGCATGCCGATCGGATGTAAAGTTACTTTGCGTCGTGAACGTATGTATGATTTTCTTAACAAGCTTCTCAATATTGCACTGCCGCGTGTTCGTGATTTTAAAGGTGTTTCCGGAAAAGCGTTTGATGGAAATGGAAACTATTCCCTTGGTATCAAAGAGCAGATTATTTTTCCGGAAATTGAGTTTGATAAGATAGATAAGATTAAGGGCTTGAATATTACTATCGTAACATCTGCAGAGACAGATGGTGAGGGTAAGGAACTTCTGAAATGCATGGGTATGCCTTTTAGTAATTAATAACGTTAGCGTAAACATTGTCAGGGAAGTTCACAAGGAGGAAGGTTTGGCAAAAAAAGCATTAATCAACAAAGCCAAGGCACAACCCAAATTTAAGGTCAGAGGCTACAATCGCTGTCCCATGTGTGGCCGGCCGAGAGGATTTATAAGGAAATTTGGCATCTGCCGTATTTGTTTCAGAAATCTCGCATCGGTAGGCAGACTTCCGGGCGTTGTAAAATCAAGCTGGTAATTGACTTAAATCATAACCCGCTAATAATATTTCGAATGATGATAAAGTAAATAACGGAGAAAACAATGGCAATTAGTGATCCAGTTGCGGATATGCTGACACGAATCAGGAATGGTGCAAAAGCCAGATTTAACAGTGTAGATATCCCGGCATCAAAATTGAAGATTGATATAGCAGAAGTACTTAAAAGTGAAGGCTATATTAAGAACCATAAGTTTATTAAGGATGACAAGCAGGGTATCCTTCGTGTTTATCTGAAGTATGATGCTGATAATCAGTGTGCAATGTATCAACTTACACGTGTCAGTAAACCCAGCAGACGAGTTTATGTAAAGGGCAGAGAGATTAAACCGGTACTAAGTGGAACCGGAATAGCCATTTTATCCACCTCCAGAGGGGTTATGACGGATAAACGGGCAAGAAAAGAAAATGTCGGGGGCGAGGTTCTCTGCAACATTTGGTAATATAGGAGCTATAAATGTCTCGAATAGGCAAAAAATCGATTCCAATACCCGATAAGACTAAAGTTACTTATAAACAAAATTTCGTGACGGTTGAGGGTAGCAAGGGAAAACTTGAAGGCACTGTTCACCAGGATATTGATCTTGATGTCACAGATAATGAAATTAACGTCATTATCAAAAATGAAGGAAAAAATGCCAGGGCATTTCAGGGTCTGACAAGAAGCCTGGTTGCCAACATGGTCACCGGTGTCACTACAGGTTTTGAAAGAGTTCTTCAAATTAATGGAATTGGTTACCGTGCAGAAACAAGCGGAAATACAATTACACTGAACCTTGGTTTTTCTCATCCGATAAACTTTGAATTGCCGGACGGAATTTCCGCAATAGTTGAAAAGAATAATGATATAAAATTGTCTGGTATAGACAAACAGTTACTGGGAGAAGTTGCAGCCTCTATCAGAAAGCTTAGACCGCCGGAACCTTACAAGGGTAAGGGCGTTAAATATGCTGAAGAACGTATTCAGCGCAAAGCCGGTAAAACTGGAGCAGCTTAATTTATCCATATTACATAGTTTGGGATATTTAAAATGGGATCAACAGATATTAAAAAACAGGCACGCCTGAAAAGAAAAAAACGTATAAGAAAACAATTGACAGGGACTACAGAACGCCCTAGGTTGAGCGTTTTCCGAAGTGCAAAGCACATCTATGCACAGATTATTGATGATATCAGTGGTATTACACTGGTTGCAGCATCAAGTGTTGAAAAACAGGTTAAAGATCAACCTGATTTTGAAAACAAAACAGCACAGGCTATATTTATTGGTAAACTCGTTGCCGAACGGGCTTTGGATAAAGGGATCAAACAGGTCGTTTTCGATCGAAATGGCTTTTTATACCATGGTCGCGTTAAAGCGGTTTCCAGCGGAGCCCGTGAAGCCGGTCTGGATTTTTAAATAAGGAGGAAGTTCCTTGGTCAAGCAAGATGCAGGTGAAAATCAATTAATTGACAAAGTAGTCCACATAAACCGAGTTGCTAAGGTTGTAAAGGGTGGTCGAAGATTCAGCTTTAGTGCGATTGTAGTCGTAGGCGACGGAGAAGGTAGCGTTGGTTGCGGTCTTGGTAAAGCCGGTGAAGTTCCGGAAGCTATCCGCAAGGGTATGGAACAGGCAAAGAAAAGCATGGTTAAGGTGCCTTTGCAGGATACCTCAATACCATATCAGATAATTGGAAAATACGGAGCCGGACGAGTTTTGCTGAAACCCGCATCCAAAGGTACCGGTGTTATTGCCGGTGGCGCTATAAGAGCTGTACTTGAAGCGGCCGGCGTTCAGAATATTCTGACAAAATGCATGGGCTCACATAACCCGCATAATGTTGTTAAGGCAACAATTGAGGGTCTTGGCAGACTACAGAGTCGTGAGCAGATCGCCGAAAGGCGCGGCAAAAAAGCTGCAGAACTATAAAAAGGATTTTATCAATGGCTGACATGTTAAAAATAACAATGGTCAAAAGCATGATTGGCAGACCTGAAAAGCACAGGAAAGTGTTGCGGAGTCTTGGGCTGACCAAGATCAATAAAACTGTTCAGTATGCAGATACACCTTCTATTCGTGGGATGGTCCATAAGGTATCACACCTCGTGAAGGCTGAGGAGATCACCAATGAAGCTTAATGAATTATCACCTGCACCAGGGGCTCACAAAAATCGCAAAAGAATAGGCCGTGGAGTTGGTTCCGGTACCGGGAAAACAGCAGGTAGAGGTAGCAAAGGACAGAACAGCCGTTCGGGTGGTGGCGTAAGGCCCGGCTATGAAGGTGGCCAGATGCCTATTCATCGTCGCTTACCTAAACGAGGTTTTACCAATATTTTTAAGAAAAATATTGCAGTTATCAATCTTAAAGATCTTGAAAGGTTTGATACAGACGTTGTTGTTAATGAAGCCGAGCTTGTTAAAGCAGGCCTTGTTAAAGGCAAACGTGACGGTATAAAACTTCTGGGCAATGGAGAGCTTAAGAATCCACTAACGATTCAGGTCAACATGGTTAGCACCAGTGCCAGAGAGAAAGTTGAAGCTGCTGGCGGAAAAATAGAGGTCATCTAATATGGCAGTCAGTGGCTTTCAAAACATGTTCAAGATCCCTGAGCTGAAAAAGCGCATACTGTTTACTTTTGGGCTTTTAACTGTTTATCGAATTGGTGTTCAGGTACCGACACCCGGAATAGACAGCATTGCACTTGCATCATTTTTTGAAAGATTTAAAGGTAGCCTGCTTGGACTGTTTGATATGTTTTCAGGTGGTGCCCTTGAACGTTTATCAGTTTTTGCACTGGGTATTATGCCCTATATCAGCGCATCAATTATTATTCAGCTACTGACGGTTGTTGTTCCGCACCTCGAACAGCTTTCAAAGGAAGGTGAAGCGGGAAGAAAAAAAATAACCCAGTATACGAGATACGGTACAGTTGTATTAAGTATTATTCAGGGCTTTTTTATTAGTGTCGGTCTTGAGAATATGGTTTCTCCTGGTGGTGCTGCGGTTGTTATTGAACCTGGATGGGGTTTCAGGATCATGACTGTTATTACACTGACAGCCGGAACAGCATTCATTATGTGGCTGGGTGAGCAGATTACGGAAAGAGGTATCGGAAATGGTATCTCTCTGATTATTTTTGCCGGAATTGTTGCCCGTATGCCTGCAGCCATTGCAAATACCTTCAGGTTGCTGTCAACTGGTGAAATAAGTATTTTCCCTTTACTGATACTGGTTGTACTGATGGTTTTGGTAGTTGGAATTATCGTTTTTGTTGAACAGGCTCAAAGAAAAATTCCTGTACAATATGCAAAGCGCATTGTTGGAAGAAGAATGTATGGGGGGCAGAATACCCATCTGCCGTTAAAGATTAATACATCCGGTGTTATTCCGCCGATTTTTGCCTCTTCTATTATCATGTTTCCGGCAACGGTAGCTAATTTTGTCGATGTGGCATGGATGCAGACGGTAAAAGATCTTATGATGCCTGGAACAGTTGTATATGAAATGATATTTGTCGGGTTTGTTTTCTTCTTTTGCTATTTTTATACGGCCATACAGTTTAATCCATCAGATGTTGCAGATAATATGAAAAAACATGGTGGCTATATACCAGGTATCAGACCGGGCAAACGTACTGCCGAATACATTGAAAAAGTTCTTTCTCGAATTACTTTTGGCGGTGCAATTTATGTATCTGCAATATGTGTACTTCCATCAATATTGATATCAAAGTTTAATGTACCCTTTTATTTTGGTGGGACTGCACTTTTGATTGTCGTCGGCGTAGCAATAGATACGGTATCACAGATAGAATCACACATGCTTACACGCCATTATGATGGATTTATGAAAAAAGGCGGCGGTGCCAGGATTAAGGGCAGGTCCTGATATGGTGATTATAAAATCGCCAAAGCAGATTGAGAAGATTAAAGCAAGTAACCAGCTAGTTGCTAAAACACTTAACTTTCTAAAAGAAGAAGTTAAGCCAGGCGTAGATACTTTGTACCTGGATCACCTGGCAGAAAAGATGGCGAAGGAAAATGATGCCAAACCGGCATTTAAGGGATACAGAGGTTTCCCATATTCAATTTGTGCTTCTGTGAACAATATGGTTGTTCATGGGTTTCCATCAGCTACACCGCTTGAAGAAGGTGATATACTGAGCATAGATTTTGGCATATATAAAGATGGATATTATGGAGATGCTGCTCTTACGGTTCCGGTTGGAACTATAGCAGGTAATGCCCAACAGTTAATGAAAATCACAGAAGAGTCACTGTATAAGGGCATTGAAATGGCAGTTCCCGAAGGAAGATTATCTGACATTTCGCATGCGATACAGCAGCATGTTGAAGGTGCCGGATTTGCAATAGTAAGAAAGTTTGTTGGCCATGGAATTGGCAGCAAGCTACATGAAGACCCCCAGATACCAAATTTTGGTAAACCGGGTAATGGAATCATACTGAAACCGGGCATGACTTTCGCGATTGAACCGATGGTCAATGAAAAAGGTTATGATGTTGATATACTGGAAGATGGCTGGACGGTTGTTACAAAGGATGGACACCTTTCAGCTCATTTTGAACATACGATAGCGATTACTGAAAACGGTCCGGTAATCCTGAGTCATGTAAACGGGAGTGAAAAGGTTTATGCCTAAAGAAGAAGCCATAAAGGTTGAAGGAACAGTTCTTGAGACATTGCCTAATGCAATGTTCAAAGTTGAGCTTGAAAACAAGCATCAGGTTCTGGCTCATATTTCCGGAAAAATGAGGATGCATTTTATTAAAATACTGCCTGGAGATAAAGTTACAGTTGAACTATCTCCATATGATCTGACAAGAGGCAGAATTACATATAGATCAAAATAAAGATAACTGTAGCAGGAGTATTGATTCCTGGTACGGATGGAAACATTAGATAAGGAGCTATTCGATGAAAGTCAGAGCGTCTGTAAAAAAAATGTGCAGTAAATGCAAGATAATCCGACGCAATAGAATTGTTAGAGTTATCTGCGAAAACAAAAGACATAAACAACGGCAAGGATAAAAAGGAGGAGTAGCTTTGGCTAGAATTGCAGGCGTTGATTTGCCTAAACGTAAACGTGTTGAAATTGGTTTGACTTATATCTATGGTATTGGCCGGACCTCTTCAAAAAGTATTCTTGAGCAGTTGAAAATCAATCCGGATACTTTGACAGATGATCTTACAGAGACAGATGTCAATAACATCCGTAAAATGATCGACAGCACTTATCATGTTGAAGGTGAGCTCCGCACGGAAATATCTATGAATATCAAGCGCCTTATGGACCTTGGTGCTTACCGTGGCATCCGCCACAGAAGATCTCTTCCTTGTCACGGCCAGCGAACAAGTACTAATGCGCGTACCCGTAAGGGGCCGAAACGTTCAGCTGTTAAGAAAAAAGGCGGGATCACTAAAAAGTAAAAATGATTGAGACAGGAACATAAAACATGGCGAAAAAAGTTCGTAAAAAAAAATCAGAAAAGAAGAATATTTTAAACGGTGTTGTACATATTCAATCGACTTTTAATAATACAATCGTTACAATTACAGATCCTGTAGGTAATGTGGTTTCATGGTCCAGTTCAGGTATTCAGGGTTTTAAGGGATCTCGAAAGAGTACACCTTTTGCAGCTCAGATTACCGCTGAAGATGCAGCCAAAAAGGCGATGGAACACGGCATGAGAAATGTCGAAGTTTATGTCAAGGGGCCGGGCGCAGGCAGAGAATCTGCCTTGAGAGCACTGCAGGCAGTTGGATTTAAGGTGACGTTAATTAAGGATGTTACCCCGGTACCACATAACGGTTGCCGTCCACCAAAAAGAAGAAGAGTATAATAGAATCATCCGGATAACTAAGATCAGATCTTTTGTTATCCGAAAAAGGAGGATGACTTGGCACGATATACAGGTTCGGTTTGCCGGCTTTGCCGACGCGAAAACTTAAAATTATTCTTGAAAGGCGATAGATGTTATTCTGACAAGTGTGCATTTGATCGTCGCAGTTATGCCCCTGGTGATCATGGCCAGCGGCGTCGTGGTAAAATGTCGGATTACGGTATTCAGCTTCGTGAAAAACAGAAAGTAAGAAGAATGTACGGTCTTTCTGAGAAGCAATTTCGCCAGAATTATGTAAAGGCGGATCGTCAGAAAGGTATTGCCGGTACAAATCTTCTTGTCCTGCTTGAACGACGCCTTGATAACATTGTTTACCGTCTGGGATTTGTAAATTCCCGTACTCAGGGAAGGCATTTCGCACGTCACAACCACTTTACCGTTAATGGTAAAAAGGTTAATATCCCATCGTATAATGTAAAGGTGGGAGATGTAATTGAGGTTAAAGAAAAAAGCAGAAATGTTCAGGCTATAAATGATTCGCTTGATGCTGTTGTTCGCCGAGGGATTCCGCAATGGCTTGATCTTGAAAAAGATAAGATGAAGGGTGTAGTTAAGAGTTTTCCAGAACGTGAAGATATTACAATGCCGATTCAGGAGCAGCTTATTATTGAGCTTTACTCCAAGTAATAACTGAAATATGGGCAACTGAAACTGAAAGAATAAACGCTAACATCTTCTGAAAAAAACTGGAGAAAAATATATGTCATCAGATGAACTTATGTACATGAACTGGCAGCAAATGATTAGTCCTGAAAAGGTTCAGGTCACGTCTACGCCTTCTTACGGCAAGTTCGTTTGTGAACCGCTTGAAAGAGGCTACGGAATTACAATGGGTAATTCTCTGAGGCGCATAATCCTCTCGTCTCTTTATGGTGCAGCCGTTGTGTCTATCAAGTTTGAAACAGTAATGCACGAATTTAGTACAATTCCAGGTGTTATGGAAGATGTTTCCGAACTTATACTTAATATCAAAGCAATTAATTTCAAGGTTGATGATTCGGAACCTAAGACATTGTATATAGATAAAAAAGGCCCTGGTGTAGTAACTGCTTCTGATATATTAAGTGAAGACGGTAAGGCTGAAGTCATTAATAAGGATAATTATATTGCCACACTCACCGAAGAAGGTGAGCTTAAGATGTCAATGACGGTCAAACTCGGAAAGGGCTATTCCCTTTCAGAAGCAAACAAAGATGATGAAGCGCCCGTGGGAACTATTCCGATCGATGCTGTTTTTTCTCCCATAAAGCGCGTTAATTATGTTGTCAGTAATGCACGTGTTGGTCAGAATACTGATTATGACAAGTTGACCCTTGAAGTTTGGACTGACGGAACTATAAAACCTGAAGATTCTGTTGCTTATGCTGCAAAAATATTGAAGGAACAGATGACGATCTTTATCAACTTTGATGAAGATGTTGAGCCTGAACCCGGTAAGAAAACCGAAGAGAAGGGTGGACCGTCATTTAATGAAAATCTATATCGAAGTGTTGAAGAGCTTGAGTTATCTGTTAGAAGTGCAAACTGTCTTAAGAATGCAAACATCCTTAAGCTTTATCAACTGGTTCAGAAAACTGAATCAGAGATGCTCAAAACAAAGAACTTTGGCCGTAAATCATTAAATGAAATCAAAGATGTTTTGGTTGAAATGGGCCTATCTCTTGGTATGTCACTGGAAGGCTTTAAGGCCCCAGAAGAAGATGCTGTGGAAGGAGAGTAATTAGTTAAATGAGACACCAAAAATCCGGTTTAAAATTAAATATGACCAGTAGCCACAAGAAGGCTATGTTTAGAAATATGGTAACTTCCCTGCTTAAGCATGACCGTATCCAAACAACATCGGCTAAGGCAAAAGAGCTTAGGGGTTGGGCTGATCATGTGATTACACTTGCAAAACGCGGTGATCTGCATGCCCGTCGTCAGGCTCTTGCCATTGTCAGGGAAAAAGAAGTCGTTTATAAACTTTTTGATGAAGCTCAGAAACGTTTCGGTAGTACATCCGGCGGATATACAAGATTAATTAAGGTTGGATTTCGCCCGGGTGATAAGGCACCGGTAACAATGGTTGAGCTTATCTCTGTTGAAAAGGCACCGAAAAAGAAAAAGGTTACCGGCAAAAAAGCTGCTAAGAAAGTTGAAGCCGTTAAACCTGTAGAAGAGACTAAAGCTGTGGAGCAGGAAGAGAAAGTTGAAGAACACGCAGAAGAAGCCGAAGAAGTGAAAGCTAAAGAAGCGGTAGCACCTGAAGCCGACGCTACTGCTGAAGAGACTCCTTCAGAGCAAGAGGAAGAGAAAAAAGAATAATTCCTCTGATCAAAAAGATAATATGGCTCTGCCGGTTTCGGCAGAGCCTTTTTTATAGATTGAAACTATCAATTAAGGCTGGATAAAGGCGTCTGGCAGATTAAGCGATGAAGACAATTTGTAAATCAGTCTCTACTATAAAGATTAATATTTATTCTTACTAAATATTTTTACTTTGAAAAACTGATGATGTTTGTAGAAACATTTCCCTGCTTATAGCTTGTCTCATCCTTTTTTTTCTTGCTTTTTTCTTTATATAACCGTTCATCTGCTTTTTTGATAAGCTTCGCAGGCGTATCCATATCAGGTTCAGATGTTGTGGAAATCCCGCAGCTGAAAGATACGGGGATCGTTTTTGATTTATTGCGAAGAGGGCTTTTATTAATATTATCGCGAAGCCTGTTTATAAGGTTGTCAGCATTTTTAAAATCAGTTTCAGGAAGAACTAGGACGAACTCATCACCTGCATATCGAGCAGCAATATCTGTTTCGCGGCAAACGTTAAGGAGATTTTTTGAAAAGTAGACAAGTAACTCATCACCAAAATCATGGCCATAATTATCATTAACCGGTTTGAAATTATCAAGATCAATGAAGAGCAGGGAGATGATGTTTGAATAACGATTTGATCGAACTAATTCTCTTTTCAATGCAGAGTCCAGTGCCCTGCGGTTTAGAAGACCGGTAAGCGGATCCTGATATGCAAGGAGACGGAGTTTTTCATGTGCCGTTACATTTGAAATACACAACGAAACCTTCATGGCGAGGCGTTCAAGAAGCGATGTATCCATACCGGGTTTAAATCTGTTTTCATTCATATCGCCCTGGTTAAGGCTGCCAATCAGTTTTCCATCAAAATAGATAGGAACCATCGCAATTGACTTGATAAAGTATTTTTTTTGATCTGGAAAGAGCTTATAATAATCCCTAAGATCTTCATTGACCAATAATGGTTCGGAATCAATACCAATAAGTTCCTGCAGTGAATCAATATCAATAATATTCATTTTTCCACTCACAACATCAGACATTTCAAGGTACTTTATCAGATTTGATGCTTCACTGTTTTCAATAAGTGAAATCCAGACATAAGGAACATTGAATGTGTCCTGAATAGATCCCAGAAGTGTTTCAAAAAGATCCCTATAGTTCAGAATAGAAAGGAATTTTGCTTCAACATCATGAAATTTTCTGGTTATTTCCTCATTTTCCTTAAGTCGTTCAAGGATAATCTTGATGTCATGAATTGTATTAATCTTCATAATTTTTTTTAACCCTGAATTTGAACTGATTGTTTAAGAGGTAATAGTAAATGTTTAGTTTTCTTGCAATAAAAAAGTGACTTTCTTTAATTTCATCATAAATAGAAATTTTACAATGCCCGATAGTTCTTTCTGTTTATATTAACTAATACTTGACAGATTTTGAAAATTTTGGTCTTATAAACACTTGAATTTTTTGAGGTTAATTGGGGCTTAACATCAGACCTATATTTTAATGAGGAGGATATGAAGATGAGAAGGATTTTACTGCTTGCAGCACTTATGTTGTGTGTTTGCGGAATTATAACCAGCTCTGCACTGGCTGGTGCACCATCACTTGATACATGGAAGGCCGATTTTGACCCTTCAGGCGCAAAGTATAAATGTATCGTTTCCAATGTTTCTCACCCGGTTATCAAGGGCGTTTATGCCGGTTTTGCAATTCGCGATGAACTGTGGAAACGTTCCAACGGTCAGATTTATATTGATTTCAAGCCTTTTTCCATGCTTGGTGGAGAAGTTGAAGTCCTCAATCAGCTCCAGATGGGTGCTATCCAAGGTATGGCTGTTAGTTCTGTTGCGGCAACAAATCTGGGTCCGCGTTTTGGTATGATCAATCTGCCATTTCTTGTAAATTCTTTTGATAAACTTGATAAATTTGTAGCCGGCGGCGAACTGTTTGACCACTTCATGAATGCAATGGATCATCAGGGCATTATGGGCATGGATATTACCTGTTATGGTAATTATGGTTGGGCAACAACCACACCGGTTAGAACTATAGCCGATGCAAAAAAAGTAAAATTCCGTATTGCTGAAGCAGCTGTAAATAAACTCCTCTACACAGAATGGGGTTTCAACCCTGTCGTTATGCCCTGGCCGGATGTACCGGTTTCCCTGAAACAGGGTGTTATTACCGGTCTTGATCATACACCGACTGTTTGTAATATAACCAAAAAGTTTGAAGTTGCAAAATATTATACGCAGATTAACTATGCTCAGGGGCTGTTTATCTGGATTTTCAACAAAGCCTGGTTTAACAGCCTTCCTGAAGATCTTCAGGTGATTTTCAAAGAAACGGTTAACGATGTTTGTGCTCAGATCCGTAAAGAGGGCAGACAGCAGGAAGCGGAACAGATTGCAAAAGCAAAAGAAAATGGAATTGAATTCTTTAATCTTTCCGATGCTGAAATGGCACAGTTGAGAAAACAGGGTGATGTTGCCCACCAGAAGTATGCTGAAGAGATTAATAAGCTTTATAAGGGTGATTCCTACCGGCCTGAAAACTTTCTTAAGGAAGTTCAGACGTATATGGCGTATCAGCCCTGAGGTGGTTTCTATAAAAACTGAGGGAGCTTTGGCAGATGCTCGAGCTCCCTTTATTTGTAAGTAAATTATTTAAAATAAAAAAGAAGTTCATGATTGGGAAAATATTAAAAGTAATTGATAAGGTACTGACCTTTTTTGAAGAGTGGACACTCTTTATAACAGTGATGGTTGCTCTATTGTCACTGTTTGTTAATGTTGTGATGCGGTATATTTTTAACTACTCTCTTTCATGGTCAGAAGAGCTGGTCCGTGAAGTTATTATATATACGACTCTCATCGGTTGCAGTGCGGCCATTAAAAATCGCTCCATGATCAAAATTGATGCGGTTGTTCAACTTGTTCCCGGACTTAAAAAGCCGCTCACTTATTTCAGCCATTTAATGACTATAATTTTTTCAGGTATGATGATCTATTACGGCTGGAAAATGGTATTGCTCCAGATAATGACCAGTCAGAAAACAATTATTCTACAGATACCGCTGGCATATCTTTATTCAATCCTGCCTGTGATGGGCATAATGATGTTATTGAGAACAATCCATGTTCTCCATCAGGATTATACTGAAGCACACGACAAAAAGCAGCAGGCGTAAGGAGATTCGTTAAAATGGAGTTAAGTCATATCATAATCCTGTTAATCCTCCTTGGTGCCATGGCCGCTTATGTGCCTGTGTTTATGTGCCTCTTTTTTACTTCCGTTGCCGGATTCCTGGTTTTTACGGATCTTCCACTTTTACTTCTGGCGCAAAGCCTTTTTCGAAGTCTGGATAAATTTGCACTGGTTGTCGTGCTGTTTTTTATACTCTGCGGTAATATCATGACCGCCGGGTCTATTGTGGAAAAACTGATTAAGGTAGCCAATGCGTTGGTTAGCTGGCTGCCCGGTGGGTTGGGTATGGCCGGTATTCTGGCCTGTGGCCTGTTTGGTGCCATTTCCGGTTCTACCGTTGCCACAGTTGTAGCTCTTGGTGGATTCATGATTCCCGCACTTCTCGATAATGGCTATCCGGAAAAATATACTCTGGGGTTGATGACAACATCACCCAACCTGGGCGTAATAATACCGCCCAGTATCGGCATGATTCTTTTCAGTATGATCAGTAATGTTTCTCTTGAAGGCCTTTTTCTGACCGGTTTTTTACCAGGGGTCATGATCATGCTGATTACCTGCGTATACTCTTATTTCTTTTTCAGAAAAAAAACTGAAATAGTAAGAATGCCTGTACCTACTTTTATGGAGACACTCATTGTACTAAAAGAAGGTTTCTGGTCCCTGATGCTGATTGTTATAATATTCGGCGGAATTTTTTCGGGGGCTTTTACAGCAAATGAAGCCGCTGTAGTGGCCTGTGTTTATGCTTTTGTTGTCGAAATCTTTATCCATAAATCATTGAAATTTAAAGATGTTAAAAAAATAACCGTAAGCTCAGCAGTTACTTCTGCTACGCTTCTGATTATTGTTGCCGGTGCCACCTGTTTTGGCCGCTATCTTACGTTGGAAGATATCCCCGGTAAAATTACAGAAGCCGTACTTTACAGTATCCAGTCACCGGTTGTTTTTCTGCTGGCCATGAACATTATGCTTCTTGTGGTTGGCATGTTTATGGATATTATTTCTGCCACACTTATCCTCGGGCCGGTATTTTTGCCGATGCTCGGTGCGTTCAATATCGATCCACTTCATTTCGGTCTGATTATGACGGTTAACCTTGCCATTGGTTACTGTACACCACCAATGGGCGTCAGCCTCTATATTACCGGTGCAATAGCCAATAGAGATATTATATATGTTTCCAAAGCTGTTCTGCCGTTTATCATTATCCAGATAGCAGTATTGCTCATTATTACCTATATGCCGGGTCTTGTCCTCTGGTTACCGAAGGTGATGGGTTTTGTCTGATGTAGTATTCATTTATAAAAGAATAATTTTAAACTACGTTGTTAAAGAGATGACAATTTTTGGTAATGTGATTTTTACCACCCTCAATCGTCACTTTTGGGTGAAGAACTCTTTTTTAATTTTTTTTCAAGCTCTGCAAAAAGTGATTTTTTCTTTTCATCCTGTTGGGCCTTAAATGATTCAACTTTTTGGGTCAAATCTTTTCTGGAGTCCTGAAATTTTTTCAGGGCTTCATCCAGCTTACTTTCGGTTTGATTCTGAGGAATATCCTCAAGTTTTAGATGGTCCTTAATAAAGAGACGTATCCCATAGCTGCCTTCTACTGCAGAGATGATTTCCATTTCCACGAGCTTTCTGATCATGAGAGATGTCTGTTCGGGAGAGAAGGAAAGCGCTTCTGAAAGATCCTCATCAGAGGGCGGTCGTTTTTGTTGATACTCAAGTACACGGATTGCGGATACAACGAGGTGTGCCTGATAATAAATTTTTGTTCCTTCCATGTTAATCCGCCAAAAAAAGAAGTTAATATTCAATAAAATTGGATCAGTTTACGGAATAAAACCTGTTTCAATAATAAATATAAATATATAAAATTTATAGCTATATAAACTAAAAAAAATAAAAATGCAATGCAAGATGAGCGTCAGAAAAAGCACATTCTGAAAGATGTTCATTACTTGACATCACCCGGTATACGGAGTAACATCCTGCAAATATTTTTCATATAATTATGATCCATTCCCTAAAACCTTACAAAATAATTCTGGGGGTCGATATGACTGAAATAATTGATGTAAAAGCACGTGAAATTCTTGATTCTCGTGGAAATCCAACGGTAGAAGTGGATGTCAGCCTTTCATGCGGTGCTGTTGGCCGTGCTGCGGTACCTTCCGGTGCATCAACCGGAAAACGTGAAGCACTTGAGCTTCGTGATAAACGGGCCAAGCGTTATGGCGGCAAAGGTGTTAAAACAGCCGTTAAAAATGTAATGGAAGTGATCACACCTGCCATTCTTGGTCTCGATGCAGCTGACCAGACTGCGCTGGATAACCATATGATTTCTGTTGATGGCACAGCCAATAAATCCAAGCTGGGCGCTAATGCAATGCTCGGTGTTTCAATGGCCGCTACACGAGCTGCCGCTCTGGCATATGGTCTTCCGCTTTACCGTTATCTTGGCGGTATTAATGCCCGTTATTTGCCTATTCCCATGATGAACATTGTCAATGGCGGTTCCCATGCAACCAATAACCTGGATATCCAGGAGTTTATGATTATTCCGGTTGGTGCTGAGTCAATTGT
This sequence comes from Desulfobacterales bacterium, assembly GCA_021737275.1. GTDB lineage: Bacteria > Desulfobacterota > Desulfobacteria > Desulfobacterales > JAIPEE01 > JAIPEE01. The sequence goes on from JAIPEE010000015.1 coordinate 20,708, forward strand.
TCAGGCTGTTCAGATGGGCGCAGAAATTTTCCATAATCTTAAAAACCTGCTTAAAAAAGATAAGCTTAGTACCGGTGTCGGTGATGAAGGTGGTTTTGCACCAAACCTGAAATCAAATGAAGAGGCACTTAAATATATTATCAAGGCAATTGATGCGGCCGGTTATAAACCGGGAGTAGATGTTGGTTTAGCACTTGATGCAGCAGCAAGTGAATTCTGCAAGGCGGGAAAATATGCCCTTCAGTCAGAGAAAAAGAAACTTTCTGCAACAGATATGGTGTCATACTATGAGGCGCTTGTTGATAATTATCCGATTCTATCCATTGAAGATGGCCTTGCAGAAGGTGATTGGGATGGATGGGCAGAAATGACGGATGCGCTTGGTGGATCAATTCAGCTCGTTGGCGATGATATTTTTGTTACCAATCCCAAGATTTTTGATAAGGGAATCGAGCAGGGGATTGCCAATTCAATTCTGATCAAGTTGAACCAGATTGGAACCGTAACTGAAACACTGGACGCCATTGAGATGGCCAAACAGGCCGGATATACGACGGTAATATCCCACAGGTCCGGTGAAACTGAAGATACATTTATTTCTGATCTTGTTGTCGGCGTTAACGGGGGCCAGATCAAGACCGGTTCCATGTCAAGAACGGACAGAGTTGCCAAATATAACCAGCTCATCAGAATCGAAGAAGAGCTTGGGGCCGCAGCAAAATTTTCCGATGATATTTTTTATTGCGAATAATATTGAAAATAGTTAGAATGCAAAGATTAAAACAGGCGCCCAGGGATGCGTGAAAGCGCCTGTATTATAATGATAATTGACAGTTGAGTTTACTTATTTTTTGTAATAGACATGATACAACAATTTTATGTCCATGTAATTAACATATGCTACAAACTTTTAAACGTACACGAATAGACCATACAATAAAAAATAGACCGGAAGACTCCCCGCGGCCGGCCGTCGGGAGTCTCTTTTTGCCTGCCGTTTGTGTAAGTATTTTTATTGGGTTGTTTTTATCTGCTACTGCTTCAGCATATGTTCTGTCGGGTTCACATCTCCTTGATCGGATGACAAAAAAAATTCAAACCGCTAAAAGTTTGTTGGTTAAGCAACAGCAGATTTTTTATGGTCCGATACAAGAAGAAAATCATCAGGGTCAGGTTGTTATTGAAGAGACGTTAAGGTATGTTGTTCCCGGAAAATTCAGAGCAGAAATCAGTAACGAACAAATACAGCGGGTTCATGTTGTTTCAGGAGGTGACGTGCTGACAGCAATTGACGGCAGTGTTGCCATAAATGCTGAAAGCCTTTTTGATTATTATAAAGATCTGTTTCTTTATAGATCTCGGGATTTTCTTGAATACCATCTTCTGAGACTGGGTGTTGATGTAAATGTATCAAGCTTTGGGCGGTTTGAAGGAAAACCGGCATATGTTATCGGTGCCCAATATCCTGATGAGTCGGTTTCCCAGCTTTGGATTGAAAAAGAATCCTTTTTACCGTTCAGGTGGATTATTTCAGAAAAGGGCTCGCTTTTTGAAGTACGTTATCTGAATTGGGGTAAGTTTGAAAAATCTTTTTATCCCATGCGGATAGAGTTTTATGATAATGAAAAAATTGTTCGTGCAATAAAGGTTACCACTGTTGAACTAAACAGCAATTTTCCGGAAGGGTTCTTTGATGTCAATTATCTAAAGACTCTTTATCAGCCTGCTGAAAAAGTGCCGACAACAGAAAATAGCTCTGATGAAGCGTTGAGTGAAATCCAGCAGGCAATTGAAGATTTTAAAAAACGATATAAGTAATTGTTATATGACGACATTGGTTAAATTCCGCTTATATTTTTGATCAACCAGGAGGGTCCTGACCGGGCCCAAAAAACAAGGGAATGATTTTATGTCTTCTCCTACAAAATTTATCTTTGTAACAGGCGGTGTTCTCTCATCATTAGGCAAGGGCTTGGCATCCGCTTCAATTGGCGCACTTCTGGAGAGCAGGGGGCTGACAGTTACCATCCAGAAACTGGATCCTTATATTAATGTGGATCCAGGTACCATGAATCCTTTTCAGCATGGTGAAGTTTTTGTAACCGATGATGGGGCTGAAACAGATCTGGATCTTGGTCACTATGAGCGGTTCACTAATGCCAGGCTAAGTCAGGATAATAACTTTACTACCGGGAGAATTTATAATTCTGTAATTACCAAAGAGCGCCGGGGTGATTATCTTGGTGGAACTGTTCAGGTTATTCCGCATATTACAGACGAGATCAAAAATGCAATCTGGCTGGTTTCTAAAAATGTTGATGTCGCAATTATTGAGATCGGCGGTACCATTGGTGATATAGAAAGCCTTCCATTTCTTGAGGCCATCAGACAATTCAGGGCTGATGCCGGGAAAGAGAACGTCATTTATATCCATCTGACCCTTGTACCGTATATTTCAACAGCAGGTGAAGTCAAAACCAAGCCGACTCAGCATAGCGTTAAGGAACTCAGGAGTATCGGAATCCAGCCGGACATATTGCTCTGCCGGACGGCACATTTTCTGTCCGATGATATCAAATCTAAAATTGCAATGTTTTGTAACATCAGTAAGGATGCTGTTATCACAGGTAAAGATGTGGAATGTATATATGAAGTGCCGCTTTTCTTCAACCAGGAAGGGTTGGATGATAAAATTGTTGAACTGCTACACATCTGGACACGGGCGCCAAAACTGGGCAACTGGAAAACCTTTGTTAAAAAGTACAAATCACCGAATAAGTCTGTCAATATTGCGATAGTAGGTAAATATGTGGACCTGACAGAGTCCTATAAGAGCTTGAACGAATCTTTATATCATGCCGGTGTTCCCAATGATTGCAGGGTAAATCTAATATATGTTGATTCTGAAAATATTAATGAAAAAAACTGTGCAGAAATACTTGCAGATGCAGATGGTATTCTGGTGCCGGGCGGTTTCGGCTCACGCGGTGTAGAGGGTAAAATCTTTGCGGCGAAGTATGCCCGAGAAAACAAGGTTCCATATTTTGGCATCTGTCTGGGGATGCAGATTGCCGTTATTGAGTTTGCCCGCCATGTAGCCGGTTTAAAAAATGCACACAGTTCCGAGTTTGATGAGAAAACACCAGATCCGGTAATTTACCTGATGCTCGAGTGGTATGATGAAAGAACCGAAACCACACAGGTTCGTGATGAGTTATCCGAAAAGGGCGGCACAATGCGACTGGGTGCTTATCCCTGCACGCTTAAGAAAGATACGCTGGCTTTTGAAGCATACAAAACAAAAAAATTATCAGAACGCCACAGACACCGCTATGAATTTAATAATGAATATATGAAACCACTTGAAGAGAGTGGGCTGGTATTGAGTGGACTTTCACCAACCGGTGATCTGGTGGAGATTATAGAGATAAAGGACCATCCGTGGTTTCTGGGCTGTCAGTTTCATCCGGAATTCAAATCAAGGCCCATGGATCCTCATCCGCTTTTCAACGCATTTGTGAAAGCTTCGCTTGAAAATTGCGAAATAAATAAATAATATTTTTAACTTAAAGCCGAAACAATATATTCAGCCGTCTTTTCAGCGGACTTACCAAAAAGCATTTTCATGTCAACTAATTCAAGGAATTGATCCTCAAAAGTGATACTGTTTTCCTGAACGATATTTTTAATTCTTTCATATTTGCCACCCAGAGCCTTAATTTTAACGGCAAGTTCAACTTCATCCCTGAATGCAATATTTAACAGGAGAAGATTTTCAATCCTGTTGGGCATAGCAGGGTCCGCGGAAATAATCGGTATGACGATGATGGTTCTGTTATCTTTTCGGCCGATGCCAATATAAACATTTCCTTCACGGACAATGATGCGCTTGGTGCCCTTGAGTCGGTTATCTTTTTCAACGCGTGATGGGATCTTTTCAAGTACACCTGATTTTTTGATGATTTCAATAGTTGATATGTCAGTAGGTTCACCCAGCAGATTGAGATTGTCAATCTTATAAAAAATAGAACCCTTGATATCAGATACAATGCCTTGAAGGTTTTTAAGTACGATAATATTATTATTGGAAAGCGTAGACGGTGATACTTCATGTTCTGTCAGTTTGTCAAAAAGAATACCTTCAAGCTTATCGCTGATACGACTGGTACCGACCGTAACCGTTTTAGCCTGGTGCTTTATTGCATCAACAGGTCGGGCCATTGAGTTAATCAGGTCTCCAAGGTTGTCAAAAAGAATAATCAGCAGATTTTTAGCGGTACCCTTAATGCCGAAATCAAGCTCAAAGTCAGATACGGACATCCTGCCCATGAGATATTTCATCACCAGTATCAGGTTGAGCGTTGCATCAATCCCCATGGTAGTCGGAAGCTCATTTGCCATTTTTTTCTTTCTGAACTCATAGTAAAAGGCAGCCACTTTTTCCCTGAATGACTTTTCAAGAACAATCTCATATATATCAAGACCATTTTTTGCATGCTCATCAATGGATTTTTGAATTTCTTCGCGGGCATGGTGGAGAAACCTGGAGCCTTCATTGATAGACAGGGCCGCATAATAACCCCACAAATGACCGGCCAACGTATTTAAAACCGGTGCCAGGTGTTCATCGACAAGCGGTACATTAAAGACAGCTTCAGCATAAGGCGTAAACCGGTCTTCACCTTCATTTGCAATAACAATGGGTGTTGCTTTATGCGCATGAAAAATCGCCGTATCTTTTATGATATCCCCGATAACTGAGCGCCTGGCACCTGCAGCGCAGACGATTATCAGCGGCTCCGAAGAGAGATCAATATGTTTTTTGTCTTCAACAAAATCAGTTGAAATGGTTTTATAGCAAAGCTCGCTGAGTTTAATACGGATTTCATCTGCAGAGGCTTTGTTGGGGCCACTTCCAACAACTGCCCAATACGTTTTTGAAACAGCTGATTTTTTAGCAGATGCTTCAATTTTATCCCTCATGGAGAGTACTTTCCTCATGTGTTCGGGCAATTCGAGAAGGCTTTTAATCTGTTCTGAAATAAAGTCGGCAGAGCGGCGATTTAGAATTTTTGATAGTTGGAGGCTGATTATTGCACCGGCAACGATCTGGGCATAAAAAGCTTTGGTTGATGCAACAGACATTTCAATATCTCTGCCGCTGCTGGTGTAGAATACACCATCCACTTTAAAGGTGATATCAGATTCCCTGCGGTTCACAATGGCCAAGGTTTGGCCGCCACGCTCCTTCACCATATCAATGGTCCGGTTGGTATCTGTTGTCGTGCCTGACTGACTGATTGCAATGACAAGAGCATCGGACATACTCTCGCTGTCATCTTTATCATTTAAAATAAAACCACTCAGTTCAGATGCTTTTAATGGTTTGACATACATTGACGGATTATGGAGGTAGTAATTCAGTATGTCAGCGCAAGCTTGGGCCGCAATACCGGCTGTTCCCTGACCTATAAAGAAAACTCTTTTGATTTTATTGTTTTTCAGGGAAACTTCTAATCTCTCAGGGAAAGTTGTTTTATCAAGAGAGATGATATGATGGCCGTACTGTCTGTCAATTTTCCACCGATTCTGAAGTGTTTTTTCCACAGATTTCGGAGATTCAAGAATTTCCTTGAGAAAGAAATGAGGAAACTCCTGGCGGTCGATATCTCTTGAGGAGATTTCTGTGTAATTGATATCTTTTTCAGTAAGCTCAATAGGAGTACCGTCATAAGTCAAAGCCTTAATGCCGTTCAGTCCATTTCCTGATTCCTGATCCAGGATTAAAATCCGGCCATCGGAATTCCCGATCATTTTAATGTATGAAGGGGTCTCTTCAATAAAACCATAGACTTCGGATGTCGGCATGTAATGATCAGTTGCAAGGCCAATAAAAATTGCCTGACCGCTGCCCTTTTGAGCAAGAAATAACTTACCGGGCGCAAGGTCCGTATGCATCGATATGGCGTGAGATCCTGTAAAATCACTTACTGCCAGGCGAAAAGCCTCTTCAATTTCAAAACCTTTTTCAAGATAATGTGTAACCCTGACAGGAATTATTTTGGTATCAGTTGTGATCTCTTCAGGGATTTTACTGCTACTTGTCTCATATATTTTTTTCAGCTCAAGGTAGTTATCAATATCACCGTTCAGGCAGGCATGAATAATACCGGTCGTATTAACGGCAGTAGTATTATTATCTACAGGGTGACAATTAAATTCGTTTATGGAACCGACAGATGCCCAACGAGTATGAGACAATATTGTATAGTTGAGATGTTCAAGACATGCCAGATCCTGCAGAATTATATCAGATATTATCTGTTCGCGAATAAAGCTGATGTTATCGCCAAGGTTGCCGATCTCTTTGGCAACTTTATAGGTCATGACAACAGCAATCTTTTTATTGTCTGACTTATTGACCCCGATGCTTTTATTCACAAGAATATTATCAGATGCGCGTTCGTTAAATTCATCTCTCAGGCCTTTATCCATAATTTTTTGCTGGAATTTATCATATTCGGAAACCGGCAGTGTAAACAGGATGGAGATACCGGCTGAATCTCTTCCGCGAACTTCAAGCCGGTCAATACTGTTTAAAACAGCATTGATTTTTTTATAAACAGCGAGTGAACTATCCGGTACCAGTGAATACTCAACCGGATAAAGCTTTCTGATTCGGGAAAGATTATCGAGAATCTCTGCGGTTATACACCAGGCGATATCTTTTAAAATTGCAATGCGAGTGGACATTATATCAACATCCGCTGCATCAAGGGTTCCCATCTGTTTGATAAACTGTTCAGATTCTGTAGCAATTATATATTTGAGGCGTTTTGAAGTATCTGAAAGTACGGTTTCTAAAATGCTGTCACGGGATATCCTGATAAAGACACTATCTTCCTTCAGGGCTCTGACTTTTTCACGAAAGGATGAAATCTGTTCAGGTCCTGAAAGATAAGAATCTTTAAAGGCAGCCTGACTATTACTGCAGGCTGAAAAGCCGTATTTCTCAACTTCACGGATAGCATCATCCAGAGGAGTAATATCAAAATTCGCCACAGATTTACTACCCCTTGCAATGGCAACGATACCGGTAAACCCGCAACAGAGCGTAGAACTACAGCAAGGGAAAAAAACAATTGCGTTTTCCGGCATTTTCGATAAATGTTTACACCAGAAGACATTTGTTCGAAGAAGACCGAATAAAAATTTTACATACTTCCAAAGCGTCAGAAAAAAAATTGTACACATATATTACACTTATCCTCAGTGTTACATTTTAAGGTAAAGCTCCTTAATGCGGTTTTTCGTCATGATATTTTTCCAGTCTTTGCCGAGCGCATTTTCCCAGAGCGGAACAAGACCCAGTGCAACATTAATCATGATATCCAATTGCTCAGGTTCAAGATCTTTCACCAGCCCCCGCGGAAGGGAAACATTATGTTTTTTCAGCATTTGCCTGAACTCAGCAACACCTTCAGGGTAGTAATCTTCAAGATAGTCAAACACAATACTGTTACCGATGCCGTGATGCGTTCCCAGAACAAATGAAAGGCCATAAGACATGGCATGGGCAATACCTACCTGGGAATAGGCAATACTCATGCCCCCAAAGTAGGATGCCATCATCAGCTTATCATTACTGTCAGAAGGGTTCTCAAGAAAAACTTCTCTGCAAAGATCTATCGATTTTTCACCAAAGGACTGGCTGAAGGCGTTCAGGTATGTTCCGGTAAGGGATTCGACACAATGGATGTAGCAATCCATTCCGGTATAGAACCACTGATCTACAGGAACATCTTCAATCAGCTCAGGATCAAGCACCATCTGATCAAAAACCGTATAATCGGAATTGATACCCAGTTTTTTTTCGGGGCCGGTTAAAACGGTTGTTCGTGAAATTTCAGCGCCGGTGCCGGAAAGGGTAGGGATACCCACATGATAGATAGCCGGAATTTTGATAAGATCCCAACCCTGATAATCAGCGGCAGATCCGGGATTGGTGAGCATTAGTGAAACAGCTTTACCAAGATCCATGGCACTGCCGCCGCCGATACCGATAATACCGCACGGCAGTTTATCAGAATAAGTCCTGATTTTTTCGACAAGAGCGTCAACATATGTTGTTTTTGGTTCATCCGTAACATCTGCCCAGAGGACAAGATCCTTGCCTTTCAGCGGGAGCCTGTCTTTAAGTGGTTTATTTTCAAATACATTGTCGACAATAAAAACCATGAATGCATCCGCATCCGGCCGCTGTTCTGCCAGAATATCATCCAACTGTTTAAAACAGCCGCGTCCGAATATAACGCGCGGTACTACCTTGAAATTTCTATACATAATGCTACCTGCTTGTTTTTAGGTTTATATAAAATTGTTATATTGATTTCAAAACACCACAAATTTTTTCAATGCGCTGTTCAATAGCTTCCTGTGACCATGAAAGCTTAATCTGCATAGAGATTGCCCGGCCCATAATGGCATCTGATGCCGGAAGCTCAAGCCGGCCGTAATCAGGGAAGTTGTCGAGCAGCATCATGGGTAAACGTGCTGCAACAGCCATTTTTTTCAGGTGCCCCCACTGTCGGATATAGTGCCAGTTATTATCATACCAGTAAAAGCATCCATCAACACCTGCCTCTGACAGCGCCTTTGCAGTAGCCCTGGTGGTATCCTCATCCGGCATAAAAAAAGATAAAAATGTTGCTGAATCGCCGGCTTCGTCAGGGAGTTTTCTGAATGTTACGTCCGGAAACGCAGCCATGGCATCTTTTATAACTTTTTTATTGGCACGTTGAAGTTCAAGAATTTTATCAAGCTTGCGTAACTGGGCCAGGCCAACTGCGGCATTGAGTTCACTGATTCTATAGTTGCCGCCCAAAATCAGATGATCTTCAAGGCCGCGGTCATTTCCGATGTGATCATGACCGTGATCCGAGTAAGCATCTGCTGTTTTATAAACAGCTTCATAATTGCTAATGACGGCGCCACCTTCGGCACAGGTAATTGTTTTTACAAAATCAAAAGAGAAGCAACCCGCTTTTCCAAAGGATCCGATTGCCTTGCCTTCAAATGTACTTCCGAGAGACTGGCAGGCATCTTCAATCAGTGTAACACCTTTGCGATCGCAAATGTTTTTTAGCCGGTCAATCTGGGCCATGGCACCGCACATATGAACCGGTACAACCGCTTTTGTTTTAGGCGAAATGGCTTTTTTTACCGCTTCCGGATTGAGACAGAGGGTCTCATCAATATCTGCAAATACCGGCGTTGCACCGGCCAGTAGAACAGCTTCGAAAGTAGCAACAAAAGTAAATGGTGGAACGATGACCTCATCGCCGGCACCGATACCGCAGGATGCCAGTGCAATCGATAACGCTGCTGTTCCGCTTGAGCAGAGGTGACAGTAACCGACATCCAGTTTTTCAGTCAGTTCCTTTTCAAAGGATCCGGCTTTCCAATGACCGCTTCTGACCTGGTCAAAGTTATAACGAAAAAGAATGCCTGTATCAAGCACATCCAGAACTTCCTTACGTTCTTCATCTCCAAAAATTTCAAAACCCGGCATAATTAAACTCCTTATCCTAACTGTATATATTATCTGATTATCAGGATTTGCCTGTTTTCTGCTGTTTAGCTGTATTTTGTGAAAAATAGTTGTTGAAGTAATATTTTATGGCCATTCGGGCATATTCGGTGGCCCGGGTTCCAATATACGCTTCATGGCCCACAACAACAGATACCGTAATCTTTTCCGAACCGTTCTTTTCAGATGCAAATCCGACAAACCAGTCAAACTTTACATCATTGGTCCGGTTGTTGATCGAACCGGTTTTACCACCGATGTTAAGCTTTGCAAGCGTTTTGTCTGTTCCGCAACCCCTGAAAGCTTTACGGCCTGTACCGGACTTGATAGTTCTTTCCATCAGCTTGTTTATAATCATAGATGTGTCTGCCGTAATAGCCTGATGGTGCGATACTGTATTATTCTGATAGAGTATTCTGCCGTCCGGGGCGCTGATCCGGTCAATAATGGTAGGTTCAATTATCTTGCCATTATTAATAATGGTTGCCGGGATCATAGCACCGTAAACAGGCGTTATCATAGTATCACGATTAAAACCGCTGGCAATTTCCGCCCAGTGGTATGAATCATCTTTAATAGTCGTAAGGCTTGTTGTCAGGGGAATTTCAAAATCAAAATCCCTGTTAAAACCAAATGCTGAAGCATATTTTTCAAGGACCGGTTTGCCAAGGTACAGAGAACCGATTTTACCAAAAACAGGATTTACAGATTGAGCGAATGAATCTTTAAATTTTATAGAATTGGTATACTTGTTTTTTTTATCTGTCAGCTGAGACTTGTATAAGGTGTATTTACTTCCATTAAAACTCAGCATTGAATCCGGATTAAAATTACAATGCTCTACTGCTGCCGCTGCTGTAATAATCTTGAATATGCTGGCTGCAGGGAAACGGCTGTTTGTGCAGGTATTGTTTGTCGGATCAGTTTTATCGTAACCAACCATAGAAAGAACACGGCCTGTATCTGCCTCCATTATTACGATACCAATGTAACGGGAAGTCGACAGCTGTAATTTACTGCTCATGTATTTCTGAAGTGATGCATCAAGGCTGGTTTTTATCCAGTAGTGATTATCATCGGAAACAATATCAAAGCTTGTCTGCTCGAGGTTAAACAGATTGTTGCCATCCATAAGTTTCTGAACGGCCAGTTTGTCGAGATATTGATCAGATGGTTTGACCTTTTCATTTTGAGAAGAGGGGCTGGCCTGCACATAGTGTTCAAAAAACTTGTCAATTCCAGTGATTATACCATAAACAATAAATACAAGAATGGTCACAGCTGAAACATAAAATAGAAATTTCTTAGGCGCTTTTTTCTTTATGGGTGACCGTTTCAGTGTGGCCTGGTAATCACGCCATGTGCTGTTTGTATCACTTTTTCTGTTTTTGAAAACGTTCAATGGCTTTCCTATGATACGGTTTTATAAGTTCAAATCCAGTAATACCAACAATACCATACAATTATGACAGGGGAGTGCCGGATGGCACTTTACTATCCAATGTTGCCACGACATGACTTTTCCTATCAGCTGCAGCCAGGAGCATGCCGTTTGACAAAATACCCATCAGTTTAGCCGGTTTCAGATTGGCAACAATAACGACCTGTTTGCCAATAAGATCATCCGGTTTATAGCTTGCAGAGATGCCGGCAACAATTGTTCTTTTTTCGCCGAGGTCAACTTCCAGCTTAAGCAATTTTTTTGCTTTGGGTACCGCTTCAGCTTTTGTAATAGTTGCCACACGGAGATCAACTTTAAGAAAGTCTTCAATACCTATTTCAGGTTTAATTTCCGATATATCAGCTTTTCCCGGTGTCACGGTTTCCTGCTTGGGGAGCACTTTTTCAGGATCAATTCTTGGAAATAATGTAACGGCCTTGGGTAGTGATGTTCCGGCAGGTAATATATTCCAGGCCTTCAGTGTGCCAAGCCGATAGAATTCTGCTTCCGGGTCAAGACCAAGATGTTTCTGCATGGTTTTAGCTGTTTGAGGCATGGCCGGATAGACCAGGCCGGAAACAACCCGAAGCCCTTCGAGCAGGTTATACATCACGTAAGCAAGTTGTTTTCTGCTGGATTCATTTTTGGCCAGCTCCCATGGTGCGGTCGTATCAACACATTTATTCATCTGGCTGATAAAACCCCACACAGCAGCAATTGCTTTATGGAAGGCAAAGTTATCCATCTGTCTTTCGTATTCATCGATGGCCTCTTGTGCCTGTTGTGCCAGATCAAGATTGAACTCATTTTCCATATTGAGATCAATTTCAGGTACTATTCCGTCAAAATATTTTCGGGTCATGGCCAGCACCCTTGAAAACAGGTTGCCGATATCGTTAGCGAGATCTGAATTGATTCGCTGAACAAGCGCTTCTTCACTGAAGCCGGCGTCCAGGCCGAATGCCATTTCCCGCAACAGGAAAAACCTGAAAGCATCGCACCCGTACTTGTCTTTCATCTGTAACGGTTCTACAACATTGCCGATGGTTTTGGACATTTTGGATTGGTTAATATTCCAGTAGCCGTGAACGTTAAGATGCCGGTATAAAGGAATTCCGGCCGCCATCATCATGGTGGGCCAGTAAATACCATGCGGTTTAAGTATGTCCTTGGCCACAATATGCTGTACGGACGGCCAGTACTTTTTATATAGTTCACCATCCGGATAGCCCAGTGCAGATATATAGTTGATCAGTGCATCAAACCATACATAGGTGACGTAATTTTCATCAAAGGGGAGGGTAATGCCCCAGTTAATTCGTGATTTGGGTCTGGAAATGCAAAGATCTTCAAGGGGTTCTTTCAGGAAGGAGAGTACCTCGTTTCGGTATCTTTCCGGTCTGATAAAATCAGGATTTTTCCGTATGTGGTCAATCAGCGCACCCTGATACTTGCTCATTTTGAAGAAGTAGTTGGATTCCTTTATAACTTCAGGCGGTGCATCATGATCAGGACATTTGCCGTCTACCAGTTCTTTTTCTGTATAAAATCGCTCACATCCGTAGCAATAGAGCCCCTCATATTCGCTAAAATAGATATCGCCGGCGTCATATATTTTCTGAAGAACCTGCTCAACGATAGCGATATGATCAGGATCTGTTGTCCTGATAAACCGATCGTTATTGATGTGAAGTTGCGGCCAGAGGGCCCTGTAGAGACTGCTGATATGATCAACATACTCCTTTGGTGATTTCCCTTCAGCTTCAGCTGCACGGATAATCTTGTCCCCATGTTCATCAGTTCCGGTGAGAAAGAAAACATCATTTTCCTTCATGGTATTAAATCGTGCCGCAACATCAGCAATGATTGTCGTATAGGCATGTCCCAGGTGCGGCCTGGCATTAACATAATAAATCGGAGTAGTTATATAAAATGCATCAGACATTTATTTCTCCTGTTTTTTATCCTCTACAAGCGTGGCCTTGTCTACATCCGTTTCATATTCCGTATTATTATCAATCAGAACGGCAATTCGGCCACGGATGATATTTTGTCGTATCACTTTGCCCCTGCCACCAGGTGTATCGACTATTTTCCCCATTTTTGGAAACTTTTTCTTGAGCTCCCTGTAGGTTTCATTTTCATATGTAAGACAACACATCAGGCGGCCGCACTGACCTGAAATTTTTGTAGGATTCAGTGAAAGTCCTTGTTCTTTGGCCATGCGGATGGAAACCGGCTCAAACTTGTCCAGAAATGAAGAGCAGCATAACTCTCTGCCGCAACGGCCCATACCGCCACACATTTTGGATTGGTTCCGAATGCCGACCTGTCTCATTTCAATTCGGACGCTGAATTTTTTTACAAGTGTTTTTACAAGCTGCCTGAAATCGACCCTGCCTTCTGATGTAAAGAAAAAAGTCAGTTTGCTGGCGTCAAAAGTGCTTTCAACAGCAAAAAGGTTCATTTTAAGGTCCAGTTTTTTGACCCACGCCAGACAATAATTATGAGCATTCTTTTCTGTTTCAGAATTTTTTTCCAGCTGGGCAAAGTCTTTATCGCTTGCCATTCTATATACTTTTTTAAGTGGATTTTTTATGGCACCTTCATCAAAACCGGCCGGTGGTGAAACGACAGTGCCAAAACCAAGCCCCTGTTTTGTTTCAACAACAACGTTATCCCCGGGGTTCAGTACAAAGGCGCCGGCATCAAAATCATACACTTTGCCCGCTGGTTTAAATCTTATACCTACAACTTTTTTCATATATTAAATTCCGGCAAGGTTCATCATCAAAGATTCCATTGCCAGCCGTAAATTTACGTTATATTTCAGCTTATTCTGCATCTCCTGTACGGCTTTAATTCTGGAGTGCAGATGTTTATCAGTTGTCCTTTGTGAAACATATTGAATTCTGTTGGTCAAGTCCTTATTCAATATTTTCTCAGGGTCAGATTGATATACCAGTTGATCCCTGAACCATGTGGTTAATAACAAAAGAATGTCAGGCAACGCTTCCTTATTTGATGCAAGCGATTCCGCAAGGGCCAGTATCTGGTTCTTTGGCTTTTCAGCCAGCGTATCAATTTCATTTAAGAGCCAGTTGCGTTTTCTTAGCCATTTGTCAGTTGTCATTGTAACCGCTTTTATATAGCTGCCTTTTGCAAGAATTGCCACTGTTTTAGCAATGGGCGGTTCAATTTTTATATTGTTTATAAGAAGGTGCTCAACTCCCTGATTGGAAAGCGGGTTAAATCGAATATGCTGACATCGGGATAAAATGGTGGGCAGAAGGTTTGTCGGTTGTCCTGTAGTCAGGATAAAAATGGTTCGATCCGGTGGCTCTTCCAGTGATTTTAAAAGTGCATTTGCCGATTCAGGGTTCATGGTATGTGCTTCAGAAATAATGACAACCCGCATTTGTGCTTCATAGGGCCTCATGGAGATGGTTTCAAGGAGTTCACGGATCTGGGCAATTCGAATGATTGGGCCGGAAGGATTTACCTGTATGATATCCGGGTGATTTTCAGAAAGAATTCTTTTACAGGACTTGCAGTTGCCACATGGGGAAAAGATATTATTTGGCACCTGACCGCTCCGGGTTTCTCCGGTGTTTTTTTTTGAATGTAAATCACCGCAGTTGCAAGCCATAGCAAAGAGCATGGCGCAAGTACGTTTGCCAATACCCTCAATTCCTGAAAAAAGGAGGGCGTGCGGAACAGCACTGTTTTGAATCAGTGTGGATAAAATACGGACAGGTCGATCCTGATCAATTATCTGTTCGGTTTTGATCACAAAATTAGTAATCTACCCGTTTTTTCAACTCTTTTCCTGGCTTGAAAAAAGGGAGTTTTTTGGGTTTAATGACAACTTTATCTCCGGTTTTAGGATTTCTGCCTGTATAGCTTTTATATTCCTTTACAAAGAAACTGCAGAGTCCGCGAATTTCCACACGGCTGTCCTTTGCCATGGCATCAGACATTGTATCAAAAAAGAGCTGTACGATCTTTGCCGCTTCTGATTTTGAAATATTAGCTTCGGTTTTTAAGGCGGAAATAAGCTCCAGCTTGTTCATTGATCCTCCTTTTCACAATCGGTGAAGCGTGTTCAAACGTTATTAATATAAATAATCCGTTGTCGGTATTTCGATCAAATTTGTGTGCCTGTTTTCTGTAACTGAATCTATTAGCATAACTTGATGAAAAGTCAAGTACTTATACTATGTTCGGGCTTAATCCGGTGGAATAGTCTCAAGGAATAATTTCAATATCCGACTCGCCCACCTCAACACCGGCAAACTGGCCAAGTGCATCAATGTGAACAACAACACGGCCCTGGCCCCGAAATTGAGAAAACTCACCTGTTACGCCTGTAAAAGGCCCTGATATAACAATAACCTTATCTCCTTTTTCAAACCGGGCGCCGGTAAATATCTGCCGGTCAGAACTGACCATGAGGCTAAGAGATTCTATTGTGTCAGACGGGACCGGTATCGGTCCGTCCTTGTTGCCGATAAATCGCACAACGCCGGCAGTTTTAAGAACTTCTAGCTGTTGTCTTGGATCCAGCCCTGTTTTTACAAAAACATATCCCGGGAACAGGGGTACCCTGAGTACAACCTTTCTGTCACGGCGTTTACTCGGTGTTTGAATTTTTGGGAGGAAAGCGTCAAATGATTTTTTCAAAAGCCCTTCATTTACAACATTTTCAAAACGGCTTTTTGTATGAAGCACATACCATGAGGGAATTAATTTGTCTCGTACCATAAGAATATCTCAAGTCATTTCAGCATCTGCTGCCACAAATGCATATATTTTCTGTCTTTAAAGTTCTGCCATTTAGATCAATATTTTTAATCGTAATTCCTGATTTAAAAGGCTGATAAAATCTATAATTACAATTTGGAAATTTTAAACAAATATCATACGTTTTTTTAAAATAATCAATACTTAACATACTTTCCGTATTTGTCATCACTCTGTATCTTCAGTTCCGGAAAAATTGTCCCAGAGGCCCTGGACGCTGCTGCCGGCCAGTTCATTCCGGACATGGCCAAGACCCATGAGGTCAATCATAAACATGTACCGTCTGTCGCTTTTTTCTTCGGTATAGTTTACATCGACAGACCAGCACTGGCTTTTGTAGATAATTCCAGTACTTGTTTTAAGGGTAATATCATCAAGCAGGTTCTTTTCATATTCACTATAGACGCCCCAGCGATCAGTGAGGTTTATAAAAAGATTTGTATAGATGGATTCCTTTTCATCGTGTTCATACCTGTGCTCTACAAACAACTTGTCATTTCTGTTATCTTTAAGCGTAACGGATATGTTGTGAGATATCAGCTTGTCCTTATAGTGGTCCCAACTGGCATCGGCCTTGAGGTTCAGGTAGTCTTTTGGGGTAAGTTCAAGTTCGCCGTACAGATCATCCCACGGTTTTCGATCACCCTCATCCTCTATCAGACCTGACTCGTTTTCTTCGTTAAAATCATATTTCTGCTCAAGCTTAAAACGGCAAAACTGATTGTATGTGTATGATGGTGGAATATAATTCGTACCGGCCCCTGTAACAACCGGCCCGGTTTCTTTATTGCTTTTATCTGAACCATCATCTTCAAACGTTGGTGTTTCTTCAGGGCCCCTGAGGATTCTTGATGTAAACAGGTTCGTCAGTCGGAATGTGAGGCTATTTTCTTTTTCAATTCGGTCAATTTCATCAAAATCGGGGAGATTATTCTGGTCTACATTAGGAATATAATCGTATATGATCCTAGGCTGAACAGTATGCTTAACCGCATTAATCCGTTCTCCGTCAAGATCAAAAATACTGTAAAGTTCGGAAAGCAGATCCAGTTTTATATCCGGTATACTGCGGTGCCGGGTTGTATAATCTTGTGACGTATCTGTATGTTCAGTTCGCCAGAAAGTTTGACGTGTACCGACAGAAGGTTCGAATTCAAGGTAATGTTTCAGGTTCATCGGCAGATAGAGACGCGGATGGATATCGGTCCGGTGCCCTCTTTCACCGTCATCCCTGTAAAAATAGTTATAATCGGCGTTTGCATCAACATAAAACGGAGTTTTATAAACCTGCTGTTTTAAAGCATCATACGTGATACTCGGCAGTTGCTGAAGGGTTTTGTTATTAAGCTCGGTGTTCTGTCGCTTGATAACATTATCATACCACCTGAATTCAGCATTGAGGCTGTGAAGTGCCCAGCTCTTGTTAAAGTTTAAAGAGTTGACCCTTGTCGTATCATTGTAGTCATCCAAACCTCTTCCAAAAGTATCTTCATAGTATTCATCAGACGTGTCAAAGCCGGTATAAAAATCCCTGAACTCCTTCAGGTAGTCCTGGTCACTGACAATATCAAGGTCAAGCTTACCGGTAATTCCAAGCGGCAACATTCGGTCATTCTTCATCCTGAACCAATAGCGGTCAGTGTTGGTGCGGAGATACTTATCATCATCATATCCCCAGTCTTCACTGGAAGTACCGGTGCCGTCATCTATCTGTTTGTCATCCAGATAATTAAACATGACTGTCCCTTTGGCATTTTCATCCAAGAGATAACGATATTCAGCACCATGCTGGAGACCTCTGTTGTCCATATAGTGCTCGTAAAAAGTTGCATCACTGCTATCATTAATGGCCCAGAACAGGGGCTGTAGTAATTCTGCACCCTTCCTGTCGGAATATGCAAACTGGGGTTGCAGGAGACCGGATTGTCTTTCAATTTTTACAGGAAAAAAAAGGTAAGGCGTATAAAGTAGTGGAACTCTTCTTGCCCAGAGAGCCGCATGGCCGGCATGGCCATATCCTTCGATGGTAACATCGATACGCCGGCTTGTGATTTTCCAGGCCGGTTTGTCTCCATCACAGGTTGTGGCGGTTGCATCTTCAATAAAATAGGTCTGTTCTCCTGTTTTTGCAATTTTGCTACCCTTGATATAAAAATGATTATCCGAAATAAAGACAGTGCCGTCATAAACGATACCCGTTTCACTATTCAGATCCATTTCCATCCGTTGACCTTCAAGTATATCTTTTCCGGAATCAAGCTTTACATTGCCGGATGCCATTATGGTCATTGCTTTCTGATCAAAGCGAATAAGATCAGCAGAGATCTGTTTATTCTTTTTAGAAATAACAACATTGCCATTTGCAATATATTGATCATTGGTGCGATCGTATTCAATCTCATCAGCAGCAATGTGCCAGGGTATTTGGGGTGAGTTTTCAAACAGACTGGAGGCGGAATAATCACCGGCCAGACTTATTTGGGCCAATGTTAAAAAACATAAAATTATTACCGGCAGTTGTGAAAAGAAACGGCAGAAGGCTTGCTTATTAATATTTCCAATAGAAGTATTTATACAAAAAGGTTTGAGTATGTTTCTAATCGTATATCGTTCAGGCATTTATCAATTGATTCTCTTTGTTCTTCCTGTATTGGTTCAATATAAATCAGCAGCTGTCAGCACTTTACATGTTTATTATTTTAAAAATTGTAATAACCTGTTAAACTTAACAAATTTTTTTATTTATATCTTACCTGCTTGAAAAATCAAGGCGTTGTTGAAAATAGCCTCTTTAATTCTTTATGAAATTGATGTAATATCATTTATTTAAATTTTTGGTTGTAAAAAATCGGGTATTTTGCACCCGGATAGTGAAATGTTGATGAACATTCTTTTGACAAATGATGATGGCATATTTGCGCCAGGCCTCTGGGCATTGCACAAACAATTTTCAGCAAACCATGATATAACTGTTGTTGCGCCGGACAGGGAGCGAAGCGCCATCGGCCATGCCATTACACTTCATGAACCGTTGAGGCAGACATTTATGACGGTTAACGGGTATGGAGAGGGCTATGCCGTAAACGGTACACCTGCGGATTGTGTCAAGCTTGCGATAACTGAATTGCTTGATGTTAAACCCGATATTGTTATTTCCGGCATCAACCCCGGTGCCAACGCCGGTGTCAATTTGAACTATTCGGGCACCGTATCGGCTGCCAGAGAAGCAGCGTTGAGCGGTATTGATGCTATTGCTGTTTCAATGTTCGGTTTTAATATAACGCATTTTGATGTTGCAGCAGGATTTATTGATAAACTGGCGCTGCAATTTAAGAATAACCGTTTGTCGTTTGGAACCTTTTTGAATGTTAATGTCCCGGATCTGCCGGAGGTCGAAATTAAAGGCGTTGATGTGACCCGGCAGGCCGCAACGCGTGGAAATGAGTATTTTGAAACGCGGGTGGATCCCAGAAATCGTAAATATTACTGGCAGGGGCTTGAGCATCTGCCTGAGACGGAATCACTCGATACGGATCTTGCTGCAATTTGCAATAACAGGATCTCCATTACACCGATCAAGTGCGATATGACGGATTACAGCCTCATGGATACCCTTCAGACATGGGAGCTGACCGGCTCATGAGCTTTATATATTTTGAACACGACGACGTTTAACCTGGTAAAAAAGGAACCGATGAATGAAAAAACAGTTTATGGATACGTTGAGTGCCGGTGATCTGGTTGATGACCTTTTCGCCCTTGCCGAGAAAACAATTGCCCGGAAACGTGACGGCAATAATTACATGAATGTCAAGCTTCAGGACAAAACCGGTAATATTAAAGGTGTTGTCTGGGATAATGTTGATCAGATTTCTGAAAATGTCTCTTCAGGTGATGTGGTCCATGTGCAGGGCAGCGTTTCGGAATACAAAGGTGTTCTTCAACTGGTTGTAAAATCAATGAGTCCTTGTGATGGGGGCCGGATCGATCCGGCCGATTTTCTTCCGGCCACCAGTCGTGATATCGGGAAAATGTTTGATCGGCTTTTAACGATCATTGAAACTGTTGAATCTGAAGATATTAAAAACCTGCTTGACGCTTTTTTCAAAGATCCGGAATTTGTAAAAAAATTTAAAACTGCGCCGGCCGCCAAGCTGATGCATCATGCCTATATCGGCGGATTGCTTGAGCACACCCTGTCCATGTCAATTCTTGTGGACAAGGTGGCGGGGCATTACGGTCAGGTGGACAGGGACTTGTTACTTGCAGGGGCCATGCTGCATGATATCGGTAAGATTAAGGAGCTTGAGTATGATCTTCAGATAGATTATTCCGATCAGGGCAGAATGCTGAGCCATATCATTATCGGTGTAGAGATGATTAATGAGAGACTTGCAACGATAGATGCTTTTCCTGAAGAGAAGGCATGCCTCCTCAAGCATATGATTATCAGTCATCATGGATCCCGTGAATTTGGTTCTCCGGAACCGCCCAAAACAATAGAGGCTGTTCTCCTTAATTATATTGATGAGATGGATGCCAAAGTAACTGCAATCCGGAATTTTATGGCTGGAGAAGATGAAAACGCATCGTGGACCGCTTATCACCGTTTGCTGGGACGCCATTTTTATATGGGCAACAGGAAAGAAAACTGAGTATGTTTATTACACTTGAGGGAATTGAAGGATCCGGTAAGACAACACAGATGGAAAACATGGTCGCCTTTCTGGAAAACAGAGGCCATTCCTGTGCCGTAACCAGGGAGCCGGGCGGTACACCCATTGGCCGGAAGATCCGGTCAATACTACTGGATCCTGAAAGTAAAGGAATGGATCCGCTTACCGAGCTGATGCTTTATATGGCGGACCGGGCGCAACATATCAAAACAGTCGTTTTACCGGCAATGAAGGACGGAAAAATAATTTTGTGCGACCGTTATTTTGATGCTACGCTTGTGTACCAGGGTATGGCACGCGGTCTTGATGTTGATCTGATTAATAATCTTCATAATATGGTGCTTGACGGATTGAAGCCTGATATCACCTTTCTGCTCGATCTTCCCCCCGAAGTGGGGCTTTCCCGGGCCTGGAAACAGATAAACAGTGGTGACCGGACAGGAAGTGAAACCCGGTTTGAAAACGAGAAACTCGCATTTCATGAAAAGGTCAGGGCCGGTTATCTTGAGCTTTCAAGACTTGAACCTGACCGCTACAATGTGGTAGATGCAGTGCAAAGTGCCGAATTGGTGCAACGGTCGATTGAAAGCGTACTTTCATCTTTTATTAAATGATGATTACTGGTACATAAGGATCGGGTGTTTAATATACTCCGGCCCGGAACCTGAAGCGGATATTGGTTTTAAAAGGTAAACTTAACAGGAAATAAAATGAGCTACTCAATTCTGGATGCCATCGGTAATACACCGCTGGTTGAGATAAAACATCTGAATCCCAATCCCAAAGTCCGGATTCTTGCAAAGTTGGAATATATGAATCCGGGTGGATCAGTCAAGGACAGGGCCGCACTTTATCTGATTGAAGCAGGAGAAAAATCCGGAGAACTAACCCATGAAAAGATAGTTATCGAAGCAACCAGCGGGAATACAGGTATCGGGCTGGCTATGGTTTGCAGTGTAAAAGGTTACCGGCTTTTGCTGGCGATGTCTGACGCGGTGAGTATCGAGCGGAGAAAAATCCTTAAGGCACGCGGCGCAGATATTCTTTTGACCCCCGGACATCTGGGAACGGATGGCGCCATAGAAGAGGTTTACAGGCTGGCAAGAGAAAATCCGGATAAGTATTATATGGCAGATCAGTATAATAGTGAAGCCAATTGGAAAGCTCATTATAATGGCACTGCAGTAGAGGTATGGGATCAAACGGATGGTGCGGTGACAACGCTTGTTGCAACCATTGGAACCACAGGCACGCTTATGGGGATGTCGCGGCGACTCAAGGACTATAATCCGGACATCCGCATTGTTGGCGTCGAGCCGTACCTGGGACACAAGATTCAAGGCCTTAAAAATATGAAAGAGGCCTACTGCCCTGAAATATACAATAAAAAACTGCTTGATGTAAAAGTTAATATTGATGATGAAGATGCCTTTGAAATGGCACGGAACCTTGCCAGGGTAGAGGGGTTGTTTGTCGGCATGAGCAGCGGGGCTGCAATGGCCATTGCGGTTAAGGAAGCCGAAAAGATGGAAGAGGGCACCATTGTGGTTATGTGCCCTGACAGCGGTGAAAGGTACCTGAGCACCACTCTTTTTGCCGAGCAGGAAAAGATCGAGATGCGGGTGTTCAATACCATGAGCCACTCCAAGGAACCATTTGATCCGATTCATCCGGGAAAAGCCTCTGTATACTCCTGTGGCCCAACGGCTTATGCCCCTATACATCTCGGTGAGGCCAGACGGTTTATCTTTTCAGATATTTTATGCCGCTATCTTGAATTCCGAGGGTATGATGTCAATCACATCATGAATATTACGGATCTGGATGATAAAACCATCATTGATTCTGAAAAGGCCGGCAAACCGATAGAAGCATTTACGGGTGAACATATTGCATCATTCAAGAGGGATCTTAAATCTCTTGGCATAAAACCGGCCGCAAAATATCCACTGGCCAGTGAGCATGTAGAAGATATGGTCCAGCTGGCAGACAAGCTTACACAGAAGGGTTATGCATATGAAAAACTCCGGTCGCTCTATTTCAATATTTCCCGATTTCCTGAATATGGCCGCCTGTCCGGCATTGATCTGGACAAAATAAAGCTTGGCGCCACTGTGGATCTTGATGAGTATGAAAAGGAAAATCCCAGGGATTTTACGTTGCTCAAACGATCAAAGCTTTCCGAACTCAAAAGAGGTATCTATGCCAAAACGGCCTGGGGAAATGTAAGACCCTCATGGCATATCCAATGCCCGGCCATTTCCATGAAACATCTGGGTGAGCGTTTTGATATCCATACCAGCAGCAGGGAGCTTGTATTCCCCCACCATGAAAATGTTCATGCCATTGCATCTGCCGTAACCGGTAAACCACTGGTTAAATACTGGATGCACTGTGATAATGTTATGGTTGAGGGCAAGCAGATTGGCGATAAAGGTGACCGGATTACCTTAAAAGATTTAACGGATAAAGGCTATACGCCAAGGGATATTCGCTACTGGCTACTGGCGACACATTACAGAAAGCCTGTTATTTATTCTGAAAGTAGTCTGGCCAATACAAGTCAGGCGCTTAAGCGGCTGGATACATTTATTGCAAGTCTTAAAAATCATAAATCGGGCTCTGAATACCAGGACCTTGATCAATTGTTATATGATATAAGAAACGGGTTCATTCGTGCGATGGATGATGATCTTAATATGTCTGCAGCGCTGGCATCGTTGTTTAAAATCGTAAAAAAGGTCAACATTCTTATGTTTGAAGGCGGCATTGATAAAGATGGCGCCCTGAAGGTTGCAGGGATATTCAATGATATTGATTCAGTGCTGAATATTTTTTCAATGAAAAAAAATATTGCAGACAATAATGTTGAAAATCTTCTTGAAAAAAGAGAACAGGCAAGAAGGGAGAAAAAATTTGAACTTGCCGATTTGCTTCGCAATCAGCTTCTGGATATGGGCGTAGAAGTAAAGGATGAAAAAATTTAAGGTCAGGTTATTTTCTTAATCTTAATCCGGTTCGTACGCGTAATCGACTAAGATCAGGATTACGAGTACGATTTGTTACCCCATAATATTAATGAAGAATCAAGGCTAAAACAGAGATATAATAAAAAATGAAGCCGATATATTTTCCATATACATGTGTGTCCGGACAGGTTATGACTGTCTTAAAAGATTTTTTTGAAAGTATTATCGTGTGCTTTCCTTCGAAACTGGATATACCTGAAAGCATGCAAACGTTTCAGAATGATGGTTTTCTGGAGATAATAACACCGGTGGCAGGAGATGAGGATGCTATTCGGAAAAGTATGGCATCATTTCAATCCTGGGCAAATATTCATGAGGGCCGAAGCCCGGCATTTTTGAAAAGCCGGAAGGAGAGCGTCCCCTTTTATGATGATACGGTGACAACCCATATCCGAACTGAGATTAACAGGTATAAAGACGACAAGCTTGAAAATGCTGATGCATCAACAATTTTTCCCGCCAGACTATTTCTTCAGATTGCCCATGATTTTGATCTAAACAGTCTTGATGCAGAAAACACGCTCTCTTCCCTTGGTGATACGGAAAAAAATATTATGACAGAACTGAAGGGCGGAAAAGATGTGCTGTTTCCTGACCATACAGGAGGAGTAGTGCCGGCGCCCGGCGGGGTCTCCAACTATATGGTTCCGGAAAGAATCCGGGCATGGTGCCGGCTCATGCTTCAGTCCGATGATATCCCTTCTGTTTTTATAACGGCCGGACGAACCGCATATGAGTATATGCTTGATAATATGCCTGAAGCGACTACTGTTGTTGAAAATATACATACTAATTCCGGTGGAAAATCCGGTAAGGTTCTTGACGGCTATCTGAAATCACTTGCTGTTAAAGGGGCTGTTGCAGATGCCGGTATTGAGGCGGCTTTGGCGGAAGCCGGACAAAATGGGAAAATGGTATCTTTATCCATAAGTGTATTGGCCGGTGTTAAACCAGGCATTTTTCTGGCAAAATGTTCGGGTTCTGAGAATATGGATTTAGATTCGGACCCGGATAAAAAGGTATGTACCAATACCGTAGTGGTATTGGTTGAGCTTATATAAGCTATTGTAATTAAAGATTGTAATGGCTGCCGGAGGAATTTGATTAAAGATTCTAATCTGTGATAATGGGACTTGAAAAGTTTTTATATTAAATAAAACAGGTAAGAATCCTTGACTCATTATTTTAATTGGTATAATGAATTTTCCGTCTTAGCCAAAAACTAATGTGCCATCAGGCAATTATATTATGAAAGGAGCACTTAAATGTCTTTTAATCCTATCGTAGATCAATCAAAATGTGAAGGTTGTGAAGAGTGTGTAGATGTTTGTCCCGTTGAAGTATTTGAAATGGTTGACGGCAAATCTTCTCCTGTTAATGCAGAAGAATGCCTGGGTTGTGAAAGCTGTGTAGAAGTTTGTGAACCCAATGCAATCGTAATCGAAGAAGACTAAAATTTTTAGGAATATTCCCCTGGCGTATTTTTTTGTATGGCCGGGGGAATATTTTATCCTCCCTGACAAAATCTTGTATTTTATCTGCAGAACAATATTTCTGTATCAGAATAATCATACGATACAGATTGTTGATTGTTGAAAAAGTTTTTTAACAGCCAATATGTTCGAAAATATTCCCCTAAACTACAACTCTTGGTATAAATTTTTCATTGCACCACTATATCACGTATGCTAAGTACGTGAAGATGAAACAATATGTCATAGATGAATTAAGATTTGAAGATTATGATAAATTAAAGCTCTATCTCGATAAACATCTTAACGATCGTTCTTTTGACGGAGTTTACTGGATACCTTTAGAATCTGAGCTGTTTTCTGAAGTACAGGCTGAACATAAAGATTGTCAGCCCTATTTTTTTGCCCTTGAACTGGAACAACATCGCATTTCATGCGAACTGCTTGTGCGTACAAAAGGTAAAATCCGGTGTGACTGTATATGCCATGCAAATGAGATTCAGCGAAACTGGCTTATTGATTATATGGATGCAATACTGGAAAAACTTGAAATTATTGCATAAATTTTGATAGAGTACCTTATTTTAAAATAATTTATTGATCTTAATTGCTAACGATAATACCGGAAGATGAATTTGATTGTTAAGGAAATGCTGAAATGTTGAAAATCATACCACTGGGCGGGCTGGGCGAAATTGGCCTAAACATGATGGTAATTGAATATGGGGACACCATTTTTATTGTTGATGCCGGTTTGATGTTCCCTGAAGATTTCATGCTGGGGATAGATTATGTTATTCCGGATATGGCCTATATCCGTGAAAACAGATCTAAAATTTTTGGTATTATATTAACCCATGCTCATGAAGACCATATCGGCGCACTTCCATTTTTTCTGAAGGAAGTCAACGTTCCCGTTTTCGCTACACGCTTTACACTTGGTATAGTGAAACACAAGCTTGAAGAGCGTGGTTTGCTTTCCTCAACGGCACTTCATGAAATTGCCCCGGGGCAGCAACTCAAGATCGGTGTTTTCGATATCGGCTTTATTCATGTTACGCACAGCGTTGTTGACGGTGTCGGCCTTGCCATCAGAACGCCGGTGGGACTTATTGTGCACACCGGTGATTTCAAGATTACCAATGCATCCCTGGACGGTATCAAAACCGATGTAAACAAATTTGCGCTTTGTGGCCAGGAGGGCGTTCTGGCATTGCTTTCCGATTCAACCAATGTTGAAAAAGAGGGCTATACCATATCAGCCCAGAAGATTCAGGAAGCCATCGGCAGAATTGTTGCCGATTGCAAGGGCAGGGTTATTATTGCACTCTTTGCATCCAATATTACCCGCATTCAGCGTGTTATCAATATTGCGGAACATGAAGAACGCAAGGTTGTTTTTGACGGCAGAAGCATTGAGGTCAGTATCAAGATCGCTCAGGAGCTCGGATTTCTCAAAATTCCACCGGGTATGGAAATCGGTATAGATGAAATGGACAGCTATCCGGATGATGAAATTATCCTGATTACAACAGGCAGTCAGGGTGAGCCCATGTCGGCATTGGCCAGAATGGCAACCGGCACACATAAAAAGATTAGTGTAAAAAGAGCAGATACGATTGTTCTCTCTTCCAAATTTATCCCTGGAAACGAGCGTGCTATTACAGGCATTATCAACAAGCTTTATAAACGTGGTGCCAACCTGATTTATGAAAAAATTTCTGAAATTCATGTGTCGGGCCATGCTTTCCGGGAAGAACTTAAAATGATGATCAATTTGACCAAACCAAAATATTTTATCCCCATACATGGCGAATACCGGCACCTGCTGCTCCATGCACGTCTGGCTGAGGATATCGGAATTCCCAGAGAAAACGCCATACTTGTTGAAAACGGTCAGGTTGTAGAGTTTAGTAAAGATGATGTTCGTATTCAGGGCAGTGTGCCGACCGGTCGGGTTCTCATCGACGGAAAGGGCGTTGGTGATGTCGGCAGGAGTGTTCTTAAGGAAAGGCGGGCTCTTTCTGAAGATGGCCTGGTTGTTGTCAATATGTGGTTTGATGAAGAGACCGGTATAGTAACATATGGCCCGGAGATTGTTTCCCGTGGATTTGTTTTTGAAACGGCAACAGGTCATCTTATAGAAGATGCAAAATGTGTTGTTCTTGAATGTGTGGATAATGTTGATTTTGATGAACCGGACAGAACGGAAAAGATCAAGGTACAGGTCAAAACTGCATTAAAACAGTATTTTTATTTTGCCATCAAGCGGAGACCGGTAATACTGACATTTATTCAGGAAGTCTGATTTTTCGTGTCTGATTTGCCCATTTACTTCGTTACAAGGGGTTCGCTGTAGAATGACTAAAACTTCACCTTTGAGGTCTTGTTGAGAGAGGATTTACTTGCGTAAAGAAATAATCGGAATAGTATTATTTTTTTTAGTTGTTTTTACGCTTATCAGCCTGTTGTCGTACAGCCCTGCTGATCCTTCTATTAATAATGCCGCCTCATCGGGTAATATCCATAATCTGTTCGGTCTTGTCGGTGCCCATCTTGCCGGGGTCCTTATCGGGCTTTTTGGTCTGGGTGCATTCTGGATTCCCTTTTTACTTCTTTTGTCAAGTGTTCAACTTTTTGGCGAACATACAAAACGGACCATTTTTACTACTATTGCCGGCGGTATTCTTTTGATTCTGACAACAGGATGTCTTCTTGCCGTTAGTAAAAATCATTATATAATTTTTGGCGTCAAATTTTCGGCCGGCGGCATGATCGGTATCCCAATTAAATCCTTTCTGGTTAAGATTGCAAACATTTCGGGCGCAACAATTATATTTGTTTTACTCTGGATAATTGCGCTGATATTGGCGACAGACTTTTCACTATTCTCCTTTTTTAAAAAAAGCTGGACATTTTGCCAGGTATCGTATGAGCAAATAAAGCTTTTAATAATCAAATGGAACGAGCGCAGAAAAAAAGCAAAAAAAAGATCTGTTGTTAAAAAGGAACAGGCAAAGAAAAAGCCCAAGGCTATTGCCATAAAAACAACCATACCAACACCGGTAAAAGAGTCGCCTGCACCTAAACAGGAAGTCTTTGAGTTTATGAAAAACGGTAATGGTTATCAGAAGCCGTCCATTAACTTTCTTGATGATCCTGAAGAACGCCCTGCTGCAGTAGATGATGAAAACCTGCGGATGCAGTCAAAACTGCTTGAGAAAAAGCTAGAAGATTTCGGCGTCAGGGGGCAGGTTGTTGCCGTTTCACCGGGACCGGTTATTACAACATTCGAGTATGAGCCGGCGCCTGGTGTTAAAATTAACAAGATTGTTACACTGACTGATGACCTGGCACTGGCCCTTCGGGCGATGAGTATTCGTATTGTAGCACCGATCCCCGGTAAGGCGGTTATTGGTATTGAGATACCCAATACTGAAAGGGAAATTGTCAGGTTTAAGGAAGTGGTTTCTTCCCGTGCGTTTGAAAAATCAGATTCAAAACTGACCCTGTGTGTGGGTAAGGATATCGTCGGCAAACCCGTTGCGACGGAACTGGATAAAATGCCCCACCTTCTTATCGCCGGTGCGACAGGTGCGGGTAAAAGTGTGGCACTTAATACCATGATCTGCAGTTTTCTCTATAAGGCTGATCCGGATGAGGTAAAACTGATTATGATCGATCCGAAAAGGATCGAACTTTCCATGTATGATGGCATACCGCATCTGATTACGCCGGTTGTGACGGATGTGAAAAAAGCGACCAATGCACTTTACTGGGCAGTAAAAGAGATGGAGAGAAGATATGAACTTCTTTCTGAGGCAAAAGCCAAAAATATTACCCAGTATAATAA
The DNA here is from genome assembly GCA_021737275.1 of Desulfobacterales bacterium. Lineage (GTDB taxonomy): Bacteria > Desulfobacterota > Desulfobacteria > Desulfobacterales > JAIPEE01 > JAIPEE01. The sequence goes on from JAIPEE010000015.1 coordinate 49,571, forward strand.
AAAGATTGATAAGCTGTTAAAGGATAATAAAGAGACGGAAGATCCGGAAAAACCGCTGGAGAAACTGCCTTACATCGTTATTATTATTGATGAACTGGCCGATCTTATGATGGTGGCTTCAAGAGATGTTGAGGTGGCGCTTACAAGACTGGCACAGATGGCCCGTGCTGCCGGAATTCACCTTATTCTCGCTACCCAGCGTCCATCAGTTGATGTTCTGACCGGTATTATCAAAGCAAACTTTCCGGCACGTCTGACATTTCAGGTCTCTTCCAAAACAGATTCAAGAACCATTATTGATACCAATGGCGCTGAAAATCTGCTGGGCAATGGCGATATGCTGCTGCTGCCTCCGGGAAGAGCACATCTTCAGCGTGTTCACGGTGCCTACATCTCCGAAGCAGAACTTGCACGGATTACCCAATTCCTTAAAGAACAGGCTGAACCGGAATATGATGAATCTATAACAACCACGCCGGTTGAAGATATCACTGATGACGGTGAAACCGAATATGATGAAAAGTACGATGAAGCCGTTGCCCTGATCACTAAAACCCGTCAGGCATCAATATCCATGATCCAACGCCATTTGCGTATCGGTTATAACCGGGCTGCACGGATCATCGAAGTAATGGAGAAAGAGGGTATTGTCGGTCCGTCTGATGGTGCCAAAGCAAGGGAAGTGTTGGTTGGTGGCTATGATGATATGCCTTGATAGTTAAAAATATTAAAATATGCAGTATATTTTAATACTGTAGGAAATGCTTCCGTTTTTTATTTTGAACCATCATTCGCTTTCAAAAAGCAAGTTCTAATCAATTTGCTAAATTTTTCAAGTTTTCTTGTGGAAACGTTATAATTTTTCTAAAATTCTTCATTAAAATTTTAAGTACAAAAGAACGCCAAATTATCCTAAATATCTAAATTAATATTCATAAATATAGACTTTACCTTTTTGGCATGAATAATGCATGTGCCAGTTTTTAATTGTATGTACACGGCATTTATCCGGCAAAAATAACATAAGGAAGGTAATACTATGTCTCAAGGTTTAAAAAGAGAATTGAAAAGTCGGCACTTGGCCATGATTTCCATCGGCGCAATTATCGGCACGGGGCTGTTTCTAAATTCAGGCTACACGATTAGCTCCGCGGGACCCGGCGGTAGTTTGCTCTGCTACATAGCCGGCGGTTTTCTAATGTGGCTCGTGATGGTCTGTCTGGCAGAGCTTGCCGTTGCCATGCCGGAATCCGGGTCGTTCCATGAATACAGCAGCCGACTGGCATCTCCTGCTGTTGGAAATGCCATTGGATGGCTTTACTGGTTTTCATGGGTGCTGACTATTGCATGGTATCTGAGTGCTGTGGGCATCTATATGCAGTACTGGTGGAAAGGTAGTCCGCTCTGGCTATGGTATTTGGTATTCGGAGCGGTGCTTTTTATTTTCAACTGCCTCTCCGTGAAGGTTTTCGGGGAGGGCCAATTCTGGTTCGCTGGGCTCAAAGTGTTTGCTGTCCTGATTTTCATTTTGATCGGCCTGGCGGCGGTCTTTGGCGGTTTTGGCGAGAAGGTGCCCGGCCTTCAAAATCTTATGGCGGTTAAAGGATTCTTTCCAGTGGCATTTATTGCGGTTCTTCCGGTAATGATGAATGTCTCTTTTTCGTATCAGGGCTGTGAGGTGCTGGGAAATACGGCAGGAGAAAGTCAGAATCCGGCTAAGGAGATTCCCCGTGCCATTCGAAGCACGGTTTTGCAGGTAACCGGCGTTTACGTCGTCAGTGTTTTGGTCCTTATGACCTGTCTGCCCTGGACAAGTTTTGGAATGGATGAAAGTCCTTTTGTCACAGTTCTCAGCCGGCTCGGTATTCCGGGAGTTGACCATATTATGAATATTATTGTCATAACTGCAGCGCTTTCCGCTGCCAATTCGGCTGTTTATACCTGCACGCGGTTTACATACAGCCTTGCCTTAAAAGGTGCGGCACCAAAATCCATGATGTTGCTGAATAAGAGAAAGATCCCTTTTAATGCGCTGCTGCTTACCAGCGCAGGTATCGCTATTTGTATTTTGAGCGGCGAAATTCCTCTACTGGCCAATACCGTCAATGTCTGGATGTGGGCAGTATCAGGCATTATCGGGGCGATTGCCTGGATCATGATTGGTATCTGCCTTATTTTGTTCCGGAGACATCTTGCCAGGGAAGGAAAATCCGTTTCGGATCTTGCCTACCGATCGCCAGGATACCCGCTGGTTCCAATTCTTGTGATTGTTCTGAACATAGCGATACTGTTCAGTATGCTGGCGTCACCAGACCAGCGTCTTTCTTTGTATGTTGGCGTTCCGGTTGTGGTGGTGACGTTTCTTTTTTTCTTCTTTAGAGAAAATACTAAACAGGTGAACGAGAAAAAAATGCTATAGGGGTTTTATAATAGACCGTTATGATTCTCTCATAAAGCGGAAAAAGGAGAAATAGGATGAATACCGTTATACCGAAAATTACCGTATTAAACAGCGACCAAATAGCCGTTGTCCATGATTATTCCTTAAAAATTCTGTCTTCCACGGGGATCCGTGTCGACTCGGTCCGGGCTAGAAAATTTTTTGAAGATGCCATAGGCAAACCATCGGAAGACAACCGGGTACGGATTCCGGCCGAACTGGTGGCCCAGGCGCTGGAAACCGCACCGCATGAGATCAGTGTTTACAACCGAAAAAAACAGCATGCCTTCACCCTGGGAGACGACCAGCCGCGTTTCGGCATCGGGGTAACGAATCTCTATTACCAGGACCCGGCTACTGACCAGGTAGAGCCTTTCACCCGAAAGCATATGGAGATTTCCACAAGACTGGGCGAGGCTCTGCACAGTTATGATGTAGTTTCCACTATTGGCATTGCAAGGGATCTTCCGGCAGATGTCGCCGATTTTTACGGCACTCTGGAGATGGTTGCCAATACGGTGAAACCGCTTGTTCTTCTGGTTTCTGAAGAGAAGTGTTTCGCCCCTGTGCTGGATCTTTTAGAGCATCTGCACGGTGACTTGGCGGAGAAACCTTTTGTGGTGCCGTATTTTAATCCCATCACCCCCCTGGTCATTAACGAGGGCACTGTCGATAAGATGATTATCGCCATAAAAAAGGGGTTGCCCATCATCTATTCAAATTACGGAATGTCGGGTGCATCGACGCCCATAACCCCTACCGCTACACTGGCCTTGATGAATGCCGAACTTCTGGCCGGGTTGGTACTCAGCCAGCTTATCAAAGAGGGTGCCCCTGTTATTTTGGGCAGTCTGCCGGCCAGCTTTGATATGAAAACCTCGGGGACCGTGTACACGCCCACCAGCCTTCTGGTCAACATCGCTTGTGCCGAAATGATGGACTATTATAGAATTCCCCACTGTGGGACCTCCGGAAGCGGTGCAGGCTGGGGGCCGGATTTGACTGCGGCAGGTCCGTTGTGGATCAATCATTTGACCAGTTGCCTTGGGAAAGTTGGATTGGCACCTTTTGTGGGAGGGAATTTTGATTCTCTGGCCTTTTCACCTGCAACGGTCGTTTATTCCGACCAGATTATCCGGCAGTCGCGTCAATTCGCAAAGGAATTTGAATTAAATGAAGAGACGATTGCAATGGATGAGATCAATTCGATCGGGCCAGGAGGAGATTATCTGACGGCTCCCCTGACATTGAAACTCTTTCGCAAGGCTATGGCCGGTAATGATATCTGGCCGAATTTAAGCCTGGAAAAGTGGCAGCAGGAGGCGCGACCCTGCCGGGGCGATGATTTTCTTAGAAAACGGACTATGGAGCTGATTGACGGCCTTCAGGCCCCTCAAGATCATGATATGCTGATCGAGCGAGGCGAAGCATTTATCAGCAAAGGGGCAGGGGCCAAATGATTGGCCAATAGTTGGAATTACGTGCTTGTAATCAGCTGTTCCGGCTCGTCGGATTCGGGTGAAATAAAGACCGGGCTCTCTGGAGTAATTCCGTTGTTACCGTTAAGGAGGAGATAAATATGCAATGGTAGTTGTCGAGGCCGTTGGCAAGGCGTTAAGGTACTTGGACATCAGTCATATTTTGGACTTTCGCAACTCGGTATGGCGGGTTGCGAAAGCATTTAAAATGGAATGTCTCCAATTATAACCCCAAATTTTTCATAAAATCATCATCAACAGCGGATGTATCCGGTTCAGGCGCTTTTTTAGAACCGTTTGCCTTAAAGTCTGCCATAATCTGATCCGGATCGATTGTCTCTTCATCTTCCTGCACAAAAGAAAAGAGCTGGGTGAACTTGGTGTTTTCAATAGCGGTTTCCATGTAAAATGGGTAACCGGAAGAGGTTTTAAATGAAATTCTGCTAAATAATGGTCTGTCAATCGCAGCAGCAATTGAGACCATGAGTTCTTTATTAATGACAATCATCTTGGGCTGGTTCTGATTTACAGAGACCCTGAGTGTTCTTTCCAGTTCAACCCTGAAATCACCGATGATCTGATTCATCAGTTCACCAAGGCTGTCCGCCACTTCATCGGAAGTATGGAGACTGGCCAGTTCATTTTCAGGAAGCCCCATGCTCATCATGTATTTTTTATAAATCTCCACTGCTGAATCAGCTGAGAAATTTATTATAACAAGGCCGGAAAAACCGCCGTCAAAAAGAACAAAACAACCGATATCCGGCTTTAAACAGGTTTTGGATGTTTTTTGTATTATTGGTGAAAAATTAATTTCTGTTTTTGTTGTGAGTTCCAGAACTTTTTTTGTGGATTTACATAAAATCTTCAATACATCATCGGTTGTTTTGGATTTTTTTGTAACCGTTGATCCCTTTTTAGCCGTTGTTGTCATGGTACTCTCCGTAAAATTTGGGGTTATCCGGAAGGTTTTTTCCGGAAATTGGATTAAGCCCGGAAACACTGTGAGAAATTACATTAATTTAAAAATATAACAGAACACTTTATATGTTTAAAGTATAAATTGAATAAATTGTTTTTAAATCCAAAGAAAATAAATATCATTTAAAAATTCAAATCAGAATAGGATTTTGCTAATATTATAGTATTGATCAATCTTTACTTTTGTGATGATAATCAAACTTTTATAAATATACGGACTACAGATAAAAAATGTTCATAAAAGTATAAGTATTTTATTTATTGGGATATATTCATTCAGGGTTAAATATTAAAATGGTTGATAAAGATAGCGCAATAGCGGAAATTCAAAGATTAAAAGATGAGATTAAATCTGTAGAAAGCAGGGTCAAATTGTATCTGCATGACAGGAAAAACAATCCGCATCCCGAACATGAAGAGTTTGTAACCCGTGTCAGGATAAGGGAATCTGTTTTAAGAAAAACAAACAACAGGGATGTTATATTCTGGCTGGATAACCTTATGCATAGTTTGTCGGTATATGATCATTACTGGCGAAAAGATTTTGAAGATGATGCAGAACAAATGCGTAATAGAATCAGGGAAAAAACAAATTCTGAAGTTATTGACCTTACCCGCATTGTACGATGATATTTTCTGTAACTAAAAGCGGATGGGGCCAATACAATGACTTTTAGGAAAATTGATACCGGGTTGAAGTCATCTCCACAATTTTGTAGAGCGTGCGAATATTAAAATTATACTACGTATCTCTTATGGATATTCCGTTAGTGTGGCGTCATCCGGTTTATATTAAACTCAAAAAGTATAATCGAAAAAAGCGACTTTTGGATATATTTCGTCTGTTTCACAGGTTGAACAGATTTTGATTGTATTAACCCGTTTAAAGTGTTATCAAGCAGGACAAATGTTGTTGCAAAGATAATAAAAAACGCAGCAATAAATGAATTTAAAAGGTTATTGAATGGCCCAAAATCAGACTTGTCGGATTTTATCATTATTTATATTTTTTCTGTTTCTATCTTTTGCTTTTTGTTTTGACGCCGCAGAGTCTGGCGTTATTGAGTCTCGTTCCTATTTTAAGCAGGTAGGATCCGACTCTTTTAATGCTATCTGGCAGCTGGCAAAGACAGATCAACTCGTTGTTTTGTGGGAAGAGCCTGCTGAAAAAACCATAACAACAAATAATTTCTCCCTTGAAACCCTTCATTGGGAAATCAGTAATCCTGAAAACAATACAAATGCTTCTATAAGAAGAGAGGGAAATATTCTTTATGTCACAGGAACGCTCAACGGCAATCCTATAGATAAAAAGAAAGAGATTGATGGCAGCCCCTGGTATCAGTCAACAGCCGTATCATTGAGACCCTTCATTGTCTCCGATCAGGAGAATCTTGATTTCTGGTCCGTCAGGGAAGAGACACTGGGCATTCATAAAATAAGGGTCACCAAACTAAGTGAAGAAATACTCTCGATAAATGGTGAAAAGATCCCGGTTCAAAAGGTAAAAATTTCTCTTACCGGAATCCTGTCTGCTTTCTGGAAAAGCCATATCTGGTATAGACAGTCAGATGGTGTCTTTGTTCGTTTTGAAGGTCCCAGTGGACCACCCGGTAGTCCACATATGATCGTTGAACTGATAAGTCAGGATAACGGTCTGATCGTGCCGGCAAAGTTTGAGGGCAACCCTTTTAAAGTGTTTACCGACTATTAGAATCCATCTTAAAAATATATGCTAATCAATTCTGAGGGTTCTAAATATTTTCTGTCCCTCTTTTATCTTTAAATCAGGCAGTTCAATTTTTCTTGTAGCCGTTCCTCCCTGACGTAATACAATATTGAGATCATGTGTGCCTGCTGGTAGTGGTATGCGGAGTAGTCTGATTTCAACCGGCAGTGTTTTCCAGCTTCGGGTGTCAGCGGATTCAACGATGATAAAAAGCGTTCGCAGCAAAAAGCCCAAGTATAGCTCATCATTCTCATTTATGCTTCTGATAATCGCTTCTTTAGCCGCTATTCTGGTTATCTCCTTGGCAATGATCAGTTTTTGACGCGCATCCAGAGATTTATCAGCAACAAGATCCAGTCGGGTATTGATCTTTATATCCGTTGCGATCATTTTGTTGTCTTTCGTTTCAATATCTATTGTTATCGCCGGTGCAACGGATTTCATGTATACAGGGATGGAAAAGCGGAATCCGGGCGGCAGAATAATATCTTTAGATCGTTTTTCCGGAATGCGACCATTTGCAATAAATAGAACCAGCTCACTTTCGTTAAACCGGTTCTCAATGGTAATTTTTTGTTGATCCAGTTTTTTCTTATAAAATGCAGCTTCATCCATAATCCCCAGACCATAAGAGAGCCGGTAAAGCTTCGGCAGCAGAATATCAGCGTCCGGCATTGACTCGGCAAGATTCTTATAGGCAATATAGGCATCATTATTTTCATGAAGCAGCTCATAACAAAGAGCTGTCAGTGCCTTTGTGTAATAGTCCTCTTTAAGCGGAACCGCATACGTTTGCTGTATTTTAAGCGCCTGTTTGCCTTCAACAAGTGCATCTTCATAAAGATCCTGAAGAAGATAGTTCATCATCAAATAAGTATGGATCCACAAGCGTTCGGCATATTCGCCTTTATAGGCTTTTATCCAGTCATTTGTAATAAGGGAGGCTGTTTCGGCCGTCAGGCTGATAAAATCAAGCCGTTTTAAAATTTTTGAAGCCTGGAGAAAGGCCAGGGTGCTGTTTTCATAATCACCAAGATAATGAAGGACGGTGCCTTTTTCCATATAAAAAAGAAGAAGATCCTTTTCAGCATAATCCGTATCATCTTCAAGAGCATCGGCTGCAGCAGCCGGATTACCACTGTAATATTTGTTTGTGGCGGTTGTGAGGCTGGACGCACAACCGCCGGTGATCAATAAAGCAGCAAGAAGAGATAAGATGAAGCTATGGCGCAGTAAACCAAAACGTTTACCGGCGTGTGTAAAAAATCCGGCACTCATAAGGAGATTACCATCCAATAATCGGTCTGGATGCTTCCCTTACAATTTCTGCGCTGTCAGCCCATGTAATCAAACCGGTAACAATGTCCGTCAACTCCATATTCAGGCTGTAATATTTGAGTGATTTTTCAGTTACCCGTATACCGCGCCCTTCTTCACTGTCAATAGAGCGTAGTGTGCCTGTCAGCAGATACTGGGCACCAATCTGCCGGTAGCGTACCATGCGTGTTTCAGGTGCTACATTCGGCCCATATTCATATTTTAACTCTTTATCAATATTTTCACGCTGTGTTTCACTCAGGAAAAGAAATTTGCCGGACATTACCAGCTCCTGCCGGATGTCATCTGTAATACCGCTTGTACTGATATGCTCGGATGTCCGATTGGCCACACCATATATAATTACAACCGGTTTTTCAGGTTGATCGGTCAAGTGGTTTGTTCTGGAGAGCAGGGAGTCCACAAGGTCATTAACTATAGCTTTTTTATCCGAAAAATCATAAGCCTCATCGTAATGGACAATGTCATCCGGTGAATAGGTTTTGGTTGTCGTTGAGCATCCGGCCACAAAAAATAAAAGCACAGCTAAAACAATCCATATTATGCTGTTAATACGAAGATTTTTCATGATATTTCATTATCCTTTCAAATGAACGGGTTGTTTTTTAAAAATATAACTTAATTATACCCAATTGTTACTATATGTATCAATAGTTAATTTTGAAAGACAGAATTAATCCCTTTTCGGCCGGTGCCGCAGTGAGGTCTATTTTTGTATTCTCTTTCAGATAATCAATATAGTTATTTGTCGTTTTACGGTTATATTTATGTGCACTGCCGACTGCACCATAGATATTTCCGGCATAAAAGCCTACCTCAACGAGGGAGATAACAGCGCCAAGGGCAACCATATCATTATCAAAAGATTCATATGCAGCAAGGATAAGTCCGGTATTGAGCAGAAAAGCGATCAGCGCATCCTGATAACGCTCACAGTACAGTTGTCCGGCGCCGGGTAAAATTGAAAGTGTGCCGGCCAGCCCGGGGTTTTTCATTTTAATAAGTGGTTCATTTTCTAACATTTCTGAAAGCTCATCAATACGATAATCTGATCTGTTTTGTGTGCTTATTTTATCAAAGTGTCGGGCAGCCCGACCAAAATCAGCCATCTCAATATAACACCATCCGATTTTGTAATTTGCTTTATCTGCGACAATTATATCTTCAGTCAGTATTATCAGGTTTTGAAGTGTAGTAATGGCCTGTAGCGGGTTATTGGTCATTTTATGGCATTCGCTTAGCATGAACCATGATTCAATACCCAGCCGGGAAAAGCCGTACCGGTCAATCAGTTCATTAAAACCGGTAATGGCATTGGAATATTGCTTTCCCCTGAAACAAGCGATGCCAATTTGATATCTGGCTTTTTCACCACGATCATCATTTGGGAAAAAGTGGAGAAAACGTTCGTATTCCGCAACCGCTCTCCGGTATTCAGCTTTCGAAAAGGTGTGTTCGGCAAACGCAAACTGGCTGTCGGCATCAATTACGATAACGTTTCCGGCAAATACCGGGGAACTGAAGGCAACGCAGACCAGAATTGAAAAAATAAACAGGCCGGCACGTAAGTGGATATTAGTCATATGAATTTACCACCAGAAATTGTTATTGCTTGTTGGGTCATAAACGTGTTTTTTACCATTTACCCAGACAGTATCTGAAAGGTTTACTTCATCCCTTCCGCATCGTATAAGTCGGTCACATGTCATCACCCATCCCTTTATGATGCCATGCTCATTAACGGCATCAGCTGCATAATGTGAACATGACGGGTACATGGCACAGCGGTCTCCGTCAACAGGTGATATATATTTTTGGTAGAAACGGATTGGGACCGGGGTAATGTTTTCTTTAGAAGAATCCTCTGATTCATGTTTATCAGCCTCTCCGGCAAAAGCCGGCAAGCTGAAGAAGATAACTAAAACACAAAAAAATGTAATGAAGCGTAATTTTGTCATAGTTTGCCGAACCTTCGTACTCGTAATCGTACTCATAATCTCAAACTTTTAAAAACCGATTAAGCGTAAGATTACGAGTAGGATTACGAAAAAAGTATACTTTTCAGTCCTATGTCTCAGATGTCGTTAGGAAATATGCGTTACTCTGAGAACCTCCCCTATAGTCGTAAGACCGTCCAGTACCTTTTGAATTCCATCATTTCTCAGTGTAATCATTCCATTTTTCAACGCTTCTTTTTTGATTTTGTTAGCGTCATATGTTTTCAGAATCAAGCTCTTCAGCTGTTCATCAAGTTTCATGATCTCAAAAATAGCAATACGCCCCCGATATCCGGTATTAAAACATTTTTCACATCCCTTTGCTGTGTATACCTTATGATTCTTAAATTGGTCAGGGCTCATGTTCAGACTTTCAAGGGTTGTATCATCCGGTGTATACCGTTCCTTGCAGTCATCACAGAGCATTCGCATAAGACGCTGTGCAACAACAGCAATAACAGATGATGAGATTAGAAAAGGTTCAACGCCAATATCGACAAGGCGTGTAATGGCACTGGCCGAATCATTGGTATGAAGCGTTGAAAATACAAGATGACCTGTCAGTGCGGACTGTACTGCTATTTCTGCTGTTTCATGATCACGAATTTCACCCACGAGGATAATATCCGGATCCTGGCGAACAATTGAGCGAAGACCGCGTGCAAAAGTCAGGTTTATCTTCGGATTAACCTGTATCTGGCTGATACCTTTGATTTGATATTCAACAGGATCTTCAATCGTAATGATATTGACATCCGGTGTATTCAACGTTGTTAAAACCGAATAGAGACTGGTTGTCTTCCCGCTTCCGGTCGGTCCTGTAACGAGTACAATACCGTTTGGGGACTGAATGATTTCTGAAATCTCTTTAAAATGACGTGCAGAAAGCCCGAGGTCCGGCAAGTTTAGCACGGCATTTGTTTTGTTTAGCAGTCTCAGTACAACCCGTTCTCCAAAAGCAGTGGGGATGGTAGAGACACGAATATCAATATCCTGATCGCCCAGTTTAACTTCCAGGCGGCTGTCCTGGGGCAAACGTTTTTCAGCGATATTCATTTTTGACATGACCTTGATACGAGAGATCAGGGCCGGTTGAATCCATTTGGGCGGTGTCAGCAAATCGTATAAAATGCCATCTACGCGGTAACGAACTTTAAAACTGTCCTGATAGGGTTCAATATGAATATCGCTGGCACGTGCCTTAACCGACTGAGATAAAATGTGATTGACCAGCTTGATAATGGGTGCATCACTGGTATCATCCAGAAGGTCGGCCGTATCCTCTATCTCATTGATGATGGAATCGCCGTTTTCCTCCATGTCCTGAACCAGTTGCTGGGCTGAATCTCTGCTAAAGTTATAGGCCATATTAATAACTGAAAGAATTGCTTCCTTTGATGAAAGAACTATTTCGTAATCATTAATTTTGAGCAACCTGACAAGATCATCAAGCGGCTGAACATCTGCAGGATTATTTATGGCGATGGTGCAGGACCGGGAATCAGGCGTCGATGGGTCGTCAGTTTTATCAGTATTATGGTTGTTTTGGAGTGGAACAATATAATACTTTTTCAAAAACTGTATTGGCACAAGCTTTGTAAAACCAATACTGATATCATCAATCTGAAGGTCGGTTCGGAAAGGGAGATTGTACTTCTTGCCAAGTGCATCAAGAAGCTGGAATTCAGTAATAATATCCTTTTGGACAAGAACATCCGTTGGTCGTATATCTTTTTCTTCAGCAATCCGGCAAGCCTCTGCTAATGTATCCTCAGGGATACCGGTATGTTCACGGATTGTTTCTAAGATCGGTTTAAACATCATTATCTGGTTTATTCCATTTTTTCAGCATCTTCAAAATCAGGTTCACCTGTTTCCGGCTGTTCAATAGTAAAGACTTCCGAGCCGATTATTTCATTTTCAACGGTAATGGATTCTTTCATTTCAATTACTTCAGGAACGGTTATATCCGGTTCTGAAACATCTTTATTCATATCTTTCGGTTCCGGCAAAGAGGTGTTATAATACTTTTTAAGTTCGGGGTTGTTCTCAATATCAATAAACTTATTTTTCTTTTCAGAATAAATTTCTTTTGCCTCTGCAGGTGTTCCAAGTACGCGGGGTGTAATAAAAAGATAAAGATTGGTTTTATTTCTCGTTGTGCCACTTGATCTGAAGAAATTTCCCAAATAGGGAATGTCTCCCAGGCACGGTACTTTATACTCTGTGCCGGACATCGTATCATCAATTAGTCCGCCAATAACAACCGTATCACTGTCTTTTACAATAACGGTTGTATCAATAGATCGTTTAAAAGTTGTCGGAGTAAGTGAAGACTGCCCGGTAAGTTTTGTAATTTCCTGGGATATTTTAAGACGGACCAGACGATCTTTGCTGATGTGAGGTGTTATTTTTAGTGTTACACCAACATCTTTATATTCGAAGGAGCTGTATATCTCGGTTCCTGTTGTGCTGGCTGTAGAGCGGGTCTGATAAGGAATATTTTTACCAACCGTAATGGTTGCTTCCGCATTATCGGTTGTTAAAAGCTGCGGTGTTGAGAGAATATGGACATCGTCATCCTTCTGGTAGGCTTGAACAATAGCAGCAAGATTGGGAAAAATAAGATCTCCAATCTGAAGTGCTTCACCAAAGACACCGAGAGAGAATCCTGGCGGTAACGGTATGGGGGCTCCGGAAGGAGAGACAGAAGCGAAGCCCGGATCGCCGCCGGCAGCACCGCCGGCAAATCCGCCGCCATAAATACCCTGCTTGCCATTATCATAAGTAAAATCATTACCGGCCGCCCACTCCACACCGAGCCTGAAGTCTTTATTTACGTCTACTTCCATAATAAGTGATTCAATATAAACCATGGCCCTGGGGACATCCAGCTTTTCTATAATCTCTTTAATGACCTGATAATCTTCATTACCCGACATGATAATAAGACTGTTTGTAGCCTTGTCGGCTGTTATTCTGGCCTTTGATGAGATAAGCGCCATGTTGGACGCCGTCTTATCCTGGGTTGCACCTTTAGTCGGAAGTTCCTGTAGAACTTTGGCTAACGCTTCGGCGTCGGCATTTTGAAGATAATAAACCTGAATTTTGCCTTTACCCCTGGGTGCTTCACGATCGAGTTCGATGACGAGTGTTTTTATCTTCTGCGTATTTTCTTCACTGGCAAGAATGACAACGGTATTGGTGCGTTCATCTGCAACAAATTTTACGATATTCTCGTTTACATCGGTTTTCTGATGGGGGGATACTGCAAAAACCCTGCTCAGAATATCTACCATGTTTTTCGCACCGGCATATTCAAGATGTATAACGCTTAGTTTGTTGCCAATACCGGTAATATCGATTTCATCAACAATTTTCATGAGTCGCTGGATGTTGGAATAGATGTCCGTCACGATCAGCATGTTCGTCGGCGGATAATCAAGAATCACACTGTTTTTGGATACAAGAGGTGTAAATAGGTGTTTTATCTGGGTTGGATCCGCATATGTTAACGGAATGAGCTGGGTGACAACCCTGTCTTCCGGAGAGATCATATCGGAATTAAACCGGGTTTCTATGTTTTTTGTCCGGGCATCAGGAGAAGGGATAATTTTGATGACCTCACCGGCTTCAACAGCTGCAAAACCATGTACCTCAAGCACGGATTGAAATACCCTATACGCTTCCCGGACAGAAATCCTGGCGGGCGAAATAATGGTGACCTTGCCCTTTACCCGTTGATCAATAACAAAGTTTCTTCCAGTCAGTTCACTGATAAACTTAATAAAGACACTGATATCAACATTGTTGAAATCAATATTTACCGATCTGTCGGTCGGTGATACGTCGTTTGCTGGGCCTGTTTCCTTTCTTTCTGCGAAAGATGGTGTCGTAAAAGTAAGCAGCACTGAGATTATAAGCATTCCAAAAATAGTAGTTGAGAGATAGCCTCTTGTTTTCATATGTCCCTGGTTCGGTATTTTTTTAATATTAAGTTATTATTTGATATCATATTCTATCATCTTAGACATACCGCGTCTTTGTACTTCAAGCTTAAGATTATCAGCGTCTTTCATGGCTGAGTAAAACTGAAGTGCATCATCCACACTTTCAATTTGTTTTCCGTCGACATTTTTAATAATGTCTCCGGAGCGAAGGCCAAGCGAGCTGAAAAAAGTATTGGGTTTAATACCCATAACAACAATGCCGTCCGCTTCACCATTTCTGAAATGAGGCCGGATAATGGCTTGTTTCATGAGGTCATTGACATTCTGAAACGCATCATTGATCCGGCTTCGGTTCAGGGAAACATGCCGAAGGTCACTTTCTGGAGATTTGTGTAAAGTGGGTTCCATATCAACAGCAGGCCGTTGAATAGATGAATCGGAAGGGATAATCTTTTCGTCCATTCCAAGGATCTCATCTTTACCATTAACGGTTAATACTACTTTTTTTCGTAAAATAATCTTGACGGTTGCACGCTGAATCTGATCACCGATCATACAAAGAAGCTGTTCTTTTTTTTTCTGATCTTCAATAACGGCATAGGCGCCATTATCACCGTCTGCCACCGTGCCCCGGAGCTTCAGTTTTAAGGTGGTTTGTTTCAACTTATCAATATCCGGCAGGAAGAGGGGTTTTTTGCCTGTATCTGATGCGGTATCAAAAAGGTTTCGTTTTGAAATAGTTTCATAATTCTTTAATGGCAGAGGCTTGTCATCATTAAAAGAAGTGTATTTAAATGTTGACGTATAAGTTTGACGGTCATGAATAAAGCCAGTGGAAAGAATGCTGTAGAATATCCTGACACCAAGGAAAATTATAGCCGTAACCAGCAGCAGGTTAAGTACTATGAAATGCTGTTTAGTTGGTGAAAAGCGACCCGCTATTTTACGAATGTTTGATATCATTTTCTTGAATTAAAATCCAGTTTGTCAAATGTTCCACCAATAGTAAATGAAAACCCTTTTGTACCGGGTCTTTCCTGTTGAAATATGGCTGCACTCACCTCTTCACTCAGGCTTGCCAACAGCGTGTGATGGGGCTTGAACATTCCTGACAGCGTCAGTCTGCTTTTCTCCAATGGTGTTTTAAGTGTAATGCCGCCTGAAAGTGTTCCATCAATTTGTGCTCCCTTCAGGGTGCAGCTTTTGATCCTGATAATGTCATTGCTAAGTAAAATTTCAGATTCGATTTTTTCGAAGCTGATGCTTTCAATTGTAAAGAATGGTTCTGATAATGTCAGCGCTCCGTTGATTAGCTTCAACGTCGCCAAAGCTTCCCGGCCTGCAGCAGATGAGAGTGTGTAATCAATCTTTCCGCTTAAAAGGCCTGACAGCTGTTGTTCAGTTAAAAGGCCCAGGGCCTCAATCCGGTCAATGTTTATCTCATTAAGATTAATTACCGTGATTGAGTTTTTTTCTAAAAATATGGTGTGACCCGAAATATTTCCGCCAAATAAACCGGATTTAAAATTAAAACCCTTACCCGCTTTAAAAATAGAGGTATAATGGGGAGATACTTTAATCCCCTTAATCCCGGCAATGGGCAGTCCGGTAGGTTGAAGTAAGAAATGGATTTTTTTAAGGCGGATACCCGGCAGAAGTGTCGGCTTTACATCATTAATTTCAACAGCAATTCCCGACATTCCGGATGCTGCATGATATGCAATAAACTCTCCAAACTTTTCTGACGGAAAAAGCACATATATAAACAGTGCCGTTATCGCTATTATATAAATCGTTATGTATGTTCCGGCTCTTTTCATTTTTTTTAACGTTTATACCGAAGCTGCCGCTACTTGTAATACAACATCAATAAGGCCTTCAGTCGTATTTTGCCGTGTGATGGAAATCCTTTTTATCGTTACCATATTTTTAGATGATTCTACCCGGTAGAGATAAGCCACAAGCTGCTTCATTGTCAGGGACTGAATCTTAAGCTCAACCATGGAAATCTTGTATTGGCCGGTCTGATCATTTTTGGTAGAAGGCCGCATATAAGTAATGTTGTCCTTGATGTTTGCTTCACCGGCCTCCCTGTCCAGAAAAGAAAAAAGCGTAAAATTTTTTTCTCTCTTTGAAATACTTTTAATGGATAGTTCCGAATTTGTTTTCAAATCTTCATATTCCGCCTTAAGTTGGATCATTTCATCGAGCATTACAGATCCGGCCTGCAGGGAACGTTTCATTGACGCCCTTTTTTCGAAAAAAGGAGAAATGACTACCTGCAGGATAATAAAAATAAACAGGGCTGCCACAGCCGAATAAATCGAATATTTTTCCCGTCGGCTGAGTTTTTTCACGATGTCTGCTCCTGTTCGGCCATATCAGCACCGAGCTGTATCTGCAGTTTGAACTTGACTTGTTTATCTGTTCGGTCGCTGTTGGCGGAACTGATGGTTACCTTTGAAAATTGCGGGATTTTTTCAATACGGGTTTTAATATCATTAACAGTATTGAATGTATCCGTAGTCCCTGTAATTGAAACCGTGCCGGCGCCCATCACAAATTGTGAAAATATAACCTTGCTGTCCTGGGATACTTCAGTACTGATACGGTTAATAATATCTATAACGCGTGGGTTTTCAGAGAGCTCTCTGTTGCCGGATGTATGTTGAAGTAACGTTCCGGTTTCGGCCTTCATCATCTGGTATTGCATATCGGGCATTTTTACTTTGTTTGATACATCAGGGAACGTTGATTTGAAAATTTCATGGATTTGATGATTCTGCCTTTCGGTTTGTCTCTTCAGGTGCCAGGTGTCTATCCCAAGATAAAAAATACCGGCCAGCAACAATAGTCCGGAAAGAATGCCTGTTCGGATGAGTTCTTTTTTATAGGTGATCCACCTTGTTCTTAAGGCAAATCTGCCTCTTCGGAAATTTATTCCGCCCATACTCTCTGTTTCTGAGATAGCCAGTGCAAGGACGCTATTCAGTCGATCCGGATTCCAATCAGATGGAAGCTCATTCAGGATTGGAAATCTTATTTCATTTAACAGATCTATGCGTCGGACGGGAATCGACATTAGTTCTTCAAGATCATGTTCGGGCTGTTTGCCTGAAATTCCTGCGCCGGTAATAAGAATAGCTTCAGGTATAAAATTATGAATCTGCTGTGCTTCAAGAATGCCCAAAGATTGAATTACCTGATCTGAAAGTTTTTTTTCAAAAGCGTCTGTGTCGGCTGATACCGGAAAAGAACGTATAAGGGCTATTTTACCGGAAGAGATAACAAAAACGGTTGTATCGTTTTCATTAATATCCAGCAGAATTGAATCCGGTGGTATATCCGACATTTCAGCCGACAGATTTGCCAGCGCATAGCCGCCGATAGTAATCATTTTGGGTGATAAGCCGTGTACACCGATATTATCAATATATGATTGTAAAAAATCAGATTCAACAGAAGCAGTCATAATACTGCCCTGTTTTGACGCCTTAACAGGTTTAAAGTCAATTACTTGTGACTCCACGGGAAAGGGGAGTGATGGCTCGAGTTCAAAAGGTAGCACCTGTCTGATTTTTGCAGAATCTTTAAACGGGAGGTGGATATTTCTGAAGGATATAGTGCCTGCAGGAAGAGCGATCACACACACGGTTTCTGTGATATCTGCCTGGTTCGAAATATCTTCTATTGCTTCCTGTAAACAAATACTACTATTTTTATCAGAAAAAGGCATGTGTGTGCATGCTGCGATAACATTTCCCTTGATACTGTTTTTTAAGAGAACAGCGGAAACAGAATCTTTTTGAATATCTATGCTTAATATCTGTTTTGCCATTTGTCAGCCAAAAGCTCTCTTTCAATATATAGCTGTAGATACAGGCTCTGCTTGTTCATAAAAAAGCAAGAACAATAGTCTTAAATTGCTAAAATCGTTACATCTGGAAATTTTTTTGGATAGATTAATACTTTATAATATATGCCATTCCAAAATAGTGCAATACCATTTTCCCGATTTCTGGTATTTTTCTCTTTGAATCACAGTGACTATGCCAAGTTTGCTATTGTTGATTTCTGCAACAGCGTTAATTCTGAATATATCGCTATTTGTTCGAATAACAGTTTCATTCAGTTTTATATCTGACAGCCCCGGTATATTGTTATACCAACCCGGTGCCGTAAGGCCATTTATATAGGTGTCACTGTTTTTTTCATCACGGTATTCGGCCATGATCATGGCCAGGTTTTTATCACCCTGCGGAAGCAGAGCCGCCAGAACAGGAACTGCAGCTGTATTAATATTGATTTGTCCCGGGAAGCCGGGCGTATCGCCTGTGTCTAAAGAGGTGATGCCATGAACGGTAATAAATTCATATAATCCGGGCATACCTTCGGTGCCGTAAAAAAATTCCGGTGTGATACCTTTGACCATCAATATATTATCGGGATGATCAAACGGCAGGTTGGTGCAGATATATGCCGGATCAAGTAAAACGTAATAATCTGATTCGGCACCGGTAAGACCGGTAATGGCTTCATCATCGCCCGTATCGATCCAGTCCTTTAAAGAATTAATAATTTCAGCCTGGGAGATATCTTTATAATGTTCGCTTACAGTAACGGCATTTTCAATAAAACGTTCCCAGACTTTCACCTGTTCCGGGTTAAAATCACGCCTGTCCGGATATGTTACGATCGAATTAACCTGAATTCTGGAAAGTTCATCGGAAATCCGGACCGTAACTTTGCCATCATCAAACAAAAGTGTATCTGTAATGGCGGCAACTTTTTCAGGGATAGCCCAGTCCTCCTGAATCGTATCAATTTCCGATTCAGCCCTGTCTTTAATGAGGATTGCCATAGCCGCATGGATACCGGATGTTGCCATGTTAAGCATTTTATAATGGTCCCTGGTGTTAGCCGTGGTCATAACAGTATGGCGAACACTTTTATTCAATGTCATTGCAACGGTAATCAAAATTGCAGCGACCGATATGGTTATCAGCAGCGCAACGCCCCGATTATTAGTAATGGCCTTGTTCATAAATTACGATTTGTCCTGTTTGCCAAATAATGGCAGTGCAACCCGTGTTTCAAAAAAGTATGATGTCTCTTCTGTGCCGGTTTCAAGTGTAATCAATACAGACTTTGGCAGGGACTTTTCAAAGATGTTATCTCCCAAATCCCAGTAGTCATTCTCAATACCCTCTTTATCAAAATATTGTAGTGTCAGCGATTTTACATTTTTGCACAAAATTGGATCACTATCCGATTCTTCAAATTCAGGATACGGAAAAATATTATCAGATCTTCTGATAACCATGTCACCGTTAGCCGTTTCATTAACATAATATACAATATGCGCTATGCCGGATTCCTTTCTGCCTCTGAAAGAGCAGTGTGCAAAAGAGAAAAATTGCAACCTGGAAAATGTTGATGAGTAAATATCATATGTTTCACCTAAAAAATTATAGCGGAGTGCCTCCGCATCTTCCTTTGCAAAGTCATAAGGTGTCGCATAGATAGAGCTAAGATCAATCGTCATACGGGCCATGCAGTTCTGCGCCATTTCATATGCCTTATTTCCTTTTTCAATATCTTCAGCACTTGAAAATACAATTCCGTATGATCCGAATATGGTGGAGATGACGATGGCGAATATGGATATGGCGATCAGGATCTCAATGAGAGTGAAACCATTATTATAAAAATCTTGTCTCTCACCCGCTTCGTTCGAGCTCACAGAGGACACAGAGAAAAGCTTGAAAGCATTGCTTTGCAAAAGATACCAAAACCTGATTTTCAAGGTTTGAGGTATACATGATAAATGTTTTAAATAAATAAAATTCATTTTTGTTTATAAAATTCTTTTCTCTGAGCTCTCTGTGAACTCTTTGAGAGACAAGGGTTTAATTTATTATTCTTGTAATATACATGTAAGGGTGATTCAGGTTGTACATCTACCCCCATACCTTGTTTTTCTCTTTTATCTCTCTTGTGCTCTCTTTTTTACCTGAAATACCGATACCCCACCACCTCGTAAACCATCCCGCCTTCATTCCGATTAACCACAACACTTATTTTCTTAAGCCCATTAACCGTATCACCCAACTCCTCATTTTCAAAATCTTCAACCGCTACCTGCCAGAAATAATCCGGATAATTTTCCCCAAAATTTCCACTGTCGTCTGTAAGATCATTCAACTGACGTGTTTCAATTTCAACCATTTTGCCTTGTGCTAAAAGCGGTGCAACCGTATAAAATCGGGCATTCATGTTCATGGATATAGTTTGTGCATGAAGCTGGTATACTGCCGTCAGTACTATCGCAATAACAGTAATGGCTATCATGACTTCAAAAAGTGTGAAGCCCTGTGGACTTTTAAGTACCCGGCTATTTTTAACGCTATTATCCATCAATATTAATATGACCGTCTTCTATCTGAACATTAGCGAGAAAGGGTTCAATAATTACTGAAAGTTGTCTGCCATCACCTTCAATATGTATAACGGTTTTGTCCGAATAACCTTTATTATAAAAATAAATGCTTGTTACACCGCCAGAAAAAATTTCATCATCCGGAAAAGAGATATTTGAAATTATAACTCCTCCAGGAAACCGGTATGCTTTTTCTTCAGCTTCAGCCAACTATTCGTCAGGCATGTTTTCAGCTGTTATCCAGAGTTGATTGACATCCATATTAATATTGAGCAGGTAGTTTGTTCTGGTGGTTTTAGCTTTTTCTTTCAATGCAGGAACATTAGATATAAACCACCGTGTTGATGCATTTATATCATTATCAAAAAAGGTGGTGTTAAATTTGGGAACAGTAAAAGTGATCATAATGCCGAGAAGTGCAATGACAATAATCAGCTCTATGAGGGTAAATCCTTTGGTAGATCTTAGCCGTGAAGTTTTCACGAAAGGTTGATTGTTCTCCTTAATAAAAACCCTGTCTCTCACCCGCTTCGCTCGAGTTCACAGAGAGCTCAGAGAAAAGCGTAAAATTATTGCTTCGCAAATCCCATACTGTTTTTTATATAAACGTTTGGATTCAGTGAAAGACATGTTTTATGATTTTCTCTTTTATTCAATATCCCAATTATTAATATCCGCATCAAACTCCTCGCCACCCGGCACACCATCAGCCCCATAGGAGATAATATCAAAATCACCATTTACACCAGGTGAAAGATATATATATTCACCATTCCACGGATCGCCTGGAACCTTTCTTTTTTCAAGGTATCCGCCTCTTTGCCATTTCTTTGGGATCTTCCCTGTCTGGGGCATTTCAACAAGAGCCTGCAACCCCTGTTCAGTTGATGGGTAGAAACCATTATGGAGCTTAAACAGATGAAGTGCAGTTTCCAATCCCTGGATCTGAGCGTGTGCTTTGGTTACCTTGGCCTCATCCGGTTTATCCATGAATCGAGGCACAACAATAGTTGCCAGTATACCGATAATGATAATAACAACCATGATTTCAATTAGTGTGAAGCCCTGTGTGCTGCGAATAAAACCTGTGACTCTTTTATCTTTCATTATTTCTCCAGACACCTGCAATCTATTACTTGGATTCAAGTTATGTTTTTCGCACCTCATTCCTGAAATAAGCAGGAACCCGGCACACTTTAATTTTGTTTATCGGAGATTGGTATGGACGCTACCATAACTTCTCTTATAATGCAAATTAAGTATGAACATAATTTTGTGAAGCAACAAGTATTTCAAGCCCTACTCTGTGCCTTCTGTGAGAGATTGCTGTTTCCGATTTTTTTTCTCAGAAGGCCTACACTACTTTAGTATGATTTTTTCGTATTTAATAAAAAAATGTTGACCCCACAGAATTAAAAAGGTAAGGGTTATAAAATTTTATTTTTTTATTTACTGTTATTAAACCAAGTAGTTCCCAAGTAGTTCCCAAGTAGTTCCCAAGTAGTTCCCAAGTAGTTCCCAAGTAGTGCCCAAGTAGTAGTACATAGTTTCACATAAATTATTATAATAAATGAGGTCTTTGGTGTTTCCAAGGTCTTCGTAAGTATTAATTAATCATATTAAACCACCAGCTATGCTGGTGCGAACCTGATAGGCTCTGCCGGTCAGGCGTGATATACCTCCTTCCCGAGAGCCCCGGAAGGCAAAAGAGAAGGAGGTAATATGAGAAATTACAAGAGTTTATCCCATGTAAGATGGGAATGCAAATATCATGTTGTATGGGTTCAAAATACAGAAGGAAAAAGCTATACGGCAAATTAAGAAGAGGGTTTGGAACAATAATAAGGGATTTATGTAAACAAAAAGGCATAGAGAAATTATAGAAGGTCATGCGATGTATGACCATGTTCATATGTGTTTGAGCATACCTTCCAAGTATAGCATTTCACATGCAATCGGTTTTTTGAAAGGGAAAAGCGCCATAATGATACACCGGGGGCATTTTAGGAATATGAAAGATGGTAAATCCTTTTGGGCGAGAGGTTATTTTGTAAGTACAGTTGGTCTGGATGAAAAAACAATCAGAACCTATATCAAGAAACAAGAGCAGTCTGAACAGCGTCAGTTGGAGTTTGAAACCGAGATAAACTAAAGCCCCTTTCAGAGGCTCTCCTCAAGCTACCAGCTATGCTGGTAGTCTGTGACTTATTGATATCAGACAGCTGAGAATATTGTTGACAATGATTTATTTTTGCAATAAAAAAATTAGTTTTTAAGAGCCATTTCCAAAAAATAATAATTCAGTAATATTGAAGTAAACATTATAGTGGGTTGTTAAGCTGTTTTCTGCTTTATATACGCAGAGCGGCAGAAACACATTTGGATTTCCATGCGCATATTCGAATAGATATATTCATATAATATACATGAAGCATATGGAAATTTTAGAAAGGAAGTTATTTTGAAACGAATATTATTATTTTTGATTTTAGTTTTTTGCTTTTCAATATTCAATACATTTGCAGAGCAAGATTGTGAAATATGTCCATGCGAAAAGGAAAAACAGCAATCTCCTGAAAACCAAGCTACTTTTCCAGATAACTTTAATACACCATCTGAAACATGCCAAGATGAAAATGCAATACAATTTATTTCCTCCAGTGATCAAGAAGTTGGAGTAAACGGAGGGGCAACAGTAACAGTAAGTAACGGATCGGGAACATCCTTAACATGGGAACTTGATGGCACGGGATTTCAACTCTTAGAGCCTTCTGACGGCACTCCAAATCAGATGGTGGTAGTCCCCGATACTGGAGCTTGTGAAGGTGTAACTGTCCGGGTTAGAAGATCTGATTGCCCTGATGATTCTGGCGCAGAATGGTTTGTGAGATATACTGGAGGAAGTGGACAGTGGGAAGTTGTAGATCCTCCAAGGGTCGAATTGACAGGTCTTCCTGACGAAATTGATTCTTGGGGTAATTATTATAAAACCTTGGGGAAATATAAACAAAAGGTTCATTATACTTTTGGGGGTGGTGGTGGATCATGTTGGGATCCTCCTGGTGATTGCGGTCAAGAAAAATATGAAAATGCTTCATATTGTGCAAGACAAGACTTGAGTTTTTATGTTCATCCTACATTGGGTTGCACTGAAATACTTACTGTATCCGGATTTGATGGGTGGGATATTCAGGAACATCCATTTTATTATGATCTCAATTGTAGTGACACTCCACAACTTGTTTGGGGGGTAATGCGAGTTATGTGTACTTATAATTATTCCGTATGTTATACAGGAAGTATAGATTTATGGGAGTGGGAAGAAACTTGTTCTCAGTAAAAAATATTATGCAGTATCCCAAGATACATTACCATATTTGTGTTGTGGTATTGTTAGCGTTATATGAAAGTTTTTCCCTAAATCTTTATTAAAATAATTCTAACAAGCCTTACATTTTTAAAAAGCTTTTAAATATTTAGATGCATCCAATCTTTTGGAGATTAATTTATCATAAGGAGATAGTGAAAATGAAAAATACAAATTGGTATAAAATATTGATCTACAGCTTGACAGTTGTATTGTTGCTATCAGGGTTAGTATGGGCAGACTCCATTGACGGGAATTTAACACTTAACAGAACACAGAATGTAGATCAGATACGCCGGTTGACGATTGAAGGTGCCCAAAACAACGGTACAAACCCCTATGCCAGTGTAAAATTTAAAAACTATGACAAGACTAACACCACTGATTATATTGGTGCAACAATTGAGGCATTTAGTAAAAATGGTCTGGAAAGCGGCAATCTGGTATTTTCCACAAAAGATGAAACTCCGGGTTTACTTACTGAAAGAATGCGAATTGGGAAAGATGGTACTGTTAATGTAATTGGAACATTAACTTCTGCAGAAATTGATGTGACCGGAACCATCTCTTCCAATGACTTGGCCGTAGCAGGTGTAACAACATCCAATTCGCTGGATGTAACTGGCCTGATTACATCCAGCGAATTAACGGTTGCCGGCAAGATAACTGCGCAGGAGATTGAAGTAACCGATGTGGGAGATTGGCCTGATTATGTCTTTGGAGATGATTATGACCTTCTTCCTCTTCTTGATCTGGAAGCCTATATCAATCAAAACAAACATCTCCCGGGTATGCCGTCTCAAGTAGAAATCGAGGAAGAGGGTTTGAATATATCAGGCATAGTGAAAATTCAGATGGAAAAGATTGAAGAACTTACGCTTTATATAATTGAGCACAAAAAAGAAAATGATGCACTTAAAGAAGAAAGCGACAAGCTCAAAGAGCAGATGAGCGTAATTGAAAAACGCCTGTCCGCTCTGGAAGCAACTCGTTGATAACAGCCATTTAAAAATAATTATAATAACTGAATTGGGTTTGGCTAATATTAAGGGATCAATCATGAAAAAAAACATACTTCTTGTTGCAGCACTTCTTGTTTGCAGTATGTTCATCGTAATGACTGCTGTTGCCGCAGATCTGTTGCTGTTCGGCCCACTGGATAGTGGCGTGTATATCTCTGACGGTAATATTCTTACAGATGAAACAACTGGATGTACCATCGCTTCCGGCAACCACGTCCAGTTTGTGACTAATAGCAGCATTTTTCTCAAACCCGGTTTTCAGGCAAGTAGTGGAAGTTATTTTACAACATATGTTAATCCGGCTGATTCGATTGATGTGGATGATGACGGACTTGATGATTCATGGGAGCTTCTTTATTTCGGACATCTGGGTTTCGGGCCGGATGATGATAATGACAATGACGGATTAACCAACTACGAAGAGTATTTCTATGGGTATGACCCTACGGACAGCAACTCCTATCCGATTCCGATAGTTAATTATGAAGACTATAAGGATATCGGTTATGGTGTTTCTGATAATGAACAGCAGGGCGGCGGCGGACTTATTTCAGGTAATGTCCGCATATTCAACGGTAATGCCCTGGAATTCAGAACAGATCTTAACTTTCCATCCCCAAACAGTATGGGGCTCCCCTTTAATGCATTTTACAACAGCAAATCAGATATAAGTGGTATTCTCGGTTATGGCTGGACGCATAGCTACAGTGCAAGTCTTACACCATCTGTAACAATTGGCGGGGTAAACTATATCAAAATTATCGATGCCACCGGAAAAGGTTATTATTTTTTGCAAAACGATGGAAGTGGCGCCTTTAATGAACACTCAAGTGTTGAAAATATTTCAGGCGAATATTTATGGACACGTCGAGATGGTACACAACTCAACTTTAATTCATCCGGTAAACTGACCTGGATGGATGATGAAAAAGACAACCGCATTACCATCTCTTATAATGCCGGTAATAATCTGCAAAGCGTAACTGACAACGCAAGCGGCCGCATAATGACTTTTCATTACGATACAGACAATCTTCTTAAAAAGATCAGTATGCCAACCACCATTATCGATGGTACGGATGACTTCTGGGTAACTTATGGCTATACAGATGGGAACCTGACATCTGTAAGTTATGCAGACGGTTCCGGTATAATCTATGAATATAATGACACTAACGATACTCATAACCTGACGGCCAAAAAGACAGTTCTGGGGCATGCCCTGAATGAATGGGGATATGACCATGTTGATCGAGCCACCAGTGTGACCAGGCAGGGACGCACAGATGTTATCGATTATTTCAGCGGTGATACGGTTTATGTTAATGACGCCTATGGTAATATTTTAACATATACGATCGGGGTTGTGTCTGGTATGCATCGCGTGACCGCACTTGCTGGTATTGGCGCAGAATCTAGACCAAATGATGTTATCGAATGGGCATATGATCCGGCAAATATGAACCTCAACAGAGTTGATTTGCGTAATGATACAGCAATCGCTTACAGCAATTTTGATACTAATGGAAATGCGCAGCAGATTGATATTTTTGGTAGAGATGGTATGATCAAGCGGACCATAAACTTCACCTGGCACTCAGTCATAAATTCAGTCTTAACTCGATCAGAGGCAAGTGTGCTTGGTTCTGGAGACAAAGAAACCATCTATGATTATGATGATGATTATAATACCACTTACAATGAAAGCCCGACATCAAAAATTCATCAAATTATTGAAAAAGGATTTTCATATAATGATGCCGGTTCTGTAGTAACTTATACAAGCACAAGCAAAATGGTTTATAACAGCAAGGGGCAGGTCACATCTTTGGATGGTTTCAAAAATGGTACAGGAGATACCTATCTTTTTACCTATGACATTTCAACCGGTAATCTGCTCACAATCACACAACCAATCATAGGAATTACCACAATATCTGATTATGATAATACCGGCTTACCATCAACAATTACAGATGTTAATAATCAGGATACCCTTTTAGCCTATGATGGCAGAGGGCGTAAAATTTCAACCACACATGATGCTGATAGTAGTGTATTCAGTACGGTTTATAATATTGCCGGATTACGGGAGAGCACGACAGACGAAGACGGAGTTTCACGCACTTACTCGTATGGTAATAACTATGGTCGATTGGATTTAATCATTGACCCCAAAAACAATTACATAGATTTTGAGTATAATGATCAGGGGGATTTGGAAGAGAAGATTTATCTTGATGAGTACAGTTCCTTGACTAGATGGCAAGGGTTCAGTAATGCTCATCCGGAAATTCCCGGTAAACTGTGGAAAGAGATTAATCATGACGGTACCTTTAAAGAATATGATTACAATGCAACTACAGCAAACCTTGAATCTGTTACGGATCCCAGTAATAATACGACAACAATTGAATACGATACATTAAACAATTTGTGGAAAGTGACTCAGCCCGGAAGTGTAACTACAACTTATTCATATGATGTTCATGGTAACCTAAAAAGTGTAATAGATGGTAATGGTAATACGACAACCTACATCTATGATGATATGGGTAGAATTGTAAAAACAGTTTCGCCTGATTCAGGAGAGACAAGATATTCATATGATAAAGCAGGAAACCTTGTTTTTAAAAAAGATCCAAATCTTATCAGTGCTGACCCTGCAGTAAATCCAGTAATTTATATATATGACGATCTAAACAGGCTTACAAATGTTAACTTTCCGGATAGCAGTAGTATGGGGTATTCCTATGATTCTGAGATGTATGCAAAAGGAAAACTGACGGGAATGTCAGATAGTTCAGGAAGTACGGTTTATTCCTACAATGCAAGGGGACAACTGGTAAATAAAATCGCGACTATAGACAATATCTCTTACTCTGTTTCCAGAACACTCTCTTCCGCAGGGCGACTGGAATCCCTTACCTACCCTTCAGGGCGGATAGTGAACTATGAAAGAGATACAGGATGCCATTGTGAAGTAGACAGGATTTCTTCAGGTGGAACTGTGTTGTTGGATAATATATCATACAGACCTTTTGGAGGTGCTGATAGTATGGGAACGTTGAATGGTGGCGCTGTTAGTAATGAATATGATCTGGATGGACGTTTAATTTATTCAAACAGGTACACAGACAAAGAAAGATCTTATAGTTACGATGCAAACGGTAACCTTACATCCAGCACATCAGCAGACATGCCCTGGCAGAATCGAACCTATGGCTATAACGGTCGAAATCAGCTTGACACGGCAACTGGCTCGTTTGGTACATATGACTTTACTTATGATAAAGCGGACAATCGTTTAAGCAAAGTTATTGATGGAACAACTACGATAGAAATAGAATTAGGAAATTCAAACAAGATCGTATCAATAAGTCAACCTGAAGGTGATTGTTTCCGATATGACTATAACGGTAATATTACTGGTAATATAGGCAAAAACTTTGTTTACAATCAGAACAACCAGATTGTTGAAGTCCGGGAAGCTATGTATAACGATACTATGGTGGCGGAGTATGTTTACAATGGTAAAGGCCAGCGAGTGAAAAAAAATGTTTATGACAGCCTTTATGAGATGGTAAATAATGTTAAAATACTCGTTATTGCGAATATTGGTAATACTACAGTTTCTGAAACCATTGTGTATCATTATGATTTTGACGGTCGTTTAATCGCTGAAAGTGATGAAAATGGTAGCGCTACAGCAGAATATGTTTTTAATGGAAGCAACCTGCTGTCCAAAGTAGATGTATCAACCGGCAAGATTTACCAGTACGCAAATGATCATTTGGGGACACCGCAGATGCTTATTGATGAAAATAGCGATGTTGTCTGGTTGGCAGACTATGAACCATTTGGCAAGGCAGAAGTTGAATCCTGGTCTTCTGTAGAAAACAATATTCGATTCCAGGGTCAGTATTATGATGAAGAGACCGGCCTGCATTACAATTATTTCCGTTATTATAATCCGAAAACGGGTCGCTATATGACACCAGATCCTATTGGATTGTTGGGTGGAATTAACCTTTATGCTTATGTC
>JAIPEE010000060.1 GCA_021737275.1 Desulfobacterales bacterium
TTTCAGAAAAATGCCCAAAAATATGATTCAAAAAGCAAGTCAATTTAAATATTTTACCCATTATAAAGCTTAACTATCATCAATTTGGCATCAAAAAATAAAACTTTTCAAATAAAGTGATTTTTAGAGGTGCCCTTAAGAATAATAAGGAGTCAGGTTGGATTTTATTACAGAGTTTATTCTTTGGGCATTGAGCATGTATCTCATTTACTGCCTGTTTCTTTATTTCAAGCAGCGCCATATTCTTTTTCCAAGAAGGCATATCGTTACATATCAGGATGAAGATATTCACAAAAAAGATGTTGCTATGGGGAAAATATGGCTAAAGACAGACCAGGGAGCGGTAGAGTCTTGGCTGTATGCGCCCAGGGGAGGTTTTAAAAATAAAGAACCGGCACCGGCTATGATTATTGCCCATGGTAATGCTCAAATAATCGATTTCTGGGCTGAAGAGGTTCTTACGCTGACAGCGATGGGACTTTCCGTTATGCTTATTGAGTATCCGGGCTATGGGCGGTCAACCGGTTCACCGTCACAGAAAAGTATATCCGATGTTTTTATTAAGGGTTATGATGAGCTTATATCCCATAGAGGCGTTGACAGTAAAAAGATAATTCTGTTCGGAATTTCAGTGGGCGGAGGTGCTGTTTGTTCTCTGGCTAAAACCCGTAACGCTGCTGCCATGATTCTTGTTTCAACTTTTACAGGTATCCGTGCATTTGCATCCGGTTTTTTTGCGCCTGCCTTTTTAATCCGGGATCCATTTGATAATTTATCAGTCGTAAAAAATTATAAGGGGCATGTGCTTGTCGTACATGGCACAAAGGATACCATTATACCGTATCATCATGGTGAAGCTCTTTATAATGCTGCAATAAACGGTAAAATGATTTCTTATGACGCGGATCATAATGACTGCCCGCCGGACATGGCAAAATTCTGGAAGGAAATCGCAGTATATTTAAAAGAGGTGGGCATACTATAGCTTTATTTTATAAAAATTGATCAGGTTAAATTATAAAACCCGGAGACATAACCAGTGCCTCCGGGCTTGCTGTTCACACGGTTTGTAGCTATTAAGATCAGGGTTTAACCAACAGCTTTTGACCGGGGTAGATTGCATCATTTTCAAGCTTATTCAGGGTGCGAAGTTGATCGGGTGTAAGGCCGTATTGTTTGCTGATACGATAAACCGTCTCACCCTTTTGGACATGGTGATATGTTGCACCGCTTGCTTTTACGGTTGGTGTCTCAACCGGTTTTGCAGGTGTCGACTCAACAGTTTTCACCGGAGCAGGTTCAGCCTTCACTTTGGCAGCACTAATCTGTTTGATGCTTTTTTCAAGCTGTTTTACTTCCTTTGATAAATCCTCAACCTGTGAAGAAATGGTCGATTCAAATTTTGCAGAACGGGTATTGATACCTTCAATGAGATCTGCTTGATCATTTGTATTATTATTGATAATTAATTTGTCTTCAATATTGATGAGTTTCTCTTCAAGCTGGTTCAGTCTTACTGCCAGTGCTGCAAGTTGATCATTGGAAACACCGGATTTTGACTTGGGAAATATAAAGAAAAGAACGATTAGTATAACAATAGCGATTCCAAGAATTAAAAAAGGTATTTCAAAACGGCGGAAAACTCTGGCACCAATATTGTCCGATTTGCCGGCTTTGAAGTAGGTATGATCAACATCATCAAAAAATTCATTTTCCTGCTCATCCAATTCTCTGTCAGAATTGAGTGGTTTATCCCAGCTCATTAAAGCACCTCCAGATAAAAGAAAGTTAAGATATTATGTAGTCATAAAATCTTAAGATATGAAGCATATTAATGAGTATATATACAATATGCCTTTAAATATCAAGATTTATCAGCGTTTTAGTTCAGACAGAAATACTAACCGGATATCGGATGACGTAATGAGTAGATCTTATGGCGGTATGATGTTGGTGGGATTGAAAAGTGTTTCATAATTGACATCTTCAGGTAATTTTATTATTGTGTATAAAATTTAGGTTGTTATCATGGCAGGCATCAGTAAGTATACGGTGTTATATAAGCCCAGAATATGCTTGTGGTATGAGGCAGGTTGACGTCTTATCCGGACTTTTGGGAAAAGGAATCCTTATTTTAGAAAACGGTGCATAAAAGACGTATTTGTTATTTTGGAGATAACATATATATGACGGTAGTGCCCATTGACCAGGAAAAGCGGCTTATTCGGGTTCGAAACTATATTGCCCGGATGCCGAGCCTTTCAACGACGGCAACAAAAGTTCTGGAGGTTTGCAACCGTCCTGCGACTTCGCCAAATGATATAAATAAGGTTATATCTCTTGATCCGGTTTTAACGGGCCAGCTTTTAAGGTTGATCAATTCGGCATATTATTCTTTGAACAGCCATGTTACATCGCTCACCCGGGCAATAATACTGCTTGGTATCAATACGGTAAAGAATCATGTTTTGAGTACTGCTATTTTAAAAGGTATCGGGGGCAGACAGTCGACATCAGACGAATTTTGGACACACTCATTACTTGTGGGGGTCACAGCTAAGGCGATTGCAACAATAAAGGGTGTTCCCCTTATGGATCGTGAGGAATATTTTGTTGTCGGATTTTTGCACGATCTGGGAAAAATTCCTTTTTACAACCGGTTTACCGAAGAGTATCTTCATATTATTAATTATGTAAAATCGTCAACTGATGATTTGCCCAAGTATGAAAAAAAGATTTTTGGTTTTGATCATTGCCAGGTTGGTAAGATGATTGCAGAAAAGTGGCGTCTTGGCGGGGCGGTTTATGATTCCCTCTGTTATCATCATACGCCGTATGAAGTTGAAGCGGAAAACAGGCCTTTTGTAGAGATCGTTGCTTTGGCGGATATGTTTGCTAAAAACATTAGTGCAGAAGATGAAGCTGACTATCTTCCTGATATTCCTAAAGTAAATGATTTGTTTAAACATGTGGGCATGGAGAAGAAAACACTGCTTGGGCTTAGGGAATCAGCTCTTGCAGAAGTAGAAAAGGCAAGAATATTTCTTACGATAACCTGATCATGATTTTAATACCGGATAGATTTATTTAAATTACTTTTCAAGTCAATAAAGGTAATATTCAATGGAAATTAAATTTTGGGGTGTACGGGGCTCTATACCATGTCCGGGACCGGAAACTATGAAGTATGGCGGTAATACTTCATGTATTGAGTTGCGCGTTAAAAATCCTGACCGCCATATCATCATAGATGCCGGCTCCGGTATCAGGGTGCTAGGTGAGCATATGATGGAACATGATCTTCCCAAAGGAAATATTGAAACGGAAATCTATCTGACCCATACTCACTGGGACCATATTATGGGGTTTCCTTTTTTTGCACCAATATATGTACCCGGCACTAAAATTAAAATTCACGGGCCTGTTACCTATGAAGAGGACAGTCTCGAAGAGATTGTAGGCGGGCAGCTTGCATACAGATATTTTCCGGTAAGAAGGGCTGATCTGCAGTCTGAGATTGAATACTATGAGTTGAAAGAAGGAAAATTTGATATAGGTGACGGTATCAGCATGGTAACCAAGTATCTGAACCACCCGATACTGGTTCTGGGTTACAGGTTTGAATATGAGGGTAAGGTTTTTTGTACGCTATATGATACAGAGCCTTTTTCTAATTTATTTATAACCGATCCGGATGATCCTTCCTATGATATGGCGATGGCACATGAAGGCCAAATGGTTGCGCAGGAAGAAAATGAACGGATGGAATCCTTTTTTTCAGGAGTCGATCTTTTGGTTTATGATGTTCAGTATACAATGAAGGAATATGACCCTGATAAAAAAGGGTGGGGACATTCTCCGGTAGAATACGCCATAGAATCTGCAAAGAGGGCCAATGTAAAACGGCTTGCACTTTTTCATCATGACCCTGTAAGAACGGATGTTCAGCTCGATGAGATGTCGGAAACGTATTGTTCTTCCGGCGATAATGGTGAAATGGAAGTTTTTTTTGCAAGAGAGGGGATGGTGTTGAGTATATAACTTTTAATCCACCCATGCCAAAATATGCTTCTTTGCCGTCCTTCGGTCCAGTCCGGTTTTTTTTGCCACCTCTTCATATGTTCCAAAGCGCTTAAATAACATGTGACAGTATCCTGCAGTAAGTTCCTGCATGTTCAGATCACCATTTGTCATCGCCGTTGACAGCGTCGTTTGTATGTCGCTGCTTATCGGTTTTAAATCACCTTCATAATGCCTGTTCAGAATTACCCGCCTGGCGCACTGTTCCAGTTCCCTGACATTTCCCGGCCATGTATAACTGTTTCCCAGCTCTTTATTAATTGTGTTTCTGATCAGATTGATTAGCTCGGGCGATTGTTTTCCCATCATACGGGTAACAGTATGGGCAAGCAGATCATCCAGTTCGCCCGGATCTTCCTGCAGGCGTTGTCTGAGTGGTGGTACGGTTATAATATCAGAGCAGAGCCGGTAATAGAAATCATCCCTCATGGCGCCTTTTCGGCGAACTTCATCAATGGACCGGTTTGTTGCCGCAATAACCCGCCCATTAAACCGGTTTTGTTCATGGCTGCCGACAGGTGTAAATGTCCGTTCCTGAAGAACTTTCAGCAGTTTTATCTGGATATGTTGAGAAACATCACCAATTTCATCAAGGAAAATTGAACCATACTTACTGCACCGATCAAAGATTCCCTTATAGTGGTCAACGGCACCCGTAAAGGCACCTTTCTTATGGCCGAACAGTTCGGATTCTATAAGTGATTCAGAAAACTGTGAGAAGTTCAGAGGAGTGAATGCGCGGGTAAAGCTTTCCTTGAAGCATCCTCTTTTTTCATCAAAAGGAATGTAACCGGAGCGTCCGATAGCAATGGCTGATGTGCCTTTCCCGGTACCTGTTTCTCCGAAAATCAAAGTTGAAAAATCCTCCATGCGGTCCCACAGGTATTTGTTATACAGATCAATATTATGTGTGAATACATTATTCCACAGCTTTCGTCTTAACTCTCTCATGCACGCACTTCTGCCGACAAGGTTGTGATCGATAAAATAGTATGCCCGCCGTATCTGGAACAGCATGGAAAAGTATCGATTTGAATCCTGAGCGTTGAAACCGTGATCCTGAAGTCGTGAAAGTGCTTCCCGAAAGAAGTTAACGGGTATTGGATTGTCTCCTGATTTTATCTGGTCAACAATGTGCCGGTCAAAATTATCCATGAAGGTATGGAAGTAATCAAAAAGCAGCGAGTGTTCGATAAGCATACGATCTTTACCGGCATACTTTCTAATATCTATTCTTTCCGATTTTTCAAGCAGGGCAATCCTTGCAGATATTTTTTTTTCCGTTCGATCCAGCCTTTGTTTTACAGAAGCGCCTTTAGATTCGCCGGCAATCATAATATCAATTTTTTCACGTTCATCACTAAAGGGATTGGTTTGAACAGCCTGTTCGACCAAGGAAAAGAACTCACGATCTTTTGAGGATAATTTTTTGTCGTATTTCAATAGAGACCTCTTTTTTTTATAAGATGGGTTTATCAACTATATACATATAATGAACAAAAAGTATACATAAAATGTATATCTCTATTTGAAATTATCTTTTTGATATATCTGTTATAATAATAAAATATATAAACAAAACAAACAGTTAAGTTTAAAATGAAAAATTGGCACGCTTGTTGATAAAGGAATAGTAAGAGGACAAACAATTGATTTTTTATCATTAATAATAACAGGAGGGTGCATGAGCATATTTTTTGAATTAATCAGACAGATATTAATGTTGTCGACACTTTTAATTTTTTAAAACCTTAAAATTACTGACCGGTAAAAGGAGGAAAAAATGAAACAAAAAATAAAACACATGAACCGGCTTTTTTTCATGACCATCTTTTTTATAGTTATTATGCTGTCAAATGTACAGGCTGCAGGTTTGCTAAAATCAAAAAACAGCATTAATGATAGCATTTCCATGAAATCTCACCATGTCAATGTCACTATCAATAACGGATTTGCCAGAACAGAAGTCGATCAGGTTTTTATAAACACAGGTGACAGGGATCTTGAAGCGACTTATACTTTCCCTGTACCCAAAAAGGCGAGTATGTCTGAATTAAGTCTTTGGATAGACGGAAGAGAAGTTATTGGCGAAGTCCTGGAAAAGGGAACGGCCCGAAAGATTTATGAAGACCAGGCCGCGAAAGGTGAAGATACCGCCATAGCTGAAAAAGATGATTATAAAACGTTTAACATAATCGTCTCTCCGGTCAGGTCACAAAACGAAACCCGGGTAAGGCTTGTATATTATCAGCCTCTTGAAATTGATCTGAATATCGGACGCTATGTTTATCCGCTTGAAGAGGGGGGCGTTGATGAAGAGAGAATTTCTTTCTGGTCTGTAGATGATAGTGTAAAATCATCATTCAAATTTGATCTTCAGCTTAAATCCGCCTTTCCATTAAAAGATGTTCGGCTGCCGGGCTATCAAAACCGGGCTATTATTCATAAGGCTGAAAATACCGACAAGGGAAACGGAGTTGGAGAAGTTTATTCAATAAGTCTGGATCAGCTTGAGGGCGCATCCCTTTCAAGTGACATTGTACTTTATTACCGGCTGGATGAAAATACACCGGCACGTGTAGAACTGGTTCCTTATAAAGCGGGGAAAAACTCAGAGGGAACATTCATGGTTGTTGTTACACCCGGTGCATCACTGCAACGCATTTCAGAAGGGACGGACTGGACATTTGTTCTGGATACTTCAGGCAGCATGGGCGGTAATAAAATAGCAACGCTTACTGATGGCGTATGTAACGTAATTAAAAAGATGAATTCGCAGGATCGATTCAGAATAGTAACATTCAACAACTCAGCCCGGGATTTTTCAGGCGGTTATATTCAGGCCACACAGGAGAATGTAAATCGTATGGCATTACAGGTTAAAAAAATACAGGCTGGTGGCGGTACGGCACTTTTTGAAGGGCTTGAAAGAGCATATGTGGGGCTGGATGCAGATCGGACAAGCGGAATTATTCTTGTAACGGATGGTGTTGCAAATATCGGTCCGTCAAAACAGAATGAATTGCTCGAACTTCACAGAAAATATGACTTAAGACTTTTTACCTTTGTCATCGGTAACAGTGTAAACCAGCCGCTGCTTGATGCTCTTGCAAAAGAATCCGGTGGTTTTGCAATGAATATTTCCACAAGTGATGATATGATTGGCAGAATCATTCAGGCAAGAGCCAAAATGCGCCACGAATGCATATATGATGCAGATATCAAATTTTCAGGTGAAAAGGTTAAAATGCTGACCCCTGAAAAAATCGGTAATCTCTATATGGGGCAGCAGCTTGTAAAATTCGGAAAATATTCCGGAACAGGCAGTCTTGAAGTAAAATTTTCAGGTAAAGTCAGTGGTGAGCGAAAAGTATGGACATGTCAGGCATACTTCCCGGAAAAGGATGCGGACAACCCTGAGCTGGAAAGACTATGGGCATTGTCCAGAATTGATGAAGAGATGCAGGTGATCCGGGAAAAGGGCGAAACACCTGGTCGCAGAAATAAGGTGGTTGATCTGGGTACACAGAACAGCCTTGTGACTGACTATACATCAATGGTTGTCGTGAAAGAATCTGCAATGGAAGGGCTTGGTATCCGGAGAAACAATGCAAACCGCGTCAACACGGAACGTGAGGCGCAGGCAATCAAAGCACAACAACCGGTACATAGTTATCGGGTAGATCAGAATAATGGATCAGGCAGTTCATCCGGACAGGGTCAAA
Organism: Desulfobacterales bacterium; assembly: GCA_021737275.1. GTDB lineage: Bacteria > Desulfobacterota > Desulfobacteria > Desulfobacterales > JAIPEE01 > JAIPEE01. The sequence goes on from JAIPEE010000060.1 coordinate 7,806, forward strand.
AACAGGATAGCGGCGGTATGTTCGGTAACTCAAGATCTCATGATATCAGTTTCGGTACCGGACCTGTCGGGCCAATATTCATAGGCGCTGCCTACTGGCTCAGAAGACGTAAAAACAGAAAATAATATTATCAGAAGAAGGGGGATATCGGCAGATGTCGATATCCCCAAAAACAGGTACAGGAGATTATAAAATGGCTATGGCAATTGAACATGCCGGGCAAGCAGAAACAGAGAGGAGGGAGAATGTAATACTAAACCGTATTTCGGGTCTGCCTTTTGATATGTTCATTTTTATAGTATTCATTATTCTATGTAATTTTCACATTATTTCAGGAAATATTACACGCTCGTTAATATTTCTTCCGGGTTCAGTCCGGCAGGGTGAATGGTGGCGGCTTTTCACACATCCTTTTTTCCATGTCAGTTTATATCATCTGGTATTGGATGCCGGCGCTTTTTTCCTTTTGTATTCAGGTCTTGCAGAAAAGCGCATGATAAAAAAGGTATTTTGTGTTATATTTAGTGGCGTTTGCAGCCTGATAGCATCACAAATATTTTCTGCCGACATCCAAACACAGGGCTTGTGTGGCCTGTCCGGAATAGCACACGGGCTGATGGCATATTCATCTCTTGAAATGATTCATCAGCAAGCGTTGAGAAAAATTGGCATCATAAGCCTGATTATTGTAGCGCTTAAGACTGTTTTTGAAATGATATCGGGTAATGCATTGTTCTCGTCCTTACATTTTGGCGATTATGGAAATCCTCTGGTTACCTGCCATGCAGGAGGTGTTATTGGCGGAATCGGTGCATACTTAATAATGTTTATAAATCATCCTGGAAGATTAAATGACTCAAAAAGATAATCAAAACAGCAACCAGTTTTCTTTGATGGTAAAGCGAAAATTTGCACCTTTTTTCTGGACCCAGTTTCTGGGTGCATTTAATGATAATATTTATAAAAATGCCCTGATACTGATTATAGTTTACTCAACGTCCAGTGCGATGGATTCCAGCACGCTTGTAAATCTTGCAGCCGGTCTTTTTATACTGCCGTTTTTTCTTTTTTCCGCCATTGCCGGTCAGGTAGCAGACATGGCTGAAAAGTCAGCGCTGATCAGTAAAATAAAAATTCTTGAAATCATCATTATGAGTTGCGCGGCATTTGCTTTTTTTACAGGCAGTACCATCTTGTTGATGCTGCTTCTTTTTCTTATGGGTACACAATCTACCTTTTTCGGACCGGTTAAATACAGCATTATCCCACAGCATCTTGCAAAAGCTGAAATCGTCGGCGGGAATGCCATGGTACAGATGGGGACAAATGTGGCCATTCTTCTGGGGACAATGACCAGCGGACTGCTTGTTCAGCTAGAATATGGTAGATTGGCGATAGCTGTAACCGTTGTTTCTATTGCGTGTATAGGCTGGCTGGTCTGTCTGAATATACCAGACGCACCATCGGCCGCTATTGATAAAAAGATAAACTGGAATATGTTTTCCCAGACCTTTGAAACAATTAAAATTGTCAGGAAAGATAAGAATATATTCCTGTCGGTACTTGGTATCTCATGGTTCTGGTTTCTGGGCGCAGCTTATTTAACTCAGGTTCCCAATTTTACCAAACTTATATTAAAAGGATCTGAAAGTGTTGTAACACTTTTACTGACAACATTTATTATCGGTATTGGCACCGGCTCGCTTTTTTGTGAGAAACTGTCAGGTAAGAAACTGGAACTGGGCCTCGTTCCCTTAGGGTCTCTTGGCCTGAGCATTTTTGGTATAGATCTTTTTTTCGCATATGCTACGCCGGATATTGATACGCTGATGGGGCTTTCGGGTTATTTTAGTACAAGCGGCAGTATCCGTGTATTGGTTGATCTGTTCATGATCGGTATCTTTGGCGGGTTATATATTGTGCCGCTATTTTCTTTTGTACAACTAAATACAACAGATGATATTCGGGCAAGGGTTATTGCCGGTAACAATATATTAAATGCGCTGTTCATGGTTTTTTCAGCAATATTCGGAATACTGCTCCTCGGTGTGGCCGGATTGTCTGTAAAAACATTCTTCCTTATTATTGCTGTTATGAATTTTCTTGTCGCTTTATACATCTATAAAGTAATGCCTGTTTTTGGAATGCGGTTTCTCATATGGATGTTCACTCATTTTGTATATAGAATACACCACAAAAATCTGAAAGAAATTCCGGAAGAGGGCCCTGCACTAATTGTGTGTAACCACATCAGTTACGCCGATGCCCCTATTATTGGCGGTATGTGTAAACGGCCGGTTCGTTTCGTCATGCTGGAAGATTATTATAATCTGCCAATCCTGAATTTTATCTGCAGGACCGGCAGAGCGATTCCCATTACAAATGATCCAAAGCGGCCGGGTGTTATCAGAAAGGCCTTTAAAGAAATTAAAAAGGCGCTGAATGATGGAGATCTTGTTGTTATATTTCCTGAAGGTAAAATGACAAAGGATGGTGAGATCGATACATTCCAGACCGGTACAGATCTGATATTGAAACAGAATCAGGTACCGGTGGTTCCAATGGCATTGAGAGGGCTGTGGGGGAGTTTTTTCAGCCATAAGGGAAGCCCTCCCCTACGGAAAATACCTAAACGCTTGTGGCCGAAAGTTGAACTGATTGTCGGTAAAACCGTAATGCCGGAAGATGCAACTATTACTAATCTTCAGAATGTTGTGACTGAGTTGAGGGGAATGAAACAATAACGATAACAGTATCCGGTGTCTTTCCAATAAGAAGCAACCGTGGATCCAACACGATGAATATTGTCATGCAAGTTTAAACATACAACTTTAATCCTGTTGATGAAAAGCTGATCAGGGAGGTATTAATGAGTCATCATAGCGATGTATTGATCATTGGCGGCGGTATTATCGGTGTATCATGTGCCTACTATCTTCTTGAAAAGGGTTTTAGTGTTCGGATTATTGAAAAAGAGACAATGGGCTCCGGTGCAATTTCCGGCAATTGCGGCCTGATTGTCAAAAGTGAGGTCACACCGCTTTGCGAGCCGGGGGTCGTTCTATCCACTATCAAAAATTTTCTTAAGGGTAATACTTTCTTTTCAATCAAACCCGGTTTTAAGATGAACCTTTTTCCCTGGCTCAAGAATTTTGCAATGAAATGTAATGAAAAGAATCTGGAAAATGCCATGAAGGCAAAGGCTGCGATTCTTGATCTGTCAAGGCGCCTGTTTGATGAGTTAATTGAAAAAGAACAGATGGATTGTGATTTTGAATCATCCGGATTGTGGCTGATATTCAAAACTGAGAAAGGCATGAATGAACAGGCCGAGGCCGATGAGATACTCAAGCGGTTTGACCTGTCAGGTATACCTTATTCCGGACAGGCACTTCTGAAAAAGGAACCGGCGTTGAGGGATGACCTCTCTGGCGGGTGGTTTTATCCGGTGGATGCTCATGTCAGGCCGGACAAACTTATGTCTTCATGGTCTAAGGTTGTTAAAGGAATGGGTGGGTTTATCGAAGAATATTGTCCTGCCCGGAAAATTAATCTTAAAGGCGATAAAATTCAAAAAGTAAAGACGGCAAAGGGTGATTTTACAGCGGATCATTATATTCTGGCGACCGGTGCCTGGTCACCATTTTTTGGTTGCCAACTCGGTTTGAATCTTCCTATTCAACCGGCAAAGGGATATAGTATTACCACAGAAAGACCGGGCCTTTGCCTGAATGCCCCCTGCATTTTTGGTGAGCATCACGTTGTTGGAACGCCATGGGACAGTGGCTATCGGCTTGGAGGTACTTTAACCTTTTCAGGATACAATGAAAAGATTGACCCTGCTCATATAAAACGGATGAAAGCTGCTGAAAAAGTGTATCTGCGTGAGACTGTTAATAATAATCATGGCGAAGAGTGGGTTGGACTCAGGCCTATGACATATGATGATCTTCCGATTATTGACTGGTCTCCGAAACAGAAGAATCTGATCATTGCTGCCGGCCATAATATGATGGGACTTTCCATGGCTACTGGCACAGGGGTTCATGTTGCAGAACTGCTTGAGGGTATACGGACATATATGGATCCAAAGCTTTTCAGTTTGCAGCGATTTTAAACTTTTCATCACTAAAAATTCTCTTTGCTTGATTTGGATTCGGGAAATTAGTAAACAATACAAGATTACATATTTAGATTTGATATTTAGATTACAATTTTGGCATGACATATTTTAAAAACATATGGTGTAAGACAATCTCTGACAATTGGGCCGCTTTTATGAAGAATTTTATTAAAAAATATACCATTATCTCCTTTTGGCTTTTATTATTACCGGGGTTGGTCTTTGCAATTGAGGAACCGGACAACAGGATATCCGTTTTCGTCAGTATCCAGCCTCAGGCTTATTTTTTAGAAAGAATTGGCGGTGACCGTGTTGTTGTTGATGTGCTTGTAATGCCGGATAAAAACCCGGCTACCTACTCGCCAACACCGGATCAGATGATGAAGCTTTCAAAAGCAGACTTATTTTTCAGGATTGGTGTACCCTTTGAAAATATTCTGATATCCAAAATAGACGCTTTATCCGACCGTTTGACTATTGTTGATACGCGCAAAGGCATCACTCTTCGCAGGATGGAAAGCGGGTATCATGAGCACGATCAACATAACCATGACCATACAGAGGGAAATGATCCTCATATCTGGTTGAGCCCGGTACTGGTTAAACAACAGTCAAAGACAATACTTGAAACGCTGGTGAAAATTGACCCGGACGGTAAAACAACATACACTGCCAACTACAGATCATTTATTGATGACCTTGATGCCCTTGATAATAAGATAAGATCAGCGCTTGCACCGATTAAAGGGAGCGCCTTATTTGTGTTTCATCCGGCATTTGGTTACTTTGCAGAAGAATATGGTCTTAAGCAGATAGCCGTTGAAATTGAAGGAAAGGCGCCAAAAGGGAAAGATGTTTCCCTTTTTATTAAAAAGGCCCGAAATGATAATGTGAAGGTTATTTTTGTTCAGGCCCAATTTGACCGGAGTGCGGCATATAAGATTGCATCGGCAATTGATGGTTCGGTTGTACCGGTTGATCCGCTGGCACGAGACTATATTAGTAATCTTGAAGAGATGGCGGATAAGGTGTTAGAAGGATTAACCCGATAAGTATGTTTTAATTGAAAATATCGTTTTAGAAGTTAACGATGACGGTAGGGATATAAGGAGTAGTTTTTGACTATCCAGCATGATATTATTTTAGAGAACGTTTCTTTTTCATATGAAGATACACCGGTATTGAAAGATGTGAACCTTGCTGTTGCCAGGGGAGATTTTGCAAGTATTGTCGGCCCGAATGGTGGCGGAAAAACATCGCTGCTTAAGCTCATACTGGGATCAGTCCGACCCGACAAAGGTAATGTTAGGGTTTTGGGTAACTCACCCGAAGGTGCAAGGTTTAATGTCGGATATATGCCCCAGTATGTCATGGTGGATCTGCAGTTTCCTGTTACCGTTATGGATGTTGTTCTGATGGGGCGCCTTGGCCGGGATACAGGCGGACGTTATTCGAAAAAGGACCGTGACATTGCCAAAAGGGCACTCGAAGAAGTTAATCTTTCTAATATTGTAAATAATAGTTTTAGTGCACTTTCCGGCGGACAACGACAACGTGTTTTAATTGCCCGGGCCCTGAGTTGCGAGCCGTCAATTTTATTGCTCGATGAACCCATGGCTAATGTTGATCCTGCAGCGGAAGAAGCACTTTTTGGAATACTCCGGGAGCTGAATAAAAGAATGACGATTCTCCTGGTTACACATGATATCGGATTTGTTTCGCAGATAGTTAAAAGTGTTATCTGCGTAAACCGAAAAGTTGTGGCACATCCCACAACTGAAATTAATGGGGCTGTCATAAAGGAAATTTATGGTGGGGATATCCGGATGATTCGCCATGATCAACGGTGCAGCGAGGAGGGCCATTCCCATGGCTGATTTTTTTGCGGCACTGCTTGATCCTGATAATACTTTTCTTCGTCTTGCTCTGCTTGTATCAACTTTTGCAAGTATTTCATTTGGGATTATCGGCAGCTATGTTATTTCCCGCCGGATCAGTTATCTTGCGGGCGCTATAGCGCACTGTGTATTTGGCGGAATCGGTGCCGGGCTTTATCTTCAGAAAAAAGTTGGAATTGAATGGTTCGATCCTATGTACGGTGCAATCATTTCCGCTTTACTAGCAGCAGTAATAATCGGCGCTGTCAGTATATATGCCGGACAGCGTGAAGATACGGTGATTGGCGCGCTATGGGCTATAGGTATGGCCTCTGGACTCCTGTTTATTGATATTACGCCGGGTTATTTTGATATAACAAGTTACCTGTTTGGCGATATTCTGTTAATCTCCCATACGGATCTCTGGCTGGTCATATGTCTTGATATTGTTGTGGTGTCGCTATCTTACTATTTTTATAACAAACTTCTGGCCATCTGTTTTGATGATGAGTTCGCAAATTTGCGGGGCATCAATTCCGGACTTTATTATATCTTACTACTTTGTCTTACTGCGCTTACGGTTGTTTTACTTGTCCGTGTTGTAGGTATCGTCCTTGTTATTGCGCTCCTGACAATACCGGCGGCCGTGGCAGGCCAGTTTGCAAAGCGTTTGTGGCAGATGATGATACTGGCCATTATTTTCTGTATGCTTTTTACATGGTCCGGCCTTGCTGTAAGCTATTCATTAAGCCTTTCAAGCGGGCCGACAATTATTGTGATTGCCGGTATTGTTTACATTACAGTGCTTATTGTGCGCAGAATTTTTAAAAAAGCGTAGTACCCGTTTTCTCACGAATCAAATTCACTTATGTCAAATCTAACTTTATGGAAGGCATTTTTGAATGACATAACTGGAAAACGGATTAGATTTTTTTATAGAGAACGTCTGTAAAGATGCACAAGTTTTTCGGGAGAGACACCCAAGACATAGCCGATCATAATGATCTGATTAATGACCGTTGTTTTTACGATACCCAGTTTATTCCATCGACGACCCGAAGTAATCACTTTTTTATGAATATGAACAAAACGGCCGTGTTTTTTTAAATTGCTAACCATTTTGACATCTTCAAGAATGGGCCATTCAGGAAATCCGCCAATTTTATCAAATTCATCTTTTTTCAAAAAAAGACCCTGATCACCGTATGGTTGGCTCAAAATTCTTGAACGAAAATTTGTAAAAAATTCTATTATTCGGATACCGGTTTTATTGCCGCCAATACCCAGTAAAAATGCACCGCCGACAGCTTCTGAATTATCGAAGGCAGACCGGATAAAATTATCCCAGCCGTTCGGAACAAGCGTATCCCCATGAAGGAAAAACAGAATGTCACCTGTTGCCATTGATGCACCGGCATTCATCTGGAAGGCTCTTCCCGGTTTTGAAGAGATAACTGCCGCACCGGTTTTAGTCGCGCCGGCTACTGTATTATCTTTACTGCCGCCGTCTGAAACAATTATTTCGATATTCTGCGCACCAGATAAACGGGCTATCGTATCAGTGATATTTTCGACTTCATTTAGAGCAGGGATGATAACTGAAATACGTTTTTGGTAATCAACGCTATTCTTTTCGACAGACGCCCAGACAGGTAGATCTTCGGGATGATCAATATCCGCCAGAATCGGCAGGAGGCAAATTTTTTGACCCTTGGCCGCCTCCAATGTTGATGTTAGTACCTGACCTGAACCCCACCGGATATCCTCAAAAATTGAATAGCGGGGTTTATTCATGCCAACGAGATAGTATCCGCCGTCTTTAGCCGGTCCAAAAACCAGGTTTGAGTTATCAAGCGCTAAAAAAGCCTGTTCAATGATATGCCGGTTAATGCCGGGTATATCAGATCCGATTAATACAACTTTCTTGCAGCCACTTGAAAAGGCATCATCAAAGGCGGTTTGCATTTTTCGGCCGAGATCACCGTTTGCCTGGGGCACATAAGTAATATGGTTACCCAGCCATTGGCGCATCTTTTCCTGATCACCACCTTTAAATCTGATTTCAATATCAAAACCTGGCTTTTCAGACGCATATTTTATATTATTAAGAAGGTGCCGGGTTAATTCGGCCTGAAGATTTGCTGCGCCGTGTTCACCCAGTGCAGGAATCAGCCTTGTCTTGGTTGATCCCGGCTCTGGAAATCTGGTAAATATGATGAGTCTTTGTAATGTATGCAAAGGATTTTTAAGATTGTAAAAGGTTGCTATATCAGTTCCCCGCCACAGGATGAACCGGCACCGGCCGTACAGCCAAAGCAATGTTCACCAGTGACAATTCGTCTGCATTTCAGCATGTCAGCGTCAAATTTATCAAGGCTTGAGGGCGCACCATGATTAACGGTCAGCCCCAGTGCAAGATTAAAATCACAATCATATAACGTGCCGTCCCAGTCGATACAAACCTGGCGTCGGCACATCAATGCGTCTACCGTTGTGTCATTAAATGAATTTTTGAGCAGATTAATGTATTCATCGGTTTTTCCCTCCTGATCAAGGATATCACGGAATCGGCCAATCGGCATGTTGGCAATGGTATAAAGGCCGGTAAAAGAGATATTAAAACGTTTTTTTAATTCATTTTTATAATCGGCTTCCAGTTTCTTCTGACTTCCAGGTAAGAACGGGCCACCCGGATTATATACAAGATAAAGGGGAAGCCCACCCGGTTTGCCGTAATCGACTGCATTCAGTTCCTGTAATGCTTTGATATTCTTCTGATAGATTCCTGCACCTCGCTGGGCGCAGACATTTTCTTCAAGATAACATGGCATCGAAGCAACAAGGCTGACCTCGTTGTCATGCAAAAATTTTATTGTCCCTTCAAGTTTTGGTGTGGCCAGAACATTAAGGTTGGTCCGGGCCTGTACCGGGAGTCCTGATTTTCGAAGAGAAGAAATTAAAAAACGAAAATGAGGATTCAATTCAGGTGCGCCGCCTGTAATATCTACCTTTGAAACCTTAAGCCTTGCAGCAAGATCTGCAATAGCGGACATCGTTGTTTTTGACATTTCTTCATTACGTCCGGGGCCGCATTTAAGATGGCAATGCGTACATTCAAGATTGCAGCGCCGTGTAATGTTAAGCTGCAAAACATCAATATCAACACTGCTCAAACCATCAGGTGCAATTGTTACAAGTCGATTATCAAAGCTGTTCATATTTTCTCCGGCAACGTTTGTGCGGTTTGATTGGTATTTTATTTAATCCTGGTCGTTCAGATGATCAACCATAAACATAACCAACTGTTTATACAGTAGAAATATTTATTTTATAATTTGAAAAAAACATTCAGATTCATAATAAAGTAAATGATATATCAAATGCCCGGTCAAACAAAAAAAGTTGATCCAAATTTTTGAAATTGATGTCAGTTAGCTTCTTGATAAAATTATTTTAATATTATACTCTTTTTTAATAAAAAAGCACTGATAAATATATCAAAAAACGTTTATCTGTTTATGTAACCTGAATTTGAGAATTTTTTCAAACAGCTTTTCCGTGGTATCCAGAAGGCGAAACCGTTGTGCAGCACTCTTTTCAACTCTGCCAACACAATCAGTAAGCACTGCAATAACAAATGACAATATGAGAGTGAGGCATTCTTATGAAAGACAGCATCCTCTTTGTCGAATATAACGCCGGATTAAAAATGGATACCGATTTTTTGAGATAGCCCGATGGGTAGAAAGAATTATTGTGACACTTTCAAAAAAGAAAACAGCACTGTTAATATTTATATGTGTATTTATCCTTCCAGTTGCAGTACTGTTTTATATCGAAAAAAAGACGGATTTTTTTAAGGATTTTGAATTTAAGCAAAAAGAGTCAATTGAGGATATCAAGGCGGTCAAGTGTTCTGTCCAGACAAATTTGGATAATCGGACATTTGTTTCCCTTACATTTCTGATTCCCTACACAAATGAGGCAGACCATGCATCAATCAAACGAGCCATCCCCCAGATTCGGAACAAGGTTATTCAGGAGGTGAGCACCCGAATGATCATTGATATTGAAGATAAAAATTTTAAAGGGATCAAGGAAAAACTGATAGAGATTGTTAATAGTACCGTTGATACAAAGATAACCGAAGTTTATCTGGATAATTTTAACCTTATGGATCATCCCGGAAGGGGGTAACTGTATTCTATTTACCGGACTTCCAATATGCTGTTCATAATATAAAAGAATTCAGGCGATTCATAAAAAAAAATTTATAAAAACTAACGCTTGCTATTGTTGGTAAATATATTTAACCAAATAGTTTATGACCGACGCAGAAATTATCAAAAAATACCATGCCGCATGGTCTTCCCGTAATGGTTCAGCATTAGTAGCACTAATGGCGCCGGATGCTGTTTTTTATGATATCCCGTACGGACTCACATTGAGGGCCAACGAGATGAAAAGTTATCTTCACTCCCTGTATGATGTCTGCCCGGACCTCAAGTTTTTGCATATAGAAAGTGCTTTCTGCAGCAAGGGCTTGCTGCTGCTTCGCTGGGAGCTCGTGCTGGATAATAAAGCAGGAAAAGGAAGTGGCCTCTGCCTGCCGGGTGTAGAAGTAATTCATGTTCGGCACGGAAAGATTTTTCAGGTAGAGTGTTACTATGATGCGAATACCGAAAATAAACTGATCTATTCAAAAGCACCTGTTACGGCCAGTAAAATAACCGATACAAAACCTAAATATATAAACCCTAATGTTGCATAAAATTTTAACTTTTTTCTCAGTATATCATGCTGCTTTTTGCAACACGTCGAGAAAATGAAGAAGATCTTTTCGAACTGCTTTATTTGCGCTCATCGTCAGGGTAAGTTGCCCTTGAGG
>JAIPEE010000016.1 GCA_021737275.1 Desulfobacterales bacterium
GATTTTCGTTATTACGCCCTGGCAGATGGTATCAGCACAATATTCAAGCGTATCGGTAAGGGTCCATTGCATCATAGAGGGTATAAACCTGCCCAATCGCAACAACTTTCCTTCTGGTAAAAAAATGGGTGAACTCCAATTTATCACTATTGACAGCGGGCAAAAATTAAGGCAAAGGTACTATTTCAGCTGTTTGAGAAATATGATAAAAAGAAATATAATGAAATCAAAAAAAATCAGTATTGATGAAATTGGCACCATTCTGCTCGAAAAAAGTTCTCGCGCCGGAAATATTAATATTTCTATACGTCCATTCAGAGGTATCAGGGTCGCCGTACCTGAAGGTGTCTCCTTTGCAAGGGCAATCAAGGTTGTCGAATCAAAAACATGGTGGATTGATAAACACCTGAAAAAGATCAAAAAACTTGAACAAAACTGTATAAATTTACCTGAAAATTCCATTGAAATTGATAAAATCAAAGCTAAAAATCGCCTGATAAATCGTTTAAACACGCTTGCAGATCGTCATGGTTTTACATTTAACAGGGTCTTTATTCGAAATCAGAAAACCAGATGGGGCAGCTGCTCCGGTAAAAACAATATCAATCTGAATATCAAGCTTGTCCTTCTGCCGCAAAAATTGCTTGATTATATCATTCTGCATGAGCTGGTTCATACCTGTGTCAAGGATCACAGCAAGAAGTTCTGGCTTGAGCTTGATAAATTTGTTGGAGATTCAAAAAAGATTGATTCTGAAGTGAACAAATTCAACATTCTTCTATTTCGTTAAATATTCAGCGTTTCTTATTCAATTTTAAAAACCTGTAACAAATTATCTTTGAAGCGTTTTACAAATCAATCAGAAGTCTTATTATGTGTATAAGACTTATTTATAAAGGAGTGAAACAACTATGGAAAAATATACGTTTACAATACCCAATATCTCATGCGGTCACTGTGTAATGGCTATTAAAAATGAATTGACTGAAATAGAAGGCATAATCAATGTAGATGGTGACCCTGATCTAAAAACAGTTACTGTCGAATGGGAAGTTCCGGTAACAAGAGATCTAATTATTGAGACACTAAAAGAGATAAACTATCCGGCTTCATCATAATTTCGATCTTTTACCAGGTCTCAGAAAAATCTTTCCTTTATTGCTGCAACTATACTGAGTCAACACAAATCTTAATGCAACCTTGCCAAGAACTTTATCACGTCTTATTATTGGGGCCATACGGAACACCCTAAATGCTTTACCATTTTAGGAGAAACATAATGCCTGAAGTCAAACTGACATTACCGGTTGCCAAAATGACATGTGCAAACTGCGCCATGAACATCGAACGCAGTCTGCAAAAATTGAAAGGTGTGATTGACGTCAATGTTAACTTTGCCTCAGAAAAGGCAAAAGTCACATTTGACAGCAGCAAAACAGCCACAGGAGACATTGTTTATAACATCAGGGCTGCAGGGTTTGATGTGTTATCCGAATCAGTTGATTTGCCTGTAACCGGTATGACATGCGCGAACTGCGCTATGAATATTGAAAGAACGCTTAATAAAAAAGTCCCCGGAGTAGTAACGGCATCAGTTAATTTTGCCACAGAAAAAGCTTCCGTTACTTACATCCCCTCAGCATCCGGCCTTGATGATATTGTTGGCGCCATCCGGAAAATTGGATTTAACGCTATACAACCCGATGAAGAGATGGGTTCTGATGATTTGGAGCAGATTGCACGTGCTAAAGAGATAAAGCGTCAGACTGTTATGTTTATTACCGGTATTGCATTTACACTCCCCCTTTTACTGATCAGCATGAGCCGAGATTTTGGATTAACCGGCGCATGGAGCCATGAAAATTGGATTAACTGGCTTTTTTTTATACTGGCAACCCCGGTCCAGTTTTTTACAGGATGGGACTATTATACAGGTGGTTTTAAAAGCCTGAAAAACAAAAGTGCCAACATGGATGTCCTGGTGGCAATGGGATCATCCGTGGCATATTTTTATTCTATTGCGGTTCTGCTGGTTCCCAACCTTGGCGAACATGTTTATTTCGAGACATCCGCTGTTATCATTACGCTGATCAAACTGGGTAAAATGCTTGAGGCACGGACAAAGGGGAAAACAGGAAGCGCCATCAGAAAGCTGATACAGCTTCGCCCTGATACGGCAACTATTTTTGAAAACAATGAAGAGGTTGTTCTTCCCTATTCCCATATAAAGGTTGATCACATCGTTGTTGTGCGTCCCGGTGAACGTTTTCCTGTTGATGGTATTGTTATTGAAGGTAAAACATCTGTTGATGAATCCATGATCACCGGTGAATCATTACCCGTTGATAAAAATTCCGGTGACAGTGTTATTGGCGGTACAATAAATCAGGCCGGATATTTAAAATTTAAGGCAACCCGGGTAGGAAATAAAACCGCACTTTCACAAATCATCAAACTTGTCCAGGAAGCACAGGGCAGTAAAGCACCGATTCAAGCTATTGCCGATCGGGTTGCAGGAATATTTGTACCCTCAATTATCACGATTGCCTTTCTTACTTTTGTTATCTGGTGGGCGCTGACGGGTGATTTTGTTACATCCATGATCCGGCTCGTTGCCGTGCTTGTCATTGCCTGTCCGTGTGCGCTCGGTCTTGCCACACCGACAGCAATCATGGCCGGTACCGGTAAGGGCGCAGAAAACGGTATTCTTTATAAAAACAGTGAATCGCTGGAAATTGCCACAAGTCTTGATACGATTGTGCTTGATAAAACCGGCACGATTACCATAGGAAAACCTGCAGTTGTCGATATTATTCCGCTTCATCCTATAATCTGCTCTGAAAAAAAACTGATGCAGCTTGCCGCTTCTGTAGAAAAGGGATCCGAGCACCCACTCGGAAAAGCCATTTATTCTTCAGGTGTAAAAATGGGCATCAAACTCCATGAACCCGAAGGGTTTGTTGCATGGGGCGGCTCAGGTGTTGAAGCAAATATTCAAGATATCCATGTCAGGGTTGGTAAACCGGAATGGTTTTCTGAAGCAGGTGTCGATTTGGGTAATGTACGGGAAAAGATCTTCGCGTATCAGGCTGAAGGCAAAACAGCCATGGTGGTTACATCAAATGATGAAATCTGTGGTATTATAACGGTCGCCGACACATTAAAGCCGGAATCTCAAGAGGCTGTCAGACAATTAAATGCACTGAATCTGAATGTTATAATGCTGACCGGTGACAATATCAATACAGCCAAAGCCATTGCTGCCGAAGCAGGTATAAAAAATATCTTTGCAGATGTTATGCCTGAGGAAAAATCCTCATTGGTTAAAAAGCTTCAGGAAGAAAAAAAATGTGTCGGCATGGTGGGTGATGGTATTAACGACTCTCCTGCCCTTGCTCAGGCTGATGTGGGAATTGCCATCGGCACCGGCGCAGATGTTGCCATTGAATCTGCAGATGTAATCCTTTCAAGCGGCAAATTAACCGGCATCTCCCGCGTTATCCGGCTGAGTCACGAAACAATGAGGACAATAAGGCAAAACCTGTTCTGGGCGTTCTTTTATAATATTATACTGATTCCGGTTGCGGCAGGCATACTGCAACCGTTTGACAGTGTGCCGGATTTTCTGAGGCAGCTTCATCCCATGCTTGCAGCCCTGGCTATGGCACTAAGCAGCATATGTGTTGTTACCAACAGTTTGAGGCTGGGAAAGATTAAACTTCAATAATCCTGCAGGATCAGCAGATGGATTCAGTAGAGAAAAACATATTATGCCATTATATCAATAATGTTTTTCATCATTTGGCCGGCAGTTTCAAGCATTTTGAGATTAGCACTATGGCCATACTCAATAATCGTCATATTGGCAAATTCTTCTGCTACATTGACATTTGATTCGGGCTGAAATGCTCTTGAAACATTTTCTGCCGTTTCAGACATCTGTTGTCCGAAATCAGCAAGCGCTGCAATATTTACATCTACACCGTTTATCATACTACCCTCCTTTTCATACATCATGAAAGAAGTTTTCCATATTGTTAAAAATACGCATATTACGGAATATTGTCAAATATTATACCGATTGAGTCGGAATCAGGCCGTCGCATCAAGTTTCTTTCTTAATGCCTCAATGTTTCCATCAATCATTTCAGTCTGTTTTATTAATTCCGTAAGCGTTGAAATCACCTGTTCCTTTGCGGAAGTCTTCTCACCAAGCTGATTCAGCATAGCGGATAAATCAGCATCATAAACCCGGTATCTGTCCAGAAGTGACTCATTAATACCACTGCTTAATGCGTCAATCAGCTTGTACAGGTACTGAAATTTAATATTTTCACGATAATCCGTAAAGTTTTCTATAATAGACCTTTCAGTTTCACGTTTCATCTGCTTAACACCATTTTCAAGCGCCGCTTTTTCACCCTTGCTTCTGCCTTCAACCGGCTTTTTAAGAATCTTTTTCATAAACCGTAAAGCCGCATTCAAGCCGAGGTGCAATACAGCATCGGTTTTGATTTTTGCAGAGTATCGCATTGTTGACTGTGATTTTGGCATGGACAGACCTGTCAGACGACGAATCACCTCACAATCAGGGAACCGGTCTTTATTCCGTTTAAACCTTGTGGACTCAGCGGTTTCTTCCCCGGGCAGAAAAAAACCGTTATCAAGCGCATCCATCACCATGGCCTCATAGGGTCCGGCGGTGGATTTAAAATAATCATCAATACGGATTTCCCTCTCCCGCACAAATTTAATAACTTTAGGATTTACAGATGAGGCCATAAAGCCGTCAACAGCCTGCTTGAATTCCTGAAATACCTGATACAGTGTATTGGTGAAACCGGATTTATTCAGACTATCCTCGTATATGTCATATGCAACACTGTAATTTCGGGTAAAACGGATCAGTTCGTTTACAATATCACCATTTTTATCGCTGAAAAAGTGGTCGATATCCTTGTTAATTTCTCTTTTGATCTGGTGAATGGAGCCGTCCAGCGTACTTTTTATCATTGATCTGATCTGAGCCATTCTTTCCTGACGATGCTTGATTTTTTTAAGCATATGCCCGGCATTATCTTTATCCCCTGTTAAAAGCTGAAGATTCATATCGGCCCATTCGGACAGATTGGACCTGATTACATCAAGTCGTTCGATATGATTTCTGATATAGAGCAAATAACGCTCATCCGTAAGCTTATGTGTCAGCTCAGATTCAAACCTGACACTCTCGCTGTCTGAAAGGCTCACGAGCTCCGTTTCAGCCTGCCATTGTGCATAACGCAGGATATCTTTTTTAGACAATTCATCCTGAATAATGCCGAAAAGGTTATAAAGTGCCGATATAACAAATATTTCAGGATCAGATAGAATGATGAGCAATTCTTCTCTGACTTTTTCTACAAGCCGGTTTAAATCCTCAAGAGAATCATGTTCACTGAAGTCGCTGTTGACAACAAACATGATATTTTCAATAATTCCCATCTCCCTGATCATGGTTAAAAAACGAATATCCGCCTGCCTCAGGCCGGTACGGCTGCTGATCACATAAACCAGAAGATGGGCCTTCTGGAGATAATCCTGAATCATTGCCAGATGCATAGGGTTAGGAGAGTCGCTGCCCTGACAGTCTGCAATCTCAACATCAGATGGGATTTCACCGGTACTGATTTCAAGTTGCACATCCTTCAGATAGACGGCCATCGTATCGTCACCGACAAATTTTCGGTGTTCTGCAAAGGAGTTTTCATCAAAATGACAAATTTCCGTCTCTGTTGATATATGGTCTTTTATCTCATCATATTTTTTTAAATAAGAGGACAGGAGCAGGCTGTTTATATTACGGGTATCATTCGTAATTAACTGGTCCGGGCTTAAATTGTCCAACGCACTTTCAAGCAATGTCCGATCCTGTTCACGCCTGATATCAAAATGACCGCCTTCACCCGGCGGGGTCATTGAAGGAAAAAGAACAAGCGCCTGTTGTATATCTTCATTAATCTCATCCCATGATTTAAAATAAAGTGTCGCCTTGAGGTTTTCGTTCTGTTTTACCCGTGTAACAATAGAGGTAATGACACCTGCGCCCCTTTTCAGATAATCACCCTTGAAAAGTGAATTTGAGAAAGTACTCTTACCTGATTTGATGGGGCCGATGATTGCAACTCTTACAAGATCCTCGGCAATCTGTTTTTCAATCCGGGAACAAATCTTATCCCACTCACTTATCACCCCTTCAGCAGCAGGAATATTTTTTGCTTCAGCAAGTATCACCTTCAGTTTCAGGTTAATATCCAGCAACTCATCCTTCAGATTATTATAAGTTTCCATATAATTTTATTTAATTTTTTCTTGAGGTTATAATTTATTATTTATTTTACACGATTGTTAATAAAGAGGAATTAGATACATCTAAACTATTTAATTGTCAAAGATAATAGCTATTAAAACTTTTTTTAGAACTTATCTTTTTAATTGCTAATTATAATTTTTACAGATTCAAACCCGGTTATAATATGGCGGTTGATGTTGAAAAAATAAAATTTATAAATATCATTTTATATAATTTTATCTATAATTTATATATTATAAAACAAACCTTTACTTAAATGTTTAAATAAGATGTGATATTCAGATCATTTCTCCGGACCTGTTCTAACACACTAACATAATGCCTTGTTATTATGTTGTAATATTTATCTTTTTATGTTAAGGTCAATGAAATTTTAAATAAAATGAAGGGAACGAATCCAAATGTCTGAGAAGCATCCTGAATGTCCTTTATATAATCCCTTGAATTGCAAAGAATATTATAATCCAAAACTTTGCGCTTTTGTAAGAAAGGACAAGGTTTGTCTTAAAAAGAAAAAGCCAAAACCAAAATCAAAGCCAAAAACAAAAGATAAGCCTGAAGCTACTACCGGCGCTTAAAGTTTTAAAAATATTATTCTTGATGTATTCAGAGATTTTGACACCGAACTTAATACGCTCTTTTATTTTATGAAAGGGCGTATTTTTTTTAAAGACAACCCTTATGCCGAACCTGCAACCCGGGAAATCACTGCAGGTGTTACACCTATTGTTTTTAAAGTAGCTTCCCACCGCTCCTCAACCGGCATTTTAAACATAATCTCTTCAACTGCAGGACAATTCAGCCATGCATTATCTATTATTTCAGCTTCTATTTGACCGGGCCCCCATCCGGCACATCCAAGTGCAATCAAATACTGTTCAGGTCCCTTACCTTTCGCGATCGCTTCGATAATATCAATCGTATTAGTCATACCAAGCGTTGGCGTTATCTGAAGACAGGCATCCCACCCAAACGGTGAACCATGAATAACAAAGATTTCATCAATATGAACCGGCCCGCCAACATAGATGGGAATAGATTCAGGATCAACAGTAAAATTGATGTTAAGCTCTTCAAAGATATCTTCTGCTGTCAGAGAATCACTCAGACGGTTAATCACAACACCGACAGCTCCCATTTTATTGTGTTCACAAATGCAGCTTACACTTTTTGCAAAATTTGGATCCGGCATTCCAGGCATCGCAACAAAAAACTGGCCTTTGAGGTATGTTTTCCGTTCAATATTCATACGAATATAAGTATCACTAATCAATAAGCTGAACAAACAATAAATTCTAAATTTTAAATTATTTTGACAGGATGGGTATCGATGTATAAAATGATGATAATATTTGTTAAATCCAAATTGAAAGATTTTAAGGTAAACCGGCTGTCATGAAAATTAGACCATCAGGTGCCCTTTTCAGTCAACAATCGACCGTTTCTATTAATTCAATTTTCAGATATTATAATGGACTCAAAATCAGAAGAACTTTTGCGTTTGAGAAATGACGCTCAATCCATTTTTCTTGCCGGCATTCATGCTGTTAAATCCGGAGAAGCAATTAAGCGATACTGCTGGCGTGATGGCAATGATCTGATTATCGGCAAAAATCGATACGATCTTTCGGAATTTGAAAATGTATATGTCATCGGAGCCGGTAAAGCGACTGCCGCCATGGCACATGCAATAGAAGAGCTTGTAGGAGATTTTATTTCTGACGGTGTAATCGTTGTTAAATACCTGCATACCGTACCGCTTACCCATATCAGAACAATTGAAGCGGCCCACCCGGTACCGGATAATAACGGCTTATTCGGTGCAAAAATAATTCTGGAGATAGCTTCGGCGGCTACAATAAAAGATCTTGTTATCTGTTTGATTTCAGGCGGAGGGTCGGCACTCATTCCTCTTCCCTTTGGCGGTATCTCTCTTGAGGATAAACAGACAACCATAAAAACGCTGCTCTCTTGCGGTGCTGCGATTGATGAAGTTAATGCCATAAGAAAACATATTTCCATGATCAAGGGCGGCAACCTTGCCAGGGTCATATTTCCTGCAACACTTGTAACGCTAATGGTTTCGGATGTAATTGGTGATCATATGGATGTTATCGCTTCAGGCCCTACAGTACCGGATTCAAGCACCTTTCAATATTGTCGGGAAATTATAAAAAAATATAATTTAGCATCTCAACTACCGGAATCCGTTTTAGAACATATTGAAAAAGGTGTATCAGGAAAAATTTCCGACACACCCAAATATGGTGATCGTGTATTTAAAAACAGTGTAAATTTAATCATTGCGGGAAATATGGATGCCCTTTCTGCAGCAAAAGACAGGGCATCTGAATTAGGATATACCCCGCTTGTTCTCTCTTCAGTTATTGAAGGTGATACAACCCAGGCGGCATTGTTTCATACGGCGATCGCTAAAGAAGTTTTGAAAACAGGCCATCCTGTTTCTGCACCGGCCTGCATTTTGTCCGGCGGTGAAACAACTGTTGTCATCAAGGGGAATGGGCTTGGCGGCCGTAATCAGGAATTTTCACTTGTATCCGCCATAGAAATATCCGGCAGTGAGAATATTTTAATCCTTAGCGGCGGTACTGACGGTACTGACGGCCCTACAGATGCGGCCGGTGCCATCGCAGATTCCGGCACGTTAACAAGAGCGGAAAAACAGCACCTTAATGCCCGTGACTTTCTTGAAAATAACGATTCTTATCGTTTCTTTGAATTGCTGGGAGACCTTGTTAAAACCGGGCCTACCGACACAAACGTAATGGATATTCGAATTATCCTGGTAACAACCGCATAAAACTCAAGCTGGCACATAGCCGAATACCGTACCGCCGGAAAGTCTCCGCGCATTAATAATATTCAATATCGTAAATACAACCGCTCCTGAAATTAATGATAACCGGATTCCGGAAGAGCCTTCATCATCTATCTAAATATCTTTTAAATTTTAAAAATTTTATCTTTTGTAAGTAATTTTTTATCTACATCAAGAAGTTTAAAAGCCATATTTCTGGCATACTTTGCAAATTTTTGAAACGGCTCATCATCTGACACAAATTTATCATGAAAGTCGATACCTTCAACAAGAACAATAAGAATATCCGCCGCTTTTTTATAATCAGTTATATTTATAATACCTGCTTCATTAAACTTTTTTAAATTTTCGATCAGAAAAGACCTGAAATGTTTAAACATTCCACTAAAATTATTTCGAATCTCCTGATTTCTAAAACTCAAATAATAAAATGTAAAATATACGGAATCATCAATTGTGGCAGACATTTCAATGGAAAAAAGCAGATCCATAAAACGGAAAAACATTTTTTTAATATCTCTTTGCGCTGTAATATTTCCCCATTGTTCAACCGCCTGATACTTTTGAGCGATAACCTCGCCAAGCTCAACGGTCATATTCTCTTTGGTTTTAAAATAATGGATGATCAAGCTTGGATGTATACCCATCCGTTTGGCAATCTTGCCAATAGACGCGCCCTCAAAACCCTCTTCTATAATCGTGTGGTAATAGTGTTCCAGAATCTCAGGTTTTCTGAATTCTGCATTTGATTTTTTACGCATAATATATGTCCCGTTTTTAGGTTATTGAACACATATTCAATTAATATAGGGGACATCCTTTTGTGTCAACCGTTTTGCTGTTTAAAAATACCGGACAAGCAGGGCTCAGAAATTCCTGGGGAGGATTGAAACGAGAATAGTGCTTGTCCGGTATTTGGGCTATATTTATTATTTTGGATGTAACCGAATTCCGGTATCCTTAATCATGCTCTACCTATTGAAGATGATCAGTTCTCTGAGTTGCCGGAAAAGCAACTTTCAAAAAAGACGGTAGGGAGATTATCCTGCCGTCTTTTTTGAACTGATTCAAATCATATCAAACAGAGCCGGAATTATAATTCAACCTTTACCCGGTCTCTTCCTCGGATCTTTTTGAAAAACCGAAGAAATTTTTTGCTGATATCGGATTGCCATCCATATCGGTTAGTGGCAGTGGCGGATTAATCTTCTGTGTTAAAAGTGCAACGACAACCAGAAGTACAAAACTGGCGATAAATCCCCAAATTGATCCAATATAGGCGGCATCCCACATTGCGGTTTCAAAATCCAGAACACCTTCAAAGGTATTCATCTCCTTTGTCATTGGCAGATATATAAAATATGAGATAATCCAGGCAACAGCACCCCCAACGGCAGATACCATTGCACCGTATTTATTTGCCTTCTTCCAGAAAAAACCGGCAGCCATCGGAAAGAAAAGGCTGACACCTAAAAGTGCTGATGAAAGTACAATCAGATTCATAAGTGCCTGGAAATAAAGGGCGAGACACATGGAACCAAAAGCCACTACCGGTACAAAGAAACGAATGTACCTTAATGTACTAGCATCATCGACGCCCTTTTTAAACAATCCAACGATATTTCTACCTGCAATAGCCGCAACACCGAGGATAATAGAATCACCGGAACTCATGATAGCGGCAACCAGCGCAATAATAAAAATTACTGCAAGAAAGGGTGTAAGATATTCCACAGCCAGGCGAACGAGGATCTCATTCATGGCCTGATCCAATGTAAGATCAGGATTTAACTGAAAGTACATCATACCCATCAGCACCGGTAACATGGCAATGGTGATATACATAAGGGAAGATAGAAGCCCTGCCTTTACTGCAGTCTTTTCATCCTTGGCGGCCATGAAGCGCTGCTGAAGAGATTGTGAGGGAATAGAACCCAAACCGATAGCAGCCCAGGATGCCAGCCAGTAAAACCAGCCGTAATATCCGGTATAAAAAAAGAAACCGGCATTTTCGTATTCCGGATTCGCCGCAGATTCAGGCGTTGGAATAAACGACCACTGGTTAAGGCCGAGCCAGTTATTGCCTGCATCATTGGAGAACAAAGATGTGACGCCACCTTCCAGTTTTCCCATGGCAACAAAGAAGATTACCACAATTCCGGTAATGAGAATACACATCTGGAAAATATCGGTAAGTGTAACGGCCCACATACCACCCAAATATGTATAGACGACAACAACAAGAGTAGACAAAATGATGCCGGTAATAAGACCGACCCCTGTAAAATAATTAATAATAGCGCCAAAGCCAACCAGAAGGCCGCCAAGCCAACCGATATCACCCATACAGAGGATCGCCATACTAACCGCACCCATAGTTTTACCGTACCTTTTTGTGTAAAAATCAGGAACGGTGAGAAACTTACCCCTGCGGATAAGCTTTACAAAAAAAAGCCCGATCAGCAGGAGGCAAAGTGCTGAACCCCAGGGTTCGATAATAATCCCCTGGTTACCGTAAAGATAGGCATAGCCTGCTGCGGCAATACAGGGTCCGGCACCAAACCAGGTAGCGAACACGGTACCGGTTGTAAAAAAAGTACCTAATCGCCTGCCGGCAACAATATAATCGGTTGTATTCTTCACCCGTTTGGATGCATAATATCCGACTCCAAGCATGCCGATCACATAGATAATAAGTCCCCATAACACCCAGCTTGCGTATTGATAATCACCTTCCATTCTTCTCCTCCGTTAATAAATGATTAAAAATTATTCTTGTTGAAAGTAAATTATGTAAAAATTATGATTACATATTTGTATTCAAATTTTTGTAATCCGGCAATTCTTTGGTACTGCAGTTTATTGCACCGCCGCAATTTGCTACGATGGAACAATCAACAGGTATCACTTCAATATCAGGAAGTGCTTTTTTGTAGCATTCAACAGCCTGCTCATCATATTTGGCCAGATTACCGCCATACTGACACATCAGAATTCTTCCGTTACACATCAGGCTGTTGGCATAAAGGCCGTGAACCGTATGCTGACCGTCCGGGAGCCATCTGGTCAGACCGGTCGGACAGGGAACATGATATATGTCATATCCATATCCTTCAAACAGCCGGGTCAGGTTTGCATAGTATTTGTACCAGGGATGACGGGTATCTTCGGGCAGACCGATCAACATTTTGTTGGGGCCGACCATCTTGAAATGGTTGATGTGACCCAATGGATCATCCGGCTCTTCATCTACAATAATCAGGCGTTCTGCACTCAACCACTGTTCCAGTTTGGCATAAAGATTTGAGATATGTGCATTGTCTTTAAGCACGCGGCGAGTAAAAATATAGGTACCATTCCCATCTGTCAGGATATAACCGCCGTCAATCATAATTTCCGTACGATGAATTTCATATCCTTCTGTCCAGGCAAATTGATTATCAATATCGACAACCGATTTACAAAGATCACGATATTCCGGATAAAATGCGGCGAATGAAAATTTATGAGCAACAGGCCTTCCGGTATATTTATCTACACCATAAACAGGAGAATAATCTCTTGCCCAGATATCACCGATAGGTCCGGGAATGGGTTGAATTTTATTCAGATCAATTCCATAAGCGCTGAGCCATGCCAGAACAGCGGCACCAAAGTACCCCTCAGGAATTCTCAAATAAACCGTTGCATGATCCAGCCCTTCAATCATGGATCTGGAAAAATCCCAAAGCGGCGGATACAGGCTGGGAAAACTCAGAATAGCGCCTGACATCGTTTCCCATTCCGGAATCATTCTAAAAGAGTTTGTAGGCGTTTCATCAGACTCAGCCTCTCTGAATTCGATTTTACCCTCTTTTTTCAGTTCTTCAAATGTTGGAATCGTCTTGTAAATATTTTCAATATCATCAATTGTAACACGATCAAAATCAACACTGATATCGTGAAGAAATTCCAGAGCGGTTTCCGCATTGTGAGGTGGCGCATAGGCCCATTTGAATGGAAAATATGAAAGCACAAACTTGTCTTTTTCTTCAAGACTGTTTGCATACTCAAGCCATGATTCTCTATCCATGGACCAGAATGGATAATGGACAAAATTTTTAAAGTTGTCCGGATTTTGGTTTACCAATAATTCTTTTGTCATTTTAATATTCCTCCTGAAAGTCAAATATGTTTTCCTTTTTTGAAAATAAAACAGAAAACGTTATACCACTCATATGTTTTAAATTGAATGTTCAGTTAATTATGATTGCTTAAAAAGTAAATTAAAAATTCCTTTTTATAACTAACTGTATATTCAATTAGCATATTAAAAAATAAAGTCAACCTAATTTTACCCCCCCCTATATGACTGATATGATTTGTTTTTTTCACTTGAGCTTAAACGATTTTTATAAAACTTTTTAATTATGAGACACCTCCACACATACTACAAATATTCTTCACAGTAAAACATGGGGATATCACTCACACCTGCTCCTGTATCTATATAAAAATGCAGGAAACGGTTTTTGTTATTTATTTGTCATTCGATATATATATTTCTCAATTTCAAATCCGATTTTATTGTCCGGGAACAATTCTTTCATCTGTTGAGCAAGAAGCAAGGCATTATTGAAATTATTTGTTTTTAAATAATGATCTGCCAGTGCGTAAAGAAAATCAAAATTTTGAGGCTCAAGAGAAAGTGCGGTTAAAAGGGCTTTTTCGGCATCGTTGTTTTCCTCAATCAATTGAAACAGCAATCCGAGATTATAATGGACCCTGGGCCTTTCCGGAAGGCCGCCTGCAGCTTTTTTGATATATATGACTGCATCCTGATATCGTTTTTCCTCAGCCAGAAGAAGCCCCAGGGAATAAGTAATTTCATGCATTTCCGGATAAATTTCCAGTATCTGACGCAGTAGCACTTCCGCTTTCTTATTCTGCCCGGTATTGTTGTAAAGCAGTGCAAGATTGTTTAGTGCAGGAAAAAAGCGGCTATCAATTTTTATCGCATTTTCATAGTTCTTAATTGCTTTTTGGGAGTGACCAAGCGCACTGTACATCAGGCCGAGATTGTATCTGCCGGAGGGGAAATCCGAAGCAAACGTCATGGCATCCGTATATTCATCAATAACAGTGCGTAAAACCTTTTTCTGGTTTTTCGAAAACTCCGGATTCTTTATAGATACAACACCAAGAGCAGCCTGAATTCTTACTGCTTTTACCGGATCATAAAGCAGCGGAAAAATGAACTTGGCGTCTTTGTCAAATTGTAGTTGATTGATAGTAGATATGGCCGTCTGTCTCACAAGGGCTTCACTGTCAAACAATGCCGTTTCCAGCGCTTTAAAGCTCTCTTCTACAGGATACGATACAAGTAAAGATAATGCAGTAGCCCTTACGTTTGGTGGGAAAAGCTGATCATTCGCAAGTGTGATAAGTTCGGGTAGTACATCCAGGTTGCCTGATCTACCCTCCAATAAAAATCGCGCATAGTGGGGTCGTTTTTTTTGACCGTACCATTTTGCCATATATTCATTGGTCCATTGGACGGTTTTATCAGAATGACACCCGGCTGTATTACATGAATTAGGCGTATTATACTGTTTTGTTAAATCCGGTCTGGGGATTCGGATACTGTGGTCGGCCCTTTCATCAATTCCCATATATGTTCTTTCCGGCATATGGCATTTGATACAATCATCCCCGTCACTTTCTTTTCCTTTATATATTTTTTTGTGGAAATGATGGTTTGCCGTATCATAGGTATCCGCCCGGTGACAAGTTAGGCACAGGGTATTTCCTTCCATCTTAAGTTCCTGGCTGTGAACATCGTGACAGTCACTACATTTTACATCCCGCAAAAACATTTTGCTTTGCATGAATGAACCGTAAACATAAACCTCATCCAGAATTTGACCGTCCGGGTAATAAAGGTCGGCAGTTAAAAGGCTGGGAATCATATAATCCATAGTATCTTTATGAAAGTGGCTGAAATCATCAATGGATGATCTTCGCGAGTGACACCGGGCACAAATTTCAATAAGATCTTTTGACGCAATATTACGGGTTTTTACTACAAGATCAAAGTTGTCAGTCTGTCGTCTTGCCATAGCGGGCTGTTCCGCCCACGCAACATGTTTTGACCCGGGGCCATGGCAACTTTCACAGCTCACATCGATTTCAGACCAGGTTGTGTTGAATGTGTCAGTGCTGATATTATAACCTTTTTTCAGATTTGTAGTATGGCATTCGGCACACATACCATTCCAATTCTGCCCTTGATTTGTCCAGTGCAGCCAGTCTTCATGATCATCCGTATGGTTTGGAAGCACATACCATTGCTCTTTAATAACATCCCATGCAATGGTCAGACACTGAAGGCGTCCTCCCGGAAAAGATACAAGATATTGCTGCAGAGGATTAAACCCAAATACATGTGAAACCTGAAAATCTGCAAATTCTCCGTCCGGACCGGGTGTATGAATAAAAAATTTTTCACCTTTTTTAAAAAAACGCCTTGTAATCCCGTTATGTACAAATTCCGAATCATTAAAATCTCCGAGAACCGTATTATTATCGGCGATATCCATAGCCCTGTCATGGTCGGAGTTGAACCATCTGTCAAATTCAATTTTATGGCACTCTTTACATTTTCCCCTACCGGCAAAATCCACTTTTTGATCTGTTCCCGATATAGAATTCCGGTTGAATAAAACTTTGGCTCTATAGAAGGACAAAGGAATAACCGTAATAATAACAAGGGTGGCAATAATTCCTACAATCATCCATTTTTTTTTCAGGAGTTCGTTTTTTAAAAAATCATCTGCCATATTGGATCACGAAGTATAATTCAACGTTTTACGTTTTCAGGATAAATAACCTGTTCTTTAGCAAAACCTGCCCTTTTGATTATCCGGCTTATATCAACGATTATGTTCATGTTAACAATTTTTATTTTGTAAATATCAAGTGCCCTTGGTGCCGGAGAGCTCAATACCTTTCCGGTCATATCAAATTGTGAAGCATGGCACGGGCATATAAACTTTTTTTCTTCCTCATTCCACGGCACACTGCAGCCCAGATGAGTACATTTGCTGGATAAAGCAAGAAACCCGCCGTCTTTAAGACACACAAGATAAAACTTTCCTCTTACGAAAGCGGTGACAGATTCGGGTTGAAAGGAATCAATAGTACCTGCTTCAATAATATTGTCAGAATTTCCAGATACTGTTTTCCCCTTTTTGGGATTCAAAAAAGAAACGCACAAAGCGATAAATTCTGCAATGGCAATAAAACCAAGTCCTGTCCACAGGATTTTCAAAAAATTCCTGCGATGAATTTTATTTTTTTCATACTTTTCCTTTTTTTTCATTCTTCCGTCACCATATAAGTTTCATTCCGGGACCTCTTAGCCAGGTGCCGGTAACTGTGAGCACAATATAGGCAGTCGTTAAAAATATAAATATTGTCTGAAAGGCTTCATTTATAGAAAGGTTGAACTTTCTTTTCATCAGGTAGTAAAATATGAAGATAAAAGCAATCACAATACTAAAAGGGATAAGGCCGGTTGATATTACCCCGACCATGTCCGGCATTAATAATTGAAAATTAACAACATACTCATCCAGAAGTATAAAACCCGGAACACATATTATTGAAAATAAAGCTGATATAAATCCTGCCTTTTTTGCTTTATCGGAAATAAACCAGACACCTTTCTGCGCTGCAGTGTCTGTTATAAATGGAGTAAAAAAAAGTAGTAAAAGAGCAAGTACCGGTATAATAAAAACAGCAAACAACGGATGGAAATGCACAAGCAGTTCCTGCAAACCGGAGAAATACCAGGGGGCTTTTGCAGGATTGGGACTTAACCCTGAATTGGCAATATCATCCAGGGGGGCATTGAAAACAAGAGAAATGGATAAAATAAAGGCAATCAAAACAGCTCCGACTACCGTCTCACGCAAAAAAAGATTTGGGTTACTCTTTACCATAACAGGTTTGATATTATCATCAGCATGATGGGTACCTGGAAAAACAACACCTCCGGCTTTTCTGATTTTCCAGAAATGAATAGCAAAAAGAATAATCAGTATTGATGGTATCAGGGTTGTATGAAGCGTAAAAAACATCTGGAGCGTCCGAGTACTTACTTCATATCCGTCTGTAACAAAATTTTTAAAAAAACTTCCTGACGGAATGTACTCAAACATATTGATACAAATGGTGACGGCCCAATACGCGGTCTGGTCCCACGGCAGAAGATAACCGGTAAAACATGACAGCAGAATCAGCAAAAAAATACAGATTCCGATAATCCAGTTAACCCTCCGAGTACCATAAAAACCAGATGTAAAAAAAACTCTTAGCATGTGACAGAAAGCAACAATGACCAGAAAATTGGCAGAAAAATAATGAATATTTCGCACCAGCTGCCCAAACAAAATATCGTTTTTGATCAACTGAACCGATTCATACGCGATCCCGGGTAATGGCTTATACGCTAATTGCATCAGTATGCCTGTCACCATAAGCATAAAGGCAAGAACCAGTGACATACCGCCAAGGCCCCATGTGCATTTAAATGCGAGTGAGGACAATGGTATTTTTACAGGATGAATATGCTTTATAAAACTTACAAACGTGTTAAACGGTTTAGCGGCAAGCATCTTTTTACTATTGGCCGGTTCATGATCTCGGGATTCATTTTGCATTATTAAGATTGTTAGTTCCGAGTTAACATCGCTGTTGTTTTTGCACCCAAATATTAAATTTTAATACTATATCAGTAAGAATTAAACAACCTATTGATTTTTTAGCCTAACATGTCCTGACCTGTACTTGAATTGACAAGACTGACATTTTGGCCAGCACATTGCTTGACAGTATATTATCACAACATTTCAGCAACTCTTTTCATCATTGATGAGTTGGAGCAATCAGTAATTGAGCCTGTAACCTGTTCATAGTGGCTTTACTTTCTTTCAAAAGGATAAATCACCTTCCAGTCATCCTTCATGTTTACGACAACCCATCCGCGACTTGTCCCTTCATCGAGAGCCTTGTCCAGCTTTCCGATATGTGATTTACGGTCATAGGCCCATTCACGCTCGGCATCGGTGTGGTGGACCAAAAGCCCCAAGCGCGGCCCTTGTCCGGCAGTGACCCAATGAAGCATCTGCAGGTCACCGTCTGAGTTGCCGAAAGCCGCCACCGGGCGGCGGCCGATGTGCAAATTAATGCCTACGGGTTTACCCTCCTTGTCATCGATGAAACTCAATTTCGGCAGCCTCACGAGTACCGGTCCGTTGTCGCGCATCTCGAACTTGGTCTGGATGCTGCTGCCGACCACCTGCTCGGGGGGGATGCCATATACCGCTTCTGCCCAGGGTCGAATAAACTCGATGCCACCTCCTGAGATGATGAACGTTTTAAAGCCATTCGCTCGCAGAAAAGTCAGCAGTTCCAGCATCGGTTGATAGACCATCTCGGTATAGCGCTTGCCGGTTTTTGGGTGCCTGGCTGTGGCGATCCAGTCACTCACTACCTTCTCGAACGCTGTCGTGGTCATACCAGCATGGGTGGCCATAATGATTTCGAGAATCGCTTTTTCCCCACCAGCCAGTGCTGCCTCAACGTCTCCCTTGAGCAACGATGAAAAGGGCTCCTTATTTTTCCATTCGGGATGCTGCGGTGCAAGCACCTTAACCCGGTCCAAAGCGAAGAACATCTGAAAGTACATCGGTTGTTCGCTCCATAAAGTGCCGTCATTGTCAAACACCGCTATGCGATCGGGTATGGGCACAAAGTCCGGCGAGCCTTGATTGGTAGTCTTTTCAACAAAGATGACGATGGCCTTTTTTACTGCGCTGTCGTTCCACGAAACCAACGGATCTGAGGCCTGGGCGCCGATGACTGAACTGGCGACTACAAGAGCGATGGTCAGACAAAATATGCGTGTACTCATAGTTTTTCCTTTTGAATTGGGGAAAAAGTGGGACACACCGTGTGGGTGCCCCACTCGAATGATGCGGTTACTTGCCGCCCATGGTCATGCTTTTGATCTGTGCTTCGAGGGTGGCCAAACTCCAGTCGCCGGGCATCTGACTCGGCGGATAGTCCTTCATGGTCATAAGGAACTGACTGGCGACGACCTGCATCGCCCCGAGAATATAGGCGCGGTCGATCACCCAGTCGTGGTAGGTGTTCGAGTTGTGCTGTGCCTTTTCGAACGGGTCACGTCTTAGATTGAAAACCAGCGGGAAACGCAGTTGGATGAATGGTTCACGCCAGACCTGCAATTGATGGGCACGATTCTCCAGATAGACCGCCTTCCAATCACCGACGCGGATAGCACAAACCTCACCACCATCGGTCACATAGATGAACTTCTTGCGCGGGCAGGCCTTCAGATCTTCGGCGATGGTTTTAAACGTGCCGGCTTTTAACAGGTAATCCAGCATGTTGTAGCCGTCAATGTAGTTCTTGTAACTGCGCCCGTTCAACTCAACACCCTTCATCAGTTTTTCCTTGATATCCGGCTCACCGGCGACTGCTGCAAAGGTGGGCAGCCAGTCTTCGTGGGCGAAAATTCCGTTGACCGTGGCGCCGGCAGGTAACTTGCCCGGCCAACGAACGAATGCCGGCACACGGAATGCGCCCTCCCAGTTGGAGTTCTTTTCATTGCGGAACGGCGTATTGGCGGCGTCTGGCCAGGTGTTGTAGTGAGGGCCATTGTCGGTTGAGTACAGCACAACCGTGTTCTCTGCGATACCCAGCTCGTCGAGAAACGCCAGCAATTCGCCTACATGCATATCGTGTTCGACCATGCCGTCTTGGTACTCATCGGAGTTGGGGCCGGCAAGATTCTTATTTTCTTCCTTAACATGTGTTCGGAAGTGCATGCGTGTCGCATTCCACCAACACATCCACGGCGCACCAGCCTCCTGTTTGCGCTTGATAAAGTCCTTGGCTGCGGCAAGGGTTTCCTCATCAATCGTCTCCATCCGTTTGAGGGTCAACGGACCAGTGTCCTCGATTTCCTGTCTGCCATCGGGTAGGGCCTTGGCCTTGATAACTCCCCGTGGGCCGAATTGCTCACGGAAGGTTTTACCATTCGCCAGTTTCAAGTCGCCGGGATAGTCACGATTTTCCGGCTCTTCTTCGGCATTAAGGTGGTACAGGTTGCCCATGAATTCATCGAATCCATGCATTGTAGGTAGGTGCTCGTCGCGGTCGCCTTGATGATTCTTGCCGAACTGACCGGTGGCGTAACCCAGGGCCTTGAGCACTGTGGCGAATGTGACATCCGTCTTCTGCCAGCCTTGCTCTGCGCCGGGCATGCCGACCTTGGTCATCCCAGTCCGAACAGGCACGCTGCCGTTAAGAAACGCTGCCCGACCGGCGGTACAGGATTGCTGGCCGTAATAGTCTGTGAAGCTGACGCCCTCTTGGGCGATGCGATCGATGTTGGGCGTTTTGTAGCCCATCATGCCTCGGTTATTGTGACCGATGTTCCAGGTGCCGATGTCATCTCCCCAAATCACCAAAATGTTGGGATTTGATGCGGCGTATACCTGCCCTATTGAAAACAAAAGCGGGATAAACAGTAGAACCAGAATGAAGCTCAGTTGATTATTCTTCATGTGTCGTCCTCCTTTTTACGTTATACTAATTTTGTTCGGTGCATTTCAGAGCAAGCTCAAAGTTTAGAAAGAATATTGATTCCGAATGTTGTGATTGAGATCATCACCAGCTTGGATAGATTCCAGATTATACCATTCTGAATTGTCAAGTCAAATACATCTTGCAAGGCCAGATTGTAAAACGATTTTAAGCAAGGTCGGACCCCGGGAGCATTCCTGGGTATGAGAGAAGAAGAGCCAACCATTGCCGCACTCCTCAAGGCCCGTGGAGCGTTTCAAAATAAGCACCGGCTAAATGTTTAAAAAGCCGGCACTGATTATCTCAGTGCCGGCTTTTTAAAAACTATTTTTTTTATTTCGTCTCACACTCAAAACATAAGAGGGTGAATTGTCCGGTTTTGCGAATTGGTAAATACTATCGGTTTAACATAACTTTTCAGCACCGGAATAAACTTCTTCGACTTTCAGTGCAGCAGCAGCATGCCCCGGATGCTTTTTGGGATTCCATGTTTTCATATCGTCAAAAACAGGGCCCTCTTTATGGTATTCAATAGAACCCTTAAGCTGATAAGCATCTCCTTTTTTTGTTATAAAAAGAATGGAGCCCTTGCTTCCGGCCTGTATGTTTTCCAAGGTTTTGGAAAAATAATTGTTTGCAACAACGATGGTATCATCACTGTACTTTGAAACGCAGGTTGCGTATATTGAATTGGGAACGCCTTTTTCATTAACAGTGGTTAAAATAATGGGACCTTCCCGGTTTTCCCACGCTGTCTTTACCTTTTCGGGTAATGCTGTCATAATGTATCTCCTTTATAAAATAATGAACAAGGGCCGGGTTTAAATTGTGTACACCCGGTTTGAGCGTAAATTTATGGGATGTGCAGTAGCATGTGAAGAGGTTATAGTCAATAATTGTAATATCAGCTTCATTGCTATGAGTATTTATAATAATTCTTTTTCAGCTTCTCGAATGATATTTTTTAATTCCTCTTTTACTTCACCACTTAATGGTTTAGGCTCATAGTTTTCAAGTATCCAGCGTGTTTTTTCTCTGGCCGCTTCCCTTGGATCACGAAAAACACTTTCCGTTGAATCCCACTGAAATGCCATGCCAGACGTCCAGACTTTTCTTATGTTTTTCAAGGTAAGCCTGGAATCCAGAAAATGACCGCCATGTCCTACTCTGTCAATTTCATCCAGCGCAAGCGTCTCTTCAGTAACATCTATTCCTCTGGAAATTGTTTCAATAGAGTTAAGTGTTTCGATATCCATTAACAATGCTTCGTAATGTAATAGCGTAACAGAATCACGAATACCCGGCATAACGATCATATCCGGATTAGCCTGGTAGGCGAGCAATGCCTCAATGGCAACGTCCTTGCCCGCCTTCCAGGTATCACAACCCGTTGAATCCGTACCACCAAAGGCCGACATCACCGGTAAATTATAAAAATGTCCCAACTCAGGACCAACTGCATTAAGCAGATGCTGACAATATGCGGTCATAATCCCGCCGCCTGAGTAGGGGTTCATTGTCATGGAAAAAAATGCATAATATACAGGTGCGCCGGGGTAAAGAAGCTGGATATAGCAAATTGTACTGAGCAGTTCTGCATTTCCGGCAACCAATAATCCTGCAAATGTTGCAGGCCCGGTTGACCCCAATGTCGGTAATACACCAATACCGACCGGCAAACCGGCTTCTGCAAAGATCAAACCGGCCTCGAGTGCCGCTTCATCCTGATTTAAAGGTGATACCGGGCAAATCAAAACAGAAAGCGGCGGCCGTTTTCTGGCAGCCTCTTTACCGCCTGCAACAGACTGAGCCATCTTTACTGCATATTTTGCAGGGCCCGGTTTAACACAACTG
The DNA here is from genome assembly GCA_021737275.1 of Desulfobacterales bacterium. Classification (GTDB taxonomy): domain Bacteria; phylum Desulfobacterota; class Desulfobacteria; order Desulfobacterales; family JAIPEE01; genus JAIPEE01. The sequence continues at coordinate 22,698 of JAIPEE010000016.1, forward strand.
ATGATATGCACATGTTTTTCAGTATTCAAAAAAGATGCTTCAATCTCATGAAGAGAAACAGTTGCAGGCGGCACATCATCTGCACTTACCATTGGCCAGTAAAATGAACAGGATGACACATAATCCGTTATCTTTGCCATATTACCAACGTCCGCTTTGGTTGAAGAACGTTTTTCTCCGGTTTCAAAATCAATTGTCGCACAACCGGTACCGGATGTGCCCATATGGGTTGCTTCTCCATTTAAAACAAAGTCAAGAGCTTCATTACCACGTGAAGCCATGGTATAGCTTCTGGGTGCTTTGGCAATATTCTCCATTAATAAATCGCGCGGGATTTTAACGACCTGCTTTTCAAAATCCACATCGGCGCCGGCATCTGCAAACGTTTTTAAGGCTATTTCTGATGGAAATCTTATGCCGGTATTTTCGAGCAGTTTTAACGTTGCCTGATGGATATCCTCAATCTTCTGATCATTGAGGATTCGGGTTCGCATTTCCGGTGGTAGGGAAATGGGCGAAATAGAAGCTTCACTATTCTTGTTAGTCGTCATAATATATCTCTTTTACTGTTATGCTAACATTTCTTTGATTGTCTGAGCTGCACTGGCCGCATCTTCAGCATATGCATCAGCACCAATTTTATCTGCCCAGCCTTGATTAACCGGAGCGCCGCCGATAATGGTTTTAAATTTACCCTTCAAACCCTTTTCTTTAAGCGAATTTTCCAGTTCTTCCTGATAACCCATGGTTGTAGTCAACAGTGCGCTGGTGGCAATAACATCCGCATCCAGCTCAACAGCTTTATCAATGAACGCCTGTGTGACCACATCCCGACCCAGATCAATTACTTCGAAACCGCTGGCTGAAAGGAAAGACGCCACGATACTTTTTCCGATATCATGAATGTCTCCCTTTACTGTTCCAAGAATCACTTTTCCTTTGGATGCGGCTGCCTCACTACCAAGCGACCGGTTACAGATATCCGCTGCAATCTTCATGGCATCGGCAGCCATTACAAGCTCAGGCAAAAAGATCTTTTCCGCTTCAAACAATTCTCCTATCTCCGTAATACCTGCAACAAATCCCTGTTCCAGTAAAACAGCCGGATCCATTCCGTTGGTTAAGGCCATCTCTGCTATCTGTTTTACTTTATCCTGATCGGCTGTTTTGATCGCTTCTTTAGCCTGACTAAATATTAATTCCTGCATATATTCTCCTATTTAATATGCTTTTTCTCAAAAGCAGCTACAATCTTTTTAATTTCATCTTCAACGCCATCTCCCAAAGGAAGTGGTCTATGCGTTGCAATAATATCTCTGGCTTTTTCTGTAGCAACCTGATCCAGTCGCTTTGAACCGCGCTTTTCCCATGCGCCCCTCATACGTCGATCAAAAAGTTTTGTCTGCGTCTGTTCCTGCTTCAGATAGTCCATGGTATGTCGCTGATTAAGGAAGTTGCCACCGATACCGACCTCTTTGATCAGTTCAACACCCATTGTTTCCCTGTCACAGCTAAAACCGCCAACGACTCTTTTTACCATTGCTGCTATTTCATCATCTATTACAAGCTGACCGTAGTTAAATATCATCCCCATCTCAAGCATGCCTGGTCCGTAAATCATATTGGCGCCTGCCAATGCCGGAAGTAATGCGGTGAGGGTTTTTTCATGTCCGGCCTGAACATCACAAACCTTTGAGTCGCCCTATCCACCGGCAACATAATTGGGTAAACCATAAAAGTTGGCAAGCTCCACGACAGCTGCGCTGATCATACCCAGTTCAGGCGCACCAACAACGGCAGCGCTGTAACGCATATCAAAGGTTGTGGTTGAACTGCCGTATATCATCGGTGTACCGGGATTTATGATCTGGCCTAAAACAATTCCGGCCAGTACTTCTGCATTATGCGTAACAAGCGTACCGGATATTGATATCGGACTGGAACCGCCGGCCATGGCCATACTCAGTACAGTCATCGGTATCCACTTTTCTGCACAAAGCTCTATAAGATCCGTTGCATTTTCTATATACTGCAGTGGACTGGTAGGACAAACCAGTGTTGAAACAATCGGCCTGGCCTTCATTTCATCCGAACCACCTGTGATAGCTGCGGCCATTTCAAATATCTGAAGTGCACTTTCTTTAGATTCTATCTCTGCGCCAATATGCTTGGAACAGTTTACAAATGCCGTTTCAGCCATATGGAGGTCATATGATTCATTGGGCACATCACGCGGTGTTACCGGTGGTGTGTAGATATCCATATGAGGTAGAGCATCAATCAGTACACCCATCTCCTCCAGATCTGCCTTGGTTGAATCCCGCAGTTCGCCGGTTTCTAAATCCTGTGTGGTGACGCCAACACCAAACGGTGTAAAACCCACTTCGCGTCCACCCATCATAAAGTCATGCCGGGAGTCACGTCCGGCCATAATTATCTGGTTGGGACATGAGGTGATCGCATCATTAACCAGATGCCTTGGGAATCTTACAACCTTTGTCTTTCTGTTTACCCAGCACCCGCCTTTTTCAAATATATCCAGCGCCCTGTCTGAATCAAATCTGATACCGGTGGTCTGCATGATCTCCAGTGTGGCATTATGGATATCTTCAATCATATCTTTGGAAAGCGCTTTTAAGCCCCACCCCAGAATTGCTTCATTTCCTGCCTTGGGTCCTCTTCTCATACTCATCTCCCTTTATTTCAATTTTGACTGGAACAATTTGACGGAATTGATTTCAATGTTCAGAAGCTTAGCAATTTTATTTTTTGCAAGTATTCCTTTTTCAGCTCCGGGGATGGCCACAAGCGTTCCAATGCCCAATTCCTCGCGCAATGGCCTCATTATTTCTTCGTCAATTAAATCAATCACCTTAATACCCAGTTTATCCGCCACATATTGTTTTGCTTCATTCAATCTCATTTTTCGGGTCATCTGCATCCAGGCTACCAGATCTCCGGTAGTCCGTATACCACCCATACATGAAGCTAAAATGTGAGCAACCGGCATTCCAAATGTATCACCAACGCCAACCTACAACCCGTCAACCTTACCAATTTGGATCAGTGCTTTGGATGCTCGTGTTACACAATCAATGGCTGATTCTTCAAGCATCGGAATACCGCAAACGCCCATTCCAACATTGGCATGAATCGGTATAGCGGATGCTTCCGATGTTGCTTTTACAAATGTGACAGCTCGGGAAAGATTCCATGGAATAGATTTTGAAGAGTTAACATTAATTGCCGGCCCAAAAATATCAGCACCGGCTTTTTCAGCAACGATTACCTGGTCATGCGGATACATACCGGCCAAACGCTGCCCGTCAAATTCAACTTCACCATGCATACCCAGAACAAATTCGGATGCCATACCAATAACGACCGGCATGTTCGGGTTTATTTTTTTTACTTCAACACAGACATTTAACGCAGACATAAAATCTGCATCTCCCGCTGAACCGCAGGTATCCAGATTAAGGCCTTCAAGGCCGACACGATTAAGTTCCTTAAAGATATAAACAATATCATCTTCCATCATGGCAGCTGCATCAATCTGGGCCTGTTTTGCCTCTTTGATTTTACCGAGAGGAAGCAATTCAGATGGGTTATCACAAGGGCCGTCCGGCTTGTAATAAAGCCCCATGTTAGGCTGTGCGCCATAAAACAAAGGTATCGTTGTAAGTTGAGATGTTGAATAATAATCCTGCATTTCATAGTTGATAATACTTTTCACCGGTTTGTAACTAAAATCATGATGCGGCATTAAAACCGTATCAGCCCCACAGGCTTTTTCATAGGTCAATATAGCCTGACTACGGCTCAATGGCAGGCCTGCACCACTATCTCCCTGTTCCGAAATAAACCCCAGGACACTGCCGTCATCAATAACAATCACTTCTTCTCCCGGGTTAACACTAACGATGCGTCCCGGCTCAGCAATAATATTATATAACTGATCAAGTTCGTTAGCAGACAATTCAGGAATTTTTCCCCTATCGGCAGCATCTTTTGAGCCTTCGAGGATATCCGCTTTAATCTCCCCGGCAGACATCATCACAAGCTCGCCGTCTCCCATTCGTGTTCTAATCGTTTTACTCATATTTTATCTCCTCTTTTTTTATCGGCATTAAACTTATTTTATACCCAAAGGGCATAAGTTCCGTTTGATCAGACAATCTGTCTCAACCCAGCTTTATACCGATCATGATCCTCTGATTTATTTAGTCTTTTTTTATTCAAAATTGACGCTATATTAAAATTTTTCTCATAGTTACCTGTTTTTAAACAAGATTCTTTAAAAAGGAACTACTGCAAAAGACAGATATACCCCAAGTTCAGAACGATTATATGGAGTTAAATAAAAACGACAAAATTCAGGAAAATCAGATGTGGAAGAAATGAGGGAATATAATCAAAATTATAGCAATTTTGATGCATAATATTTTCACAATACAAAAGACTGCTTTTAAGTTGAATAAGTTTCTCCAGATCATTAAAAGCTGAAACTATCATCTCGGTTAAGTTGTTATAATTTATTATCATGATTTTTTTCACACCTGAATTTTATAAATTCACTAATAGTTTAATTTATATTTGATGTCAAGTTTAATTTTAAATTATAAGGTGATAATTGAATGGATTTATCCATTAAAAATTATGAAGCTTGGTTTTCAATTTAATTATCATAAAATAGCATATCAGTAACTGACGCAATAATCTGCCAGTTACTGATATGCCTTGTGTATAATTAATGGGGAGTTCGTTAAACAATCATGAACACAATTATTTTGCATGAACATTAAAATATGAAAAAGGGTTTATCCATGTTGAATACCCGCCCATATATGAAACAAACCCATCCAGTTTATCATTTCTGACAGCCTCAATTGTATCTGGTCTGCATATGACATAGTGCGGCAAGTCTCTGTTCATAATCTCCTGAAGTTGGAAGCAAAGTTTCTTACGTTCTTCAAGATCAGTTACAGAAACATATTTATCCAGAATCACATCAAAATCCGGATTAATATAATATGCCGTATTCCAGGCAACACCGCCGGCTTCAGGATTCCTCATAAACTCCCATATCCATGAAGCATAAGGGCCAGGTTCTTCCGTTGATACAGCGATATCAAAGCCCATTCCTGCGGGGTAATAATATGTATCATAATAAGTATCCAGGTCCGTAACAAGAACACGAATATCAACATTAACAGCTTTCATCTGTTCTCTGATCAACTGAGCCATTTTTACTAGTTCTGCAGTTGATGATGGTACAAGGAACTTATAGGTCATGTTATTCTTTTTCCCTGTAATTTCATTCCTGATACCATCGCCATCAGTGTCGACATACCCTTTTTCATCAAGCATTTTATTTGCCAGTTCAGGATTATAATCATATTTGGCAACATTGGGATTATACTCATAAAGCTCCGGATAAATAAAGGTATCCTGAGTTTTTGCAAAGCCATGGTACACCATTTTAATAATTCTTTCCTTATCAATAGCATGAACAAAAGCTTTCCTGAAAACCAGATCACTAATCGCTTTTTCCTGATCATAAAGATTAAAGGTAATCCAGTTAAGCGCAATTCCATCGGTTTTCACAACACTAATGTTGGAATCTTTTTCAAGAAACTTTTTAGTAAGCGGTGAGATGCCACCATAGCCCATCATATCAATTTCATCTTTTTTCAGAGCCATATTTCTGGCGTCGGAACTGCCATAAGTTTTAAAGACAATTTTATCAACCCTAGGATTCTTTTCCCAATAATCCTCAAACCTTTCAAAAATCATATATTGTCCGGATTGATATTCCTTTAGTTTGAAAGGGCCTGAACCGATTGCAGCTTTGTTAGAATATTTTTCAATATCGAATTTGTGTCGACGCCACAGATGTTCCGGAAGAATTGGAAACCAGTTGAATGGCGGATATTTGGGTGCGATGGGCTTTGCAAGTTTAAATTGTAGGGTATGATCATCAATAACTGTTACAGAATCTTTTTCTGTTACGGCATCATAAAACGCCCAGATCGGATTTGATACAGGCAAATATTCATAGGTAAAGGCAAGGTCTTTTGCGGTTACAGGTTTGCCATCATGCCATGTCATACCTTCTCTGACAAAAAACCTGAACATCTGGTTATCCTGCGTTTCATAACCGGTGATTGCTCTTGGCGAATATTTGTAATCAGGCGGATTATCAAAAGCCCAAGCCTGATCATATACAATCTGCCACCATAAGACACCCATATCCTCATACTGCCAGGCATCATTACAGGCTAATGATCTGACCATTTCATCAGCATTCCATCCAACCCGGAGCTCTCCTGCCGCCTTTGAATCTGTAGTAAACTGTGGAACAAAGACAGTTATTCCTAATAAAATAATTATTGCACCAAATAATTGCTTAGACTTCCTCATACTCATAATGCTCTCCTTTCATGTTTTCTTAATTAATTTTTTATGTGATTAAGCTTTTAGTAAACCTCCTTTTTTTGTGCCGGTTAATCTGACAATTGTTATTGCCGGACAAGTTCCATCGTACCTTGGGGTATTCTTTGGGAAAGAAGAGTACAATAAACGTTGTCCGGCAATTTTTATTTTGTTTAATCGGTTAGTTAATTTTTATTCCAAAAAATTGTTGACTTAAGTATGATATTTTTTATTTAACTATTCAATTAATTTTAAAAACATAAAAAAATTACATAAGCCAACAAAATATTAATTTGTTTAAAATGTACCGTTCTTTAATAGCTTGAGGGTTGTCTTCTTCATAGATTCACAGTACTCAACAACTTTGTCCGTAACACCTTCGACAGTAAAATAGTTAAAAATACCTTCAGACAAAGAGTAGATATGAACGGCGGCATATTCTACATTTTCGACCTTAATAATACCTGCATCCTTAAATCCCTGGATTTCGTTTATATAAAGATTTAGTATAAAGTCATACAATTTTTTTAGTCTTTTATGTACGCGTTTGTTTCTTAGAGCCATGTAGAAACAGGCCCACATGACATAATCATGGACCTGATCAATTTCCCATTCAACGCCTAATACCCTGTTAACAAATTCATTCAATCTCTTTTCAGGATCCTCAATGCTGCCAAACATGGTCAAATAAGCATTATTGTAAGTATCAATCATATGATCAACAAGCGCCATCATCATTTCGTCTTTAGTCTTGAAATAATGAACGAGAAGACTGGGATGAACACCCATGTGGTCCCCTACTTTTGCAAAGGTAGTTTTTTCAAGCCCTTCTTTTACAAGAACTTCCATGAGATGTCTTATGATCTCAGGCTTACGAACATCTGATTTGCTTTTTCTACCCACAGGGACTCCATATATTTTATTTAAATGGTTATTGAAAATAATTTATCTAATTTATTTTGTCAACTTATTTTATAAAATGAATCAAATTGCAATAATAAATATATTTAATTTCAGATAATTATATACTTTTATCAAAAACATATTGAATTCTACTTTTTGGGAATGCATAATATTATTTTTAATAAATCGAGCCTATTTCAAAAATATGGATCAGGCTGCAGCATAAGGCACATGGAAGTGAAAAAAATGGCGCATACATATATAGTATGTGAACATTTTGAACTGGCATGTACCGCCCCATGGAACCTTACACGCTTTCTTGAGATGGGTTCCAATATAGTTCAGGACTGTTTATACAAGGAGAACAATAATGGATGTAGCAAACTTACGAATAAATGGCAATCGCCTTCAACAGTCACTTGAAGAAATGGCGAAAATCGGCGCAACATCAAGAGGCGGCGTAACACGTCTTGCGCTTAGTGATGAAGATAAACAGGCCAGAGATCTTTTCGTTAAATGGTTGAAGGAAATCGACTGCGAAATAACGATTGATGATATGGGCAGCATTTTTGGAACCTTACCCGGATCAGAAAATAATCTGCCATCGGTTATGAGCGGTTCACATATTGATTCCCAACCCAGAGGTGGCCGCTTTGATGGCATTCTTGGTGTAATGGGTGCACTTGAAATATTGAGAACCATCAGAGAAAACAACATTCAGATAAACCGACCTGTCACGGCAGTTGCATGGACCAATGAGGAGGGTACGCGTTTTTCACCGGCTATGATTGCATCAGGTGTCTGGGCGGGATCACTCAAAAAAGATTATGCATACAATCGAACAGATCCTGATGGTAAACGGTTTGAAGGTGAATTGATCCGTATTGGTTACAAAGGCCCCTCCCCTGCTAAAAGATGGCCGGTTCATGCTTATTATGAATATCACATTGAACAGGGTCCTGTTCTGGAAAGTAAAAACAGAATTATTGGTGTGCCCAAAGGTATCGTAAATTTAAACTGGTACGATATTTACATTGAAGGAGAATCAAACCAGGCCGGCCCCACACCGATGGTTAACCGGCATGATTCGTTAGTTGCCGCTTCTGAAATGATTATTGCGGCAAATGAAATTCCGAACAAATTCGGAGGCGATCTTGTGACAACCGTTGGCCGTATAGATAATGAGCCTAACTCAGTTAACATCATTCCGGGACAAACACATTTTACTTTTGATATTCGCTCATGGAATGATGGCCTTACACAACGCGCACTGGATAATCTGCTGCCATTATTTAAAGACATCGCAGATAAAAGAGGATGCATTGTCCGCATAGAGGAAACCTGGCGGGTAAAGCACTCTCCATTTGATCCAAAACTGGTCCGGATCGTTAATGACAGCGCTATAAAGCTGGGATTTGACCCCCTTGAAATGACCAGTGGTGCCGGCCATGATGCGGCATACATAAACCAGGTAGCACCAACTGCCATGATCTTTGTACCCAGTATCGGGGGCAGAAGTCATGTTGAGATAGAAAATACGACATGGGAAGATTGTAAGGCTGGTGCCGATGTGCTGCTTCAATGCATGCTTCAGTCTGCCAATGAAGCGTGACGACTCTTCTATCAAAGAGAGATAGCCGGGAATTACTTCCCGGCTATCTGTTTCCATGAGGTAATTTACTTATATTCTACTATTTTGCATGTACATTAAAATAAGTAAACGGATTGATCCATGTAGAATATCCGCCCATATAACCGACATAGCCTTCAAGCTTATCTGTTCTGACAGCCTCAATAGTATCAGGCCTGCAAATTACATAGTGCGGCAGATCCCTGTGCATGATCTCCTGGAGCTTCCAGCAAAGCGCTTTCCGTTCATCAAGATCTATGGCTGTAAGATACTCGTTCAGGACATCGTCAAAATCCAGGTTGTTGTAATACGCTGTGTTCCAGGCGCCGCCGCCGGATTCATGACTTCTCATAAACTCCCAGACCCATGACGCATAAGGACCGGGTTCTTCCGTGCCAACGGAAATATCAAAGCCCATTCCCTGCGGATAATAGTAAGTATCAAAATAGGTATCCAGATCTGTTACCACTATTCTGATATCGAGACCAATAGCCTTCATCTGCTCACGAAAGAGCTGGACCATTTTAACCAGTTCAGCTGAACTGGACGGCACGAGGAATTTAAAAGATATGTTTTCCCCGGCAGCATTGTTTCTGATACCGTCATCATCAGAGTCCAGGTATCCGCTTTTATCCAGAAGTTTATTGGAAAGTGCCGGATCATAATTATATTCCGGCAGGTTCGGGTTATATTCAAAAAGCTCCGGATATATAAAGGTTTCCTGCAGTTTTGCATAACCATGGTAAACCATATCTATGATTCTCTGTTTGTCGATACCGTGAACGATAGCTTTTCGAACATCAAGGTCTCTAAGGGGGCCTTCTTTATATAAATTGAATGTCAACCAGTTCAGAGATATACCCGGCAGAGCATCAACCTGAATATTCTTATCTTTTTCAAGAAACTTTTTCGCCAGGGGAGATATACCACCATAACCGATCATATCGATTTCGTTTTTTTTCATGGCCATATTCCGACCGTCGGAGCTCCCGTAAGTTTTAAAAACAATGGAATCCACTCTTGGTTTATCTTCCCAGTAATCCTCGAACCGCTCAAAGGTCATATACAGGCCTGATTTATACTCTTTCAGTTTAAATGGCCCGGACCCGATAGCATCTTTATTTTTCATCTTGTCCAGTTCAAATTTATGGCGCCGCCACAGATGTTCCGGAAGGATTGGGTACCAGTTAAAAGGCGGATACTTGGGAGAAATAGGAGCTACAAGTGTAAATTCAACGGTATGATCATCAACAACGACTATAGAATCTTCTACTGTAACCGCATCATAAAATGCCCATACCGGGTTGGATACCGGCAAATGTTTAAAGGTAAAAGCAAAATCTTTTGCAGTGACAGGTTTGCCGTCATGAAAAGTTGTATCTTTTCTGACATGATACCTGAATGTTTGATTGTCTTTTGTAGTACAATCGCTTGCCGCCCTGAATTCATAAGGGTAATCAGGTGGCGCACCAAAATGATGCGGTTGATCATAGACCAGCTGCCAGAACATACAGCCCATATCTTCATATTGCCATGCATCATTACAGGCCAGAGATCTGATCATTTCATCTGAAAGCCATCCGACACGCAGTTCCCCGGCGGCATTTGCACTTGAAGTAATCATAGGAACAAAAAAAAGTACTCCCATAAAGACTATTAACCCCAAAAATTGTTTATGCTTCCAATTACACATACTGTTCTCCTTTCCTCATTTACGTTTAGACCCGATTATTGTTATTAAACTCTTCACACCCCCCCTTTTTAGATTTTGCTATCAATTTTAAATTGTTTTGCCGGACAAGTTAAACCGAGAAGGTATTCTTCAGGGGAAGAAGATTTATTTAAACTTGCCCGACAATTTCAAACTTAAATTTTTTTCAATTTTTATTGAACCAATTCTTTTTTTTATTTGCTGTTTACATTCTCAATGGTGGTATAAAAATCACAAAATCGGTGCAGAAAATATCGCCATAAAAGTTTTCATGCTTTTATGTAAAAAATTCTGCATTATAAGCAAACTGTTACCCAAATACGCAAGCGTTGAATAGTTTCGTAAATTTCGTTATAGTATTTTGAAATGATTCAATTCACATAATTCGAATTTAATATTTATTAGACACCACTATTTATTTTATTCGTTTTTTTTAGCATATATTATCCGATTGTCAACATTTTTTGTGTTTTGCATTATAAAACAATTTATTGACACCGGTATTCGTATTTTTTGTTTATAAAAAAACATGATTTTTAATATAATCGAATTTTTTATTATCTTATTTTTGAATTTTCGTTTTTTTTAGCACTAAACTTCTTGACAATTATCAAAAAAATCTTTAGAATATTTTCATTTAAAACTCGATGAATTCACTATATAAGATCTTCAAAGGACAATTCTTGAAAATATTTTTTTAAACTGCCATTTTTAATAATATTTTACAGAATTACGGGTACACATGGGACTGGAAATAGACAAAGTTGACTCAAAGATTATCTGCTTACTTCAAGAAAATGGAAGAATGCCAAATACTGAAATTGCTCAAAAGCTTGGCATTTCCGAAGCAACGATCAGAAAGCGGATACAAAGACTGATTAAAGATGGAATCATAAAGATTGTTGCGGCATGTGATCCTTTTAAAGTTGGATTTAATGTTGTTGGAAATATGCACATCAAGCTAGACATTAAAAAATCTGATCAGGCCATCAAAGAGCTCAAGGAACTTGATGAGCTCTGGTATATTTCTCTTGTTTCCGGCACCTATGATCTTGATATTGAATTTCGCCTCAGATCAATTGATGAATTACACTCACTACTTTACGATCGTATTTACCCCATTGAAGGTGTTTTAAGCACCAACTCTTCATTTACACTTAAATATATTAAAGACAGTTATAATATTGGTACAGCGCTTGAATATGATGAAGATTAGGACCCGTAAACAAATCCGGTCACATTTCAAAATGTATTATCGAAGAATATAAAGGCAACCGAAATAGTTATTTCCCGGTTGCCTTTTTTACAACATAAAATACAGATTTATTTTTTATCAGGATCAATTCACTTTTTCTGTGAAGCCAGCAGACAAATCATATCATTTGCCACTGCTGCAGCCAGAATAGCCGTTATTTCACCGTGATCATACGCAGGTGAGACCTCTACCAGATCCATACCGGCAAAACTGATATCTCCCAAACCCTGGATAATTTCCAGTGCCGTCAGTGATGTCAACCCTCCAGGCACCGGAGTTCCGGTTCCGGGCGCATATGCCGGATCAAAACAATCAATGTCAAATGTGAGATATGCTTTATTATCTCCAACAATCTTTTTGATTTCCGCCAGTGTCGCCTCGGCCCCGTTTTTCATAACCCAGGGTGCATGAAAAATATTGAACCCGTGTGTTTCGGGATTCTGTGTCCGAAGACCAATCTGAATAGACTTTTCAGGAATAATGAGTCCTTCCCTGGCTGCTCTCAAAAACATCGTCCCATGGTGCTCGCTGGAATCATCCCAGGTATCCGAATGTGCATCAAAGTGAATTAGTGACATTGGACCATGTTTCTCTGCATGTGCCTTTAAAAGCGCATAAGAAATATAATGATCACCGCCCAGTGTCAGCATGAATACACCTGCATCCAGAATATGCTTAGCATGGTTGTAAATTGAATCATTAATGGTTTCAGGCTTGCCGGCATCAAAATAACAGTCGCCATAATCAATAACCGCCAGCCGTTCAAATGGGTCAAACGGCCATGGCCAATGATTGTATTCATTTGCGACAGAAGCCTTTCTGACAGCAGCCGGACCAAAGCGGGTTCCCGGCCGATTGCTTACCATCAAATCCAGTGGAACGCCGCTGACGGCCACATCGACACCGGTTAAATCCTTTGTGTATTTTCGACGCATAAAGCTCAAGATTCCGGCGTAATCCGGTTCATGGGCCATTCCATAAAGACTTTCTGCCGTTATTGCATGATCAGTCATAATATTTTCCTTTCGACCTTTAAGGTATTTTTAATAAATGGTTATCGTTTAAAAAATATTCAGAAAAAATTAAGATATTTGAATGCTTTTCGAATTATTTGAAAATTGAATTAAAAAAAATGACCGGCAGACAGAGATGCGAACATCTCCAATGGGATAATTGCTATTGGTAAACCGTGAATATTAATACGTTCAGACGTCTCATAAATTATAACTGGCGTTTTCTTTTGAATTAAAAAAATCTCATTTCTTTCAAATTTCTTGTTAAACTATTATTAATATAATCCCCTTGTCAATTTCATTCTTTATTTTTTAAACTCATCTCAGCATACGAAACAGCAAGCCAGATTATGATTATGATTATGATTATGATTATGATTACGATTTTTCTGACCGGGCCTCATGCCCATGACCTGATTAAAAGAGCCATATTTTTTAAATCAAAATCAAACAAAAAGAGGTAAACCGGCTAATTCCGGATTACCCTTTTTTATACTTTAATATAGATTTAATCAGTTAATTCAACACTCTGTACTCTCAACCGTATTTGTTTGGCCCATTGCACAGGAGACGGAACCGGTTCTCAATCCAGGCACCTCTTTTTGTCAAAGATCCCCAGGGTACCCTCAATTGAGATGGGATTTCCATCAACATCTATTTGCGGCAACCAATGCACAGATAAAAAAACTGATAATTTACATTGACTTAATCTCAAAACATGATATTTACAACCATCCCGCTAAAATCAGTGGTGACGGTTTCGCGCTAAAGGTAAAATCCATTTCACAAAGTGGCAATCTGAGGTTTGGGACCATATTATTTATTATTTTTAAGGAGAGTGTCACAATGGCTAATGGAATCGTAAAATGGTTTAATGGTAGTAAAGGTTTTGGTTTTATTGAACAAGAAGATGGTGGACCGGATGTGTTCGTTCATTTTTCAGGAATCAACTCATCAGGTTTTAAAAATCTTGATGAAGGCGATCGCGTAACATTTGATATTGAACAGGGCCAGAAAGGTCCTTCAGCAGTTAATGTAACTGTCGCATAAGTTACAATATCCAAAGTTTAAAAGGGCATCCATCAATTATGGTGGATGCCCTTTTTTTATTGTAAATCAAGCAAATAACCCAAAACAATAAATGGCAACCGGGAGGGTACAACCCGGTTGCCATTTTTCCCACTGATTTCATTTAAGGAGTGTGGGAGGTGGTTACTATTCAAAAAATAGATTTAGATCTTATTTAAATATAGCAAAGGTACTTTTTTCATACTGTACTCCATTTTTAAAGCATTCTTAAATTCAAGTTATGATAATGTTCCACTCTGAGTATTATTATAAAATTCTTAGTTATCGCTTTATCGACTAATGATTTTGTAATTAAGGAGCAGACAAAACATCCTGCCCCTTAGTTATTTTAGTCAATTTAAATATGTTAAAACCCGGTAATTGTTTCTAATCAATCTCCAGGAGCCTGATCCGGTATTACACGGAAGATGCCTTTTCACTTTTAAATCCATGCTCTTCGTTAAAGGCCTCTACTTCATCGAACAATTTGTTAACCCGTTCCTCTACTGGTGTCAGAAATGCAATGATAACATAAACAATTATAGAACTTACGGCACCTGTAAAACCGGCACCCCATCCACCAGCAAGGTCCATTACCTGGGGCCAAATCTGCATAGATCCACATACAGACCATCCTACAATCATACTAGCAAAAGCGGCACTTGCATTTCCCCTTCGCCACAATATACTCAATATAATTGTCGGAAAAAGAATACTCAGAAACTCATAAGTTACAATTGCATAGGTAATAAGCATTGGCAGGTCACAAAAAGTTATAAAAAACATTGCCAGTGTCCAGAGCGCTATAAACCAACGGCTGACTTTTACTTTTGCAATATCACTCAATCCACCTTTTTTAAAAGGCTCTACGATATTGATAGCAAAAATAGTTCCCATGACTGTCATCTGCGAATCAATGGAAGACATTTCTGCTGCAATGATAACGATGGCAGCAAAAGCCAGCAAAAATGGGCCTCCCGCATCGGCAAATATAGTCAGGAAACCTGATTCTGCAGCTTCTACACTTTCAGTGATTGAAGACATTAATGAACCGCCAATACCCAGAGAAATTACAAGAAAAATGGAAACAAACATAATAATGGGGCTAAGGCGGACTGTTATTTTCACATCCCGAACACTTCTTGCCAGAAAAATCCTGTTAAAAATTTCAGGGAAACAATACGCACCGAGCGTACCAGAAATAATAATTGAAACCATATATTTCGTATCAACAACTGTAAGGAAGTCGGGATTTACAGCCATTACCTTTTTAAACATCGGCCCGATGCCGTCAAATTTGATATACATCACAGCGATAACGCCAAACATAACGACAACACAACAAACCAACCCCTGAATAAAATCGGTTACAACTACACTTCGCATACCGCCATATATACAGTAAAACGCTATAACAATAGCAAAGATACCAACCGCCACCTGAATAGGAACGATACCGTAAGTTATCACATTGATGGTATATCCGAACGTCATCAATGCCATAACCTGCCATGGCCAGCTAATAATAAAGCCTGCCGCAAGTGCAATAATGAATACCAGTTTTTTATTATTAAACCGGAGTCCGACACAGTCAGGCATGTTATAAAGGGTGTGCACTTTGCCCCATAACCAGGCTCTGGGCGCAATGTAGTAAAAAAATATAAGCCCCGTTAACCCATAAATAGCACCATAATAGGCAATAGCACCTTCCATTGCTGCCCATCCAAAATCTGCTATAAAAACTGAACCGACCATCCATGATCCCAGAATAGTAAATAAAATCATGTACCAGGGAAAAGTTCGCCCGGCGACAGCAAATTCGTCTATGCCGCCATCCTTTGCTTTTCCATATTTGGTAACCATAAAAATTAATAGAATAAAATATACAACCACTACAGATATTGCTAAAAAGGCATTCATAACAGATCTCCCCTCCTGTCTTCAACTTCAAACAAAACGATTAACCCAAGGGAAACCAGAACACCTATGAGAAAAATAACAAATACTATAAATGGAAATGGGCCGATAAATGGTTCAGCGACATTGAGCTTGTTAAAGATAGGAAGACAGTAGATCGGAAACAGTACTGTGAAGAAGTAAACTCCAAACCCAATACGGGTTTTTGTTTTGCGAGACATTCTATTGCGCATTTTTTAACCTCCTGATGGTAAACAAGTAATAATATATTAAAAAGGTGAATGTAAGCATGCACCTAACCTGGTCATAATTCTTCACAAAACAATCTTTAGAGAAGTACAATAATCTGAAATCAGTTTTCGTTGGAATTGAGATTCTATTTTTTTAACCACATGTGATAATATTTATAAATGAAATATGCTATTAGTCAAATGCATTGATTTAATTTATATATGCAAGGTATTAATATTGAGACTGTCACTGACAGTAAAATCAATTTATTTCACAACACAATATATTATTTTTCAGAATGAAATAGACCGTTTACTATTTGCCATTTACCATCAACATTTAACATTGCTAACTGGCTGATATAACGAACGCCTGCCATTAAACTTTCAACCTTAACAACAACAGTTGTGTCTGTTTTATCCAACGACAAAATTTTTGTATAGCCAGGTTTTTCTGACTCCGCCGAATCTTCATCTGCAGCAAGAATATCAAGATATTGACTTCGATCAGCATACATCAACTCACCTTCATAATATCCGATGACATGAGCATTAGGATGGAATGCTTTTTTTAATTTTTCAATATCCAAATCATTGTGTCCATCCTGATAAAGCTCAACAGTTTTCAATATTGACTCTAATTCATTAAGTGTTGATTTCATTTTATAGATCCACGCGTTTACTGGTTAATTTAGATTTCTTGCGCATAAATATAATCGTACTCATTTCAAAAATAAATACGATTATATAAGTGTCTGTAAGGGCGTATTTAAAGATAAATATCTTCAGGCTGTTCGGAATCCCATGCTTCAGGAAAATTGGTCTTCAAAAAATCAACCGTTCGGGTCCATTCATAAGAAGTACCTTTAACAGTTGAAATTATTACGCCGGCATTTTGCATTCTGACAATATTTTAAAACTGTGAATTAATCAGATAAGCTATTTGATATATATTTGTTTATTGTTTCTGAAGGCCTGAAATTTTTAAAAGGTCTGCTATCTTTGGGGAAGAGAATAGACTCGCAGGCCTTCAGAAACAAACTGGATTTGTTAAAATATAATTCAGAAATATTCAAAACCGCCTTGCATCATTAAGGTTTATGTCAGGACAGATTGACTGTAGGGAGTTTTGATAATCATATAATTACCTCATCTGTTTATCTGCAATTTCCTGGCGATAATAATCAGACTCAATTACTTCGCATGAACATTAAAATATGAGAATGGATTGATCCATGAAGAGATACCTCCCATTTTAGGAGTAAAACCCGTCAGTTTATCAGTACGAATCGGGTCAATCACATCTGGCCTGCAAAGAACGTAGTGTGGAAGATCCGTTGCAAGAAATTCCTGAAGTTTCCAACTTAGCGCCTTTCGTTCATCAAGATCAACAACCTCCAGATAAGCTCTCAGTGTTTTATCAAATTCCGGGTTAGAATAATAAGCTGAATTCCACCCTGCCCCACCATCTTCATGGCTTCTCATATACTGCCAGATCCAGCCAGCATACGGGCCGGGATCCATGCTGTGTAAAGCCATATCAAACCCTGATCCTTGCGGGTAATAATATGTATCGACATAAGTATCATAATCCATTGCTTTTATCTGGATATCCACACCGATCTTTTTCAGCTGTTCCCTGATCAATGTTGCAACTTTCACATTTTCAGCACTACCTGCCGAAACGATAAACCGAAACTTCATATTCTCACCGGTTTCAGGATTATTTCGAATGCTGTCATTATCAGTATCTATATATCCGTTATCATCCAGCATCTTGTTGGCGATATCCGGATTATAGTTGTATTGAGGAAGATTTGGATTATACTCATCCATCTCAGGATAAATAAAACTGTCAGCAGGTTTGACATAACCATGGAAGGTCATCTGAGCAATTTTATCCTTGTCTATTCCATGGGCAATGGCTTTTCTTACATTAATATCGTTCTGGGGGCCATCCATATAAAAATTAAATGTTAACCACCATAATTCAATGCCTGATGACACTGTAATTTCAATATCTTTTTGATTTTCAAAAAATTTTATTGCCAAAGGAGAAATACCGCTATAGCCGATCATATCGATATCGCCGCGTTTCAGAGCCATATTTCTGGCATCACTACCACCATATGCCTTAAAAACAACTTTATCCACCCTGGGCTTTTTCTCCCAGTAATCTTCAAAATTTTCAAATATTATATATCGGCCACTTTTAAATTCACTTAATTTAAAGGGTCCTGATCCAATTGCTTTTTTATTCTCATATTCTGTCATTTCATATTTGTAGCGACGCCATATATGTTCAGGAAGTATTGGAAACCAGTTAAAAGGCGGATATTTAGGCGCCAGTGTTTTTTCAAGCTCAAACTCGAACGTATGTTCATCAATAACGGAAAAGGAATCTTCCACTGTTACAGTATCAAAAAATGCCCACACCGGACTGCACTGGGGCAAATACTTGTATGTAAAAACAAAATCCTTAGCTGTGGCAGGTTTCCCATCATGAAACGTCATCCCCTCACGTATGGTATATCGAAACTTTTTATTGTCATCTGTTTTGACAGAGGTGACAGCCCGCAACTCTGCGCTATAATCCGGAGGTGCGCCAAAATGATAGGCTTGATCGTAAACAAGCTGCCAAAACATACAGCCCATGATTTCATACTGCCACGTTTCACCTGTTTGAAGTGAATCAAGCATTTCTGTTGTGTCCCACCCTACACGTAGCTCACCGGCAGCCATCACCGTAGAATTTCCGCAAAGAGTCATCATAAGAATCAAGACACCACACAAAACAAAATAAATTCTTTTTCTTTCTGTTTTAGTTCGATAGTGCATAACTCGCCCTCCCCTGAATACATAAATTTTTATGGGCATGTTTGCCCGCCAGTTTTAAGTTTAAGTACAAAAAAATGAACTGATTGATCCTAAATTCGCGCTTTGTGAAAATTGGTTTAATTTTGTATTAAATTGTTAAATGCACTTAGCATGCAGTTGGTCTGGATAAAGTTTTAAAGAGAGCCGCCTGTTGAGATGGTTTACAGAAATTTCAAATCAGCTTTGATCAAATAGAAGTTCTATTGCTTGACCGCATGATTTTTGTATTATATACGAAATGGAGAATTAGTCAAATGCATTAATCTAATATTTATATGAACAACATACATTAACAGGATATTAAATACATGAAAATTTCACTTCAAAATTTCGACCTCAATCTTCTGGTTATTTTTGATGCATTAATGATTGAAAGAAATGTATCAAAAGCGGCTGAAAAAGTTTTTTTGAGCCAGTCTGCAATGAGCCATGCACTTAACCGGTTGAGAGCGCTACTTGATGATCCTATCCTGGTAAGAACGGAAAAAGGTATGATGCCTACACCAAGAGCACTAACCATGGAAGTCCCAATCAGAGAAGCATTGACAAATATCCAGCATAATCTTTACTCACCGGAACCGTTTGACCCTTCAACAAAACAGGAAACATTTGTCATATATGTTCCGGAATACTTTGAAGGTGTCTATCTGCCGATTCTGACCTCACACCTTCAAAAGGTGGCACCAAATGTTAAAGTCATGGCCGGTATTCTAAAACAAAAATTTGAAGAGAGGCTGGTAAGCGGTGAGATAGATTATGTTTTAAGTATTGAAGGTATCCATGAGATTCCGGGAAGATTAAAGTGTCAACCCTGGATATATGACAAGCTAACCTGTGTTGTCAGTAAAAGTAACAAGGTTGTCGGTGACCGAATAACGATTGATGAATTCAGGAATGTTCGCCACATATATCACGAAACGCTGGGAACGCCTTATACTCAAACCATTCTTGATAAATGGTTGAAAAATAATAAAATCAATCATAATATTGCGATCAGCAATCCCGGGTACCTTGGTGCCGCCATGATTACAGAAACAACTGATTATGTTCTGACCCTGCCGTTACGCCTTGCACAAAAACTGGTTCAGAAAATGAATTTAAGAGTTGTTGAACCGCCGGATAACTTTCCTGACTATCGGCTAAATTTGATCTGGCATCCCCTTTATGAAAAAGACCCCGCCCAGATATGGTTCAGAGGACAGTTACTGGATCTGGCAAATCAAGAGACTGGTTGATTATTAAACTATTTTATTTCACCCACTCTTACTCTGACGAGCTACACCGAGACGAGCCGGCTTTCTTCAGTCGACAGCGCACATAAAAATCATCGAAATATTTTCTCAAAAATAATCCCCGCCATATCGGACGGGGATTATTTAGTATAAAAAAATTATTTATAATTTATCGTTTAAATATTATTAATTTTGCATTGCATACCATTTCCGTAAAATTGTAATTATTTGCTTTGTGTTTTCAGAAAGATTTCCACTCTCTTCCACATTTTTGATATCTTTTTCATCACCTAAAAATGCAGCACAAAGCGATAGCTCTGCATGCAATCGATTTTCTGCCTGATCAAACACAATAGACCGGGGGCCGTCAATTACTTCTGCCGTTACCTCTTCCCCACGTTTTGCCGGAAGACAATGCATAAACTGACAATGAGACGGAGTAAGGTCAAACAACTCTTTATTTACCTGATATGGCATCAGAATCCTGAAGCGGTCTTCTTCTTCATCTTCAAACCCGTACCATGTAATGGCATCACAGGTAAGGAAATCGGCATTTTTAACTACCTCTTTCGGGTCTTCTGTGATGACAATCTCGGCACCACTCTTTGATGCATTGTCCATAATCATTTTACGGTATTCATCATCTACCATATATTCCTTGGGAGATGCACAGTAAAAGTTAAAGCCTAGTTTTGAAGCCATCAGCATCAGGTCTCTTCCTATTACACCGAAACCCTTACTGGTATCACCAACAAAAGCAAGATTGAGCCCTTTAATTTTACCGCTCTTTTCATACATAGTGAACACATCACAAAGCGCCTGAGTAGGATGATTACAGTCATCTGCCATACCATTTATAACAGATACCTTTGCATCTTTAGCTAACCCGGCAATGTCTGAATATTGAGGACTTCTACAAACAATCCCATCACACATACTTCCCATAACGATTGCGGTATCCTTAAGCGTTTCCTTTACACCAAGATGAAGATCTCCAGGTCTGATATAAAGGCCGTTACCACCAAGTGCATTCATTGCGACTTCAAATGACATACGTGTCCTTAAAGAAGAGCCCAGAAAAACCATCGACAGTGTCCTTCTATCCAGTAGTGCAGGTAGTTCTCTTGCTTTATATCCTGCCTTCATCGGCACGATCAGTTCCAGTAAAGTTTCCAGTTCTTCTTTTGAATAATCCTGAATATCGATATAATCTTTACTCATTTATCAATTCCTCCATTGCTATTAAAATTCTTATATAAATTCCATGTTTATCAGTTTGTGCCAGGCTCTTAAAAATACCCATACAATCATACTGCTACGGGTACTCCAGGTTCCATCTATAAGATTTCATATTAAATTTTGCCTGATACCAAGCGGCTGCTGCTGGGTTATACAGTGAAATATACCACCGGGGATAACGACTTCCCTGCCATTAATACCAATAACTTTACGCTCCGGCATAAGCTTTTGGAGCTTTTCCAATGCCTCCTTATCCTGCGGATCATTAAATGTGGGAACAATTGCACATCCATTGGCCATATAAAAGTTTATATAAGATTGATCAAGCCTCATACCTTCTGTTAAGGGAAGAGATCCTTCAAGCACATCTATTCCTTCAGCCTCCTCTCTGGTAACATAAGAAACTGTCGGACCATGGATCTTATGAACTTCCAACTTTCTTCCCTTTGCATCCGTAGCATTTGTAAGCCGCTCATAAGCGTCTGCAGAAATTTCATATTGCGGATCACTTTTATCATCAGTCCAGTGTAAAACAACAACACCTGGGCGTATAAACGCTGATAGAATATCAACATGGCCATAGGTGCAATCTTCGTAATTTCCTTTTTTTAACCATATAATTTTTTCTACATTTACATATTCCTTAAGCAGCTCTTCAACTTGCGTCTTATTCAGATGAGGATTTCGATTAGGGTGGAGGAGACATTCTTCTGTCGTTAGTAAAGTGCCCTGGCCATCAACATGGATAGAGCCGCCTTCAAGAATAAAATTTTCAGGTTTGTAACGATCAATATTTTCGATCTCTAAAATCTTCTGAGGAACAAGATTATCAAGATCCCAGGGCCAGTAAAGCCCGCCATTTAATCCTCCCCATGCATTAAACCCCCAGTCAATACCCCGTACATTACCTCTATCATTAACAACAAATGTCGGGCCACTATCTCTAACCCAAATATCATTATATGACATCTCCACAACCCTGATGTTGTTCGGAAGTTTTGATCGTGCGGCCAGATACTGGTTTTGCGACACGCCGACGGTAACCGGTTCAAACTGTGAAATTGTTTCAGCCAGCTTAATAAAAGTCCGCTGCACAGGTTTACCGCCGTTTCGCCAAAGATCGGACCGGTATGGCCACAGCATCCACGTTTGTTTATGCGGCTCAAACTCAGCCGGCATTCGATACCCTTCTATTTTTGGTGTGCTGTCAATTATCTCAGACAAGGGCTGCTCCTTTAATCATTTCTTAATTTATTCAAAACCTCATGGTTTTTATTTAAAACACTTTTTAGTATGTGTAAAATGCATTAAATTAATAACTGTATTTATTCAATGCATTTTATAATATCAAGTGACACGAAAAATCATAACGGATAGTTGTGTGCAGGTAGTTGAATATGGCTTTTTGGAATTTTATGTGATGCTTTTTTGTAGATGATAAAAACAGGATTAAATGTCCGATTTATCGAATTGCAACGTATTTGTTTTTATTTTTGGCTTTAGCCTTTTTCTGACAAACTTTGTCTTTTCGGACAAGGGCACAAATATTGTTACAATAATAGTCTTTACAGTTCTGGGCTCTGAATAATGGACACTCAGGATGTTCTATAGACATAATACACTTCCTTATATATTTATTTGACGAACTACCACAAAGGAAATTCGAACATTTTTCGTACCTTTTATCTTTTTTTAGTCCGAATGTCAACCGATATATTTAATTAATTTTGGTGCTGGAATCGTTTTCGTTCAAATTTCATAAAAAAGTATTAAGCATATACACTTGCAGGAAAAATATTATAAACCTATACGGGCATCGCCCCACCTTTCGGCGTTTCCCAGTCATAACGGTTTTTAATAAGCTGAAGTCTGAACGAAGGTTCGGCATTAACCACACCGTTAATTTTGTTAATTTTTGAAAGCAGGTCCCTTAGCTCACCTTGAGATCTGACACTAAATTCCGCATCAAAGTCTGAGGCACCGGTTAAATGGGCGATATACCAGATACCGTCAATCGAATCGAGTTTTTTGATAACATGCTCGGTTTTCTTGGTATCAATTTTAATTTTGATGTTACCTTCAATTTCATGGCCAAGTTTCAAATGGTTTACAACTGCAACAATTTGAATCAGTTCATTATCAAACAATCGTTTCAAACGCTTTCTGATGGCTGTTTCAGATATCTTAAGCTTTTTTGCCAGTTCAGTATTCGGCATACGGCCATTTTTCTTAAGCATATGGATTATTTTGGAATCGACTTCATCAATTAATTTTCTCATGAATCCCCTTGGCTTTTTTTTATAAAATATAGTGCCGTATATTTTTTTATTTTCCAAACTTCTCATAACATATGCTCTCTTTTATTTCAAAATAGAAATTAGACTACCGGCACTTGTTCGATTTTCGGTCATGTTATATAGATATGGTGTTTATTTCGATTTTTTTTTGTTGA
The DNA here is from genome assembly GCA_021737275.1 of Desulfobacterales bacterium. GTDB lineage: Bacteria > Desulfobacterota > Desulfobacteria > Desulfobacterales > JAIPEE01 > JAIPEE01. Next base: position 46,660 of record JAIPEE010000016.1, read on the forward strand.
CATTCGATATAACCTTAAGATACGTTAACTGTATCCTAATTTATGTATTATCTTACAACAGCTACCTTCTCATTTATTATGGCGCAAAGTAAAAGATAATACGAATAAAAACCTGGAGGATCTTATGGCAAAAAAAATAGACAGTACACCAAAAAAAGATGGATATCGGATGCCCGGCGAATACGAACATCATAAAGGCACCTGGATGTTATGGCCGGAACGAACCGATACATGGCGAAATGGCGGAAAACCGGCTCAATTAGCATTTGTTGAAGTTGCAAAAGCAATTTCAGCGTTTGAATTTGTTACAGTCGGCGTTAATCCAGGTCAATATGACAATGCGCGCACTATGCTGCCGGATAATGTCCGCGTGGTTGAGATTTCCCAGAATGATTCATGGATGCGTGATATGGGCCCCACTTTTGTCGTTAACGACCAGGGAGATGTTCGTGGTGTTGACTGGGATTTTAATGCTTATGGCGGATTTAATGGCGGCCTTTACTTTCCCTGGGATCAGGACAAAAAAATTCGCAGAAAAGTAATGGAAATTGAAAATATTGACCGATACAGAGCACCTCTTATTCTGGAGGGCGGCTCAATTCATGTTGATGGCGAAGGAACGCTTCTGACAACTGAAGAGTGCCTGCTAAATAAAAACAGAAACCCTCACCTTTCTAAAGAACAGATTGAAGCGTATCTGATCGAATATCTGAATCTTGAAAAAATCATCTGGTTCCCAAGAGGAATTATTCTGGACGAAACAGATGGTCATGTTGATGATCTGGTTTGTTTTGTAAAACCGGGTGAAGTAATGCTGACATGGACAGATGATGAATCCGACCCGCAGTATGAGATCTCAAAAGAAGCCTTGGAGATTCTGGAAAACAGTACCGATGCCAAAGGAAGAAAATTCAAGATTCATAAACTTCATCAGCCCGGCCCCATGTATACAACTAAGGAAGAAAGTGAAGGCATTGACTATGATGAAGATGCCGAACCCAGAAATGAAGGTGACCGTCTGGCAGGCTCATATGTTAATTTCTATATTGCAAATGGTGGCGTTATTGTACCACTCTTTGATGATAAATATGATGAACCGGCAATGGAACTTATTACAAAAGTATTTCCGGACAGAAAAGTTGTAGGAGTTCCGGGACGCGAAATACTGCTCTGTGGCGGTTGTGTTCACTGCATTACACAGCAGCAGCCGTCAGGCAAATAATTATTTAAGTAAGCTATCCTTATCTCTCTTAATATAGCATTCAGGGCGTTCTCACCATGGCGGTGTTAACGCCCCGAATATTTTGAACCTGTTTAAAATTAGTAAAGAAAATGTCTTGAGGCAGGTTTGTTTATCACATAGGCATTGCGCCGCCCTTTGGCGTCTCCCAGTCATAACGGTTCTTTATAAGCTGAAGCCTGAATGAGGGTTCGGCATTAATAACACCGTCAATTTTATTGAGACTGGCGAGAAGATCCTTCAGATCACCCTGAGATTTAACACTGAATTCCACATCAAAATCCGCACCACCGGTAAGAAGTGCAATATACCAGAGTGCATCTATCGCCTCCAGCTCCTGGATAACCTGTTCAGTCTTTTTGGTATCAATTTTTATTTTAATATTGCCTTCAACTTCGTATCCAATTTTCAGATGGTTGACGACGGCAACAATCTGAATCATCTCATTATCAAAAAGACGCTTTAACCGCTTTCTTACAGCCGTTTCTGATAATTTCAGCATTTTTGCCAGTTCAGTATTCGGCATTCTGCCATTTTTTTTAAGAAGGTGAATTATCTTCGAATCAACCTCATCAATATTGTCTCTCATATGACCTCACTTTTATAGCCATTCGTTTTGGCTTCAATTTTGATTTTTATGGCTATATAACACAAGGTGTCATGTGAAGCAAATGTTTTTCGAATCTATATGTTCGATTTTCGATCCTACAACTTGTCAGTTTTTTCTAAATATATGCATTAACTTAAGAATACCCCTAAATTCATATCGATCAAATAACGTTAATCTTTGGAAATATTTTAGAATTTTAAAATTTTACACATTTATTTTTTACAAAAATCTTTATTTCGTTCGATTATCGGTCACATTTATATTATAGGTTTCTTTTTCGAATCTTTTTTCTTGACAAAAAGTTTTATTATGTTCTATAAGGTTCGAAAATGGATTAAGCGCCAATCTTAGCAAAATGATACCTGAGTACATTAAAGCAAGACCCTTAAAAATCAATGCAAGTAATATCAACACAACAATGGCGCAAAACAATTTATAACGCTTAAGGAGGGCATCATGAAAAGCAGTTTAACCGGAAAACATTTTTTAGCGATCAATGATTTTACTCGTGAAGAAATCATGTTGATGCTGGAGACAACAAAACAATTAAAACTTGAAACAAAACGTGGTCAGCTTGTCCCTTACCTGCCCGGCAAATCTCTGGGTATGATTTTTGATCAGGGTTCAACACGGACACGTATCTCTTTTGAACTTGGCATGCAGCAACTGGGCGGATTTTCACTTTACCTGAAACCAGGCGAGATTCATCTTGGTGTTAAAGAATCCATTTATGATACGGCAAAAGTTTTAAGCCGTTACCACGATGCAATCATGATTCGCTGGAACAACTATACGGAACTGTTGGAATTTGCAAAACACGCGGATGTTCCGGTTATAAATGCCATGACAGATGTTAATCATCCCTGTCAGGCACTGGCCGATATTTACACTATGATGGAAAGATTCGGTGACGATCTCAGAGGAAAGAATGTTACTTTTTTTGGCGATCGCACACAGCCTGCTCATTCTCTGGCAATGATCTGTTCAAAACTGGGAATAAATTATACGCATTGTGCACCTGAAAAATACCAGATCCTTCCTGAGTGGAGTGATCAGTTTGAAGCAAATAATAAGATATCCGGCGGTATCTTCAAACAGACTGCTGATATTGACGAAGCAACAAATGATGCACACTGCATCTATACTGATGTATGGTACTGGATTGGTCAGGAAGGTGAAGTTGATGAAAGAAAAGCAGCCTTTGCTCCTTATCAGGTAACCATGGATATTATCAAAAAATGTAACAAAGATGTAATTTTTGAGCATTGTCTGCCGGCCGGCCGTGGTGTTGAAGTTACGGATGAAGTGATGGACAGCCGCCATTCAGTTATTTTTGATGAAGCAGAAAACAGAATGCATACGGAAAAAGCAGTACTCGCTCTCATTATGTCCTAAGAATCAATGATGGTCCCTGAAGTAATACCGGGGCGAATAATTCGCCCCGGTTAAAGATCAACATTACTTCAGATAAGGGTTTAAACAATTTTTTTCGCGGGCAATTCAACTACCGGACAAATTTATCTCATGCAGGACACTTATAATTTGCTCGTTATCATTATATATAAAGGAGGCTATCCATGTACGAAGAATTAGTTGTTATCGCGTTGGGTGGCAATGCAATTAAACAGGCTGGTGAAAAAGGAACAACTGAAGAACAATTTGCGAACGTAGATATTACAGCAAAACAGATTACACGTATTTGCAAGGCCGGTTATCTCCAAGTACTGACCCATGGAAATGGTCCCCAGGCGGGTGCCCTGCTAATTCAGCAGGAAGAGGCAAAAGATCTTGTTCCGCCCCAAACACTGGCCTGCTGTGGTGCAATGACACAGGGGCAGATAGGATGGATGTTCCAGAACCGCATTGGATTTCATTTTAAAAATGAGGGCTTGGACTACCCGGTTTCCACCATGATTACACAGGTTGTTATTGATAAGAATGATCCGGATTTTCAAGACCCGTCAAAACCGGTCGGACCGTTTTATACTGAAGCGGAGGCCATGGCCTTAAAAAATGATAAGGGTTATATTATCAAAGAAGCCAAACCCGGAGAAGTAAAATCCTGGCGCCGTGTCGTACCATCACCGAAACCCATTGATATTTACGAAAAAAAATCAATCAAACAGCTGCTTGATATTGAAGCACTGGTTATCGTTTCCGGCGGTGGCGGCATTCCGGTTGTCGAGGAAAGCGATGGAAGTTTTTCCGGTGTTGATGCGGTTATTGATAAAGATCTCTCTGCCAACAAATTGGGCCAGGTGCTTAATGCAGACTACCTGTTGATCCTTACGGATGTTGAACATGCCTTTATTAATTTCAACAAACCGGATCAGAAAGCACTTGAGACTATCACATTAAGTGAAGCCGAAAAATACCAGGAAGAAGGCCAGTTTGCCAGTGGTTCCATGGGACCAAAAATGGATGCCGCCATGAGATTTGTTCGCTGGGGCGGCAAAGCTTCCATTATCACAAGCCTTGATAAAGCGTTAGATGCCCTTAATGGAAAAACCGGTACCCGAATTGTTAAGGATTAGTTCATTATCGTACGATTTAAATTTAATACGTACGATAATATATTTTTTTAGCTTTTTTTTAATTTATTTAGTTGACTATCGTACTCTATATGATTTATAGGTACGAATAAATGTCAGCGCTTCAGATGGTTTTGCCTGATAGACAGGGATAAAAATTATAGCCCTTGAATTTCAACAAAACTGCTCAACGACAGAATTGAAGCAAATAACACCAATTAATTCCAGGAGGACTTATGAGTAATTTTCAGAACGCGCTTGATTATTCCGCCAAATGGCTGGACATTATCAAACAGGATTCAGCAACACCGGATGAGGCTACTGCAAAGTGGATCTCAGAAGAAACAAGAAACAACTTTGTAAACCATTTTAATGCAGGTTGGGTTGAATATCGGAAATCAATGACTGAAGCCGGTGACTATGCCGCTATCGAATGGCGTGGTAAAGGTTCAAAATTTTATGACAACTTCGGTAATGAGTACCTTGACTTCCTTGGCGGCTATGGCGCATTGGATCTTGGTTGGTCTCACCCGGAAGTTGTTGAAGCTGTTAGAGCCCAGGCTGGAAAATCCGGTATCCCGAGCCAGGAACTGATGGACCCTCTTCGTGGTGTTCTTGCCAAACTGATGTCTGAAATCACACCCGGCAGCATTGACCATGCATTCTTCGTAGCAAGTGGTACGGAAGCTGTTGAAGGTGCACTCAAAGTTGCAAGACTTTACACCGGCAAACACAATTTTATCTCTACCGTTAAAGCTTTCCATGGTAAAACAGCCGGCTCTCTTTCCGTAATGGGTAAAAAAGATTACCGCGCCCCCATGCAACCTTATGGTGGACAGACTTTTTATGTTCCTTTTGGTGATGCTGATGCGCTGGACAAACAGCTTGAAATCTGTGATTTCGTAGGTATCGATATAGCCGGTTTTATTGCAGAGCCTATTCAGGGTGAAGCAGGTGCTATCGTTCCTCCGGCCGATTACTGGCCGAAAGTTCGTGAAATCTGTACAAAATACGGCATCATGATGATTTGTGATGAAGTTCAGACAGGCCTTGGTAGAACGGGCGCACTTTGGGGCGTTAATCACTGGAACGTAGAACCCGATATTATGATGACAGCCAAATCTCTTGGTGGTGGCGTTATGCCGATCGGAAGTTTCATGGGTAACGGCAAAATCTGGAAAGCTTTAGAAGAACCGAATCCATTTATCCATACCACAACAACCGGTGGGAATCCGATGTCATGTGCGGCAGCTATTGCTACGCTCCAGGTAATGCTCAGAGACAACCTGCCTGCCCGTGCTGCTGAGCTTGGTGACTATTTCATGGGTGAACTTAACAAACTGACTGCAGAGTTCCCTGGTATTTATGAAAAAATTACCGGAAAAGGCCTTCTTATCGGACAGCACTTTGTAAATGGTGACGTTGGATACAAAGTAGCCGCCGGCCTGTTCAAACGCAAAGTACTGGTTGCCGGTACACTGATCAACGCCAAGGCTATCCGTTTTGAGCCACCGTTGGTTGTTGCAAAAGAAGAGATCGACGAAGTTCTTAACAGACTGCGTGACACGCTGAAAGAAGTTGGATAATCAGTAAAATTATAATCAACACCCAGCCGCAAAGCGGGTGGATATCTGTTGAAAATGCAGCCGGGTGTGAACCACCCGGCTGCATTTAAAAGAAATAAACGTCTATAAAAGAAACTTTTTTCCAATTCGTAATCTGGTTATAAAATCTGTGTTTATGATTACGAGTACGATTAAGAGTTTGGTCCATAGACCAAATAACAATATTTAACGGGCTGAAAGCGGGTGTTTGCAGTATACACCTCTAATCCCAACGCCTTATCCCATAAAATATACCACTTATAAAAACCTCGCTTTCATCTTGTTAAGTAATACCATTTAATGAGATGAAAAATGAATCTTGAAGTTGAAATTATTGAAGCTAAGCCGGAAGATGCTGATTTAGTAGGCGGGCTGGTTTATGATCTTCTCGTAGAATTATTTGCCGGCCAGAGCCATCTGTTTCCCCCGGAAAAAATGAAAAAAGCTGCAGTTAGCCTGCTCCAGCCTGAAACAGGTGTTTGGTCATTTTTAGCAGTATGTGACGGCGAGGTTGCAGGGGTAATCAATCTTAATGAATGTGCAGCAATATACGCCGGTGGAAAATTTGGTGAAATTACAGAAATGTATGTAAAACCTGAATACAGGTCAAAAGCTATCGGGAAAAAACTGATTGGCCGGGCCAGATCTTTCGCAAAAGAAAAATCATGGGAAGTTATTGAAGTCGGTGCACCTGATGTTCCCCGATGCCAAAAGACGGTCGATTTTTATCTGAAAACAGGATTTGAAGAAATTGGACCAAGGCTGGAGATGTCTGTTTAAATTTTAAAGGCATATGACAACCCAATGAAAAAAATTGAACTTTTAAAACAAAAGGCTTGATATTTTATCTGATGGTGATAGACATCTAAAAATTTATAAAAAAGAAACAGGTTGATTAAAATGATTTTACAAGGCATATTCCACATATTATTAAAAAAAGGATGGGTTGCCGTGTTTTTTTATTTTGCACACATTTTCTGGCCTGCATTCAAAAAAGGATGCATGGCTGATATTTTCAACCATGGTAACCATTTAAAATTAGAACTGGCCCGGATATCTTAATTATCGGGGCCTTTTTTTTGGGAAAAAATAATTATTTCAGGAGAGGAGAACTCAATGAAGATTCCATCATCTACATTAACAGGAAAGAGTCTGATATCAATTCACGACTTGTCCATCGAAGAAATTAACCAGGTTTTTGATTTAACCGCAGCTCTTAAAAGCGCAACAGAACCGACACGACTTCTCGAAGGCAAGATTCTGGGTATGATTTTTGAAAAACCATCTACCAGGACCCGCGTTTCTTTTGAAGCCGGTATCTATCAACTTGGCGGGACAGGAATATTCTTAAATGCCAATGATCTCCAGCTTGGGCGTGGGGAAACAATTGCTGATACCGCGCGTGTTTTATCACGGTATGTTGATATTATTATGGCCCGTACATTTGAGCACTCAAAAGTTACCGACCTTGCACAATATGGAACCATTCCGGTCATTAACGGTCTGACTGACCTGCTTCACCCCTGCCAGGGTATGGCCGACATGATGACCATTCTTGAGCACAAAGGCCGCTTAAAAAATATTCAGATGACCTATATCGGTGACGGCAATAACGTTGCCCATTCTCTGATGTTCGGCGCAGCAAAAGTCGGTATGCATCTCAATGTTACAACGCCTCCGGGCTGCGAACCTGATGAAAAAATTGTAAAAATGGCAAAGGCTGATGCTGAAGCCACCGGAAGCCGGATCAATATCACCACAGATCCGGTTAAATCCGTAAAAGATGTCGATGTTATTTACACGGATGTTTGGACCAGCATGGGTCAGGAGAAGGATAACGATGCAAAGATCAAAATGCTTCAGCCTTATCAGGTTAATACCGCACTGGTAAAAAATGCAAAAGATGACTGTATTGTGATGCACTGCCTGCCGGCACATCGTGGCGAAGAAATTACGGACAATGTTGTTGATGGCCCCCATTCAGTAGTTCTTGATGAGGCTGAAAACCGTATGCATGTCCAGAAAGCAATAATGGCGTTGCTCCTTGGAAATTAATCCGGATAAGCACCGTCTAATAATTATATAACTTAACACATATATCATAGAGAGGAGAGCCATGGGATATCAAAGCGAACAGACAAAGCAGGTTTATGAAGGGCAGGAAGAGTTCCTTGCTAAAAGCATGAAGGAAAAATGCGAAGAATTTATTATTGATGGTAGAATTTTCGATGTTATTTTTGCCCAGCAGTTTGACAGAGCGTTTCTGGATAACATCTGCAAGCTGGCAGATGCAACCAGGAAAATGGCGTCAACCAAGGAAGGTTCATTGAAGCTTCAGCAGCTTTTACCGCATAAACGTGCGATGCTGTATTTTGTTCAGCCATCAACCAGAACATTCCTCTCCTTCCTGAATGCTTGCCATATTCTTGGTATAAAAACATCTGAAAGCCGCGGTACATCAACCAGTTCAGAGGTAAAAGGCGAATCCCAGGAAGATACGATTCGTACCTTTGCCAGCTACGTAGATCTCATTATTGCACGCCACCCGGAAGCCGGGTTTGCTGAAAAAACAGCGTGGCTCCTTAATCACACAGACCGCCCTGCTGCGGTTCTTAACGGCGGTTCAGGCCCGGATCAGCATCCGACGCAGGCACTGCTGGATATCTATACATTAGAAAGAGCATTTAAAGATATCGGTGGAATTGACGGGAAAAACATTGCGATGGTTGGTGATCTTAAACGCGGCCGAACTGTCAGGTCTTTAAGCTACCTGATGAAAAATTATAAGGATGTAAAACTTTATTTTATTTCACCGGAACAGTTCAAGATGAAAGATGATATTACCGGTTTTCTTGACGGCCGAAATATTCCTTACGTTGAGACTGAGGATTTTGAGTCCGTAATGCCGGAACTTGATGCCATCTATATGACCCGTATCCAGAATGAATATGCCGATGATCCTTCAAAAGAGCCGGAAACATACCCCGAATTTTTCTTTAAAAAAGAACATCTGGATATTATTAAAGATACGGCCGTTATCATGCATCCCCTGCCCCGACGATATGAAATTGAAGTGGCCGTTGATAAAGATAAGCGAGCCGGTTATTGGGAACAGGAAAGAAACGGTATGTGGCTCCGTGCCGCACTGATTGCTTATGTGTTTGGTGTTGATAAAGATATCATGTAAATCAATTAGTCACCATGGCTTGATATTGATAGAATGTATAAGAATGGCGGCAACCTCTACTTGAGTATTTGCCGCCATTCTTCATTTCATTAAAATCTTTACTGCAATTTATTATACTCGTCACTATTTCGATAAACAATTTTACCTTCAAAAACTGTCATCAAAACTTCAGCTTTATAAATTTCTGAGGACGGCATTTCAAAGAGATCCTGATCCAACACGACCATATCTGCACTCTTTCCGACTTCAATAGTGCCGGTTTCATTTTCCAGAAAATTGGCATATGCGCCGTTTATGGTATAACATTCAATCATATCCGGCAGACTGACCCGCTCGTCAGCGCCCAGAATTTCATCCGGGTCCGTAAAACCGGGTTCACATCGGGTAACGCCACCTAATATTCCGAGAAGGGGTGGGCAAGGCCGGCATACGGGAAAATCACTGCCTCCCGCCAGTTTTATACCGGCATCCAGAAGACTTTTCATCGGAAACTGTTTTTCGGCGCGCTCTTTCCCCAGATACGTCACACTGAGATCGTTGTAATAAGGCCATTTTTTACACCACATCGGCTGTGGCACGCCAATAATGTCCATATCTGAAAATCTCTTATAATCATCCTGCGATACCAATTGTAAATGTGTAATCTGGTGGCGCGCATCACGTTTCCCATTCGCTTTTATCGCATATTCGAAAGCATCCAGTGCCATTCTGACAGACCCGTCACTGATGGCATGAATATGAACCTGAAGGCCATGCTGATCCAAAATTTTTACCGCCTCATTGAGTTTATCCTGTTGCCAGTTTATCTCGCCATAATAATCCGGGATGTCGCAATAGGGTTCAAGCATATAACCGGTGTGTCCTTCTATTACGCCATCCAGAAAAATTTTGGTTGATTTTATCTGAAATAAAGAATTCTGATGACGCTTCGATTCAATAACATTTTCCTCCAACTGTCCCACATCCATATCGGGCCCTACATATATTGACCCTCTGACACGAAGAGACAACTCTCCGTCTGTAGCCAACGCTGAAAAAGCCCGCGTATTCAACTTGCAAAGCCCGAAACCCATTAAAATACCGTTCATTTCCGGTCGCAGCAGCATCGCATCATGAACGGTTGTAATGCCTTCTCCGGCAGCCTGTTCTGCATATGCGAGGAGACCTCGTTTCATATTTTCAATGGTAATTGGTTGAAGTTTGTTAGCAATCAGATCCATTGCATTTTCCCGAAAGGTTCCGGAAGGTTCTCCAGTCTCAGGGTCTCTTTCAATGACACCCCCTACAGGCACAGGTGTATCTTTTGTAATTCCACATACCTCAAGTGCCTTAGAATTAACCCAGATGGCATGACAATCTTCAGCCCATAATGCTACCGGCCGATCAGATATAACGGCATCAATCACCTCTTTTTTCGGCCCTCCGGCCGACCCCAAAGCCAGGCTCCAACCGATCCCATATATTACCGGCACATCTGGATTCTCTTCTCCAAACCGAATAAGCTCATCAAGACAAGCCTCTACGGAAGCCAGATTGTATAACGCTGCCATAGCTACCAGGGAAACACCCATTGTAGGATGGGCATGACTGTCAGTAAAACCCGGTAATACCATTCTGCCATTCAGATCATATGCTTTCGTATTTGGTCCGGCAAAGGCCTTTGCCGTTTCATTATCACCAACATAGACAAACCTGCCATCAGTTATTACAACTGCCTCCGCGCGAATATTTTTCCGGTTAACCGTATAAATATTACCATTAAAAAAAACCTGATCCGCTATTCGTTCTGTATCACTTACTGATTCTTTTTCCATAAGCTTATCCTCTTGATGGATTATGATTTAAAGATAATTCTGTCAGGCCTATTTTTTTTATATACTTTTACGGTGTGATCTTCCTTGCTTTTGATTGTCATCATAAAAAGGTTTGGCCATCACAGATGCTGAACGCCACACACCCATGGCATATTATATACTCTCAGTTGAATCATCTATATTCAGGCGTCTCATCTTACGATATATTGTACGGCGGTTCACCCCCAGTAAACGTGCTGCTTTTGCTTTATTCCAATCTGTAGATTTCAGTGCGTTTAGCAACTGCTCCCGTTCGTCTCCGGAATCGGCATCAAACATTTTACTTACCGGATGATCCTCAAATACTTCCGATGGTAAATGTTCCGACATTATTGTACGTTCCTTACGACAAATTACAAAAGCGTATTCCATGACATGTTCCAGCTCCCTGACATTTCCAGGCCAGGGATATCTGATAAGTTGCGTCATAGCATCGTCAGAGATACTGTCGATAATCCTTTTATGTTTTTTTGATAATTTTTCCAGAAAGTGACTTACCAGCAAAGGGATATCATCAACCCTTTCTCTGAGCGGCGGCAGATTTATCTCCATTACCTTTAAACGATAATAAAGATCTTCCCTGAAGTTTCCTGATTTAACTTTTTCTTTGAGATTTTTATTTGTAGCAACAATAATGCGGACATCCACACGTATTGTATTGACATCCCCAACACGTTCAAATTCTCTCTCCTGAATAACACGAAGCAGTAGCAATTGAATTCTGGGACTTATATCACCAATTTCATCTAAAAATATGGTACCGCCATCAGCCAGTTGAAACCGCCCGGCCTTATCCCTGTCCGCACCGGTAAACGCACCCTTTTTATATCCAAAAAGTTCGCTTTCCAGAAGGTTTTCAGGAAGAGCTGAACAATTAATACTGACCATTCTGTTTTTTTGCCTGGGGCTTTCATAGTGAAGTGCCCTTGCAACCAGTTCTTTTCCAGTACCGCTTTCACCGGTTATGATGACAGTGGTATCAGTCTGAGATAAATCCTGAAGGAGCCTGTAAATCTCCTGCATTCTCTGATTTCCACCGATAATATTATAAAACTGATTACGTTCCAGAAGTTCTTTCTCAAGATCAAACAATCTTGTCTCATCCCTTACGACAAGAACCGCACCTGATATTCCCCTGCCATTATGTCTAAGCGGAGAGCATGATAACTGAAGCACCTGACGGTAATCTTGTTGCCGACAAATAATACGACGATCCTTTATTACTTTTTTATTCTCAAGCGTTTCTCTTATTATTTTTCTGCACGATTTCAGACATTCAATCGAGAGATCAGCCATATATTTACCGATAACCTCTTTTTTCTGAAATCCGAATATTTTTTCTGCACATTTATTAACGGCCAGCACACACATATCATTATCAACCGTAATGACGGCATCAATCATACTGGCAAAAATCGCTTCCAGATTATTTTTGTATGTCTCTTTTTCATCCACCAGCATTTTATGATTAAGGGCCTGTGAAACTACTTTCAGAAGTTGTTCCTTGCGAATCGGCTTGGAAACATAATCAAACGCACCAAGTCGAACCGCTTCAGAAGCAGTTTTGATCTCCGGTGCACCTGTTATCAAAATAATCGGACACAATATTTCACGTTTTCGAAGTTCATCAAGCACATCTATTCCGGTAAACTCACCGAGAAGAATATCTGCGATGACAATATCAATTTCCGAATTTTCCATCAGCGTCAGGGCTGAATGATAAGAGTCAGCCACAAATACTTTATACCCGGCATTTTTCAAGTGTCTTTTAAATGCAAACCGAATATCTTCCTCATCATCAATGACCAGTATAGAATATACCATACTATTTAATCTCCATTAAATTATATCTGCCGGCAGTTCCACAAATACCCGTGTATATTCCCCCGGGCTGCTTTGAAATGACAGTGTCCCATTATGTTTTTTAATAATTCCGTGGCTGATACTCAAACCAAGGCCGGTTCCAATCCCTGTCGGCTTCGTTGTAAAAAATGGGTTACATATTTTTTCCAGGTTTTCTTCAGAAATCCCTTGCCCGTTGTCATAGAATATAAGCTGGACAAATGGTATGTTATCAATCTTTATCAGCCGGGCCTGAATCTCAAGGATCTTGGCTTCTTCGTGGTCTGGGAATTTATAATTCAACGCATACCGGGCATTACTGATGAGATTTAAAAAAACCTGTTGAATTTCGTGGGCTCGTACTTTTACCTTTGGTAAATTTTCAGGAATTTTTTTAATAATCTGAATATGATCCTTAAGAAGCTGGTTTTCCATCAGATTAAATGTTTCAGACAGAATTTCTGTCAAATCCGTCATAAGATAATCTTTTTTATGTTCGTGCGCAAATGACAACAGGTTGCTTACAATCTTTGCAACACGATCGCTTTGTTTAAGTATTCTTTCCGGCAACGCTGTGCTTTCATTTTTCTCTTCAGATTCATCCCTGATGATCTCCGTCATGCTGATAATACTGCTGATCGGATTATTTATCTCATGTGCGACACCGGCAGCCAGTTCTCCGATTGACGCCAGATGGCCGGCCCGAATCGTTTCCGCTTCCAATCGTTTTTTTTCCGTAATATCATGTAAAAGAACAATGGTTTTAGTACGCCGGTCTACATCCTTAAACGGAGAAAATGTAACCTCATAGTTAATATTCTCATAAAGGGCTTCACTCTGAAACAGTTTTTGATTTTGTATGGCTGATTTTGCATAACAAAATTCACAGGGTTTACTTCTTGAATAGTATTCCGAATAGCATTTCCTGCCTTTCAGATCGCCATACATCTTGTTCAACACATCGTTCTGGTATTCAATAGTATAGCTGTTATTAACAATATACATACCATCACCAAAAGCATTCATTACGCTGTTCAGTTTGTCCCTTTCAGAACGAAGCTGTTTTTCGGTATGTTTTCGCTCCTCGATTTCAATAGCCAGCTCACTGGTGTGCCTGAGAGACATTTCCCGGCTTTGAATAACCCCCTCAACACGAAATAATATAAAAAATCCGGCTATAAAAACAATTAGTATGATTATAATCGCTGAACTGACCTTTAATTGCCTTATCTGATTATCAATAGCACTTGTCACACTGTTTCTGAGATCAGAAAGTACCTGGCTAAAGGTAAAATCTGATAACGGCAGACTCCATCTTATGGCCGAAATGGCATCAAGAAGGCGTGGGGAGTAACTTAAACCGGCCATCTCAAAACCGAACATTGCCTGAAGACTTACATCCTGTTTTTCATTATCGGTAAGGAATGATTGGAGTTTACGATCAACCACCTTTAATCGTTCCTTTCTTACCTTCCAGTGCATCTTGGTAAGTGCAACAGCCAGCTCAAAGTCAGGTACAGTCTCAATAAACTTTTCCGTAGCAGGTGAGTGAAGAAATGCCTCAAAATCCTCTTCAAATTTATTGGTAGATGCAAGCCATTTGGCTCTTATCTTTTTCAGGTCGTAGGTAATCAGAAGTTCTTTTGTCAAGCTTTCGGACTTTTTCCATGTCAACAATAACGACTCTGTATCAGCAAGTGTTTCATGATAACTTTTCAATTTGATATTTGAATATATTAAAACCATCATGATGGCAGTAAAACAACATAGCAACGTTAAAGAGATAATGGTTTGGGTCCGATATTTCATTTTTTACCCGATAAAATTGATTATGTTTGATGAACACTACCCGATATCTGAAACAAGTCTTCAGAATAGAACTTATTTCATTATAATCAAATATTTTCTTTAAAGTCTAACTGCTTTTGACGGAAACGTTTACATCCTTTTCATTTAATATCTCAAAAAAACATAGTTTCCTGATATTAACGATTAAAATTTTAATTTGCATTTTTCAAATTAAAAAAAACGGCTGAAACCAAAATTTTAAATACAATTTCAGTTTCAGCCGATAAACAGACATTAGCATCATCTAATCCGTTTAAAAATTATTACCCGGCCTGCTATTTATTTAAACCATACCGGTTTTTCAAACGTCTTATCAGCATATGGAAGTGGATTTTTCTTATCTTTTCCACTTAAATAAATGGTTTCAAGCTTTCCGTTTTGTATCTGAATATGATTTGCCGGCCAAATCTCTGTCGGAATACTGTGATCTTCATTAAACCAAACCACTCTGTCTTCAATTGTTTTAAATTTGTTTGAAGCAAGATATTTGTTAATGGCATCATAATCATCCACTTTACCCACACTTTTTACAGCTTCGGCCCACATATATACCCCCGTATAAACTGAAAGAGTTATTGCGGCTGGTGAATCGGTATATGTTTTCTTAAAGCGTTCGATCCAGTCACCGGCTTCTTTTGTCGGCGGCGGGTTGGGGATAACAAGCGTTTCACCCAAAAGCCCGTCTCCCTTCCCTTCCATATTCGGCAGGAAATCGGCCAGCGTCAGGCCATAACCGAAATTGATAAGAGAATTGGTGGGATTCTCCATAAACTGATTGTAAAAGGTTACCAAATCCGGCGTACTTACGATTTCAACATGTATCCAGGCCGGTTTGATGGATCTGATTTTTGTCAAAATCGGGCCCCATTCCCTGGTACCGTAGGGTACAACTTCTTTCATAGCTATTTCCCACCCGGCCCCTTTTGCACCATCAACGATACCACCGGCAATTTCCATACCCCAGGAATCGTCTGTGGATATAATGCAAACTTTGTTGCTGGAATAGTTGTGGGGAAGTTTTGCCATTAAATATGCTGTTTCAATGCCAAAAGGGCGTTCCGATCCGGTCATCTGAAACCAGTTTGAATACTGTTTGGGATTGGACTTATATACCTCAATACAGCTGCCTGAAGTGTTAACAACAAATGTCGGCACATTGTATTTACCATAAGCTTTTACATCCTGTCCCCATCCTGCCCATCCGCAATGCAGGGCATGAACCTTTTTTTTACCGACAAGGTCATCGGCAGCCGCCATTACTCTTTCCGGGGCAAAATCCTGGGTATCATATTTTATCATTTCAATCTGTTTTCCCAACAAGCCGCCGGCGGCATTGATTTCATTTACCGCCATTTCAATTCCTCGAATGGTACCAATACCTTCACCGGCATAAGGTCCTGTCACGGCAACGGGTAAACCAATTTTGATGGTATCTGCTGTCCACCCTGTACCTGAAAGGCATAACAAAGCAGCAATTACTGTAATCCGGACTAACGCTTTTTTTAACATTTTGAACCCTCCCATGTTTTATATTATAGTTTCAATATACGGCTTGATTATAATTTTTTCCGCATATTGTCATGCCGAAAAACCGGCAATTATATTCAGACTTGCACACGTATCTTTTCTGTTATTGATATTAATTCTCAAAATAGATCTCACGACCATTAAGTTATCATTTCAGCTTTTTTAGCTTTTTTCTCCCGAAAATGAAGAATTGTCCGCTCAATAATCCCTGCTTTACCCAGCGGAAAGATCAATCCGATAATGCCCTGGGGCATTTTAATCACCAGCACCATAACCAGTAAGCCAAAAATAATCAGCCTGTAGGTGTCAAAGTATCGCAGTGACTCGCTGATAAACATCGTAATGAACGCGCCCAAAAGTGCGCCCGGGAACCGTCCCATACCACCCAGAACCAGCATCACCATCAAAATCAAAAACAGATCCAGACCCAGTATCCGCGTAGAGAGCATCCCGACATAATTTGCATAAACACCGCCGATCATACCGGTCAAAGCAGCAGAAATACCGAACACAATGAGTTTATATTTAAATGCATTTACACCAACGCTTTGGGCAAACAATTCAGAATCCCTCAGGGCAATAAATGAGTAACCCCACATGGAGTGAACGACTTTGTAGATAATAAAGAATGCAATAAATGAAATTATCAAAAGTGTATAAAACCAGGGCGTCGGTTCCATGGCATTATAAACGTAACTGCCAATCTTAAGCGGAGGTACAGTGAGAATGCCCTGTGCACCACCGGTACCGATAGCCCTGCCGATGTCACTTTTAAGAAAAGGCTCAAGAATCATATGGACGGCAAATGTTACCAATGCCACATATGCACCTTTCAGTTTAAGGCACGGCAGACCGACCAGGATACCGGCACCGCCGGCAACAATGCCGCCTATCAGAAAGCCAAACCATGGAGAAATACCAAACAGTTTACAAAATATAACGGAACTGTATCCGCCAATAACCAGAAAGGCGATCTGGCCGAATGTAAATATACCGGCAAAGCCCATGATCAGATCCCATGAGCCTGCAACAACAGCCCATATCAATGATATAATCAGTATGTTCATGAGTGACATGTTGTTGTGAAAAAATATCGGCAGCAATGCGAGTAATCCATAAACAGCAAGTAAAACACCCAAATCTTTTTTTATCTTCATCAGATTACCCCCATGTCCCAAACAGACCCTGAGGCCTTATAATCAATGTCGTCAGCAAAACAGCAAACCAGGCAAACAATATCCAGGTAAAACCGATCCAGTATCCGACCATGGCTTCAATAATACCCAGAATAAAGGCGGCATAAAGACTGCCGCGGATGCTGCCCATACCGCCCAGTGCCGTAATTACCCATGCCTTTACCAGTATGTCCCACCCGCCGAATGGGGAAACAAAGTATTTGGGTGCCAGTAAAATACCGCCAAGGCCGGCGAGCAGTGCAGAAACCGCAAAGGTTACGCCAAATACAACATTAATCGGGATACCGACGATCTGTGCGCCATCCATATCCTGGGCAACGGCTTCAACTGCCATGCCCAGCCTTGTTTTGCTTAAAAACAGCATGAAGGATGTTAAAACCACGATTGAGATAACAAACATGGCCATATTCTGATTTCCAATCCAGATCGGTCCAAGTTCCATCCCGCCGGTAAAAAGTGCGGGAAGTGATTTTGTAAACGGGCCGTAAATGGCCTGAAAAGTATTATCCAGAAACATCGCCAGACCAAGGGTAACCATTACGGCTGCCATTTCCCAGTCTGCCCTGTGTCTGAGGGGCTTGATAAGAATAACTTCTGTTGCAAATCCGGCCAAAAACAGTAGGGGAACAGCAATAATCAGAACAGGAAAATATCCGAATTTCAGCCCGAATACGGTAAATGCCAGATAACCGCCCATGCTGTAAAATGAGCCGTAGGCAAAGTTAAACACCTTTGTGACGCCATAAACTAGTGCCATACCGATTGCCATCAACGCATATACAGAGCCGTTTGTTATGCCGCTTATTAAAACATCTATTAATTCAATTAGCATTTTCTGCTTAGCCTCTCATCTGATAAGTTACATGCCCAGGAAGATCTCTCTTAACTTGTCATCTTTTAATGCATCCTCTTTTTTCCCAACGTGAGTTACATGCCCTTCTTCCATAAAGTAAATCTTATCCGCCATATCAGCAAGGTCAGGAATGCTCTGATCGACAAGCAATACGGTTTTCCCCAGTTTGGAAACTTTCCTGATAATATCGTAGACACTCATTCTTAAACTGGGCGAAAGCCCCAGGGTGGGTTCATCAATGGCCAGAAACTTTGCGTCTGACATCAGCCCTCTGGCAATGGCAAGCATGCGTGCTTCACCGCCGCTCAATGTTGAGGCAAACTGATTTTCTCTCTCCTTCAACCTGGGAAAAAGTTCAAACACATACTCGAGATTTTCTTTTTCTCTTTTTCTCGCTTTTTTCGAATAGGCGCCCAGCAGCATATTTTTACGTACACTCATCTCAGTAAAGAGATGTCTGTCCTCAGGTATATAGGTCAACCCCATTTCTACAATTTTAAGAACCGACTTTTTTGTAATATCAAGGTCGTCAAAAAAAACGCTTCCTTTTCTGGGCTTAACAAGTCCGCAAATTGTTTTCAGGAAAGTACTTTTCCCGTGACCGTTCGGACCCAGCAGGAGAACCAATTGGCCTTCATCGATTGAAAACGAAACATTCTTTAATATCTTTAATTCCCCGTAGTAGGTTTCTAAATTATTTACTTTCAGCATAACAATTCCCCAGATAGCTCTCTATTACCCTTTTGTCCTGAGTCACTTCCAACGGCGGACCGATACATAACTTTGCGCCATTTTCAAGTATCATCAGGCGGTCTGCAAGTTCGGTTAGGACCTTCATAAAGTGCTCGATAATAACAATTGTAAGCCCCCGCTCTTCATTGATCTTTTTAAACAGATCCATCAAGTGTCTGATTTCAAGCGGACTTAGCCCGGCCATGGGTTCATCAAACATGAGCATTTTGGGTTGGGTTGCCATAGCAGCAGCAACCATGGTCAGCTTCTTATCTATAAGGCTTAGTTTGTCTGCAACGATGCCCTGTTTATCCCTCAAACCATTAAAGGCAATCACATCATCAATAACTTTTTTATCAACCCTGTTTTTTTCATTACCAAAGTGAGCTGCTATCTTGATGTTGTGATAAGCCGAAAGACTCGTGGCAAGTTGGGGAATCTGAAAGGTTCTGGCAATCCCCTTGTGGCATATCCGGTGAGGATCCAGATTGTTGATCTCGGAGCCATCAAAATTAATTTCTCCGATTCCTTTATAAACACCGGTAATTAAATTATAGAGTGTCGTCTTACCGGCACCATTCGGTCCGGCTATTCCGAATATCTCTTGCGCTTTAACATCGAAACTCAAACGGTTTACGGCTGTTATCTCTCCGAACTTTTTTGTTAAATCTTTGCAATATAGTAACATTCAAATCACCTGCTCTTTGATATTGTAGGTATATTATCTTCAGGATAGGTTGTGGATCTTTTTATTAACAGTAAATTTGCAAAATATATGCCAAAAACATGGTTTTTAATTTTAATTAATATTTTTAGGTAGTTAAATATCAATGGTAAAAACAACTTTGTCCGTTAGGTGAGTATGTAAATGAGGCAGCCACATATGTGTGACGCACCAATAGTGATGCTTTTATGCGTTGAAAGGAAACAGTCCCTTAAAAACGATAGCTTAACCGGAAATTACTGAAATTTAATGTTTATGTGAAAAGAAAAGTATTATGTGTCTTATGAGGAAACAAAGCTCGAATAACTTAATATCTTCAAATTTTTCAATCCTGTCTGCCACGCCTGCAATATGGTCCTGAGGTTTTACAAAAAACTGACAGTCAAATTGGGCGGGGCAAATAACCGGGCAACAAACCAAATTTCATCAATTTTTTTTATTTTTTTTACGACGGTTTTAACTTTTCCGGGCTTGGATTTAATTCTGAGATTACCGGAAAGGCCTGAAATAATTTTTAGCGTGTTAGGGACTGTCGCGACTCTAATTATTCTTTCGTTAATTAGTTTTTGAACACGATTCCGGATAGTTGGCTCCGGTACGCCTAACTCTTTAGAAGTTTTCCGGTTAGACATACGATCTCTTTGTTCAACTGCTAAGTAATTTTGTAGTCCGGATCCTGACTGTTAACCCTAGAATATGTTTAATTGTTCAAGTTTTAGTGAAAAGGACTCTCTAATGATATTTGTCAGGTTTTGGTATTAGAAAATTTAAATATACAGATAAAGTTTAGAGATTAAATATTACAAGAATGATAAAAAAATATTGACAAGTAAAAATTATAGATTTACTTGTCAATTATAATTTTGAAAAAAAAAACAACTAACATTAATATATTTAATGTAAAAAAGTTATGATATAAATTTATTTATATTAAAATCAGAATTAATATTTCCATCATTTTTCTTACAATTTATCAATTACCGACTATGGCTGGTAATTAAAACAGTTTATATCGGTTTTTCAAAACAAACTTTTATCAACAAAAGAGGAGGAAAAATAATGGGAAATCAAAAATGTCCACATGTCCACATTCCACCACCAGGCCCCGAAAGCAAGAGACTGCAGAAACGATCTGATGATATACTGCTCGGCGTATCGCTCATCGGAGGCCACCCGCCAAATCACTTTGTCTCCAGGTATCGTGACGGGTGGTTTATCGAAGACGTCGACGGCAACCGTTATCTCGACTGGATTACCGGCTGGGCATCGGCCCCGCTGGGAGGTAATCATCCGGAACTTATCGAGGCCACTGTAAAAGGCCTACACGATTACGGCACTGAATGCCTGTCAGCGTTGCGTGTTGAACACCAGTGGAAACTGGCAGAGAAGCTTCACGCGATTGCGCCTCCGCCGCTCACAAAAGTCGTCTATGACACAACTGGCAGTGAAGTCGTAGAAAATGCCGTACGCATCATGCGCGAAGCGGCCGGCCCCAGTCGCCCCTTTGTGATTACTTTCCTAGGCAGCTTCCACGGCGGTAACTACGGCACCGCCGCCATGGGCCCACACAACGCGCACTACAACCATTCTATTGAACCTTTCATGAGCGGATGGATCAATGTGCCATTCCCCACTTGCTACCGCTGCCCATATCACCTTAACTATCCGGCGTGCGACATTGCCTGCCTCGGTTACATAGAGGAGATGATTCTAAAATACAAGGCGACGCCAGATAGTATTGCCGGTGTCAACGTTGAGTTTATTCAAGGTGAGAATGGCGTTCAGATACCGCCGCCCGAGTGGCCGAAACGGCTCTATGATCTCTGCAAGAAATATGACTGGATCCTTTATAACGATGAGGTCCAGGAAGGCGTTGGGCGTACCGGCAAGTGGTTCGCAATCGACCATTATCCCGGCGTCGAGGTAGAGTTGTTAAGTTTGGGCAAAGGCATCAGCGGCGGACTTATGCCGCTTGCCTGCACACTTGGAAGCGATCGCATGAGCGAGCCGGCCGGTAAACTTTATACCGGCGGCACTTTTGCTGGAAACCCGGCCGCATGCCTGATGGCCACAAAACTGCTCGAGATCATAGAACGCGATAAGGTACTTGATAACGTCGCCGAGATCGAGAAAATAGCAAAGGCGAAGTTCGGTGCCATGAAAGATAAGTACGAGATCGTCGGTGACGTTCGCGTGTTGGGCGCCTACATGGCCATTGAGTTTGTAGAAGACAAAGATTCCAAGACGCCGGCACACGATCTTACACGTGAGATTGTATATGAGATGGAGCGCAAGGGCGTCGTCCCCATCTACGAGCCGGCATTCAATTACTTCAGGCCGACACCTGCGCTTAATCAACCGCCGGAACTGTTCGCGCTCGGCTGTGATATTGTTGAGGAATGCATTGCAGGTGTGAGCCGGCAATTCGCAAAAGGCATCGCCTGACAGAACATGACGAGGCACGGCTGGTTAATCTCCGCTCATTACGAGTCAACCGGCGTGCCTCACCATTGAAGCCGCAGTGCTTGAACAAGGCGCTTGAGGCATTGAATGGTGAGCATCTCCTTCACTTTATTCAACGGGGAATTGACACAATTTATATAAAATACCCCGTCGCAAGCGGACGGGGTATAATAAATTATTTTAATAATTCAGCTTCAGCTTTATTGAGAAGATCTTTCAGGGATCGCTTCTGGTCATCAGATAACGGTTTAGGCTCATGATTTTCAACAATCCATTTTGTTTTTTCAACAGCAGCTTCAGTCACATTCTTAAAATCACTTTTTAATGGATCCCACTGGTTAGTGATGCCCTGCACATTTAACTCACGTACCTTCTGCATTGTCGATCTTCTGCCAAGATAATGGCCACCCGGACCAACCTCATTGATTTCATCAAAAGCCAGATCTTCATCTGAGACCTCAAACCCCTTCATCATAGCTTTGAGAGAATTAAAAATCTCTGTCTCATAAACCAGTGCTTCCGGAGTCAGCAATGTAACTTCTTCAAGAAGAGATCCAATACTGTTAATCATTTCCGGACATGTAGAGGTAACATAATAAGCATCCATTGCAGCCTCTTTTCCAGCCTGCCAGGTTTCCATACTGTGCGAAGAAGCTGCACCCCACCCTGCGATAACAGGGAGTTTATAATACTGCCCTACTTCGGTAACAGCGGCATTCATTACCTGTTGATTGGGAAAACATGATGCGCAACCACCGGTGTAAGGATTTAGCATAATGGAATAAAACGGATAAAAAACCGGCGCACCGGGATGTACAAGCTGAATATAAGCCAAAGCACTCAATACTTCTGCATTGCCTATAGCCAGCATTGCAGGAATGGTCGCAGGCACAGTTGCACCAAGTGTCGGCATCGTAGCGAAGCCAACCGGCAGTCCGGCTTCAGCAAAAATCAGTGCGGCATCAAGCGATTCACCATCCTGACAAAGCGGTGTGATGGGGCAGGCCAGCATAGACAAAGGCGGACGTTCTCGCATCTGTTCTTTACTACCGGCAACAACTTCCGCCATTTTGACGGCATATTTTGCACTATCCGGATCAACACATGTTATGATTGTCACATGTTTTTCCGTATTGATAAATGCAGCTTCAATTTCATGAAGCGGCATAACCGGCGCATGTTTATCCTGTGCACTGACAATCGGCCAGTAAAAAGCAATAGAGTGAAGATAATCGGCAATTTTTGCCGTCATGGCAACATCATTTTTAACTGATGATCGTTTTTCACGTGTATATAGATCAAAGACCTGGGTTCCACAGCCATCTGTTCCATAATAGATGTGTTTTCCATCCATAATCATATCTAGGTCTTCACTGCCGCGAGATGCCATCACCACCGGGCGTTTTGCATTTCCGATAGCATCCATGAGTATTTTTTCAGGAATTTTGACAATCTGTTCTTTAAAGTCGACATCAGCACCGGCATCGGCAAAAACATTTAAGGCTTTTTCAGAGGGAAATTTGACGCCTGTCTCCAGTAAAATTTTCATGGTGGCCTGATGGACCTTTTCTAAATCAGCATCACTCATTAATCTTGTTTTGCGATCAGGATTAACCGGAATAGCGCCAACTTTGTCCTTAACCATACTCTCTCCTTCCAACAGCTTTATTTGAAATGCTTCTTCAAAAATATATTTTTAAGTAAACTGATTTGAATATATATTTCAGGTGGATATACGTCACCATGCTTAATAATGATATACAAATACTGCATAACCGATGCCAAAAGCTTAATAATTATTTTTTCTTATTATTTCATGCATTTAATAATAAAAATAAGCAATGTGATTAGATATAAAAATCAAAAATTGGTTAAATGGCCAAAATTATCATGGCCATTTAACCATTAAGAACGCCTCTATCGTATGGAAGAGGAAAGGAGAGGCTGTTTTTATTTCACCAATTCAGTTTCAGCTGCTTTCAAAATCTTCTGAAACTCTTTTTTGACGTTATCTTCAAGGGGAACCGGTTTATGATTATCCAAAATCCACTGCGTTTTTTCCCTTGCAGCCGCTTTTGTATCTTTAAAGTCACCCTTTTGAGGATCCCAGGTTGTATCAACACCTTGCTCCCATAAACCGCGCAGGTTTTTGAATGTCAAGGGCTTATCAAGGAAATGGCCACCCGGTCCGACAGATATTATCTCGTCAACAGCCAGCGTCTCTTCGTTAATCGTAAGACCATCGGCAATACCTTTGACATAATTAAATATTTTATCATCAAGAACCAATCCTTCATAATGAAGCAGTGTACACTCTTCCATTAAACCAACGGTGGGCATCAAATCCGCACCACACTGATACATTAGCAGGCTGTCCACAGAACTGCCCATTCCCTGATCCCAGGACCAGAGATCACGTGAATTACCACAACCAAAACCGGCCATCACCGGTATATTGTAGTATTTTCCTATTTCAACAACCGCATTATTCATCACCGGCTGAAGGGCGGGATGGGTTAAACTGCCGCCGGTATAAGGATTCATCATCATTGAATAAAAGGCATAGTAAACCGGCGCACCCGGACATTCCAGCTGAACATAGCAAAGGGAGCTAAGCAGTTCGGCATTTCCCATGACAAACAGGCCGGGTATGGATGCCGGTGCGGTTGAACCTAAAGTTGACATTGTTGCAAAACCAACCGGTAAGCCGGCTTCTGCAAATACCAAAGCCGTTTCCAAGGATGCCACATCCTGACTCAATGGTGAAATGGGACAAACCAGAAGAGATAGCGGCGGACGTTTTTTTATATTTTCTTGTGAATCGGCAACAGCGCATGCCATCTCAACACAATACTTTGCCTGCGCTTTCTCTGTACAGGTAACAATATGGACATGTTTTTCCGTATTATTAAAAGAAGCATCCAGTTCATGAAGCGATATCAGGGGAGGCGCTACATCCGTTGCCCCCACCATGGGCCAGTAGAATCCAATGGATTGAAGATAATCCGATATCAGCGCCATATTGCCGACATCGACCTTAGTGGAATCTCTTCTGATATCGGTTTCAAAATCAATGGTCGCCATTCCGGTGCCGTCGGTGCCCAAGTAAGAGGTCTTGCCGTCCAGTATGACATCCAGACCTTTACTGCCGCGCGATCCCATCACATATTCTTTGGGGGCTTTGGCAAGTGTTTTCATCAACAAATCAGGTGGAATTTTTACAATCTGTTTTTTAAAATCTACATTCGCACCGGCTTTGGCAAATGTTTCCAGTGCTTTTTTTGACGGAAATCTGACGCCTGCTTTCTGAAGAACGGTTAGTGTTGCCTGATGGATCTGTTCCAGCTCGTTATCTGAAAAAAATCTGACCCGCATATCCGGTTTTAAGGAGATAGGCGCTATACGGGCATTACTTATAATATCTTCTGACATGATACCTCGCTCTATTTAGTTCAATTTGTTTTCGAAACCATATTACTGACTATAATCATTTTTAAAAAGATTATAATTACAAGTAAAATAACGAGTAAGATTTTTAAAAGAAAGTATCAGGCAGAACCCATACCGGCCTGATCCTTCAGGAGACCGGGTTATACACCCAAAAGATCGGAAATCTTCTGGGCTGCGCCTGCGGCATCTTCTGCATAGGCGTCGGCTCCAATCTGGTCCGCCCACTTCTGGTTAACCGGAGCGCCACCGATAATTGTCTTAAATTTCTCCTTCAAACCCTTTTCCTTGAGGGTCTCTTCCAGTTCCTGCTGATACCCCATCGTTGTGGTAAGCAAAGCGCTTGTTGCAATTACATTTGCATTTACTTCCTGGGCCTTTTCAATGAAAGCTGCGGTTGAAACATCACGGCCAAGATCATGAACTTCAAAGCCACTAGCTGAAAGAAAAGACTCCACGATGCTTTTACCAATATCGTGTATATCACCCTTAACAGTACCAAGAACGACAACACCTTTTGTAACGGCCTCATCCTTTGGGATAGACTCATTACAAACCTCTGCGGCTGCTTTCATGGCATCGGCTGCCATAACCAGTTCCGGTAAAAAAATCTCTTCATTTTCAAAAAGCCGACCTACTTCGGTGATACCCGGTACAAAACCCTCTTCAAGCAACTCTGCAGGTGGAATACCCCCCTCAATTGCTTTTCGGGCCAATTCAGCAGCCTTTTCTTTGTCACCTTCCCGAATTACTTTTTTTGCTTCCGTCAGTATAAATTCTTTCATATTCAGTTCCCTCCCAAACTATTCCGGTATCAACTGAACAGGTGCGGAAATAATACCACCGCACCTGTTTAATCACTTTTCAGCACTCTTGATTATTTTTTTGAACTCTGCCTTGATTTTATCATCAATAGGCATTGGTTCATGCGTTGCAAGAATCTCCTTTGCTTTTTCTTTGGCAACCTGCTCTAAATTTTTTGCGCCACGTTTTACCCATGAATCACGTACACGACGATCAAAGATAGTTGAACGGGATTGTTCTTCCGCCAGATATTTCATGGTATGTTTTTGTGCAAGAAAATTACCGCCGATACCGACTTCCTTTATCAACTCAACGCCCATTCTCTCATCATCAAATTCCACACCGTTCACAACACGCTTACACATTCCGGCGATTTCATCATCAATAACCAGCTGTGTAAAACTGCATGCCATACCCATGTCAATCATCCCCAGTCCATAAATCATATTGGCACCTGCCAATGCGGGAAGGAGCATATTCATGGTTTTTTCATGCGCACCCTGCGCATCAACCACTTTAGAATCGCCCTATCCTCCGGCTACGTCACAGGGCAGATCATAGTATTTGGCAATTTCCGAAACACAGGCACTGATCATACCCAATTCAGGAGCACCAACAACAGCGGTACTGTGACGCATATCAAATGTTGTGGTTGATGTCCCGTATTCAACAGGAGCTCCCGGATTAACCAGCTGTGAAAGTACAATACCTGCCAGCACTTCCGCATTATGTGTAACCAGTGTTCCGGAAATTGAGATCGGGCTGGAAGCACCAGCCATGGTCATACTCAGAATATCACAGGGAATAAAGTTCCTGGCTGCCACAATAATTACTTCACAACAAACATCAATCAGTTGTAAAGGGCTGGTAGGGCAAACACCAAAAGAGATAATGGGACGCCTTTTCAGTTCTTCACGGCCGCCGACCAGCATTGATGCCATTTCAATCATACGCTCAGCATTTTCGCCGGTTTCGCAATCCGTACCAACATGCTTGGATGTATTTATCAGGCTGGCCTCAAGCATATGAAGGTCATATGATTCATCAGGTTTATCACATGCTGCAACCGGCGGCGTTACGATATCAATGTGTTCAAGCGCATCAGACAGACGAACCATCCGGGCAAGGTCTTCTTTTGTAGATGTGTTCATCTCACCTGTTTCAAGATCCTCTGTTATGACGCCGACATTAAAGTTGGTAAATCCTGTCCGGCGGCCGCCCATCATATAGTCATGTTTAGGATCTCTTCCCGCTGTAACAAATTCAGCAGGTGCCTGTTTAACCGCATCATTAACGATGTATGGCGGAATTCTTACCACACGTGTTTTCCTGTTTACCCAGCATCCACCTTTGTCATAAAAATCCAGCGCCTCATCACAATCAATATAGACACCTGTTGTCTGCAGGATATCAAGGGTCGCATAATGCACCTTATCCAGAGCGTCTCGTGACATGGTTTGGAGTCTCCAGCCATGAAACATCTCTGATCCTGCTACCGGACTTTTCCTCATAATTACCTCCTGTTAATCATTCTCATTACTAATGTGTATTTTTAAAATAGTAATAGTATTCTTTATCTGATTGTTAATTCTTTTTCGGCCGTTGCCCTTTAATAATCTCCATTGAAATACTTTTCAGTATATCGCTGGCCTTTTTCATCTTCTCGTTATTATACCCAAAAATGGTGCCAAGATTATCCAGTCCGGTCTCCATTGCCATGATACTTAAAGCAATAGCCTCAGGATCAGGATCCTGGACGACTTCAGTTTTCTCAGATTCGTGCAGATCCCGATATTTTGAAATAATATGATTCTTTATTCTGTTCCTATATGCCGTGTCGCGGTTTCGGACTTTTCTGATGCGATACCCGAGATAGAACAATGCCCAGTAAACACTTTCATCCGTATCATCCCAATCCTGGTCAAACATTATATCAAAAATGGCTTCAAGACTTTCTTCCGGTTCTCCGTTCTCCACAATCTTATTAAAGTAGTGCGCTTCATATCTATCAAACACGGCATCAGCCAGTTCCATAAACATGTCATCTTTCGTTTTGAAATAGTGAATAATAAGACTGGGGTTAACACCCATGTGCCGGGCAACCTTACTCAATGTTGTACCCCGAAGACCCTCCTTGCTAAGCACCTGATAAAGATGTTTGAGTATTTCAGGTTTGCGGATATCAGATTTTTTATTACGGCTCATACTTATCCAATTATTTAATTTAATTGAAAATTTATCTTTTATGTCCAATCAATTTTGAATACTCATTCAAAATTGATTTAACTAATACCCCATCATATTTTTCATGTCAAGAAATAATCAGTCGGCAACTATCAATTTTAAAGACCTAAACTGAAACAGACTTATACACAGCGTTTAAAATATGTGTAATATTTAAACGTTAGACAATTTAGAAATGATCTTAAAATTATTTATTTGAATTTAAAAATATGAAACGTGGTACACCTTAAATTACTTCATTTACAGGCGTGTTGTAATTTATTTCGAATTTATACCAAGAAGGGACTTAATTATATTTTTCAAAAAGTATCCGGCTTCACATATTTTTTTATTATCATACCCCATGGCTGATCCCAGGTAATCGATACCAAACCCCATCGCCATAATTGCAAATGCAATGACTTCCGGATCTTCTGACTTTATTTCATCACCTGCATCAACCTTTGAAATATGCTCGCAAAGATGTTTGACAAGATTCTCTTTAAATTTAATATCACGATCCTTAACAGCCTTTACCCTGTAGCCCAGATAAAAAAGTGCCCAATAAACACTATCTTCCGTTGAGTCCCATTCGGTATTAAACATCTTATGAAATGTTTTATGAAGAACAATTTTAGAATCCTCCTCCGAGGTGGTATCATTTAAATAGAAATCTTCGTAGCGAGAAAACATTTGATCTGCAAGCGCAATAAACATATCATCTTTCGAATCAAAGTAATGAATTAGAAGGCTTGAGTTAACACCCATATGT
This sequence comes from Desulfobacterales bacterium, assembly GCA_021737275.1. Lineage (GTDB taxonomy): Bacteria > Desulfobacterota > Desulfobacteria > Desulfobacterales > JAIPEE01 > JAIPEE01. The sequence goes on from JAIPEE010000016.1 coordinate 76,116, forward strand.
TTCGCAACTTTACTTAAGGTGGTATCACGAAGACCGTTTATACTTAAAACTTCGTAGAGGTGTTCTATTATTTCTTTTTTTCTGGCTTCTGATTTACTTGGCCTGCCCATTTATCCCTCCGAATAATTTCTATACTTATATTTTGAACCAAAATTTAAAATGTTTAAAAGTTCATTCGGGTTTCCTTTTATTTTAACCGGGTAATTAGCAAAATATTGTTACTACCCAAAAAGGAAACAACCTGAATTTTAAAAGACGATATATATCTAACACAAAAATGTACGACAATAAAGAGCTCCGAAGGAAGCCAGGTAAGAACTGCAAAACAGAGAAATATTCAATGCGTCTTAATTAAGCTCTGTACGTAAACACGAACTGAAATATTTTGAAATTACAGTTGGCCTATTAATATTGCTGTCTATCTCCTTTAAATAAAAAACCTCAATACAAAAAACGTGGACAAAAAGCCTTTCTTCTGAACTTGCGACTTACTGAAGAGCCGATGGCTTATCTTTTCAAAAATCTCCTCAAAAATCTCCGAAACGATGGACTATGGAATGGTGTGAGGACTGTCATATCTATCAATGTGTCTCAAAATTTAAACACAACAGCTGACAACATCCTGAAATATAAAACCGTTTGAAAAAATTATTCAGAATAAACCCTAATGTTGCATAAAATTTTAACTTTTTTCTCAGTATATCATGCTGCTTTTTGCAACACGTCGAGAAAATGAAGAAGATCTTTTCGAACTGCTTTATTTGCGCTCATCGTCAGGGTAAGTTGCCCTTGAGG
>JAIPEE010000061.1 GCA_021737275.1 Desulfobacterales bacterium
AACAGCTGTAAATCCTATGTTGTTGTGTGACCCGAAAAAAATGGAAATATCCGAATAATTTTAACCTGGTTATTATAAAAATCAAAAGAAGTTGGGTATCGTCAGAAAACAATGCTCAATTTCCTTTTGAATTTTTTTTAATGCGTCTTCAAAAATAAGATGCTTTTGGTTAACCGTGGCCGATTACTTTCTGAGCGATTTAAAGGGAGTATTAAGACCAAACGGTTTAGTGTGGCCCTTGATGTTGATTATCTGGATGAAATCATATTCACCTGATTAAAGATATAACGCAAACATGATAGGGACTCCAGATAATTTACATGCGTTGTCCCTGAAGCTTTCTGCAACCTTGACTTTTTGAAACCCCAAAAAGGGAAGGTTGACTGGACAATGTTGCCTTTTGGGAAGGGGTGAAATGATCATCACCCCTTCAGAGTTCATTTAGCCGTAAAGATTTTCGATCCACCTGATCGCCTCCGCATTGCTGACTTTTCCAAGGTAAATCTGTGTTGTTGAAAGATTAGTATGACGTAATATGACCTTCGATACAATTTCAATTGGAGTGTCGGATCGACTTGCAAATGTGGCTGAATGCCTTCGGAGATCATGGGGATTTAGATCAATACCGATTTTTTCACCGGCTTTTTTTACAACCTTTCTGGCACCGCTGTAGGTTAATGGGAAAAGCCTCTGATCCGGTTTTAGATCGGTTGCTCGGATATAATCCTTAATGCGGCCAGTGACTTTCTGGGGAATAAAGGCATATTCCATATCCTTGCCACTTTTGGGATCATTTAATGTTATTTTATGACCTTCAATATCCTTTGGTCTGATTTTTAATACTTCGCCGATTCGCATGCCGCTTCTGGCCATAAGCTCCAGCATGATTCGATCTCTTAATTTGTCAATTTTGAAAATGATCTCGTCGATAACTTTTTTTCCAATATTTTCAAAGCATTATGCTTGGTTGCCTTAAAGATTTTATGCATAATGGGTGTATCACAGGGATTTTCCAAAGTGGGAGTCGATATTGTTTTTAATGAAATTAAAAAAGGTTTTCAGGGTTGAATATCTGTATCAGTATCTTTTTGTGGATTGTTTGGAATTTTCAGATAGAGCGATTAAAAATGATTGGATTTCATTTGAAGTGATGGATTTAAGGTCTCTATCTCCAACGTGGCTGCAAAATTTGGACAACATTCTTTCATGATTTCTGACCATATTTTTTTTAAAGTTCAGTTTGTGATAATCAAGATAACTGTTTACGGCATTTTTAGTTTGCATGGGGCATCTACTTTAATATTGATTCGGTTATAAAATTGACCTTTTGCCACCAATTTGGCAAGGTCAAGATTGCCGGAACAATTATACACTAAAATCGATTCCATGGCGAGAGAAGGTGTTGGCAAGTAAAGCTACACTTTTCTCCATCAAAATTAATAAATCTGAACCCCAATCACTATAATTAATAAAGTCTATACGGTTACTATATTGATAAATACTTGAAATATTAGTAATTCTGTGTATTATTATGAATTGTTTTTTATAATACAATCAGGAACGTAGACATTCATGCACGATAGTATCAATGTTAGCTGCACAGGAGAAAGATGGAAGAGCGATGCACAATTTGTAATTGTCTACTTCATAGGACAGCAGGTAAATATGCGAGGCCAACGCCTGAAGGTAGCAGCCATGCAACAAAACACCACTATGTAGCTGAACGTTTTTTTGGTCGCTCTTCAAATCGTAAAAGTACTAAACATTCAGGTATATCTGAGATTTGCCCTTGGGGACACGAAAGAGAAACTGCCGTTTTTTGCTATGAATGCCATGAGAAATTACTGCACAACCCAGGTAATTATGCCTGAAGATTTGGAAGTATTCTCAAATCTTGTTAAGAGTCGTTGCTTGGACGAAGAGGTGAAGTCAGAAGATCGAAGTAAACTGGGCGGACGTGTAAAACTGTTACACGAAATAATTAGTCAAGGGTTAAAGGCCGTTGAAAGTAAAAGCAGCTAACAATTAACTCAAGCGGACAGCAGGTACATCATCGCGAAATCAATGTGCTGTGTGCTGCCGCTTAGCATAGTGTTATATCTGATCTAATTATTTAGGAGGCGATTAATTGGCCAGTACCGGCCTGACACAGACAACCCAGGAGACGCAATTATCTGGATTGTTGAACCGAATTTTGATGCTTGATCTGGAAACAACAAGATCAGGTAAGATTAGACATATTGGTGCCGTTCTTAACGGGGGTGTATTCGAAAAAAAGGAACGAGCAGGCTCGACGGCAACATTAAAACAGTTAGACGAATTTGGCCGGGATGCCGAATTCGTGTTAGGTCACAACCTGCTCGGGCACGATTTTCCCGTTATACAAACCACATCTCCATGGCTTCAGCTTCTTAAAAAGCCCGTTATTGACACCCTTTACCTCTCTCCTATTGCGTTCCCTCAGAACCCGTATCACCGCCTTGTAAAAGACTATAAACTGGTTCGGGCCACCATTAACAACCCTGTCGAGGATGCGAAATTGGCTGCGTCTGTATTTGAGGACCAGTGGGGTAGCTTCCAACAATTGTCAGCAGAAACGCCTGACCTGATTGATTTTTACCGGTACTGCTTTCATGGCAGCTTTTTTAATGGATTTTCTGGAAAGGGCCTTTCATCCGTTTTTTCCCTGATAACATCTGAATCAATAGATGATCCACAAAAAGCTCTTGCCTGTTTTGCCAGTCAGACATCCGGGAAAGTATGTATTAATGCAGTCAACAGAACGATTCCTGATATTTTGACTGACGACGCCAGACGACCCGCAGCAGCATTCTGTTTAGCTTGGCTAAAGGTAGCAGGCGGCAATTCAGTGCTCCCACCCTGGGTTCGATACCGATTCCCCGAAATACCAGCCATTATTCAGATTTTGCGCGAAATCCCCTGCGGTGAGGTCGATTGCGAGTACTGTGCGGAGAATCATGATCCTGAGAGCCAGCTTGACAGATTTTTTGGCTACCCTTCATTTCGCGAAATACCCCAAACCGAAGAGGGCGAAAGCCTGCAGCGGGCAATCGTGGTCGGGTGCATGGGAAATCAACCCACCATGGGTATTTTACCGACCGGTGGTGGCAAATCACTCTGTTATCAGCTTCCGGCGCTGGTCCGATACTGGCGCCGTGGCGCTCTGACCATCGTCATTTCACCTCTCCAGGCGTTGATGAAGGATCAGGTGGACAATTTGGTCAAGAAAACCGGCACCCTGTTTGCCGAATCTGTCTCAGGGCTGCAGACCCTCCCGGAACGAGGCGAGGTATTTGAGAGAATCCGACTGGGCGATACTGCTATTTTGTACATTTCACCCGAACAGCTTCGCAGCATCGGTGTTCGAAATGTTCTCAAGCAAAGAGAAATAGGTTGCTGGGTGTTTGATGAAGCTCACTGTCTTTCCAAATGGGGGCATGACTTCAGACCCGACTATCTATACGCCGCCCGTTTCATCCGTGAGTTCGCGAAGGAACAGGACCAGCCTGTTCCTCCTGTCGGATGCTTTACGGCAACTGCGAAAACGAGCGTAATTGAGGAGATTGGCACCCATTTCCGAGAAGAGCTGGGTCAGGAGCTTCAATTATTTGCGGGAGGCGTCGAACGGCAAAACCTCTCCTTTGAAGTTACGCCACTATCCAGGGCGGAAAAGCTTGAACGGTCTTACGAGATTATTCAGGAACATTTTGATTCGAACGATGAGCCAGGGGGTGTCATTGTCTATGCCGCTACGCGTGATGGCACTGAGGAGATAAGAGACTTCCTTTTTCACCAAGGCATGGTAGCCGAGGCTTTTCACGCCGGAATCGACGCGAAGGATAAACGCGAAATTATTGTGGCCTTTGTAGCTGGGTCTATACCCATCATTTGTGCCACTAACGCCTTCGGAATGGGTATCGACAAGGAAAATATCCGCTTAGTCCTTCACTACAATATGCCCGGGTCGTTGGAAAACTATATCCAGGAGGCGGGTCGAGCAGGTCGGGACCTGAAACCGGCTCGTTGTGTCCTCTTGTACGATGAAGAGGATGCCAAGCTACAGTTTCAGATGGGAGCCTTGTCTGAAATTCGGCGAAAAGAAATTACACGCACCCTGCGAGCCCTACGACGAAAGAAAAGAAACAAATATGGCGAAATCATCGTCACCAGTGATGAACTGATCCGTGATGAAGATTGGGCCGATATGAAAGAGCTGAAACCCGAGTTCAGGGATACCAAAATCAGGGCATCAATTGCTTGGCTGGAACGAGCGGGTTTCTTGCAGCGCAACCACAATCTAACAGAAGTCTTTCAGGGCAAGCCATTGGTTGATTCGCTTGATGAGGCCACGTCCATCATGGACCGGCTCAACATCTCAGATCAAACCAAGAATCTGTGGCTCAGGATTTTACAGCAGATTATCAACAGTCCCGAAGATCGCGGAATCCGGGCTGATGAGCTCGCTGAATCGCTTTTTCCTGAAAAAGAGCTGCTTCAGGCGATGGAGAAGCAGACAGGGCAGACTGCTGCCCAAATTGTCATTTCGTCTTTACACGATATGTCGGATGCCGGATTAATCGACCAGGGACTTATGTTGTCAGCGACATTCCGGCCAAAGGGGAAAAATAACGCTTTAAAAACCTTCGAAACCGTTTGCGAGATTGAGAACAAGCTTATCAGCTTGCTGCAGATCGAAGACCCGGACGCCGAAAACGGGAGCTGGGTTGAACTTGATATCCGGCGCCTCAATCAAAAACTCATTAACGAAGAATACCAGACCAGCCCAGATGTTCTGAGGCAGCTGGTAAAGGGTATACCATATGACGGCAAGGGGTTTGCCGCCTCTACGGGTAGCTTCGAGATAGGGCATATTGACCGGAATCGCTATCAGGTAAGGTTACGAAGAAGCTGGCAGAATATCAAAAAGACAATTTTCCTGAGACAGAATGTTGCCAACGCGATTCTGCGTAAACTCTTAGACATGGCCAAAAAACAGGCGGCGGAAAGCAACTCAGAAATAACCGGTGATGTCCAACTCGTTTTTACAAGCGATGAGCTGTCGGCAGCTATCAAAGGAGACCTGACCCTCAGCGTCGAGGTAAAAAAGGTGCTACCGGCCATCGAGCGTGCGCTCATGTTTCTGCATGAGCAACATGTCATTGAACTGCAAGGTGGGTTGGCCGTGCTCAGGCAGGCCATGACCTTACGATTAGCAAAGGCCGCAAAGGGCCGTTATTACAACAAAGGCGATTATAAGCCGCTGTCCGTTCATTATGGCGAAAAGAGGCTCCAAGTCCATGTAATGATGCGCTATGCGACATTGGCGCTTGAAAAAGTGGCCCGCGCGTTGACGCTGGTGTTGGATTATTTCACTTTGGGCCGTGTAAAGTTCATCAACAAGTATTTCGAAGGCGATAAAGAGCTTTTGGAAAAGGCCACTACGGCTGAGTCATTCCGAATGATTGTTGAAAACTTGCGCAATCACTTTCAGATCGGTGCCGTCGGACGGCCTGTAGAGGACAGCATGCTTATCCTCGCCGGGCCAGGTTCAGGCAAAACAACGGTAATCGTACACCGCTGTGCCTACCTGCTTGAGGTGGAACGGATATCCGCAAGACATATTCTGGTGCTCTGCTTCAATCACAGCTCTGCCATGGTTCTCAAAAAGCGGCTGCGTGGTTTGGTAGGAAAAGTGGCCAATGCCGTCACTGTTGCCACTTATCACGGCGTTGCAATGCGATTGGCGGGTATTTCCATTCGTGACATGGCTGCCGAACACAGCAAAGACAATATCGAGTTTGACCGTATCATCAAGGATGCTATCAAGCTGTTGAAGGGTGAGAAGGATATACCGGGTACAGAATCCGATGAACACCGTGACCGCCTGCTGGCCGGTTACAGCCATATTCTTGTGGATGAGTATCAGGACATTGATGAAGACCAGTATGAGCTCGTATCCGCTATTGCAGGCAGATCGGAGTCCGAGGAGGATAACCGGCTAACCATAATGGCGGTAGGCGATGATGATCAGAACATCTATACCTTCCGGGGCGCGAACATTCGCTTTATTCGCCAGTTCCAGGCCGACTACAGCAAGGAAGTGGTATATCTCGTCGAGAATTACCGTTCCAGCAAGAACATCATTTCTGCCTCAAATGCCCTAATCCGTACCAACCGGGACAGAATGAAAGGCGACCACCCGATCTGCATCAACCATGAGCGGCAGTACAACCAGCCGGGAGGGCGCTGGGAACGGTTAGATCCTGTTAGTCAAGGGCGCGTCCAGATCGTATCCGTTAAAAATCAACTCCACCAAGCGGGTTATGTCAGAGATGAAATTGACAGATTAATGACACTCGACCCGAAGCTTAATTGGAGTGACTTTGCCATCCTTAGTAGGACTAAGGCCCCTTTGGCGAATGTGAGATCAATTTTGGAGAACAGCGAATATCCCATTCGTACGACATTGGAAAAGGGACTTCCATTTCACCGTGTGCGAGAAGTTCATACTGTCTTGGAATGGCTTGCCTCAAAGGAGAAAGAGAACTTTTGCGCCTCTGAACTGCTTGAAGAGATCAAACGCATTCGCCTCAATAAGAATTTTAATATCTGGTGGCAATTGGTCGACCTTTTCTTTGAAAACTATCGAGATGAAACCTCCGACAGTATGTTGCCGGTCAGCCGAGCCATTGACCGATTCTATGAATTTACGGCTGAACAGCGACGGGAAAAAGTCTTAGGGCAAGGAATATTCCTCAGCACCATCCACTCATCAAAGGGTATGGAGTTCCCGCACGTATTCATCTTAGACGGCGACTGGGGAAGGCCAAACAGTAGGATCGAATGGGAAGAGGAGCGCCGCGTCATGTACGTTGGTATGACACGCGCTGAAGAAACGCTTCGGTTGATGAAGAGTCCCAGTCGACCCAATCCATTTTTAAGGGAAATTCGAGGAGATTTTGTTGTTTCAAAGACCTACACAGGCGTAGCAATCGAAAGTGAATTTCAAAACAAACGATATGAACTGATCGGATTAAATGAAGTCTATATGGATTATGCTGGATGTTTTCACAAGAGCAATAGGATACACAATCAACTTGGTTGCTTAGAAGCCGGTCAATGCCTTTCCTTTCACCAAAATGACAACTCGATTGAGATACACAATATCGACGGTTGTTGCGTGGCAAAATTATCAAAAGAAGGGGCTTCTAAGTGGGCCCAACGATTAGATCAGATACAAGAATTGAGAGTGGTTGCGTTGCTTCGACGCGACCGTGATGATCCCAACGAGGAATTTATCAGCAGAATCAAATCGGATCAGTGGGAACTACCCGTTCTTGAGGCGGTATATACGCCAAGTACTATATAACATTCAGATTTCATTTTGGAGCTGAAATGCAAACTGCTGAAAAAATGATCGCTGCTATGATTGAGACCAGAAGGAATCTGTAAGACTATCCATTCTGCAATGTCCCCTGCAATGTGGCCGTTGGTGGCGATGAAGAGGGGGCCCGATATGGGTAAGCAGTGCAACGTGTAGCCGCTGTAGGATAGCCCTGTGATCAATAGCAGCAATATCATCGCCCGGTCGCGAACATGGTCGATCACCGACAATAGTTGTTTTATATCCTCTGGTTCGATGGCACGTGGCAGACGATCCGGAAGCCTTATTCTTCTTTTTCTTTCCAATAATTCGTAACCCAGAACCTTGCCCTCAATCAAAAAGCGGATAAACGCATAGATAGTGCGCAACATCGTGGATGCCATGGTAGGCTTTAACCCTCGATCCTGTAACTTCCGTATAAGCCTCAATCTCTTCTCTCGTCATTTGTTCTATATGCTGTTTACCTTTTTCCTGGTAGAAGGAAAGGAAATGTCTTGTAGAAGAGGCTGTGGTGCGAAGGCTACTGAGCTTGCCGTTGCTACGATAACGCTGGCGCATATGTTCTGCAAAAAATTCTTTTGCGGGGAGATCACTTTGAGAGATATCGCTTAAAATACGTTCCGCAATTGAAGTCGCGTAGAAATCGCCTGGGTTGTGTTCTAAGATGCTTTGACCCATAACCAAAACAGGCTCTATCTAAAATAACGGCTGGGGTTTGATGGATGGCTTGGGTTGATATCCCTTAGCCGGTCACTATGCATATCTACCTCCTTTTCTACTTTTAATAGAAAATTCAGATAGATAATACAACCAAACCATTTAGATGCCAATTATCATTTTGTTACGTTTTATGGCAAGTAAGGATGACTGTTACTATTAGAAAAAAACTCTTATTAAGTTTCTACGCCTTTCCTCTGGCCTCTTAATGCCATCTAATACAACATACAGCAAGATAGTAATATAACTTATTGAATTCAAGTGGATTATGAAAACCACTTGGTTTTAATATTTTAAATGGGTCTTATGGCAAATACATGAAGGTGCTGGAAAACCTTGACAAGTTTTATTCATGTCACTATATTCACATTTGACAATATATAAACGGAAGCTTATCTTGAAATTGGTAAGTGCTCTACCAAAATTATCAGTAAGAAGATAAATGGAAGCATCCGCAGTGTTATACAATAGTATTTAGGAGAGCAAGATGAAGAAGTTTATAAAAGTTATGAAAGCCCTGTCAGATCCCAACCGGGTCAAAATGGTTAAAATCCTTCAATCCCGAGCCCTATGCGTTTGTGAAATCCAGAAAGCTCTTGGGATTGCACAGTCAACAGCTAGTAAGCACTTGAAGCTCTTAGAGGATGCGGGTTTGGTTAGACGCTTTAAAGATGGGCTATGGGTAAATTATTCTCTGACCGATGGCAGTGAATCACCCTATTCAGCCAATATGATCGGAAATCTGAAACACTGGCTGAATGATGAAAAGGAAATAAAGACGCTGAACCGAATACTACCAGGAATCAAGCGAGAGGATATTGTCGGGAAATAGTAGAGGTAAAAATTTTTATCATAATATATCGCTATATGGCCATATATAATTGATATCGGGAGATCTTATGAAATTTAAATCAACAATTAATGCTTTTAATGGAAGAAAGATATCAGACATCCCTGTCTTTTTCAGTTTTCTCATCGGCGCAATGCTCATGTATATCTGGTGGTTGGTGTACAGCTTTTTACCCACGTTTGCCTCATGGATAACCTATAACCTTTTTCAAATAAATAAAGGGTCTCACATAGGGGCTTCTGTGGAGTTTTTTCTTTATGACACGCCGAAGGTTATGATGCTTTTATTCCTTGTTGTCTTTGGGGTTGGTATCATCAGAAGTTTTTTCACACCTGAAAAGACCAGAGCCTTCCTCTCCGGAAAAAGCGAATTTGCGGGTAATGTACTTGCCGCTTTGCTGGGCATTGTAACACCATTTTGTTCCTGTTCTGCAGTGCCCTTGTTTATCGGATTTGTAACTGCCGGTGTTCCACTGGGCGTAACCTTTTCTTTCCTGATCGCAGCACCCATGGTTAACGAAATAGCCCTGGGATTGCTTTACGGTCTTCTGGGTTGGGAAGTGGCTGCAATTTATTTGGGAACCGGTCTTTTTATTGCGATTTTTGCTGGTTGGATAATTGGTCGTTTAAAACTTGAAGGCCATATTGAAGACTGGGTGACAAATACAAATGCAGCATCCCTTTCTATGGAAGAAGAAAAATTAAGCTGGAATGATCGGATTGTATCTGGTTGGGATGCTGTAAAGGAGATTATCGGCAGGGTCTGGATTTTTGTCATCATAGGCATAGCAGTTGGTGCCGGCATCCATGGATTTGTTCCCGAAGGTATGATGGCGTCTATTATGGGTAAGGGGTCCTGGTGGTCGGTTCCGCTTTCTGTAGTTATCGGTGTTCCTATGTATTCCAATGCTGCCGGCATTATACCGGTTGTTGAGGCTCTGCTTGGGAAAGGGGCTGCCCTTGGTACCGTTCTGGCTTTTATGATGAGTGTTATTGCCTTATCTTTGCCAGAAATGGTGATTTTAAGAAAAGTACTTAAACCAAAACTGATCGCTGTTTTTATCGGGGTTGTCGCCTCCGGTATCCTTGTTGTCGGATATTTATTTAATATGATAATTTAGTCAAAAAAGAAAATATTTATAAGTTTAAAGGAGTTTATCATGGAAATCAAAGTTCTAGGACCAGGTTGTGCAAAATGCAGCAAGACTGAAAAAATAATTCAGGAAGTTATCAGTGAAACGGGCGCGGATGCCACAGTGGAAAAAGTTACCGATATGATGGAGATTGCATCTTATGGTGTCTTTGGTACGCCATCAGTCGTCATTGATAATGAAGTGAAAAGTGTTGGGAAAGTGCCCAAAAAAGATGACATTAAAGCGTGGATAGGAAAATAAAAGCATAGTAACTTTTTCATTTCAGCTTTTGACTACGATGCACGTATTGATATGAAAATTGATAGCACAAAGCTTAAGCAGGGCATTAAGGCTGGTAAAATACAACTGGTAGATATCCGATTTAAGGAAGCGTTTGAAGCGTGGTGCATGGGGTTTGGAACAAATATCCCCCTTAATGAACTGCCTGAGAGATTGAATGAACTGTCTAAAGATAAAACTGTTGTAACAGCATGCCCACACAAAGATAGAGCCATCAATGCTAAATATCTTACAGACGGCCTTGTAAGGCTTGCGGAAAATCTTCGTGGCGATAACGCTTGGGTGTTTATTGACTGATCATTATTTTCTAAATTGATTATAAGACAATAAGACTGATTGGATTTGATAAACGAAATTGTTTAAATTTATTTATCGCGAAAGGAAAAAAATGAATAAAAGCGGATCAAACAAATTTTTTAGTTTTATTATTTTGGTAACACTGTTCTTCTCAGTTGTGACATGCAGCGCAGAGGAATTGACTTCAGCTACAGACGTACCTGTTGAGGGAATGGTTACCATGTTAGATTTGGGAGCAAAGAAGTGTACCCCATGTAAAATGATGGCCCCTATTCTGGTAAAGATGGAAGAAATATACAAAGAAAAAGCAGCCATTGTTTTTATTGATGTTTGGGAAAACAGAGATGAAGCAGGTCGTTTTGGTATTAGAGCCATTCCGACACAGATTTTTTTTAATGAAGCAGGTGAAGAGGTCTATCGGCATACAGGATTTCTTGGAGAAAAAGAGATTGTTGCACAGCTTAAAAAAATGGGTGTTGAACAATAAATGAAATTCCGGATTTAGAGAGGAAATGAATGTTTGATGTACTCTTTATAACAATTAATGAATGGATGACTGGTGGCATCGCTATTGCCGCGTTAGGTTGTTTTCTATGGGGGCTTATAAGTGTCTTGTTCAGCCCCTGCCATCTGGCATCAATACCATTAATCGTAGCATATGTTGGTGGCCAGGATCGAGCAGTGGATCCAAAACAGGCAGGCCTGTATTCCGGTCTTTTCACAGCAGGGCTTTTTATCACTATCGCATTGATCGGTATTTTATGTGCGCTCTTGGGACGAATGCTCGGTGATGTAGGAAACTATTGGCAAATTTTAATTGGCGCCATACTGATCTGGGTTGCGCTTGGTATGTTAGGTGTAGAGACATGCGCTTTGTCCGGCAGCTTGCTGTCTCATATAAAGTTAAAAGGATTATCAGGGGCTTTTATTTTGGGGCTGGCTTATGGTGTTTTGTCTGGCTCCTGTACTTTTGGATTTGTCGCCCCGATGTTAGCGATTATAACAATCCAGCAAAAAGTTGCTACCGGAATTCTTTTTATCCTTCTGTTTGCAACTGGGCATTGCTTGCCGATTGTGATTGCCGGAAGCTCTACTGCGGCTGTGAGAAAACTATTGGAAAACAGCACCTGGCAAGGGGCAGGGCACTGGTTCCGCAAGGCTGCCGGGATAATGATTTGCCTTCTGGGCAGCTATTATATCTTAAATCCGTTAATAGGATTTTTGAGCTAAACGGGTTGGTTAAGAAGGCATCTTAAGAAGCAAAAGAAGAAATTGTTAAAATGTAAGATATTGTTTAATTTAAACGATAATTAGAAATAGAGAGATGTATTATGAAAGATCTGGTCTGTTATTGCTTTGGTTATTCAGCTGGAGATATTAAACAAGATTTCCTTCTAAATGGAAAATCTCTGATTATGGAAAAAATAATTCAGGAAAAGAAATTTGGAGGGTGCCAATGTGCCACTAAAAACCCAAAAAGCAGATGATGCCTTGCAGACATCCGCCGTGTTGTGGACGAAATTTCAAGCCTTATATAAAAAACAAGAGTATTTATAAAAAGGAGGTTTTTTATGCTGCTTGATACTTACCATCTGGAAATATTTAACTCTAAATGCAACCCCGGCGCAATGACAGTCCATTGTTTTGCCCATCTGGATCAGGATGTGAGTCAGGCTCTTCCATACTTGAATTCGGTTCTTGGCGGGTTTGAATATATTAAGGATCCGCCTGCGGTTACATTTCGTACTCAGGGCAAACTGATTACGGTTCATGGCCGGAAAATTGCCATCAATGCTTTAAAAGACAAAGATGAAGCCAGAAAAATTGTTGAATGGCTTAAACGTGAAATCAATGATGCATGGGACCATCGGGATGAAATCACACCCAGCGAACAGGGTGCGTCCAGACCAAAGGTTATTGAAATTCTCAAATGCCTGCCGAAGACCAATTGCCGTGAATGCGGAGAGCCCACTTGCATGGTATTTGCCACAAGGGTAGCGGAAGGCGCCAAAAGTTCTGAAGACTGTATCAGTTTAAAGGGTGTACAAAAAGAAAAGCTGGATACCTATATGAAACAATTTAATTTCAATTAATAAAGAAGTGCGCATGAGAAAATGTATTGCATAAAACACAAGGAGGATACCATGGAAAATTTCGAAAAATTATTGGAAACAGGATTAATATTTCATGGCCACAAGTGTCCCGCTATGCCAATGGGACTTAAGGCTGGGCTGGCTGCCATGAAAATGTTGGGCGTTGAAAGGGCGCAGGATAAAGAGTTAAGTGTGATAGCCGAAACCGGCAAAGGGCATGCCGCAGGTTGTTTTCTGGATGGCATTATGACCGCCACAGGATGTACATATGGAAAATCAAACATTGAAAAACTTTATTACAATAAGCTTGCCTTTACATTAATCGACAACGCTACAGGTCGCTCGGTAAGGGTATCCATCAAGGCTGATTTTCTTGAAAAAGCTTTAAGCTCTACGTTTGTCCAAAAGCGCAAGGCTGGTGTGCCGCCCCAGGATATCGATCCTGAAATTACTGATCCACTGGTTAATAAAATTATCGGATTGGATGAAGCCATGTTTCTCGATATCGGGCCTGTAACAAACAGGGAAGTTAAAAAAGGAAAAGGTATCTTTGAAGCAAAGCGATGTGACGCTTGCGGAGAACTAACATTTGTCAACAAGCTTCGGCTTGATCTTGATGGACAGGTCGTTTGTATTCAATGTGCCGGATATGATGCTTAAACACAAAACCTGGTCCATGCGGCCAGGTTTATCAAACCGGTTTAGGCTGTCTGTAAAATATTAAAAAGATTCCGGCAGCGTATTGCTTTCAGAATCAGGGGGCTGTTATGCCGCTTATACTAATAATCGTTACCTTTTTCATACTGGTTCTTTCCTTTATTTTTGCCATGCTCGGGTTAGGCGGTGCCATGCTTTATATCCCGGTGTTACATTGGTTTGCCTATGATTTTAAAACCATCGCCATCCCCACCGGGCTTTTACTAAATGGCATTACGGCGTTATCAGCGGCGATCTATTATTTTAAAGCGAAAATGATTGACGTTAAAGGATCTATCCCTCTTATTATTACATCATTTATCGGTGCCCCGGTTGGCGCCTATTTTACCCGGTTGGTCAGTACGGATATTCTGATCCTGCTATTTGCCGCTGCCATGATTTTTGCAGGCGGTAAAATGCTGATAAATTCCGGCCAACCTGAAAAAGATCACATGATGCCGGTTCGAAAACGAATGGTTATCATGGGACTCGCTGGATTTTTTATCGGATTTATCGCCGGACTTTTGGGCGTGGGTGGCGGGTTCCTGTTTGTGCCCTTGATGATTGCCATGGGGTATAAAACCAAATCTGCAGCAGCAACAAGTTCATTTGTCGTTATTTTTTCATCTTTTTCAGGCTTCGCCGGGCATATCTCCGAAGGGCATTTTAACTGGCCATTGATGATTGTGGCCTCCATCGCTGTCATCATAGGTTCACAATTTGGTGCTAAATTTATGAAAGAAAAGATGAAGGCCAGATGGATTAAGCAGATGTTTGCCGTTTTGTTGTTAGGAGTTGCGGTAAAACTGCTTTGGAAACTATTCTTGTAACTCGGGCTTGTGAATAGATTGATCAGTTTCTATTTAGATAAAGGAAAATGATGTTTTCACTTTTATTCATTAAAGTGAAAATTCCTTAAAATAAAGAGGTATAAAAAATGAAAAATATAGGCTGCTTTGAAAATGATGATTGCTGCCATACCGAGGAAGAGGCACGCCCTTCTGACTGTTCCGGACATCACTATCATGTTAATGTTGAAGAAACCAGCGGAACAAGACTCTTGATAACACTCGTTCTAAACCTGATCATACCGATTATCCAGATTATTGCAGGGATTTTTGCGAACAGCATGGCGCTGATATCGGATGCCACTCATAACTTCAGCGATTTCATGGCAATTCTGATTTCATATATTGCCTATAGAATTGGCAAAAAAGGTCCAACACCTCAAAATACATTCGGGTATCGCCGGGCAGAGATCATGGCGGCATTACTGAATGTGACGATTTTGGCATGTGCGTCACTTTTTATTTTATATGGTGCTTTTGAAAGGTTTTCAACACCTGAAATTATTTCAGGTGAGATTGTGATATGGGCTGCTTCTGTCGGTATATTGGGAAATGGATTTTCAGCCTGGCTGCTCCATCGTGGTTCAAAAGAAAATCTGAATATGCGAGGTGCTTTTTTACATATGCTTGGTGATTTTCTGACGTCCGTAGTTGTTTTGGTTAGCGGCATTGTACTTATTTTTAAACCCTGGTATTGGCTTGATCCTTTGCTTTCCATTCTGATCGTCATCTTTATTCTGAAGAACTGTTGGTCGATACTAAAATCTTCAGCAATGATTTTGATGAATGCTACACCTGATAATATTGATTTAAATGAAGTCCGGACGTACTTACAGAAAATTGAGGGAATAGATAGTGCGCATTATCTTCATGCCTGGTCGCTGGGTTCTTCGGGCATCTCTTTTTCATGTCATATAGTGGTATCGGATCAAATGCTGAGCCAAACTAAGAAATTATCTGAACATATTCGGCATTTACTTTTTCATGAGTTTGGTATTGATCATTCCGTCTTGCAATTTGAAACTGAGGCTTGCGGGAACGGATCAATGTTGTGTGAACTTTTTGAAGCCGGAAGACCGTAAAGGTGATGGGTGAAGCTGGTGTTGATATCTCAGGTCATAAATCTAAGCGTATAAATTGTTTGTTGAATCTTCACCGCAAGCATTGAACAAATGTGACAAAGTATAAATTACGTTACGATATATCAAACAAGGAGGGTAAAATGACCAATAAAACCTGTGCCTTTGATGAACGTAAAATGACGAGTATTTTTGAGCGCTATTTGACTGTTTGGGTTGGGTTGTGCATTTTTGGCGGCATTTTTTTGGGTAAAGTTGCTCCGGAATTTGCTAAAACTTTAGATGGTATGTCTCTTAACGTTAATGGCGCCCCTGTAGTGTCAATTCCTATTGCGATCTGTCTGTTTTTCATGATGTATCCAATTATGGTAAAGATTGATTTTGCCAGTGTGGTACAGGCCGGTAAAAGCGGTAAGCCTGTTTTTCTCACGCTGTTTGTAAACTGGGCGATTAAACCCTTCACCATGTATGCAATTTCCGCTGTTTTTTTGGGCATACTGTTTAAAGGCTTTATTGGAAACGAAGCAGTTGATTTTGTTAAGATGCCATTTGGCCTTGATCTTACTTTGGGAGAAACGCACGGCGCAGGAACTGTTGTCATGCACGAGGGTATTAAAATGCTATCGGTTCCACTTTGGCGTAGTTATCTGGCTGGATGTATCCTTCTTGGTATTGCCCCTTGTACAGCTATGGTTTTGGTTTGGGGATATCTGGCAAAGGGTAACGATGGGTTGACATTGGTAATGGTTGCTATTAACTCTCTTACCATGTTGGTGCTTTATGGGGTTCTCGGTGGATTTCTGTTAGGTGTTGGTCGATTACCGGTTCCTTGGCAGGCCTTGCTACTTTCCATTGCAATTTATGTGGCGTTACCTTTAGTTGCCGGTTTCTTATCGCGCAAATGGATTATCGCTGCCAGGGGAGAAACCTGGTTTAAGGAAAAATTCCTCCACGTCTTAACACCGGTTACCATTATTGCTCTGCTGACCACGTTGGTTCTGCTGTTTAGCTTCAAGGGAGATGTTATCATTTCCAATCCACTAACAATTGTCTGGATTGCTGTTCCGTTGTTTATTCAGACTATTCTGATTTTTTGTATGGGGTACGGTGCAGCGAAACTCCTGAAGCTGTCTTACGAAGATGCGGCGCCTGCGGCGATGATTGGTGCATCCAACCATTTTGAAGTGGCCATTGCTACTTCGGTAATGTTGTTTGGACTTTCCTCAGGTGCAGCGCTGGCTACAGTTGTTGGTGTTTTGATAGAAGTGCCTGTCATGCTATTGCTGGTTGGCTTTTGTAAACGAACAACATTCTGGTTTAATCACCAGACAGAAGATTCGAGTGGCCGGTGAAATAGAATTATTTGAAGCTGTTTCTTAACGAATAAAATGCTTTTGGTGACTTGAGATTAAAAACAGTATTTCTTCATCGGTTTTATACTTGCAGTGCTAAATAATATGATTTTAATAGTGTTGGTTCTGCACTAAAGCTAAAATAAATGAGGCATAAGGGAATGATAAAAGAAATGGCTATTATTATGGTATGCTCGGTGGTTGCAGCTTTTGCTGTAAACTACTTCTCGCCCGTAGGGGTTGCCCTGATAGGGCAGTGGGATGAAACTCAGGGTGTTATAACCGCCATGGCAAGGAATGATGACATCTCCGGTAATATGGAAATTAATGATGTGGTAATAGCAAAGCAGCTTTATGATACGAAAAAATTTGTTTTTGTTGATGCCCGTTCAGATGAAGACTATGAAGAAGGACATGTCAAAGGTGCCGTATCTTTACCAATAGGCCAGTTTGATGAACTGATATTTTCATTTCTTGATCAGTATTTAACGGACACTATGATTGTTACATATTGCTCAGGAAGAGCATGCGATGAGAGCCATCAACTGGCCAAGTTGCTTGAGGGGTTTGGTTATGAACAAGTGAATATTATGATTGATGGTTATCCGGCTTGGCAAGAAAGGGGATTTCCAATTGAATAATAATTTAAAAGGATTACTTCAAAACGACAGATTAGTATTTATTATACGGTGGTGTATTGGGTTCACTTTCATTTATGCGAGTTTTAACAAAATTATTGCACCGGCAGCGTTTGCTAAAATTATTTACGGATATGGGCTTTTCCCCAATAGTATAATAAACGTGATTGCTATTGTATTGCCATTCCTGGAGCTATCGACAGGCTTATCATTAATTTTTGGTATATATATTAGAGCGGCCACATTAATCATTAGTATTATGATAGCTCTCTTCATTGCAATTCTGTCTTTCAATCTTATCAGGGGATATGAATTCGATTGCGGTTGCTTTTCATCGATAAAAACCAGTTATTCCAGAGCTGTATTAAGTTCGATAGGCCGGGATGTTGTTATTCTTGCGGGGGCACTTATGGTTTTATTTAATGGTCAATCCGGAAAAAAACATAGCCGATGAAAATGATTTTTTAAACGAACCGTCGGTTAATGAGCTCGCTTCCGCTAAAATATTAATAATATTATCAAAGCCTTGATATACCGGCTTTCCCTTTATTTTCAATCGATTGAGTTAATAAACTATAGTTTAGAGTTTCATAACACATTTGCTCTTTGAAAAATTACAAGAAATGTAAAAAATATTGTAGAAAGTACTTGACATCATAGCGGATTCGCGCGCCGCGCCTTTATTAATTGTTATTAAGGCGCGGCCTCTA
>JAIPEE010000017.1 GCA_021737275.1 Desulfobacterales bacterium
AGGCCGCGCCTTAATAACAATTAATAAAGGCGCGGCGCGCGAATCCGCTATGATGTCAAGTACTTTCTACAATATTTTTTACATTTCTTGTAATTTTTCAAAGAGCAAATGTGTTATGAAACTCTAAACTATAGTTATAGTTGATAAGCTTCTTGAAGATATGGCCGTGAATGGAGATAAAATTCAAAAACAATTAAATTTTAAACCGGAATTAGATCTAAATAAAGGATGGAATGATACAGTCCGATATTTATAGGATGTGCAACTCTTTTTTATTTATAGCGATTCTCTCTTTTTCTTTTGCTTCAGCGGGGGCCTGGTTAATCGGCAGATATGGTTATATGCTTGGATTAATGGATAATCCAAATAAAAGAAGCTCACATAATATCAGTACGCCAAAAGGCGGAGGGATCGGTATTCTTTTCGCCTTTGTATTTTGTTCAATATTTCAGGGAATCTCATATAGTTTCTGGATTTCGGCTTCAATTTTATCCATTATCAGCTTTATTGGTGACCGGTATGATATTTCTCCTAAGATCAGATTGATTATCCAGTTTATAATTTCAAGTATTTTTATCTATAGTATTGTTCTTTACCATCCTGGATTATCAATTAACTTTGTCATACTGTTTATCCCGCTTGTCATTTATATTATAGGTACAGCCAATTATTATAATTTTATGGATGGAATTAATGGTCTTGCTGCAATAACGGGATTTCTGGCATTTCTATTTCTGGCTATTTATGCATATCATATTGAATTTATTGATATTTCTATTCTTTCTATCTCAATATCCTCTGCCTGCCTGGGTTTTTTGCCTTTTAACTTTCCCAAAGCTCGTGTCTTTATGGGAGATGCCGGGAGTATCTTTTTAGGATTGCTTTTTGCCGGTATTGTTATTTTGCTTTCAAGCAGTCTTTCCGATTTTATTTGCCTTTCAGCATTTCTTTTTCCTTTTTATGCGGATGAGTTTTTCACATTAATTGTCAGAATAAAGGACGGAGATTCTATTGTTAAGGCACATAGACGGCATATGTACCAGCTTCTTGCCAACGAAATGGGGATTGCACATTGGAAAGTGACACTATTTTATTCCGGCCTTCAATTAATGATTGCTTTAAGCGTTGTTTTTGTTAAAAACATTGGACTCCCTGTACTTATATCGACACTTTGTTTTTATGTTATTGTTTTCGGCATTGTATACAGGGTTGTTTTTCAATATTGTAAAAAGATGCCCGATAAAAAAAAATAAGTGAAATGCATTTTATTTAATTAAATATGAAAAAAAGAATTCTTTATAAAAATTTTATCATCGTTTTTATCGTTGATGTTCTTCTGCTGTTTCTCGCGCTTTATCTTTCTCACTTAATCCGTTTTGATTTCGATATTCCACGACCACAAATAAGACTGTTTATCCGTACCCTGCCTTATATTCTTTTGGCAAAGTTGATAATTTTATACTTCTTTGACCTCTATACAGGAATGTGGCGATATACAAGCGTTACCGATCTGTTAAATATTGTTAAAGCAAGTACATTTGCATCACTTGTTATAATTTGTACAATCTTGTTTACAAAAACCCGGTTCACCGGATTTTCAAGGTCTGTTTTTTTTATAGACTGGTGTTTGACCGTTCTTTTTATTTCAGGTTTCCGGTTGAGTCTCAGGCTTTACTTTGAACATTTTGAAGAAAAAAAAGGAATAATTAACACCATCAGGCATATCAAACATTTGATCTTTAATATGGACAAGAAAGCTGAAAAATATCTGATTATAATCGGTGCCGGTGATTGTGGTGAAAAGATATTCAGGGCGATTAAAAATAAGCCGGATACCGGTTATTGTGTAGTTGGGTTTCTTGATGATATGCCGGTCAAAGTCGGTAAAAAAATTCATGGTATTACCGTTTTAGGGGCAACCGATTTTCTTCCTGAGGTTGCCCGCAAAACCAGAATCGATGAAGCGATAATTGCCATACCCTCTGCAAGCACTTCAGAAATGCGAAAAATTGTTGATCTGTGTAAAAAGAGCGGTGTCTCTTATAAAACAGTTCCGAGTTACAGCGAATTAATAAATGGGGATGTTTCTATAAATTCGATCAGGGATGTGGCATATCGTGATCTTTTAGGTAGAGAAGTGATAAAGCTGGACCAGGAAAAAATTGGTGAATATCTCAGGGGTAAAAAAATTTTGGTTACCGGTGCCGGTGGTTCCATTGGTTCCGAATTATGCCGGCAGATTTGCCGCTATAACCCGAAATCAATATTATTGTATGAAATTTCAGAAACGCCTTTATATGAAATTGAGCTTGAGTTAAGGGAAAAATTTGAATCAATCGAGATAATACCGCTACTGGGCGATATCACCAATAAACAACACCTGGATGATACCTTTTCCTTTTTTAAACCTCAGACGGTATTTCATGCAGCCGCCTACAAGCAGGTTCCGGTCCTTGAGCTTCAGCCGGGAAAAGCTATTTTAAACAATATACTGGGTACATCCAACCTTGCGAAAGTTTCACAAAAATATGATGTTAAACGATTTGTTTTTGTCTCTACAGATAAAGCTGTTCGTCCTACGAATGTCATGGGTGCATCCAAAAGAGTTTCTGAAATGCTCATTCAGGGCAAAAATGCAAAGAAAGAGTTTAATACAAGGTTTATGATCGTTCGATTTGGTAATGTTGTGGGTAGCGTCGGCAGTGTTGTTCCCCGTTTTAAAAAACAGATTGAGTCTGGAGGCCCGGTTACCGTAACCCATCCTGAAATGACACGTTTTTTTATGACCATACCTGAAGCCTCTCAACTGATTCTTCAGGCCGGCTCTCTCGGTAATGGTGATGGTGGAGAAATATTTCTGTTGGATATGGGAACACCTGTAAAAATTGATGAGATGGCCAGAGATCTCATCAGGTTGTCCGGATTTGAACCGGATGTTGATATAAAAATTGAATATATCGGTCTTCGTCCAGGCGAAAAGCTTTATGAAGAATTAATTACTGAAGGTGAGAACATCGTCCCGACATCTCATGAAAAAATAATGGTTCTTAAAGGCTCTGCCTGTGATATTGTTCAACTGAATGGCTGTATTGAAGAGTTGGCCACGTTGGCAGCGGCTTATGAATCAGATAAAATAAAAGCCAAGCTCAAAGAAATTGTGCCGGAATACACACCATATAGATCAGGATAATAAATGCTCGCTCAAAAACAGACAAAAATCAATTTGCTTTTAAATAAGGGTGTTAAAATTTCTAACCCTCAATCCGTTGATATTTCTGATGATGTTAAATCTGAAAACATATCAGGGTATAATGTTTCAATTTATTCAGGCTGCAAAATATTTGGCAATACAACGGTTATTATGCCGGGTGCTAAAATCGGGTATGAAGGTCCTGTAACTATTGAGAATTGTCAGATAGGACCCGATGTAGAACTCAAAGCCGGATTTTTCAAAGATACCGTTTTTTTAAAAGGTGCTAAAGCCGGATCAGGCTCACATGTCAGGGAAGGATCAATTTTTGAAGAGGAGGCCGGCATTGCCCAGAGCGTTGGGTTGAAGCAGACCATATTATTTCCATTTGTGACATTAGGGAGCCTGATTAACTTTTGCGATTGTTTGATGGCAGGCGGCACAAGCAGAAAAAATCATAGTGAAGTCGGTAGTTCCTATATTCATTTTAATTTTACACCGGATCAGGATAAAGCGACACCATCTCTTATCGGGGATGTGCCCAATGGGGTTATGTTAAATCAAAAGCCGATTTTTTTAGGAGGGCAGGGCGGCCTTGTGGGGCCATGCCGCCTGAACTTTGGAACTGTAACGGCTGCAGGTACGATCTGTAGAAAAGATGTGCTTGAAGCTGACCGTTTAATATTCGGCGGAAATCTGAAAAGCGGAAACGTTTCTGTAACGGCAAGTATTTTTAAAGGTATTAAACGGAAATTACAAAATAATATAATTTATATTGCTAACCTCTTTGCCCTGAAGCAGTGGTATGATCATGTCAGACCTTTGTTTATTAGTGATGAGTTTCCTGAAGCACTTTCAGACGGTCTTAAAGATAAGCTTGAAATGGCGATTGTTGAACGAATAAAGCGACTTGGGGCTTTTGTTGCAGCGCTTGAAGATAATTTACAAAACGCCAATTCATCAGAAAAGAGGCATGCCGGCTATAAGGAGGTTGTGATTAACCGGGATCTTTTCAGTTCAACACTTGATGATTTACAAAAGGATACCGGCGATATCTCAATGCGAGATTATTTTCTTGAGCGGATATTAAAGATAATCACTGCACACGGGAAAGATTATATAAGGGTTATTCAGTCTCTTGATGAAGTTGATTCAAAAAAAGGCTCTTTATGGCTTCAGAGACATGTGGACAGTGTTTCTGACCGGCTACTTTCAGTTCTCCCTTCTTTTAAATAATTTTCACGTCAAGGTACAGTTTATATGGGCAAACTATTCGGAACAGATGGTATTCGTGGCAAGGCAAACATTTACCCTATGGATGCTGAAACGGCATTAACGGTTGGTCGTGCATTCACTTTGTTTTTGAAAAATAAAGTGGATAAGCCTCAGATTATCATAGGTATGGATACCCGGATCTCCGGTCAGATGATTGCCGCCTCAGTGGCAGCCGGTGTCTGCTCAGTTGGTGGAGATGTTATTTTAACAGGCATATTGCCAACACCTGCAGTAGCCCGCCTGACAATATCTTTAAATGCAGATGCAGGGATTGTGATTTCGGCTTCGCATAATACTTTTTTTGATAACGGCATAAAACTTTTTTTATCTGACGGAACGAAACTATCGGACAAACAGGAAGCTGCTATCGAAGAGATGGTTTTTAATAAAAATTTCGAAGCGGAATGCAGCTCAATTCAGGAAACCGGTATTATTCAATATCAAGCCGGCCCAGATGTTGAATATAAAGAATTTCTAAAAAAGGCGATAGGTTCGGACTTTAATCTCGACGGCATGAAGGTTGTTTTGGACTGTTCCAATGGTGCCGCATCAGCTATTGCCCCTGATTTGTTCAGAGAATTTGGAGCAGATGTCCATTCTATTTTTGATACCCCTGATGGAAGAAATATTAATCATCAATGCGGTTCACAGCACCCTGAGGTACTTTCAGCGGTTGTGAAAGAGAAACATGCCGATATAGGCCTTGCATTTGATGGAGACGCGGACAGACTCATCGCTGTTGATGAGCGTGGACAAATTCTGACAGGTGATCAACTTGTCGTTATTGGTGCAAAATTCCTGAAGGACAATGGAAAGCTTATAAATAATACTGTTGCAACAACTATTATGAGTAACCTTGGCCTTTCTGAAGCTTTAGAAAAGATGGGCATTCAGCACAAAGTATCCGGTGTTGGTGACCGGAAAGTGATGCAGGAAATGCTTTCTGCCGGCGCTGTTTTGGGTGGTGAGGATTCAGGGCATATAATTTATTTGAATGAACATACAACCGGCGATGGTATTTTTGCCGGCCTGAAACTTTTAGCTGCAATAAATTCTGAAAAAAAACCGCTTTCCGAATTAAAAAAAATTATGACCGTTTATCCACAAGTTCTTATAAATGTTGATATTAAAAAAAAGATTGATGTCAATGATGTGCCGGAAATAAAAAATAAAATTAATACCATTGAAAAGAATCTGGGAAAAAGGGGCAGGGTGCTGGTGCGTTATTCAGGTACGCAGCCTGTTTGCCGCATTATGGTTGAAGGTCCTACCATAGAAGAGACTCAAAAATATTGTCAGCAGATTGCGGATTGTGTAAAAAATAATATCGGATAAGCAAACCTCCTGTAATATTAATTACAGGAGGTTGTATTGATTATTATATCAAATCGTTAGTCTCTGTTTCCTAATATTCTGAGTAACATAAGAAAAAGATTAATAAAGTCAAGATAAAGGGTTAATGCGCCCAGGATTGCACCTTTTCTGACTACACCCGCATCAAGGCCTGCAGGTTGAGAAAGTGCCATGGCCTTTAATTTCTGTGTGTCATACGCTGTCAGGCCGACAAATACAATAACGCCGATGTAGCTGATAATCATTTGCATGCCGGAGCTCTGCAGGAAAATATTAACAATTGTTGCGATAATAATACCAAAAAGACCCATCATCATAAAATTACCCATTGATGTCAGATCCCGTTTCGTGGTCATTCCATAAATACTGCAAGAGATAAAGGTTGCGGCACATACAAAAAAAGTTGAAGTGATTGAAGCTTTTGTATAAATCAGAAAGATGACTGATAAGGTAACACCATTTAAGACGGCATAAAGTGTGTATAGAGCCGTCGCAGTAGCCGGCTGGAGCTTGTTGACACGGGCACTGATTGTAAAAACAAGCGCAAGTTCTACTATAATAAGCCCAAAGAAGATTATCCGGTTGCCAAAAATGAGTTGCAAAAGTGCAGTGGAACTAGAAACATAGAAAGCAGTACCGCCGGTAAGGGCTAACCCTATAGCCATCCAGTTATAAACACTTCGAATAAAACTGTTGACGCGGACCTGAGCCTGTGTATTTTGAAAAGGAACCGTTTGTTGCATCATATAATTATAACCTCCGTTTGAATTTAGGATAATATAGCATTGATTTTCATGTTTTCAAGGATTAATCACAAAAAAAAGAGATTGATAGTATTATGAAAGCAGATGAACTGTACCGGCTTTTAACTGAACTGTCTGAAAAGCTCAACATCCCGGTTGAAGAGCATAATTTTAAAAATGCCGGTATCAAAGTTAAAAGCGGATTTTGTAATGTAAAAGGTAAAGATCTTTTTATTTTAAATAAACATCTGCCTTTAAAAAAGAAAAACGAAATACTTCTTGAGTTCATTGCTATGCAAAATCTTGATAATGTTTATGTGGCGCCAGCGGTAAGGGAGAAACTTGGCCTGATTATTATAAACAGAAGCGGCGCAAATTAAGGGTATGCTATAAAGTTTACATAATATATCTTATCAGACGTTATGATTATGGCTTGCATGCGGGCCATCTAAGTCCCTTTTTTTTAAATAACCATATATCTCAACTCAGACTGTTAATATGATAAATATCAACAATAATCAGGAACGATATGTTTTTACGGTTTCCGAATTAAATAATGATATTAAAGGTATTCTTGAAGAAAGATACCCTTTCATATGGATATCCGGAGAAATATCAAATCTGAGCAAACCTGCATCCGGTCATGTGTATTTTACGCTCAAAGACAATAAATCCCAGATAAGTGCGGTCATGTTCAAGGGTCAAGCTCGTAATTTATCATTTGACCTTGAAAACGGTATCAATGTGACAGGTCTCGGCCGTATCGGTGTTTATGAACCCAGAGGTAACTACCAGATAATTTTTGAATTTATAGAACCAAAAGGCACAGGCGCACTGCAACTGGCTTTTGAACAGCTTAAACAAAAATTAGCCGAAGAAGGACTTTTTGACGACAAACTAAAGCAACCTATTCCCGAACTTCCTCAAAAAATTTCTGTTATAACCTCACCTACCGGCGCTGTAATTCATGATATTGTTACGGTGCTGGCCAGGCGATTTCCCAATATTCATATTGAAATTTTACCGGTAAAAGTTCAGGGTTCGGGTGCTGACCGCGAAATTGCAGAGGCATTTTCAATTATTAATGCTCGGAAAAATTCAGATGTGATTATTCTTGCACGCGGTGGTGGCTCTCTTGAAGATTTTCAGCCATTTAATTCCGAACTGACAGCAAGATCCATATTTAATTCGGAAATCCCGGTTATTTCCGCTATAGGCCATGAAACTGATTTTACAATCGCTGATTTTGCAGCTGATTTGCGTGCACCGACGCCCTCTGCTGCTGCAGAGCTTGTAATACCGCAGAAATCTGAATTAAAGGAAAAATGCCGCAGACTTATCAAAGAGCTTGTTTCAGTGTTTTCCACTCATTTAAAAAATAACAAAAGGGTTCTTGATTCGATTTGCAGCAGGCTTATAGATCCTAAACGTAAAATACAGGATTTCAGACTAAAACTTGATGATTTTACATGCCGGTTATCCAGATTATTACAGAGTCTTATTTTGCATAAAAAAGAATATCTTGAATGGAACAGAATAAATCTTTTATCATATAGCCCGAATAAAAAGCTTACCATGCACCGGAATCTACTTGAACAATACAACAATAATTTACTGAATTTAATGAATAATATAGCTTCAGAAAGCAAATATCAATTTAATGTCCTGACTGAAAAGTTAGGCACTTTGAACCCCAGGTCAATTCTGTCCCGGGGCTACAGTATTACCCGTACTATTCCGGAAGCTTTTATCGTAACCGATTCACAAAACATGGAAATTGATCAGCAAATCGAAGTCTTACTGGCTAAGGGCTCACTAACCTGTACGATTAAAGGAAAAAAAGAATAATGGCAAAAAAATCATTTGAAACATCAATTAAACAGCTTGAAAATATCGTTCAAAATATGGAATCCGGTGATTTGCCTCTTGAAAAAGCGTTAAAAATGTTTGAAGAAGGGATGAAATTATCAAAACAGTGTTCTGCACTTCTGGATGAAACTGAAAAGCGGATCACTATATTATTGAAGGACCATGAAGGTAATATTACAGAATCTGATTTTAATTCTGAAAAAGAATGATAAACAAGATGTTTGAACTGAGTATTTATCTTGAAACCAGACGTGTTGAGATTGACAGAGCACTTCAAAAATTTTTTGAAAAAGGTTCGATGCTTGAAAAAGCAATGAGATACTCTTTAATGGCAGGTGGAAAAAGAGTTCGCCCTATTCTATGCCTGGCCGCATTTGATGCTGTTAACGGCGACCCGGCGCATTTTGATATGGCCTTGAATACGGCATGTGCGCTTGAAATGATACATACGTATTCACTTATCCATGACGATTTGCCGGCTATGGACAATGATGATGTGAGGCGCGGTAAACCCACATGCCATAAAGCCTTTAATGATGCGACAGCCATTCTTGCCGGTGATGCCCTTTTAACAACTGCATTTGAGGTGCTTGCAAGCGAAAGCAGCTTGGATGGCAATACGCTTTTTACTCAATTAGAGGTTATACGTGCTATTTCAAGGGCTGCAGGTTTTCAGGGCATGATAGAGGGGCAGATGATTGATATTTCATCGGAAAAAAAGATTTTAACGTCAGATGAACTTAAAAATTTACACGCCCTGAAAACAGGTGCACTGATAAAAGTATCGCTATACACCGGTGCTATTATTGGTAATGCCAACAAAGATCAGATTGAAAACCTTTGCGAATATGGTGCTAATATCGGTCTGGCATTTCAACTTGCTGATGATATATTAAATATTGAAGGTGATCCTGAAGTGATGGGAAAAGCTGTGGGTACTGACAGCGCACTCAAAAAGAGCACATATCCCTCAATTCTGGGTATCGACAAATCTCGGGCGTTAGCCGTTAAACTCATTGATTCAGCCTTGCATGCCATTGATAATTTTGATAACAAATCTGACCCGCTGCGATCAATTGCACGCTATATAATTAGCAGAAAGAAATAATCCAACACTTGATGTTGTATGAACTGAAAGTAAATATATATTGGAAATATTAAATAAAATAAATTCGCCGTCAGATTTAAAGAAATTACCAAAGTCAGAGTTGACTCAGCTTGCCGTGGAGATTCGGGAGACTATTGTTGATGTGGTATCCAAAAACGGCGGTCATCTGGCATCCAGTCTCGGCGCAGTTGAGTTGGCCATTGCCATTCATTATGTTTTTGATACGCCTGAGGATAAAGTGGTGTGGGATGTCGGCCATCAGTCCTATGCACATAAGCTTTTAACCGGTCGGAGAGATAAATTTCATACTATCCGCAAGCATGAAGGGTTGTGTGGTTTTACAAAGATAAGTGAAAGTCCCTACGATGCCTTTACAACAGGACACAGCAGCACTTCTATTTCCGCCGGCCTTGGTATCGCATCTGCAAAATCACTACAAAAGGATGATTCCAAAGTTATAGCCGTTATCGGAGACGGTTCAATGACATCCGGTCTCGCCTATGAAGGTTTGAATCAGGCAGGCCACATCCATAAAAACCTGATTGTCATTTTAAATGACAATGATATGTCCATTTCACCAAATGTGGGTGCCCTATCCTCTTTTTTAAGCCGCGCATTTTCAAAAAAATATCTTCAGTCATTTAAAAAAGAACTGGGTGATTTTCTGAAATCGGTGCCCAGGTTTGGGGATGATATTTATAAGCTTGCCAAACGTTCGGAAGATTCTTTTAAAACATTTATAACACCGGGTATGTTGTTTGAAGCGTTTAACTTTGACTATTTTGGGCCCATAGATGGTCATAATCTGGATCACCTTATTAATATTCTTACAAATATCAAACAACTTGAAGAGCCGGTTTTACTGCATATCACTACTAAAAAGGGTAAGGGGTACCCACCGGCTGAAAAAAATCCGGTATATTTTCACGGTGTCGGATGTTTTGAAGTTAAAACCGGTGTCTCAACAAAATGCAGTGGTGCCCCCTCATATACCCAGATTTTTGGCCATACAATGATAGAGCTTGCTGAAAAAGATAAAAAAATTGTTGCTGTTACGGCGGCCATGCCTGAAGGAACCGGGCTTGTAAAATTTTCTGAAACTTTTCCGGACCGTTTTTATGATGTCGGTATTGCTGAACAGCATGGTGTTACCTTTGCAGCCGGTATGGCAACCCAGGGCTTGAAGCCGGTTGTTGCCATATATTCCACTTTTTTGCAACGTGCATATGATCAGATTCTTCACGATGTCTGTATTGAATCCATTCCGGTAACATTTGCACTGGACAGAGGCGGTATTGTTGGTGAAGACGGTGCAACACATCATGGTTTGTTTGATTATTCTTATCTGCGCAGTATGCCTAATATGGTTGTAATGGCCCCAAAAGATGAAAACGAGCTCCGCCGGATGATGGTTACAGCGATAAATCATGATGGCCCGGCTGCATTCCGCTACCCGAGGGGAACGGTTGCCGGCGTTACCATTGATGAAGATATTTTACCAATTTCTATTGGAAAAGGTGAAATTCTGAAGGAAGGAAAAGACATACTGATTCTGGCCATAGGCCAGTCCGTTCAGGATGCCCTGATTGCATATGACCGGCTGACTGAATCCGGTATTTCAGCAACGGTTGTAAATGCCAGATTCGTAAAGCCGCTTGATGTCGAAATGATAACATCTTTGGTAAAAAAGATTCCCAGAATAATTACCGTAGAAGAGCATGTACGTCAGGGTGGCTTTGGAAGTGCGGTTCTGGAGTCTTTGTTTGATAGCGGCATAACAGGCTTTACTCTTGAACGTATTGGTATTTATGACCTGTTTGTCGAGCATGGTGATCAGAAAATTCTTCGTTCAAAATATGGTGTTGACGCTGATGCAATTATTAAAACCGCTCACAAAATATTAGATAACCCGGATGTCTGAAAAAAAAAGACTGGATATCCTTGTTGTTGAAAAAGGCCTTGCTCAAAGCCGCCGGCGTGCCCAGGCACTTATTATGGCGGGTAAGGTTTTTATAAATAATGAACCGGTAACAAAACCGGGCACATCTTTTTTAACAGATGCGGAAATTGACCTGAAACAGGATGATATCCCCTATGTCAGTCGAGGTGGCCTTAAGCTCGAAGGCGCTTTAAATAATCTTGATATTAATATTTCCGGCTGTGTCTGTATGGATGTCGGTGCATCAACCGGTGGCTTTACCGACTGTCTCCTTCAAAACGGCGCTTCAAAAGTTTATGCCGTTGATGTAGGATATGGCCAGCTTGCCTGGAAACTCAGGCAGGATGAACGTGTTGTTACCATTGAAAGAACTAACATCCGGCATATGCCGCCTGAAAAGATTCATGAACCGATCGATCTTATAACCATAGATGTGTCGTTCATTTCTCTCAAAATTGTAGTTCCTGTGATTTTACAATATTTAAAAACGGACAGCAGGATTCTGGCACTGATTAAACCTCAGTTTGAGGTTGGAAAGGGAAAAGTTGGAAAAGGTGGTGTTGTGAAGGATCCTTCCCTTCATGAGGCTGTTATTGAAGATCTAAAACTTTTTTTTTCAGGGCTTCAACTGGTTGCTGAAAAGATAATTCCATCTCCAATACTGGGGCCGAAGGGCAACAGGGAATTTATTATTTCCTTATTATATAACGCTGATACGGCATCGGTATGTTCCGGGAAAATATAATTACCATCATTTGCTTTTTTTTGAAATAATCCGTATCTTTTCGACAACACTGATTTTGCACTTGATTTTTATCAGGTTATTTTTGTAAAAGAGTAAGATTCTCAACGTTTTGTTAATAAAATGCTAAATTTTATATATAAATAGAGAGGAGTTTATTACATGATTGAAAAGGTAAAAAAATCAAGAAACATTGCGCTTGTTGCTCACAGTGGAGCCGGCAAAACATCTCTGGCTGAAAATATATTGTTTAAAGCCGGTGTAACGACTCGCCTGGGTAAGGTTGAAGAAGGCAACACTGCGATGGATTTTGAGCCTGAAGAGCTGAAACGGCAATCCAGTATCAGTAGTAGTTTTCACAAACTGGACTGGAAGAAGCATCATATTACCCTGATTGATACCCCTGGTGATCAGAATTTCTTTTCTGATACAAAATCATGTATGCAGGCCGGGGATTCTGCTGTGGTAATGATTGATGGTGTGGACGGTGTTAAAGTCCAGACCGAACTTGCCTGGAAGTATGCAGAAGATTTCAATATGCCCTGCATCATCTTCATTAACAAATTAGATCGGGAACGGGCTGATTTTATGCGCACATTTAATGATGCACATGAAATTTTTGATCCCAAGCCGATTATGATTCAGCTTCCGATCGGTTCAGAAAATAATTTTAAAGGTGTTGTTGATCTGGTAGCAATGAAAGCGGTTACTTATGACGCCGGCAAGGCCACAGTTGGCGATATCCCTTCGGATATGATGGATGAAGCAGAAAGCCGGAGAGAGGCGATGATTGAAAATATTGCCGAAGCTGATGATGCACTTATTGAGAAATATCTTGAAGGTGAAACGCTTACCGATGATGAGATTAAAGCTGCTTTAAAAAAGGGAACAATGGAAAGAATATTTGCACCCGTTCTTTGTGGTTCTGTTTTAAATGATATTGGAACGGACCTTCTCCTGGATTGCGTTGTCAGCTGCCTGCCCTCTCCTGCCGAACGCAGTGCATGGAAGTGTGTTGATGCTGTTTCCGGTGATGAGATCGAATGTGAGCCGGATCCGGAGGCACCATTTGCAGCATTTGTTTTTAAAACTGTTGCAGACCCGTATGCAGGCCAGCTTTCTATCTTCCGTATTGTTTCAGGTAAACTGGGAAGCGACGGCACATTTTATAATGTAAATAAAGAAACGAAAGAAAGATTTAACCAGATTCTTGGAATTGCCGGAAAGGAACAGAAACAGATATCTGAAGCCGGCCCCGGATCAATAGTTGCTGTAGCAAAACTGAAGGATACCAAAACAGGTGATACCCTGTGTGATGATAGCAGAAAGATTAAAATCGCCTGTACCGAGCCAATGCCGACATTGATATCTTTTGCAATTCAGGCAAAAAATCAAGGTGACGAAGATAAAATATTTTCATCGCTGTCAAAACTGATTGAAGAAGATCAGGCTTTAAAGCTTGACCGTAATGCTGAAACAAAAGAGATTCTTCTTTTAGGGCGTGGACAAGTCCATATAGAAGCAACGGTTGAAAAACTTAAAAGAAAATTCAATGTGGATGTTCTTCTGAACACACCTAAAGTGCCTTATCGGGAAACCATTAAAAAGAAAGTCCGCGTTCAGGGTAAACATAAGAAACAGTCCGGTGGGCATGGGCAGTTCGGTGACTGCTGGATTAAAATGGAACCGATGCCAAGAGGTGGCGGATTTGAATTTGTTGACGCGATTGTCGGTGGTTCCATTCCTAAAACCTATATACCTGCAGTTGAAAAAGGTATTGTGGAAGCTGCCGTAAAGGGCGTGCTTGCCGGCTTTCCGACAGTAGATTTCAGGGTTATACTTGATGACGGCTCTTTCCATGCGGTTGACTCATCAGAAATGGCCTTCAAGATTGCCGGTTCACTGGCATTCAAAAAAGCAATTGAAGAGGCAAAACCGGTTCTACTTGAACCTATAATGAAAGTAGCTGTAACTGTTCCGGATGATTTTATGGGCGATATTATGGGTGACCTTAACAGTCGTCGCGGCCGTGTTCTGGGTATGGACAGTGAGGGTAAAAATCAGGTGGTTAATGCCAATGTGCCGCTTTCAGAGTTTTTGACATATGCACCGGATCTTACTTCAATGACGGGTGGACGCGGTATTTTTACAATGGAATTTTCCCATTATGATGAGGTCCCTGCACAAATATCACAAAAGCTTGTAGAAGAACTCAATAAAGAAAAGTAATCATGTAAATTAATCGGGAGATCACATTTTTTGATCTCCCGATTTTTTAATTTCTCGCCAAAACTCATTTTTTTTCAGTATTTCATTTATAATTAATTCAGTATATATTGGATAGAATTGTGGACGAAAAAATCAAAAAGTCAATATTTGATGCCGTTGAAAAAGAACCCCTTGCACGCACGTTGGGAATCCGTCTCGTAGCGCTTGATACCGGCTATTCTTTTGTTGAGATGAAATATGACCCGGCAAAAATGGACAATATTTATTCAATGGCTCATGGCGGTGCTGTGTATGCACTTATTGATGAAGCTTTTGAAACTGCCGGCCAGACCCATGGTACTGTTGCGGTTGCTTTGAATGTAAATGTTACATATGCGGCCAGTCCGACAAAAGGTGTCATACTGAAAGCTGTTGCCAAAGAGATTAATAAAACCGGAAAAACAGCCAGTTATGACATCAGCGTTACAGAAGATAACGGCAAGCTGATCGCTACCTGCCATGCACTTGCTTACAGAACCGGAAAGCCGATTCCATTTTTATAAAAAGAGAAAGCTCAATAAGTTTGAAATGCCTTAAATTCCGGAACCTGACAAGTTGACATCCAGATAAATCCGGATTAAATACCACCATTAAAATATTTGATTGTTTTATTAAAAAAAATCGGAGGTCAATTTTGCATTCAAAAATTCTTGTATTTCATTTTCCGATAACAAAATCACAAACACCGCTGGTTTGCATGCTGGCTAAAGATTTTGACCTTACTTTTAATATATTGAACGCTACCATACTTCCCCGCAAGGAAGGCGTTATGGTCCTTGAGTTGTCCGGATCAAGAAAAAACTTCAATGAAGGTGTTCAGTTTTTAAAAGATCATGGCGTAATTGTTCAGAATGCCTCACAGGAAGTTAAGCGTATAAGAAAGAAATGCACTCACTGTGGCGCTTGTACTGCCGTCTGCCCTACCGGCGCATTGGCGGTTGAACGACCTGAGATGAGAGTTGTTTTTGATCAGCAAAAATGCAGTGTCTGTAAACTTTGTATTCCCACTTGTCCAACCAGGGCAATGGAAGTTCGATTGTTAAGCGATGAAATTCTTGAATGAAGCATAAAGTTGCCATTGCGTTAAGTGGCGGGGTTGATTCTCTTGTCGCTGCACATATTCTGAAATCAAAGGGATATGAAGTTTTTGGAGTTCATTTTTTAACAGGATACACTCCCTACCCTAATCTCTCTTTAAACAATCGTTATACAGATCAGCTCATATCATACCTGAAATCATCTCTTGGAATCGAGGTATATGTCTATGATTACAGAAAAGAGTTTCAGAAACAGGTAATTGATTACTTTGTTGATACGTATCAGGCCGGCAAAACACCCAATCCGTGTATTCAATGTAATGCGACAATAAAATTTGGCATTATGATGGATAAAGCCATGCAACTTGATTCAGATCATCTTGCGACAGGCCACTATGCAAATATAAATAAGGATAAATCAGGTACTTGCCATTTATTAAAAGGTTTTGATTTAGGAAAAGATCAGTCGTACTTTTTAAGTCGTTTATCTCAGAGGCAGCTCTCTTATGCCCTCTTTCCACTTTCAGGTTATACAAAAGATCAAACGAGACAATATGCCGAAAAAAAAGGGTTAACCCCTTTTACTAAAGCTGAAAGTCAGGACATCTGTTTTATCCCGAGCAATAATTATTCAGCCTTTTTGGAAAAACAGAAAGGTTTTGATATTACGGGCGGCCCCATTAAAGATACTGATGGAAATATTATTGGCCGGCATACCGGCTTATACCATTACACAATTGGCCAGAGGCGTGGTATTAATTGCCCGGCTCCGGAAGCATATTATGTTGTTAAGCTTGATGTGGAGAGAAACTGTCTTGTTGTCGGCTTTAAAGATGCACTTTTAAAACAAACATGCCTGGTAAAAAATATTAACTGGATACATACTATTCCTGAAAAACCCGTTAAACTTCATATCCGGATCAGATATCATCACACGGAAGTGCCCTCAACAGTTATTCCTGTTGATAATCAGACCGCCAGGATAGAATTTGAAACACCCCAATCTGCGGTAACACCGGGTCAGGGTGCAGTCTTTTATAAAGGTGATGAAATTCTTGGCGGTGGCTGGATCGATTTTGAGTAAACTATAGATATGGCAACGTATAAAATTACAACTTTTGGCTGTAAGGTCAATCAGTGTGAGTCTGATTCAATCTGTTCCTGTATGAACTTACCGGGATGGTCATCGGCAGATAAAAATGAAACGGCGGATATCTTTATTATTAATACATGTACGGTTACACAGAAAGCTTCAATGCAGTCCCGGCAGGCTATCAGGCAGGCTATTCGTGAAAATCCGGATGCAAAAGTAATTGTTACCGGTTGCTACGCTCAGGTAAATCCTGAAGAAATTGAAGCTATTAAGGGTGTGGATGTTGTAATTGGCCAGTCTGATAAACATACAATTCCGGAAATACTTGCTGCTTTGGAAGAATCAGGTTCTGAAATTAAAAAACACAATATTACATCAATTGAAAACGAAACGGCATTCAGCCCGCTAACCATAAGCCGAACAGGAAACCGGACACGGTTTTTTCTTAAAGTTCAGGACGGCTGTAACTCTTTTTGTACTTACTGTATTGTTCCCTATGCACGAGGCAGAGTCCGTAGCATGATGCCTGAAGAAGTAATGCGTAACCTGGAGATACTTGATAGTGAAGGTTTTAACGAAGTTGTTTTAACGGGTGTTCATCTTGGGCGTTATGGATCGGACCTGGAACCCCAAAAGAGCTTATTAGACCTCTTAAAAGAAATTGATGCGCTGTCAGGTATACACCGATTCAGGCTGAGCTCAATAGAGCCAAAGGAACTTAGCGAAGAAATTATTGAACTGGTAAGCCTTTCAAACAAGTTTTGCCGCCATTTTCATATTCCCCTGCAAAGTGGTGATAACCATATTCTCAAACAGATGAAGCGGCCATATTCAAGAGATTATTTTAAAAAACTTGTCCTCAATATTGATAAAAAAATACCTGACATAGCAATAGGTGCGGATGTTCTTGTCGGTTTTCCCGGTGAAACGGATACCGAATTTAACAACACATATGCGCTGATTGAATCACTTCCCGTTTCCTACCTCCATGTTTTCCCCTTTTCCCCAAGGAAAGGAACGCCCGCCGCGAGCTTCCCGGGCCAGGTTCATTCAAAAACAATTAAGGAAAGATGCCGACTGATACGCAGGCTTGGTTTGAAAAAGAAAGAACGGTTTTACAGCCGCTTCATTGGTAAAACCCTGAATGTTTTGGTTGAGGGAGCTGTAAAATCCTCTCCGGGCATGATGAAGGGTTTGACTTCAAACTATCTCACTGTTTATATTGAAACAAATAAGTTTATTAAAAACACTGTTGTCCCTGTAAAAATAACACAAAAACTGAATCCGCACACATTATTGGGAGAACTCCCTGCTAATGGAAAAGGAACAAATTTATAAACACATTACGCCCCTTATCCCGATCCCTACGTCAGTTTTACCCCGCGGGAGAATTTTAAAATCTATCAAATGTTTATTGTTTGATATCTATGGGACA
Source organism: Desulfobacterales bacterium (assembly GCA_021737275.1). Lineage (GTDB taxonomy): Bacteria > Desulfobacterota > Desulfobacteria > Desulfobacterales > JAIPEE01 > JAIPEE01. Next base: position 18,053 of record JAIPEE010000017.1, read on the forward strand.
CTTTTTATCAGCGACTCGGGCGATATCGGTAATATTCAGATATCAGCCTTTACCTCAAACAAGCTTCAAAATCTCTTCAGGCGGTATGGAATTAAAGAATCTCCGGAAGTAGTAAAAAATACGCTTCTACATGAGATAATGAACACACATGAATTGTTAAAAAAAAGGGGTATCGATTTTCCCGAAATTCAAATTGAGAAGATATGGAAAACTGTTCTGAGCTTAGATAATGATGAGCGGATAAGACAATTTGCCATAGAGTATGAAATGATCACTAACCGTGTATACCCCATGCCAAATCTTCAGGAAGTGCTCTATTTCTTTAGCGCCGCTGATCTTTTAATGGGCCTTGTCTCCAATGCACAGTTTTTTACACCCATGCTTTTTAAATGGTTTTTTAAAAAGAACATTTTAGATTTTGGGTTTCACAGGGACCTGTTATTTTTTTCATATGAAATCGGTTATGCAAAGCCGTCAATGAAATTGTATGATCTGGCGTCCGAAACACTTAAAAAACGAAATATAACTCCTGAAGAGGTGCTTTACATTGGTAATGATATACTCAATGATGTTTATCCGGCTCAAAAAACCGGATTTAAAACAGCACTTTTTGCCGGAGATAAAAGGTCATTGCATTTAAGAGAAGATGATAGAAGATGTAGTAACACTAAACCGGATTTAATCATAACCAATCTCATTCAACTGAAAAAATATCTGATAATTTCTTAATAATAATCTAATTTTGGAGAAATCAAGATGAGTGATCAGAACAGTACATCAGAAGAAAAAGTAAATCCCGGAAAGAAAAAACTGGCTATGGCAGCAAAAAACCCGGAAATGCATGCCTGGCTTACAGCATTTTATATTGAAAATCATCTTGATTACTACACCTACCCTTCACAGGTGGCGACACCCGAGCAGGTCAGATTTATGGTAAGCCTTGGTGAATACGAGCGTTATTATCCCTGTTCAGACCTTATGTTTGACGAGATTATGAAAAAAGGGGGGTCAGAATATCTTAAGAAACAATACAAAGTGGTTCTTGATAAAATTTTAGCACTTATCGAAAAAAAGATCGAAAAATTCGATGAAAAAAAATATCTTTCAGAACTTATCAGAATAAAACACAAACATGAAACCCGGGACGGGCTTATGATACCTTCCCGGCTTGAAAAGCGCCTGTTAAAAATATTCATAAACCGGACACAAATAGAAGACCCTCATCTTTATGAAAAAGCAACCCGTAATTGGCGAGCGAGCCAGGCGCTGAATTCTCAAGCATTCAGAGATGCATTTAACCATCTCGAACCTTCCGATTTTTTAAATGCATCTGCAAATATCAGCGGTATCCGCAAACTGGTAGGCGTGCTAGAACTGAAAAGACTTTTTTCGCTTTGCCATGAAAGATCTTTATGGGAAACCGATGTTGCGGAAACATTTACAAAAGCAAATTATTATACCCTCTTTGAAAGAGATATAACAGGAAATGGTCTTGAGCCCCTTCTGGAAACGTTTGGTATTGTTGAAAGCAATAATTCAATAAAAAATGGAAACAAAAAAAAGATTTTATGGTTAGCCAATGAAGCCGGAGAGATTATGGTTGATTTCATGATAATCCGTTACCTGGCAAACCTTGGACACAAGATTATTATCGCATTCAAAGATGGTCCCTTTTATACAAAAGTTGATTTTTATGATGCTCAGACTGATGACGCCTTAACTGAAGCATTGGAAGATGCATTAATTATCAAAGAAAATAATTTAAGCAAAAATGACCTTATTAAAATGCTGAGACATTATAACAGTACGATTGCCATAAATGACGGGACGCGTGAAACAATCAATTTGCTCCTCGCAACTAAAACATTTTCAAGGGTCTTCAAAGAGGTGGACTGTGTGATTTCACGAGGTGTGGAACAAAAACATCGCTTTTTTGATACTCATTTTCAGTTTACACAAGATATTTATAATATCTCTGAAGGAGAAAATAATACTGTTGAAATAGCCTATAAGCCGAAAGATCCGAAAGTTATAAAATTTTCTCATAAGAACCTTGAAGATAAAGCAAATCTGATTATAAAAGAGATGAAAGATGCCCGCAATAATGGTATGTCCGTTACTTTCTACAGCGGTATTATTGGCTCCATACCCGGAAAAATAAAGATAGCCAAAAAAATTATGTCCGTATTTATTCAGCATTTAAAGAAACAGTTTGATGAGGCCTATATTATTAACCCCTCCGAGTATTATGAGCCTGGTATGGATGCAGATGACCTTATGTACATGTGGGAAATTGTACAGAGAAGTGGATATATCGATATATGGCGCTTTCAAAGCTATGAGGACATTGTTGAATCATTTCAGTTGATGGGTGAAAAGGTGCCGCCTGAATGGGTTGGCAAAGATGCTACATTCAGTACCGGTTGCACAAAGGAAATCAAAATTGCGGTAGAAGTACAGGAATTACATCCTGAGATGCAAATTAGCGGGCCATCTGTTGAAAAGTTTATGCGGCGAAATGAATACGGCATCGGAAAAATGTTTGATAAAAAACTTATCCAGATACACTCTCAAATCAAGTAAAATATTTTCAATGTAAGCAAACGGTCAAATACCTGATAAAAGGGTGTTTTAATGATGTTTTTTTTGCAAAATCATACACAGCAAGTGTTTATTTGTTGACTTTTGACTTTTCATATTGTAATGACTTAAAATTAATAGGAATTTTGGGTTACGATTAACAATTTACAGGAAAAAAAGGAGTAGCAGATGACAAAAGCAGAATTGGTAGAAAATATGGCAACAGATGCAAAGGTCACCAAAACTGCGGCCGCAGCCGCTCTCGAGTCTTTCATCGCTAATGTAACAAAGGCTCTGAAGAAAAAAGAAGGTAAAGTTACCTTGGTCGGTTTTGGTACATTTCAGAAAATGCGCCGCAAAGCTCGTAAAGGTCGTAACCCTCAGACAGGTGAACAGATTAAAATTAAAGCTTGTAACGTTGTAAAATTTAAACCAGGTAAAAAGCTTAAAGAAGCTATCTGATATTTCTCTATGACTATGAGATTTTAAAAGGGCAACCTGTTTTAACAGGCTGCCCTTTTTTTGATCTTACACCATGCGGCAATCTGATCAGTTAATATCTAAAGGAACTCGTACGATATTGCCGGCTTTGTTTTTAAAAAGCAGAAAGCCATTCGCTTTGGCATACAGGTAAAGGTCCCTGGTTATTTTTACATCTTTTTGGCAGTATTCAACTATCTCCTTTACTTTACCCTGTTTCCACCAGCGCAGTGCCTGAAGGCCGTCTGCGTTTTTTTGCACACCAAGAGTCACATTGGCCAAATGGTCCAGCCCAAGGCGATATCCCAGCCGTTTATGTACCAGTTCAAGAAGATCAAGCGTGGGGAGTGCTTTGAAATTAAAATTTCGATATCCCTGAAGTACCCGGTAATCAAAACGTTTGATATTAAATCCGATTATCAGGTCAAAATTTCCAAGTTGATCAATGAGATCATGAACCTGATGTTCAAGAAAGGTTTCATAGGATTTTTTTTTTGAATCATAAATGACGACACAACTGACAAGCATTAAATCAGCCCTGTGCCATCCGCCGACTTCCCGGGCTGATTTCTGGGTTTCAATATCCAGCACAATGTAGTGCAGATCCTGTATCTTTTTTTGGGATACGACATCGTTTGTTTCAGTTTTAGCGTGTTTAAGCGTTTCGATTTTTTGTTTTGATTTTGTCTGTTCAGGCGGTACGGATTTTAATGCTTTTAGCAAAAATAATGCAGCGGCTTTATCAATTGGCCGGTTTCCTGAACCGCATTTGGGAGAATGGACACATCCCGGACAACCTGTTTCACATGGGCAATGTTCAATTATATCCATTGTTTTTTCAAAAAGAGTTTGAGCTCTTGAATAAGCCTGTCGGCTTAAACCGGCACCTCCCGGAATTCCGTCATAAATAAAAACCGCAGCACAACCCAGTTGCGGATGAAACGGAATGGAAATACCGCCGATATCGTTTCTGTCCGCCAGCACAAGTAGTGGAAAGATCCCGATTGCAGCATGTTCAATAGCGTGAATTCCACCCATAAAATGCATAAATTCCGATTCGATTTCCTGCTGGATATGCGGTGGTATTTCAAACCAGATACCCTCGGTTTCAAATATCTGCGGCGGCAGATCCAGTGCTTCTCTTAATAATCGTTTGTGATGCTGAATCCGCCGGCGTTCATAGCCTGTTACCTGGTCGGTCACCTTCAGTATTCCAAAATAAACATTGGTGTTCCACACGTTTTTGCGATGAAGAATATTAATGATCTCGGTGTCCTTCTGAGCCATAACTTTGGTATAGTAGTTAACATCCGCTTCAATGGCATATACGGTTTGGGTTTCCGGATCAATACGTTCCACCAGATAAGTTGTACCCTTATGTATATAAATGGCACCCGGATGGGTTTCATGATAAACTCTGATACCGTCAATTTCCCCGATATTTTCTTCCGTTTCTGAACAGATAATATTAAACCGATCACCTGAGCCGCGCAGATTTACATGGCGGTGAGGCATTTTCAGTTTTGAAAAAAGAGTTTTCCCGTCAGCACTTCGTAAAAGGTCGCCGCTATTTTCAAGGTCCCTGATAGCAGATATCTCTTCGGGGCCTGAATAAATATTTTCTGATGATTTGATAGGTATTTCAGCAGCCGCACAAACAAGGTGCTTTTTTAAAATGGCAGGATTATACGGGTTTATAACAGCAGACTCGGGTTCTGTTTTTAAAAGTGCTTCAGGGTGGTGCAGAAAGTACTGATCCAGCGCATCTTCACCTGCTACCAATATCAGTGCCGAATCCTGACCACTTCGTCCAACCCGTCCGCTCCTTTGCCATGTGGCAACAATAGAACCCGGATATCCCACCAGGATACAAAGATCCAGATCTCCAATATCAATACCCAGTTCCAGTGCGCTGGTTGAAATTACAGCCAGTAGTTCTCCACTGGAAAGTTTTGCTTCAATTTCACGTCTCTCTTCAGGCAAAAAACCGGAACGATATGCGCTGATTCTATCTGTATATTCCCCGGTCTGATTACTAACCCACATTGAAATTAATTCTGTCAGCCTTCTGGACTGAGTATAAACAATGGTTCTTAATTCACGGTGAAGTGCCGCTTTTAATAATAAAATGGCTGTCTGTGCCGTTCCTTGAGCCGGATCAATAAACAAAATATGTTTTTTCCCCCGGGGCGCACCACTTTGATCTACCAGTTCCGGTTTGTTACCCGTCAGAGTTTCTACCAGTTCAACAGGATTTCCAATGGTTGCCGAGCTGAAGATAAAATCAGGGTTGACATTGTAGTGATGAAATATTCTTTTAAATCTTCTGAACACATGTGCCATATGCGAGCCCATGACGCCCCTGAAAGTGTGAACTTCATCGATGACAACCGTTTTGAGACCGGTTAGAAATGAAGCCCATTTATCGTGATACGGCAGGATGGATAGATGGAGCATCTCCGGATTGGTTATTAACACATTGGGTGGAAACTCACGGATTTTCCGTCGATGATAAGATGTTGTGTCACCGTCATAAATTTTTACAGTTGGTTTTTTACCTTCCCATTCAGTAACCATGTTTTCAAACACACGCATCTGATCCTGTTCAAGCGCCTTCATGGGGAAAAGATAAAGCGCTTTAGAGCTTGGATCATTATGGATGTTTTCAAGTACAGGGAAATTGTAAATAAACGTTTTTCCGCTGGCTGTCGGTGTGGCAACAATAACATCTTTGTTATCTCGAACAAGATTAATGGCCCTGGCCTGATGTGAATAAAAATCATGAAGGCCGATTTTTGTCATTACCGCTTTAATGCTTTTTGCCCATGCCTTATCAGGCTTCTCCCAAACAGGGTTTTGGCCGGAAATTACTTCGTGAAACACTACCTGATGCCCCATGCGTGGAGAGGTTTTTAGAGAATTTATATATTCATTGATGGTTGATATAATCATTATATAATCTTTAATCATGTAAGCCTGCCAATTACAAATTATATGTCCATTTGTTAAAAACAGGAATTTAGATCATTTAGGGACTTGAAAAAAATAAATTCTCATATATAATATTTATTACAAGTCAAAATAATCAACTATCAACAGTTGATTGTTTATTAACAGGATAAAATATTTTGGACGTTCCCTTATATGAGATCGGCTTAATCGTTTTTCTGCTTTGTTTTTCGGGATTTTTTTCCGGGTCTGAAACCGCCCTCTTTTCCCTTTCACTGATACAACGCGAAAGAATAAAAAAAAGCGGCCATAAAAAAGCAGCATTAATTGACAAGCTTTTAATGCGCCCCAGACGGCTTATCGTTACTATTCTGGTTGGTAATGACCTGGTAAATATTGCTGCATCTGTTGTTGCCACCTTCTTTTTCGTCTCTCTGATCGGTTCAAACGGGAAATGGCTTACGATAGCGATTATGACACCGCTGACATTGATTTTTGCCGAAATTATTCCCAAAACCTTTTCAATTAATCATAATGAACGCATCGCACCTGTTGTTGCATCTCCGCTTAATTTATTTGCTACAATTATAACGCCTCTTCGATGGGTATTTGATAAGACGGCTGAAATTCTGATTCGACTTATGGGCTTTAAACGCCAAACTCGTTCCAGTACACTTATGGAAGATGATTTTAAGGAAATGGTTGATCTGAGTCATCGGAACGGTGAGCTTGAGGGTGTTGAAAGAGACATTATTCACAATGTGTTTGAATTTTATGATGCATTTGTTCAGGAAGTTATGACTCCGATTGAAGATGTATTCAGCCTTCCGGAGAATATGCCGATTTCAGAGGTCATTGTGCAGGTTAAGGAGAACAATTTTTCCAGAATCCCGGTATATGGAAACACGCCGGAAAATATTATCGGTATCCTGTACGCAAAGGATTTGCTGAAAATTGACATGCGAAAAGTTCAGGCACAATCCCGCATATTACCACAGATTTGCCGAAAACCTTTTTTTATCATGCAAAACAGTAAGGTTGATGTCCTTTTTAACACATTAAAGCAACACCGGATTCATATGGCCATCTGTCTTGATGATCAGGCCGGTGTATCCGGTCTGGTTTCGATGGAAGATCTTTTAGAAGAGTTGTTTGGTGAAATATATGATGAGTATGATGACGAAGATGATAACCGGGAAGAGGAAAATAAATGACCGGCCTGAATATTTCCATCATTGCCTGCTGCGTCATTTTACAGGGATTTTTCTCCGGATCTGAAATGGTGATTCTGGCAACAAATAAAATAAGATTGACCAGAGAAGTGGCTAAAGGATCCAAAGGCGCCAAGCTTGCCCTGAAAATTATCAATAACCAGCGCTGGGCACTGGCTACCACCACAACCGGCACAAACATGTTTGTCATTATATCTTCAGTTGTAACATCTATATGGTTTGAACATCTTTTTGGCAGAACATATGGTGAGGTTATGACAATCCTGATTCTCTCCCCTGTTCTGCTCATGTTCGGTGAAATTATACCCCGTACCGTTTTTCAGCAGCGGGCAACCCAGCTTGCACCCAAAATTGCTTATATTCTCTGGATTGCATCAAAAGTCATTTCTCCTTTAACCGGTCTCGTATACCTCATCAGCAAGCTCTTTTACAGACGTGTTGGAACTCAGGATATCTCAAAACTGCCTTCAATCACAAAGGATGAGCTCTCAATGGTTCTGAATGTTCCGGGTGAAGGCAGTGATATGCACAAAAAAGAGAAATTTCTTATTCGTAAAGTATTCCAACTGGCCAATTCACTGGTAAACGACATGATGGTACCGCTGGTAAACGTAACGGCATTACAGGATACTTCTACGGTTGCTGATGCCATAAAAATCATCAGCCGTACCGGTTTTTCAAGATTGCCGATTTATAAGGACAGGATCGACAACCTTGTTGGCGTTATTTATGCACTGGATCTTATTGATTTAAAAGACCGGACCCTGAGTATTGAACAATTTGTCCGGGAGGTTCCATTTGTTCCGGAACTTAAACAGGCAAGCGATCTTCTGAAAGAGTTTCAGAAAGATCATAATTCAATTGCCATTGTACTGGATGAGTATGGCGGTGGTGTCGGAATTATAACGTTTGAAGATATTCTGGAAGAAGTTGTCGGTGAGATTCGGGATGAATATGATAGTGAAGTTCGTCAGTATATTGAATTGGGACCTCATAAATACCAGGTTAAGGCTGGCCTTGAAATTGAACAGGCTAATGAAATGCTTGGCCTTTTACTACCCAAAGAAGATTATGAAACACTGGCCGGTTTTCTTTTAAAACAGATGGGGAAAATCCCCAAAAAAGGCGATATTTATATATACAATAATATAAAATTTGTCATTATTTCATCCAGTAAAAGACTTATCCGTGAAGTAGTCATTGAAATATTTGAACCTGAACCGGAAGCACCGGAATCCTCCGTCACATCAAATTTTTCTCCAGGAGAATAACATATCCTCCTCATGAAAACTCTGGATGTGTGGCAAAAAAAATGAAGATATTTAACGGGACATATTTTTTTTACCTTCTTGCAGTTTTGACAATTTTGTTTATTCCGGAACCCGGCTATTGTGAATCATTTCTTGAGGTCGGCCACTTCTCAAAATATTCCTCTGCAGACGACCTGCTCAGAGATTGGGAACCGTTAATATTCAGTAAAATTGAAAAACATACGCAATACAACATCATAAAAGATAATAGTATTTTTGTTATTAAAGCTGAAAGCAGTGCCTCTGCCTCAGGTCTGATGAGGCGTATTCGAATTGACCCTAAAGAATATCCGATTATTGAATGGCGCTGGAAGGTTGAAAACATATACAATAAAGGTGATGTCTCAAAAAAATCCGGAGATGATTTTCCGGCAAGACTTTATATAGCCTTTGAATATGATAAATCCAGAGTCAACCTGATGGAACGTGTAAAATATAAGCTTGTCAAATTGGTCCGGGATGAAACACCACCGCTGTGTGCTGTAAACTATATATGGGGTAGCAAAGCACCCGTCGGGTTAGTTGCACCCAATCCATATACGGAAAAAGTTGTTATGATTGCACTTGAGTCAGGATCATCCAAACTTGGTCAATGGGTTGATGAGAGACAAAATATTTATAAGGATTTTAACAATATTTTTGGATACGATCCGCCATTTATTAACTGTGTGGCGATTATGACAGACAGTGATAATACGGGAGAATCAGCAACCGCATATTATGGAGATATCAGGTTTTTGAAAGAATAAAAAAGGCACTATCCCTAAAAAGAAAGTGCCCTTATAACATCTTATCCGTACAAGCTATTTTTTTACGCGTTCCACATATTCATTGGTTCGGGTATCAACTTTAATAAATTCACCCTCTTCAACAAATGGCGGAACCTGTAGTTCAAATCCGGTTTCAAGGGTAGCCGGTTTGGTACTTCCTGAAGCCGTATCTCCTTTAACCCAAGGGTCAGCATTTGTAACTTCAAGTTCAATAAAATTCGGCAGTGTAACTCCAATCGCCCTGCCATCAAATAAAAGAACATTACAGACTATATTTTCTTTAAGAAGGCCAAGTGCATCGCCTAACTGCTCTTTGGTAATAAACTCCTGCTCATATGTTGATGTATTCATAAAACAATAAGTGTCGCCATCTGCATAAAGATACTCCATCTCGACCTCTTCAAGATTGGCTTCATCGAATTTTTCACCGGATCGGTATGTTCGCTCAAACTGGGCACCTGAAACCATATTTTTAAGCTTGCACTTATAGAGGGCCTGCCCTTTTCCCGGTTTTGAAAACTCAAAATTAACAATTACATACGGATCGCCGTCTATCTGGAATTTAAGTCCTTTTTTTAAATCACTGCTATCATACATTCTGTTTTATGTCCTTTCACTTTCATTTAAAAATCACACTCAGTATTTTTTTTAAGGCAGATTTGTTTTATAACAATATTTATTTATAAAAATAAAGTGTTTATTTAAATAGTTTTTTATCGGCCCGGATGGTTTCATCCACAAACTGTTTGATCTTTTCATTATCAATAGTTCATTATCTATATAACGATTAATTGGATTATCTTAATAAAATAAAGTTGACAATTGGCGTCGTCTTTAACATATTCATGCTGATTTGGCAAACAGTCACAAACAACATCCGATCAATCGTTAACGCACAATAAAGAGGTTTTTTTAATGATACTTATAATTGATTTTGGTTCTCAGTTTAACCAGCTTATTGCACGCCGCGTTAGAGAATGCCATGTATTTTGCCAGATTATGCCGCCATCAATTTCAATTAAGGAGATTCAAGCGTTAAAGCCTGAAGGCATTGTCCTTTCCGGTGGTCCTTCAAGTATATATGAACAAAAAAGCCCAAAAACAGATAAGGGGATCTTTGACCTGGGTATTCCTGTCCTGGGAATCTGTTATGGTATGCAGTTTATGATTGATGCATTGGGCGGCGTTGTTAAAAAAGCTAAAAAACGGGAGTACGGTTTCGCTGAGGTTAACGTTAAAAGCCATAAAGATCTCTTTTATGAACTTGGGGAAAAAGAAACCTCCTGGATGAGCCACGGAGATTCTATCGACAAACTGCCTTCCGGTTTTATCAGCACCGCATCAACCGAAAATACAAAATTTGCGGCGGTGGCCGATAGAAAAAAGAAATTTTACGGACTTCAGTTTCACCCGGAGGTTGAACATACACCCAAGGGTAAAAAAATGCTCAAAAATTTTCTTTTTAATATTTGTAAGTGTAAGTGTTCCTGGAGTATGAAATCTTTTGCTAAACTCTCAATTGAGCAAATACAGGAAAAGGTTGGCGATAAAAAGGTGATACTCGGTCTCAGCGGTGGTGTTGATTCTTCTGTAGCTGCCCTTCTCATTCATAAGGCTATTGGTAAGAACCTGACATGTATTTTTGTTGATAATGGCCTGCTTCGCAAAGATGAGTCTTTAAAACTAAAGAAAAAGTTCAAGAAACACTTTAACATCAATATCAAATTTGTAAATGCGGCAACCAAATTTCTCGGCGCACTTAAAAATGTGACCGACCCTGAAAAGAAACGTAAAATTATCGGCAAACTCTTTATTGATGTTTTTGATGCTGAAGCAAAAAAGATAAAGGGCGCTGATTTTCTTGCACAGGGAACGTTGTATCCCGATGTTATTGAATCCGAATCCGCATTCGGGGGGCCAACTTCCGTTATCAAGTCACATCATAATGTAGGCGGTCTTCCAGCCAGAATGAAACTTAAAATAGTAGAACCTTTAAGATATCTGTTTAAAGATGAAGTCCGCCAACTTGGAAAAGCACTTGGCCTTGATGATGAGATGGTCTGGAGACAACCGTTTCCCGGCCCCGGTCTTTCAATTCGTATCATTGGTGATATCACAAAAAAACGGCTTGATATATTGAGGGAAGTGGATGCCTTGCTTCTGGATGAAATCAGAACCGGTGGATATTATAGAAAACTTTGGCAGTCATTTGCTGTGTTGTTGCCATTAAAAAGCGTCGGGATAATGGGAGATAAACGCACATATGAAAATATTATTGCTATCCGTGCAGTAACCAGTAAGGATGCGATGACTGCAGACTGGGCAAAGCTGCCCCATAAACTGCTGGGTAGAATATCAAACCGTATTATTAACGAAGTTAACGGGGTTAATCGCGTTGTTTATGATATCAGTTCCAAACCGCCCAGCACTATTGAATGGGAGTAACATTGAATGACAACACACAGAAGTAAATTTACATTCAGACCTGATGATGAACCGCCTGTTGATACAAGCTCGCATGAAGATGAACTGAATCTGAAAATTATAAAAATGTCCGACAAAATAACAAGGTTGACGATTCTTCTTCTTTGTCTTATCGGTATTACGGCCGGCTATTTTTATTATTATATCAATAATCGTATTGAATCGGCAGGTTCTTCTTATAATGCAGCCACAGAAACACTTCTTACCAACCTGGCGGCACAGTATTCGTCTGTTGAACAGTCATTTTCCAAACAGATCGGTGATATTAATCAGGAAACTGTCAAAATAAAAAATGACTTGCTAAAAATAGATAAAACCCTTGCCGTTCTGAGCAAAAACAAACCGGAATTAAAAGATCTGCATAATGCTGTTTCTGATTTTGATAAATCTAAAAATGAGCTTTCTGCCTCTATAGCTAAAATTGACAAAGCCCTTTTTACACTCAAGAATGATGTTAAAACATTAAGTGTTAACCTTGACAAAAAAATAACCGATACGGCTGATAAAACAAAACAGTATTCAGAGAAAACCACAAAGGAACTTGGAACTATAAATAAACATATTGCTGAACTTGTTGCGGCAAACAAACATATTGCTGAACTTGATTTTAAAGACACTGTCAATAAAGAGACACTTGATATTGAACTTAAAAAACAACAGGAAAATATTTATTCATCCATTGATGCTCAACTGAGCAACATTATGATAAAGCTTAAAAAACTTGAAACCACTATGCTTTACCTTGAACAGAATAAGGATCTTTTTCCTGCAAACACACCGTTAAACGGTAGTGCCCATTTGCCGGACAACACAATAGTTGAAGATGATATCAATTAAGGGTATCTCTAAAAATTAGAATTTTGGTACAAGTACAAGGCATATTAAAATTTTAACCGAAGTAATATATTATATATTTCGAGGATTTAAATTTTAATATAACGCAGTAATCGGTGCCAAAAGGCAATTTTTATAGATACACTTAAATACCACCATAGATTAATAAAAAGACTTTAAAGAGCCTGAATCAATTTCCTTTAATTTTTGAGCATCCTTTTTTTTATCAACCTGCTGAATTTTAACAGCCACAATATTATCATCAGGAAGTAGAAGCACATCAACTGTTACTTTTTGTTTTCGATTAAAATCATTAAATGCAATTATGTTTCCTTTACTATCAAGGAATTCTGTAAATTCCTTTACGGATATTTGTTTTTCAAGAACATAAATAGAAGATTCTTCTAAATCTATTTGTTGAATTCTAACATCCTCATACCTTTCAGCTATTCCGGCGACATCATTATTAAAATAATCTAACTCCTGGCTATTCACTATATTAATATTTGCAAATACCGTAAACATAACAGCAAGTATAATTATAAAAAAAGTATTCTTTTGAATTCGTTTTTCAAAATACATAGTATTTTACCTCCTCCTTTTGATCATTCAATAATCTGACGCCAGTAAAATGGGATTAGTGTGTCTGACAACTCGGTACCGCCTTCAGTTAAACCGCCTTCTACACCTACTAATAGTTTTGCGCCAGTCGACGTTACAGAAATTGAAACGCCGGATGGAATACCGGAACCGATATTAATTGATCTGTCAGATTTTCCAAAGATGTCACCATCACTATCAAAATCAAAAGCAGGAGTACCGGCTTTAGAAATATCAATATTTACTGCATAAAGCCTGGCCGTTCCACGAACAGGTGAATTGCATGATATAATAGTTGAATCTATCTCTTCTCCCGGCGTAAAGGTTGTAAAAAAAGCAACACCTTTGTACACAACAGGTGACGAAACAATCTTCTCACCAATATCTTCAAGTTCAATATACCACCCATTACTGTTGACAAGGTTTGTTCTGACAGTATCTATCTGTTCTTGTGAAGCGCCGACACTACTGTTATTTTCATCTTGCTGTATTTCGTTTCCTGTAACATCTACAAAAAGATCTTCCTCAACGTCCATTGTCCATGGTGTACCTGTGTTATTATCCCAGCGGTTTTTAACTGCTATAAAATAGTTGTCTATATCAGTTCGTGTGGGATTTGTACGATCGCCGGTTCCAAAAAACAGATACTCAAATCCGGATTCTCTGACAACATCCGGCGCATAAAATATTTTCCTCTGTGTACCGTCATGAGATGCATCAAAGAGGTTATAAGAATCCCAGATACCGTCTTCAACATAAGCTGTTTCAGCGTTATTTAAATCATCATCTTTAAAGCCGAACAAATTGCCGCCCGTATCTCCGGCATAAATCCTGCTAACAACGCCGTTTCCATTGTGGTCAATTCCTACCGAATCCACAATAGAGTGAGTCATACCAAGCAAATTATTATCAACTGCATTAAAATTAATGTTGGTTATAAGTGAACCGTCATCAACATCCACGGCAAATACTGCACGGCCCATCGTATCAGATACTTCCGGAGTTTCAAGATCCTGATTCGTATCATATCCGCCTGTTAACAGAAAAACATCATTTTCGATAGGCATATCATCAGAATCAAGACCCGTAGAAATAGTAATCGGCCTGGGTTGGCTCCATGACTGGCCAAGCGGTTCATTTAAAATACCATCATTAATACCAAAGTGCCACTTCGGTTCAGTTGGAGATGTTATATCTAACGCGGAATAGCTGCTTCCACCTCGTCGTTCACCTACAATCAGATACCGTGTATTAAGGTTATCCCCTTTGTAATATATAGACGGTGAACCGTCTACAAAATAATCATGTACATCATCCGTCAGGGTTTGGAGTGTAGCAAGCTGATCAGGCAGAACAAAGGCCCACGTCTCGGTGCCGTCATCATCGTCAAAACAGTGAAGAAGTCCCTCATTACTGCCGACAAATATATAGGATTTTGTAGTATTGTCGGATGAATAATGTACAATTGCAGGTTCTGAGTGAATAATATCACCCATATTTTGATTTCGAACCAGGTTAATCAACGTATCCGTATCCGGAACACCAAGAACTGTACTGTCTAAATCGGCATTTTCTGTCGAGAATGAACTTAAACTGGCACCACTGCCGTTATATGTGTATACGGTTCGGTTAATACCTGTAACCAGATTATCACGAACACCGCCGATCAGGACATCAGGACCATCCTTCTGGCTTGACCAGAAAGACCAAGCCTCACTACTAATAGCGCCCGTTGTCGGATCTGTAGCAAGGACTCCATTTGCACCGACAATTTCACCATAATTTTCTTTTGAGGGATCAGTTTCAAATTTATATTTTTTAAGATTGCCATCCCAATTACCGGGTGTCTTTTCAGAAGGTCTGAAAAAACCGATATATATATTATCACCGGCATAAACACTATTCATCCTGCTGACCGGTACTGCCGGAGCAACAAAGACGGCATTTGCGGCAGTAATGGAATCGATTGCCGCTCTCAGAGCATCTTCCAGTGCCGAATAACTGCTGGCTGTAAAATAATCACCATGTCCATTTACAGCAGCATCACTCAATATATCAATATCGGTTTTAAAACCGATGGTATAAGTCAATACATTTTGCACTTCGTATTTGCCGTCAGCACCGATGAGGTCTGACAGGTCATTATCATACAAAAATTTAGCGACATCATCCAGGTAATCCGTTCCATCACTGCCATAATATTTTTCACTGGCACCGCCAGGTTCATGCCCGTCGTTATCGTTGTCTTCAATTTTTAAACCGTTGAGATAAATTTCCGTAAAAACATTCCCATTGCCTGCAAGAGAACTAACCGAAGGTACACCTTCATCTTTGGTAGGTTCACCATCCGTAACAATAATTACATAATTTTTCTGGCACTCATATTCAATCGGGCTAGTATAGTTTGTATCGGTAAACCATCCCTTTTCACCTGCATAATAGAGACCTATTTCAGCAAGTGTTTCTGCAAGGGGTGTCCAGGTTTCAGCGTCAAGATTGTCAACTGCAGTTTTCAGATCATCTTTTGAGGTTCCGATTGTCTTTAAAATTCTACCGCCGTTATGATCGTAACCCGCTGTCTGAAAAACAGCCAACCCAAAATTTACATCATCATAGTATTCTTCGATCAGATTCGTTACAACTCTTTTAGCAACAACAATTCGTTTTTCTTTTCCATCATTATCACTATCAAATATTTGTGCATCATAGTTTAAAAAGTTTCCGAGACGAAGATATTTAGTGGTACCACCGCATGCATAATTATCAGACCTCACTCTGCTGTTTGAAGTACCGGAAGTTTTTAAACTATTCACCGATGTGGCACAATTCAGATCACTTATATCATCGGCAAATTCAAGAAGTCTCCATCTGTAATTGATGTATACCCAGTGATAAACTTTGTTTGTCGTATAACTGCCGGAATAAGTCTGGTCCGGATCATATGCATCGACCGGCACATCATCAGTATCCATACTACCTGAGTTATCGAACAGTATCACTACATTTGGTTTAACACCGACATTAACGGCACCGTAAATTTCCGTATCATCGGCGGCAAGAATATTCGGCAATGCAAATAGAAGGATCAAAATAATAGCTATGTATTTTTTCATAATATTATCTCCAGGCCTGTTTTTAAAATTTGTTAAATACTTTATAAGCTCCGGTCTGTATCTTTGAATTGCTGTCAGGAGCTGTAGAGGTTATTGCATATCTTCTGGCATCAAATTCAACCATACTGAAACCGGACTCTGATGGCGGCGGCGCTATGTGCTCCTGAAATGGGAAATCATCAGCAGGGTCATCCGAACCAAAAACATCATTCACCGCACTGTCCGGATCATATATATTCCGAATCTGAACATGGGCTAAAACTTCATTATCCATGTTTTCAACATCGTCCTCGAAGCTGGCGGCATCAATACTTTCAAGCAGATAATCATTATCCAACCAGACAGCGTAATTATCCATTGCTTCAATAATACCGGCTTCAGCATTATAAAAATCCATTGCAATGACCTGTTCACTTCTTGAGGTCTTTACCTCTGTTGATGACATTTGGACAATAGCAAGGCCGGCTATTAACAAAATAGCCATGATGAAAATGGCGCTTACCAATAAAAAACCACTTTTATTATTAATTGTATTTTCAAAATCATATTTCATAATTAATTTCCTGACATTATTAATATTCGTTTCGAATATTTACCCGTGTAGCCAGTGTTCGTGAAACTTCAGGTCCGGAACCGGCTTGTTGATCTAATGTGATTGAAACTTCTACTGTATTTACCTCATTTTCATCTGTTGTTAGATCACCTTCATCGTCATAATATGTAAAACTCAAGTTATCGACGTTATTCATTACAATAAGGTCGGAAGCTCCTGATGCATCACCATTAACACGTTGAATGATGTTATCGCCTGATAAAAAGTAACTGATCTCTTCAAAGCCTGTGTTATCAACATCTGTGGTATTGACACTGTCATCTAAATTCTTATCTGAAACCAATGAAATAGTACCTGTTTCCGCTTTGGTAATACCATAAGGTCTTGAATCAAGATCCCCGGTATCATCAACCCGAAACGGGTCAAGGCCGGCATGGCGTATGTCATATATCATAATATTCAACCCGGAGCGGATTTCCTGTTGAAGGCCGGCCCGGACACTTTCAGTCGTTGACGATTTACTGAAAGTAATAAAAGAACCGGATAAAACAGCCATGATAATGACAAAGGCGCTCATTGATATCAACATTTCAAGAAGCGTAAGTCCTTGATCGGAATGGATGTTCCAACGGTTACATGGTTTATTGTTTAACATAAAATTTAACATGATTAAAATCCACTTCCTCTTGTAAGTGATGTTAATGTTACGTTTCGTGTCTCTCCGCCAAAGCCGTGTCTCGTCCATTCAACAGTAACCGTAACCAGCCTGCTCTCATCAGTACGGTATTCATCTACTTCCCAATATCGCGTAAAAGAGCCACCGGATCCTCCATTTTCATTAATCGGATTATTTGAGTCAAACACTGTGGCAGGAAATGAAGACGGGTTAAGTAAACTGTCAGAATCATTGACATTTTCTGCCTTCAATACCTCCATTTGATCCTGGGCCAATTTAGTGGCAATCGTTTGTTCATTACCGGCTTTATTGTTTCGAACGCTTGATATTTGCATAGTAGAAATACCCAGAATGGATATTGCAATAATAGAAATGGCAATCATAAATTCAATAATTGTAAACCCTTTATTATCTGAAATTTTTTTTATATTCATAGTATTTACCTGATTTTAAATATTTATTCCGGAAAGCTGATATGGCCCAATCGATTAACAATAATTTTTTTTTCATCATTTCTCGAATTTACAATTGTAACGGTTTGTGTTGTTGCAATATCAGCCGATAAACCTCTCCCGTTAAACTGAATAGTATCAGAAAGGGCGGCAGGAAGCGTATTAACTTTAACGCCACCCGTCATACTGACTTTCTGAATTGTGTTTCCACCATTAATCCTAACTTCGTACCCTCTATAATTATTATCAAAAATAAGCGATACAGAGGTGTTCTCCTGCATAGCTCTTAGTTTAGCCAGTTCGAGATCAGCTTTCAAATTGTTTGCATTTCCACGTAAAGATGCGTTATTACGCCAATGAATGAATGCCGGTGTGCCGATTGTTGCAAAAATAGCAAAAATAGCAACAACGATGAGAAGTTCAATTAGTGTAAAACCTGATTTGCAGCGCATTTTAATATCCTCCTGCAGCAAATATATACAAATTTTATGCCACAAAAATTATTTATAGATTGAAAATAATAAAATAAGACCATATTACATTTATAAACATTTAAATTCAATACTTTAGCGTAGTTATAATTTAAATAAATTTATTTTTTTTAATATATTTCTAAATTTTAAATATAAAAAATTTAAAACTATTAAACTATTTAATAGTCATTCGCAATAAATTTAATACCCATAAATCTCTATAATTTTTATTATGATAAAATCATGTTGACAATTAGAAAATTAAACGCTAATGGGGATAAAAATTCATTAAGCGTATCCAACCACCCGCTTGGCGGGTGGATTTATTTTATGGAAAACTCATAAAATAACATATACTTAAGTGCTTTCTGGTTTCTGTTTGTATTCCCGTGAAGATCATGGTTTTTATTCAAACGATTTAACCCTTCGTTTAGAGGGGTTTTTTATTTAATAGTGTCGGGTGACGTTAAAATATTGCACCTGAAGCAGAAGGATTAAAAATGAAGACTGACATTAATAAAGTTAGAAATATCGGTATCAGCGCACACATTGACTCCGGCAAGACCACGCTTACAGAGCGGATTCTTTTTTATACACAGAGAATTCATGCTATCCATGATGTAAAAGGGAAAGACGGTGTCGGTGCAACGATGGATTCCATGGAATTGGAAAAAGAGCGAGGCATTACAATCGCTTCCGCAGCAACATTCTGTGAGTGGAAAAAACATGAAATCAACATTATTGATACCCCCGGCCATGTAGATTTTACAATTGAAGTTGAACGATCGTTAAGGGTTCTGGACGGTGCCATTCTTGTCCTTTGTTCTGTGGGCGGCGTTCAGTCCCAGTCAATCACCGTTGATCAGCAAATGAAGCGATATAAGGTACCGTGTGTTGCATTTATCAATAAATGCGACAGGAGCGGCGCTAACCCGTTTAAAGTTATTAATCAACTCAGAGATAAACTTGGACATAATGCAGTTGCCATGCAGATTCCGATTGGTCTTGAAGAAAAACTTGAAGGTGTTGTGGATCTTATTGAGATGAAAGCGATCTATTTCGATGGCGATAATGGTGAAATTCTCAGAAAAGAAGATATTCCTGAAAATCTTGCAGCAGAAGCTGCTGAAAAAAGGGAAGCACTTCTTGAATCCGCATCTATGTTTTCTGATGAACTGATGGAAGCCATTCTTGAAGAAGGTGAGATATCCGCTGATTTAATAATTGATGCTGTCCGTAAAGGTACCCTTTTACGGGAGATCACGCCTGTCTATATGGGATCTGCTTATAAAAATAAAGGTGTGCAGCCCTTGCTTGATGCGGTTAACAACATTCTCCCCTGCCCTTCGGAAATTGAAAATCAGGCACTTGATCTTGATAATGAGGAAGAGCCCGTTGTGCTTTCAAGCAGCATTGATGATCCGATTGTAGCGTTGGCATTTAAACTTGAGGAAGGTCAATACGGCCAGCTTACTTATATTCGGGTTTATCAGGGTGCATTAAAAAAAGGCGATACGGTTGTAAATGTCAGAACAGGAAGAAAAATAAAAATCGGACGTCTGGCGCGTATGCACGCAGCCCAGATGGAAGATATTGAAATGGTACCGGCCGGGTATATCGGTGCACTTTTTGGAGTAGACTGCGCCTCAGGAGATACATTTGTTCATCCTGATATAAACCTGACCATGACCTCCATGTTTGTTCCCGAACCGGTAATTTCTCTGGCAATTGTTCCTGTAGACAAAAAATCGGAAGTAAATATTTCCAAGGCCCTGTCAAGGTTTACTAAAGAAGATCCGACATTCACAACATATGTCAGTGATGAGACCGGTGATACGATCATCTCTGGAATGGGCGAACTTCACCTTGAGGTTTATGTTGAGCGTATGCGCCGGGAATACAAAGCTGAAGTCGAGACAGGTAAACCTCGTGTCGCATACAGAGAAACCATCACACAGCGGGCCGAATTTAATTATACTCATAAAAAACAGACCGGTGGATCCGGTCAGTATGGTCGTATTGCGGGTTTTATTGAGCCTTTTTCAGAGGGTGATTTCGAATTTGAAAACAAGATAACCGGTGGCTCTATTCCGACGCAGTATATTTCATCATGTGAAAAGGGCTTTCAAAGCTGTCTTAAAAAAGGTCCCAAGATGGAGTTTCCGGTAACCGGTGTTAAAATTCAGATTAATGATGGTGCATCGCATTCAGTTGATTCATCTGAAATGGCATTTCAGGCGGCTGCAAGGGGTGCCTTTATGGAAGGTTACCTTAAAGCAAAGCCGGTCATTCATGAACCGATAATGAAAGTGGTGGTTGAAACCCCTACAGAGTTTCAGGGCGGCGTTATGGGTTCCCTTAATCAGCGCAGAGGTATTATCGTAGGTACACAGGATGAAGGTGCCATATGCGTTGTTGAAGCCCAGGTACCCCTTTCTGAAATGTTTGGCTATTCTACCAATTTAAGATCCTTGACCCAGGGAAAAGCTCAGTTTACAATGGAGTTTCTGACATACCGACAGGTACCCCAAAGTATAGCTGAAGAAATTGTGAAAGCTGCAGCTGAAGAAAAAAAGAAATAAAATTATTTATAATAGTTTTTTAAAATATGAGAGGTATTAACTATGTTGAAACATTTGCTTAATCCATTAAGTGTTTCTGAAGGTGGATCCACCGGAATTCTTTCAAATAACGGTTTAGGTGCGGTATTATCACGGGCCGGTGTTGGGAAGACATCACTTCTGGTCCAATTTGCCATACATTCATTATTTAATAACAGAAAAGTTCTCCATATCAGTCTGGATGACTCTGTAAAAAAAATTCATGTCTGGCATAAAGAGATATTCAGAAGCATGGCAACAGATATCGATCTGCCTGAGAATGTCTGGGAAAAAATCTTATCAAATCGTTTTATTATGACATTCAGAGTTGAAGGTTTCAGTGTGCCAAAACTTGAAGAGAGACTTTCCGACCTTATAGAACAGAAAATATTCAAGCCTGATATGATGATAATTGATGGCTTGCCTTTTGATGAGAATATTTCCGGTTCTCTTGAAGCAATTAAAAAATTGTCTGAAAAAATAAACTCAAAAGTATGGTTTACAGTTCGAACACACCGTCATGAAGAGATTGCGCCGAACGGCCTTCCAACACAAATTGCTGATTTTTCCGATATGTTTGAATATATTATTAATCTGAATCCCCAGGAAAAAGAAATCAAGGTTGAAGTATTAAAAGGCAGAGATGATGAGGTAAATGAAGAATCATTATATCTTGACCCTTCTTCATTGCTGCTATTTGAAAAATAATTTATCTGAATAAAAATAAAAGGCTGTGAGATAGTTGAAATATTCTCACAGTCTTTTATTTTCTTGAAGAATAAAAGCGATCAGGATTCAAAAAAAGTCATCATATTTTCACTTTCCTTTGCAATAAACTCCCGGATATGCACAACAAGCTGCTCCAGTCGATTGGCATCAAGATCAAATCCATTTTTAACAACGTAATCCATAAAATTGGAATGTGCAAAATCAGATATTTCAATTCGTTGCTCTTGTGATGAACAGTAAAACCCTGCCATTTTTGAAAGCATATTTGCCAGGTAAACAATGGTTGATCCTGTACCATTGCCACTATTCTGCCAGGGAGCATGGTGGTAGAATACTTGCAGAATTACCTCTTTGGGAAAATTCCACTTTTGCAGAAGTTTGGCTGCAACCTGATAGTGTGTAATACCGATAACTTCTTTTTCTGCCTTACTGAATGTCGTATTATGTTTTTCAACATACTGATGTATTTCCATAAACTCATCGTGAAAGTACTGATCAAATACAATTTTACCCATATCGTGAATAAGTCCGGATATGAACAGTGAATCATTTTGTGGTATTTCGAAATACTGTGACAAATATCTGGCAACCTGGCTGCAAACAATAGAGTGTTTCCAGAATTGTGACCTGTCAATTGTGTCTTCGGTTGTTTTTGGAAAAAAGTTGTAGATAGAAAAAGCATAAAGAATTGATCTCACTTCTCCTAAACCAATAACAACAAGGGCATGGTCAATTGAGCTGACTTTTGAAAGCGTACCGTAAAAAGCAGAGTTTGCAACTTTAAGAATTTTAACAGTTAAGGAAACATCTTTCTCAATAAGATCAACTATTTTATTTAATGAAGCATCAGGATCTTTCAACAAATCCATTATCTGCTTGGAAACAATCGGAAGTGTCGGGATCTGGTCTATTTTCTTAATGAGATTATTTATATTTGTATTTGAAGCCAAAATCAAGATTCCTTTCTGCTTTCAATACCTTTGCTTTTCAACATACCTTCAACATCAATCTTTATCGGTTCGAGTTTTTTACCCTTACCATTTTTGGAAGTACGGGTTAATTCGAGTTCCTTTGAAACAGACATAATACTTTCAATCAGTTTTTCCATCATCGGAACCATAAGATTATCAGGTCCCTGTCCGGCAGGTACAGAAGAAATTCCGGATGGTTTTGTCAGTGGCATCGCCTTTTTTTCTACCGGTTTTTCTTCATGTGTTGAAGGCATACTAACTTTTTCAGGCGGATGCGTATCAGCTGATAGTAATGGAATATCTTTAGTGGTTTGCTCTTTCTTTTTTGAACTTGTAAAGAATCCAAGACACTTGTTCCAGAAAGATTTAATATCTGTCTCTTCAAGATTATCCGGTTTATTGGCTATGATTTTTTCAGCAATTTTCCCCATGCATCTGGAAGCATTTGATTCAGGATAGAGTCTAAGCAGCGGTTTTTGCTGACTTACAGCATCTGTAACTTTTTCATCAAGATAAATCATACCCAGTGACAAAATCTGGAGACCAAGATGTTTTTCTACCGCATTTTTGAATTTTGAATATACAAGCTTCGCAACAGCGACCGTTTTGCACTGATTGATGATAACTTTGACATCACCCCTGTAGTTATTCAGGGCAAGGGTTTTAACTAGCGCATACGCATCCGTCAAAGAGGTTGGTTCGGGCGTGATAACCACCACCACCTCTTCAGAAGCCATACAGAAAGACATAACGTTTGTGTGAATACCGGCAGACGTGTCAAATATTATAAAATCATATAAGGATAGTTTTGAAAAATCTTCAATAAGCGGTTTTATTTGATCAGTACTCAGGTTTGCAATCTCTTCAACGCCTGAACTGCCCGGCAGTATATCAATACCGTTAAAATCTTTGATGAGAATATCATCAATACTTTTGTCACCCAGTACCACGTCTTTAAGATTAAGCTCCGGCCGCAACCCTAAAAGAATATTAATATTGGCAAGCCCCAGATCTGCATCAAACAGACATGTCTTATACCCTTGTTCTGCAAGATGAAGCGCAACATTAACACTGACATTGGTTTTTCCGACGCCGCCTTTACCGCTTGTAATTGTAACAATTCTCGTCATGAGTTTTGCCCTGATTTATATCAATTAGTAAGCAAACATCTTATAGTAATTGTTAGGGAACAGGGATAGCGGATATTTCCGCCCTGTCGTCCTTATCCTCAATGGTAAACTTAACATTACTGCATTTGTACTGTTCACAGATATTTTGAAAACTTTCAGTAATAATCTCCTGAAAAACGGATGCATCTATTGTTGCGAGATTACTGTCAAGCGCAGATCTCAAGTTATTATACTTCTCAAGCATTGTGTTGACCAGATCATTTTCTCCGCCTGGGTCTGAAACCATATATGATGACGGTTCAAAAACTTTTGGATCCGGGTCTGCGGTTGCACCACCCATCAACTGATCAATAAGATCATCAGCCTGTTGCTGGGCTTGACGTCTGCTTCTGAAGACCTCTATCATTTCATGGGGTATAACCCTCAGGATCTCTCCAAGTGTTGTATCCTCAAGTTTCATAAGGCCGTCATCCAGCATCGTCTTCATACCGGATTCAATCGCCATTTTCTTTATCTGGGGAATTGAAGCACCCTGTGTAATTGACATCGCCAGCTCTTTATCCATGACAAAAACTTCTGAAAGCAGAACCCTGCCCTTGAATCCGGTGTAGTTACACATTTTACACCCCTCTCCGGTATAAAATGTGTACTGGGATGGATAGTTATTGAATAAAATACCCCACTCATCTTCGCCGGGCACATGCTCTTTTTTACAGAAAGGGCAAAGCTTTCTTATAAGGCGCTGGGCAAGTATGGCCAGAATACAGGATGCAACCTGGGTTTTGTCAATTTTTAGATCCATAAGGCGTTGAATTGCGCCAATAGAATCATTGGTGTGAAGTGTGCTTAATAAAAGATGACCTGTCTGGGCGGCATCAAAAGAAATAGAAGCTGTTTCATTATCCCGGATTTCACCAACCAGAATCACATCAGGATCACATCTTAAAAACGATCTGAGAAGTTTTGAAAAAGTAAGATTAATTTTTGTGTGTATCTGTGTCTGCATGATCCCTGGAAAACTATATTCAACCGGGTCTTCCGCTGTAATAATTTTGATGGTCGGATCATAAACATATCTTAATGCGCCATAAAGGGTTGATGATTTTCCACTTCCAGTGGGGCCTGTAACAAGGATCATGCCTGCAGAGCTTTTAAGCAGGCGTTTGAAAGGTGCAACCACATGGTTGGAGTGATTCAGATTTTCAAGTTCAACATTAACACTTCTGGAATCAAGAATTCGAATAATAACATTTTCACCGGTGAGTGCACGGCAAGTTGCGACACGAAAATCAAGATCAAATTTGCTATTTGTCTCCTTGTCAAAATAATTCAGGCGAAAAACACCATCCTGGGGAACCCGTCTTTCTGCAATATCAAGGTTGGACATAACCTTGATGCGGGAAACAATGGCATTGACTTTTTCTTCAACCTTCTGTTTTAACCAAGCGACATCGGGTTCCTGGAGCATGCCGTCAATTCGGTATCTCAGTTTTACGCCGCCGCGGTCCTGTTCGACGTGGATATCACTGGCACCGTTTAAAATTCCGTATTTAATAATAAAATTAACAATCTCTTCCGCTTCAATATCTTTTGTGGCATAGGCCGGTCCGCCATCTTCATCAAGCTCTTCATTGAGATTAAGCTCCATAAAGTCGACACCTTCGTCCACTTCATCTACATCATTTTCAACATCCGTTCCAATTTTTGTGCTGTATAAAACCTCAAAGAGTTCTGAAAATTTGGCTTGTGTTGTGATAATGCACTCAATCTCAAGTTCAGGATATAACCCTCTTAAATCTGTTATAATACGTGTTTCACGGGGGTTATAAATTGCTACAGCCAGTTTTTTGCCTTTCATGCGAAGTGCAAGAACCAGGTTTTTTTCAGCATATTTTTTACTGATAAGAGTTGACAGGCGTTTTTTTTCTTCAGCCGAATAGACAAATTTTTCAAGAGAATCAAAAGTAAGATTATACTGTTTGGCCAGTGCACATTGAAGCTGATCTTTAGTTACGATATTTTTTTTGATCAGCATCTCTTCAATAGAGTCCTGAGATTTTTCTGCCTCTCTTCTGGTTTCGTTGAGTTGATCCTGATCAATAAAACCAAGTTTAAAGAGAAATTCCTCTACACCTATCTGCTTGTTGTATTTTGTCAGAACATGGTTAAGTTCACTGGCACGAATCAGATTCAGATCAACAAGAATTTCGCCAAGGTTCCGTGGTGATTTCTGAATTTTGATGGCTTCACGAAGATGAGCATCTGTAATGAGTTTCTGCTCAATCAGCAACTCTCCTAACTTTGGAGAATTGATCTGGCTTTTTAGAACTTTCTCAATTTCATCGGTCTGAAGTAACCCATTGGCAATAAGAACATCACCAATATACTGGCCCGGTTTCTGAACTTTCAGACAGGCAATAAGTTCCTCTTTTGTAATAAAACCTTCTTCAACCGCATGAGAGCCAAGGTTTTTTTTGAGTTTGGTATTCTGAAGCGCCGATTCAAGATCATCCTCAGAAAGAATACCCATATTTACAAGAATTTTGCCAAGCGGAACCCGCGTGAGATCTTTTTCCTTTTGCTGAATGGAGAGCGCATTTTTGACATCTTCAAGGGTAACAAAACCTTCCTGTACCAGAATATCCCCAATACGCAATTGTGGTTTGGCCGGTTTTTCCTTTTTTAAACTTTGTTCCTGTGGAGTTTCCATTTGCTCTGTTCCATCATTAACGTTATTAAAAAATCAACACAAAGCTATTATAAAATATTTCAATGTTATTTTAGTCAGTTAATGTAACAATATATAGTATATTCGTCAATATATAAAAACTTAGATTCTTAAACCGCAGTGAGTGGCGGCGCTTTTATCAAGCATCCTAGGAAGTCCGCCGAATTCAGCCGGTAAAAAGCCAAGCGATTTTTTCCAGACCTCATCATCTTCCATGCAAAAATAAACCATTACATCAGGCGCTATCTCTTTAATCAGGGAAGCAATTTTTTGATACAATTTTATTCGTAACGGTTTAAAATATCGCATTTTATTATCGAGTCCGGAAACAAACTCACCATATACAATTTTTGATCTGTCAAACCGTTGCTGAATGATCGGTTTGAGATCCGGCATAAATCGGAAACTGCCCAGACTTATCCAGACAATGTTTTCAGCAGAAACATGCTTAAAAATTTGTTGAACAACATCGCCATATTCATCTTCACATCCAGGATAGATAAACATGGGATCAAAATGAAATGAAACCGGATATCCCCATTTTTCACATTTTGAGGCAGACTTCAGGCGGGCGGAAAGAGAAGATGTTCCTCTCTCTTCAGAATGAATAATGGCTTCAGTATTAAGAGACCATGAAATAACCGTTTTTCTGTTATGATTCAGTCCCTCAAGGCCGTTTATTGAAATTGTTTTAGTTTTGATTTCGAGCATGGAACTGTTTTGAACGGCAAACTTTTCAATAAGCATAGGAGATAGACCGGTCCATTGTTCCCATATCAGACTATCCGTATACTCCCCGGTTCCGATACGATTAATGGTATCGGACTTGAATTTTTTTTCCAGTTCCCGAAAAAGCCGGTCGTGGTTTACAAAAAACTGAAGAACCGGAGGGTGGAAATAGGCCTGCAGAATGCAGTAGGAACAATCCATTGTACAAAATGTTCCTATATGAAGAATCTGATAGTCACAACATGTATACGATTTTGTACCGGGACACTGCTTTATGAAAGCACCGTTATTATCTAAAAGGTATAGACTCTTTTTGCCTTCAGAAACAAAGTTGTCCGAAGATGACACAATGTCAAAAACATTTTTTGAGCTTTCTACATATTGTTTGGGTACATCCGGAAGTCGCAAACATATTTGTTCTACCAGAGGGTTGGCAGCCACTTCATTATTTATATATATTTTATCTAAACTCAATATTTCAAAATTACGATTTTACCAGGTTTTCAACCAGCATTGCTGAATCTTCAAGTGTAACTCTGCTTGTATTTATTACAATATGATAGAGTTCAGGGCTTTCGTAATTATCCTTTCCAAACTTTTTATAAAGATTAACTCGTTTTTTTTCCTGCTTGTTGATACTTAAGATGGCCTGTTCACGGGATAGTTTATAATGCTGCTCCATAAATTTAATCCGATCATCCATATCTGCAACAAGCAGCACATGAAAGGCATCCAAATGTTTTCTTAACACGTACTGTCCGCCCCTGCCAAGAATTACGGCGTTGCCCTCGTCGGCAATTTGAGAAATTACCTTGTGAAGCGTATCCACATAAATTTCTTCATCAATATATCCACGTTCATCATCAAGGATTTTATCGATAAAGCTTTTACTGACGATACCTGAAATAAACTTGAGCAGAAGTCCCCCGGCTTCCTTTTCAATAGACTCCACCCAACTCGGTGAGACATTGGCTTTGGTGGCAATCATTTGAATGATGTCATCTTCAACAAGAGAATATGCCAGTCGTTTTGAAACCATACCGCCCAGTGTTCTGCCACCGGCACCAAATTGACGGGAAATAGTAATAACAGCCATACAGTATCTCCTTTTATCGGGTTTCCGTAAATATGCTTTTATGGCATTCAGTTAAAACGTTAATGAATCTGTGCCATAATGTAAAACTGAATAATGTACAATATCAGATTTTCAATCTAAAATATTTTTAAGACAGGGCTTATTTAAAAGTTTAATTATCTCATCAGATTGACCGGCAAGCTCTTTGATACTTTTAAAATTAAGACTAAGTGAGTAGTTCGCCCCTTCAAATCCATGAGGTGGTATTAATTTTATACTGTTTGGTAACTGTAACTCTTTTACGTTAAAAAGAAAAGCATTTTCAGCATCTGTTATGGACGGAAATCTTAGTTTTTTTAAACATTGACGAATACGGGAAACTTTTAAATTACCATCAAGTTCGGAATTATCCATAATGCCGGTAATCTCATCACAATTTAAAACCTGAATAATTGTGGTGTCATCCCGTCGTGCAATTTCATTAAGCAGCCCCAGAATCTCTTTTTGTTTGCTGAAACTCATTTTATACGTATTAAAAAAGCTGGAAAGCGCTCTGCTTGTATCCGGTGAAAGTTTCCCAAGTTCAAGCGCCATATAATGGGAAATATGTTCAGAGATAAAGGACTGCCGGATATGTTTCGAAAGCTGACATAAGGGTTTAATCCTTTTTACATCGGAAAAGGTTACCGGCAGGTTAAGCAGTTCAGCCAGAACGGGGTAATTTTCATCATCCACGCCTGCATTACTCAATAGATTTATTGCCCGCGACTGTTCAAGAAGATTCAACGCTCTTTGGAAACTATTATCGGAAATTGCAAGTTTTGTACGTTCTATTATATTTTCATTCGAACCGATTACGTTGACCGCAATCTTTTTACAGCCGATCATTTTAGAGGCCATAACTCTTTTAAAGCCGCATATAATCCTGTATCCGGATTCAGTACGTTCCAAAAACGGCATATTTATTAAGCCTATGGCTTTAATGGATCGTGCAAGTGTATCAATATCATTGCCTGTTGAAATACGATAAAAAACATCTGCCGTATCTATTTCAGAAAGATTAACCGATGTTGCATTAAAAGTCATACTGCCTGCCGGTAAGAAGCGTCAACGCTTCCATATATTTTTTTCTGGTATTAACAATAACCTCTTCGGGCAGATTTGGACCCGGAGGCGTTTTACCCCAGTCCAGCGAAAGGAGGTAATCTCTGAGATACTGCTTATCAAAACTTTTCTGGGCGCCACCCGGTGCATAAGTGTCTTGTGGCCAGAATCGTGATGAATCCGGTGTCAGAACCTCATCGATAAGAATAATTTCATTTCTTACAAGACCGAATTCAAACTTGGTATCAGCAATAATAATACCTTTTTCAGCGGCAAGTTCAACACCTCTATTGTAAATCTGAAGACTGAAATCTCTCAGTTTTTCAGCAAGCGGCAACCCTACTATTTTAGCAGCACCATCAAAATCGATATTAATATCATGCTCACCGACCTCTTCTTTTGTAGAAGGGGTAAAGATCGGCTCCGGTAACCTGTCGGATTCCTTTAAGCCTTCAGAAAGTTTAATGCCGCAGATTTCACCGGATTCCTGATAAGATTTCCAGCCTGAGCCGGAAATGTAGCCACGAACCACACACTCTATCATTGCCGGTTCTGCTTTTTTAACGAGCATACTCCTGTCACGAAGAATTTCCGCATAAGGTTTGCACGCTTTCGGAAAGTCATCAACATCAGCTGATACAATATGGTTAGGTACGATATCTTTAACAGCATCAAACCAGAAAAGAGAAATCTGTGTTAATATTTTACCTTTATCCGGCACAGGATCCGGCATAATCACATCAAAAGCAGAGATACGATCCGATGTAACTAAAAGAAGATGCTCACCAAGATCATAAATATCACGTACCTTCCCTCTCTTAAGCAGATTCAGTCCCGGCATTTCAGTTTCATGTACAGCTGTGCTCATTATCTCAGTCCTTTCCAAAGATTTTAAATATATAGTTTATGGTTATATCTGTATTATTTCACCACTAATTTTATCCCCAACAGTTAATATTCCTACACTCCCTGATATTCCTGCTGAAGAGTATGATCCGGAAAATGAACCGGGATTAAACATCAATATTCCATTTTTGATATGGTTCGCCGGGCGGTGAGAATGTCCATATACGATTGCGTGAACATTTTCAAAACTTTTTATAATCCGCTCTTCAATACCGTTTCGAGATCCCCAGCCGTGTATCAGCCCAATGCGAAAATTCCCTATACGTATTACCCGTTTATCCGGAAGGGTTGCAGAGATATCATAGTCATCCATATTGCCGCAAACAGCAAACACCTCTTTTTCTGCAAAAGCATCCAACACAAGGATATTGGTCAGATCACCGGCATGCAGTATCATCTGAACGTCAGCAAACACATTAGATGTCAGCTTACAAAGCGATTCAGACGGGTAAGGCAAATGAGTATCAGAAATTACACCGATTTTCATAGGATAAGAATTAAAAATTTACCGCATCTGTTTCAGTTAAATAAATGCCGGCCAGCATACTTGTAACGGACACACCATTTGCCACGTTTGAAATAACATTTCTAAACGTTACCGTTGCATGGCGATATTCTTTTTCAAGCTTAATATGGTCTATGGGCTCCGACTCAAGATCACTTGAAACATAAACGGATGCATCATATGGTTCATGCCCGATTTTGATAAATGGCAATGGTCCGAAAAAGTCACCTTCACGAAGAATGGCAAGCGGCACATCACCCTTCGGGGTATGCCTGACAACACAAGCCTCACCTTTTGTAATGGTTGATGCCCGATTAGTCATATCATTTTGTCTGATGACAAGCTCTTTATCTTTGATGTAATCATCAATTTTATTTTCGCCCATCAAAACTTCGATTGATCTGTCGGAAACCTGTTTTAATCGTCTGTCAAGGCTTAATATGACCTCACGAAACTCCGGTGAAAACCGTGTAAACTCTGTTGACAGACGCTGGATATCCAGCACACCCAGATGAACGTTGCCGGCAGCATAGCAGGAGGCACTTCGCATATTGCCCTGAAACAAAAAAGATGCAACGCTTCCAATAAAAGCACCTTCTCCCAGTCTGAGAAGTTTTATTGTGCCGGATTCAGTCTCCTTGAAAATATCAACTTCACCTTCAAGAATAATCCAGAGCCATCCCCCATGTTTACCCTGCTCGACAATTTTTTCACCGGCAAGAAAGTCCTCTTCTTCAACAACATAGAGATAGTCAACCAAGGGGCCGCGAATGATCGGCAAGAAAGCTTTCTTTGGGGAATTGCTTTCAGAACCTTTTTCAAAACTTACAGGGCCGATCTTTTCAATCTCCCCATCATCAAGCATCCTCAAACCATCAAGGATTAATTGCATCCTGTTTTTATTTATCATATTTTCATCAGTGATCTCTTCGCCGGAAAAGGTGAAATCACCTTCAGTCCACCCGAAAAAGGAATAAAGAACACCAATGCCTTTTTCCATTCCGCAAGAAGCACTAACAGGGTCACCATCCTTAAAATAGATTAAACCGGGTTCATTTTTATATTCGGATTTTAAACGCAGAATACCGGAGCTGCCGTTATTACCAAGCAGTTGTAAGATTTCACCTAAACAGAGGAATTCAAGGTTACCTGAAAGTACGGTATATTCAGCCATTTATGTTATCTCAACTGCTCCACTTCAGCTCTTTTTGAAGATTTTTTAATGTCAGTTTCAAACACTCTTTAAGCGTATCTCCTACACCGGCACCTTTTAATGCGCTTCCTGTATAGGTAGGTACCTTTAGTTGCCTGTTAAGGTCTCGTTCCATTTGATCAACAGACATAAGTGGAATGCCCTGTTCGGCAAGATCCCTTTTATTAAATTGCATGACAAGAGGAACCTTAAAAATACTGAGACCATATTCTTTGAGATTTCTCTGAAGATCCTTGAGTGAGAGCATATTTTTTTCACGTCTGATCTCAAGAGAATCAGCGACAAATACAAGGCCGTCAACACCTTTTAAAACCAGTTTTCGGGTAGAACTGTACTGTACCTGTCCTGGGACTGTATATAATTGAACACGTACATCACAGCCCCTAATTTTACCAAGGCCCATTGGAAGAAAATCAAAAAACAGCGTCCGGTCCCCTTCGGTATTAATAGAAACCATTTCACCGGCAATCTGTTTTTTATAAGCCTTGAATATATATTCAAGGTTTGTTGTTTTTCCACAACGTCCAGGTCCGTAATATACAACCTTGCACTCTATTTCACGTTTTTGAAGATTGAAAATTGCCATTATATTTAATGTCTTTTAAGTGGTTAAAACTGTTATTAATTCTCTTTTTCAAACTGATCTTTATTGAAAATATGAAGATTAACCGCTTATTACTTTAATATCAAGACTGAAATCACCTTTTTTGGGTCCGGCAGCAATCTCTGCCAGTTGGGCTATCAGGCCCTTTCCGGAAAAAAGAGCGATAGGTGAAAAGTACTGAACGTTATCCATGACAGTACCAACTGATAACGACTCAATAGTTAATTTTTCTTTAGACGGAATCAGCATCGTTATAATATTACCATTTTGGAAACTGACATCAAGTTCAACATTTTGCCCGGCAAGAGGACCTTCTACAAAAGCAATGGAAATTGCGTTTATATCGATTACATCTTCTTCTTCCTCTACTTCCGGAAATACGGATTCCGGCAGTATGTCCGGTTCAGGCTCGTCAAAAAAGGCGTGCTTCATCCCTTTTTTTTCTAAAATTTCCCTGGTAAACTTTTTAAGTTTTTCAAACTGATCTACTTTGAAAAAACTGGCCGCATCCCAGTCTTCAAAATTAGCAACAATTCCTTCTGAATCAGAAACTTCAGACATACAACGAATAATATTTTTTGCCGCTTCAAATCTTAATGATTCATTAGCCAGCAATTGTTTGAACTCTTTGACAGCTCTTTCAAACTGACCGAATTTTGCAAGGGCAATGGCGCCTTCAAGAGGTGCTCTTTCATCATTGCCGGATTCCGGAATGGAAAAAAGCTGTTTGATCAGGTCCTGAACTTTTGCATCAACTTCAGGAGAAGATGTCGCACCATTTATCTTATCAATCTCAAGCTCCAAAGCTTTAACCTTATTATTAACACCGTTTAGAAGTAGGTCTCGGTTTTTAAGATCATCAGCCCCGGTTAAGAGATCCGAGGCAGAAAGATACTTACGCCTGGCTTCGGTTAAAAGGCTTTGCGAACGGTATAACTCAGCTTCCTGAAGGAGTAATTTGATCTTCTTTAACAAACTCATCCTGCTCTTTATGTTTTATAAATTAATCAGATGATTTTTTTGTTTTTAAAATTAACAACTTGTAATAATTAGCGTATTTTAGGAGTATTGTCAACAAATGTTGAGCGGGTAAAAACACACCTTTGTGAATACATCCGGTAAACGGCTTTAATTCCAAAAAGCCTTAAGAATTATATCTGAATCTGATGACCTGATAATTGAAATGCCTGCTTAATATATAAAAAATAACTTTTTTCAGGAAAAATATTGACAGAGATGGAGTTAATGTATCAAAAGTATATGTTTTCATATGATGAAACAGTAATATCTTTCAGATAAACCTATAATCATATACTAAAGGAGAATATTATGGACAAGAAAGTAACCGTTATCGGGGCAGGAAATGTAGGCGCTACCACAGCACAGCGACTTGCAGAAAAAGAACTATGTGATGTTGTTTTAATTGATATTGTTGAAGGTGTGCCACAGGGTAAAAGCCTCGACCTGATGGAAGCCGCACCTGTAGAAAAACATGATGCAAAAATTACCGGAAGCAACGGTTATGAAGAATCTGCCGGTTCCGATATTGTTATCATAACTGCGGGACTACCAAGAAAGCCGGGCATGAGCCGTGATGACCTGATTAGCACAAATGCAAAAATTATGAGCGGCGTAACTAAAGAAGTTGCAAAACACTCACCCGATGCAATTTTGATTATTGTCAGCAACCCTCTTGATGCCATGTGCCATGTAGCTTTTGATGCATGCGGATTTTCCAAAAACAAGGTTATTGGTATGGCCGGTGTATTGGATTCAGCCCGATTCAGAGCATTTATTGCAATGGAGCTGAATGTTTCCGTTGAAAACACCCATGCATTTGTACTGGGCGGACATGGCGATACAATGGTTCCGTTGCCCCGCTACTCTACGGTTGCCGGTATTCCGATTACCGAACTCATGTCCCGGGACAGAATTGATGCACTGGTTGACCGAACGGCAAATGGCGGTGCTGAAATTGTGGGACTTCTTAAAACGGGTAGTGCCTTTTACGCACCGGCTTCTGCAGTTGTTGAAATGGCTGAATCTATCCTTAAAGATAAAAAGAAAATCCTTCCCTGTGCCGCCTATCTTCAGGGAGAATATGGATATGATGATCTATTTATAGGCGTTCCTGTTAAACTTGGGAAAGACGGTATTGAGCAGATTGTCGAAATTGAACTCACAGATGATGAGAAGACTGCGCTTGACAAATCTGCAGCAGCCGTTACAGAGCTTAAGGCAAAATTAAAAGAGCTTGCCTGATTAGTACTTTCTCATATAGTAATCAAGAGATCTTAATCAAAAAAACGCAGATGGGCGAACGCCGTAAACGGTGTTCGCCCATCTGCGTTTTCATATTATTTGTTTGACATTTCGTTGTTTATTAAGCATACTCGAAAACCAAATTTCACACGCTAAAATATTGTAACTATTAGTTAAAAACCTTTATATTTTAACTAATAATTTAAACAACCGTACCACAGGTTAACGGTTTGCTCATACAGAGGAGGATCATAATGGCGGGAAAATCTTTTTCAAAAGTTCTTACAGGCAGTGTCCAGTCGCGAATCATTTTAATTCTGGTTGCCGTAACAATTTTAACGCTGGCCTGTTTTAATATTTTTAGTTTTTTTTCGACAAAAGCTAAAATGAAAGAAGACCTTGTTCTCCTTAAAGACATGACAACAATGCGCCTGGCTAAAAATCTTGTGGGGCCGATGTGGGAAACTGAAGCCGAACAGGTGGATGAAATTTTTAAGTCGGAAATGCATGACCCGCGTATTTTCGGAATTGTTGTCAAGGAGGCCGATGGCAGCACAATCTACATGGGTAAAAAAAGGGATTCCAATGATGCGCCCATGGACATTAAAGAAAATATATCCGGCAATTTCATCCAAAGTAGTGCGGAAATCAAATATGGGGATGATCTGCTGGGAACAGTGGAACTCTTTATTACTGAAAAATATATGAAAAAAGAGCTATCCGGCGAATTAAGAGGTATGGCGTTTACAACGCTTATTTTAGTCTCCCTGTTGATCGGTGCTTTATTGATTAGTATTAAATATATTCTGATTAAACCAATTAACGTGATTGTTAAAGGGCTCCATCAAAGCGCTGAACAGGTTACCGGTTCTTCAAGTGAAGTTTCTTCCGTTAGCCAGGATATGGCTGAAGGATCTTCAAACCAGGCTGCATCCCTTGAAGAGACCTCATCATCCCTTGAAGAAATGTCTTCGATGACTCGTCAGAATGCTGACAATGCAAATGAAGCCAACAACCTTATGAAGGAATCCAATCAGGTTGTCGGGCAGGCAAATAAATCCATGGTTGAGCTGACACATTCAATGGAAGAGATATCAAAAGCCAGTGAAGAGACATCCAAAATTATCAAAACGATTGATGAGATAGCATTCCAGACCAACCTTCTTGCGCTTAATGCTGCAGTTGAAGCAGCCAGGGCCGGTGAAGCCGGTGCCGGTTTTGCTGTTGTTGCAGACGAAGTTAGAAATCTGGCCATGCGTGCCGCAGATGCCGCAAAGAATACGGCTACGTTAATAGAAGAAACGGTAAAACGTATTCAGGGCGGTTCGGAACTTGTTAAAAAAACAAATTCCGCTTTTAGTGAAGTTGCACAAAGCTCTTCCAAAGTTGGAGAACTGGTAGGAGAAATTGCCGCGGCATCAACTGAGCAGGCTCAGGGTATTGATCAGATAAACAGGGCTGTAGCAGATATGGACAAGGTAACCCAGTCCAATGCAGCCAGCGCTGAAGAATCTGCTTCCGCTGCACAGGAGATGAACTCACAGGCCGGTTATATGAAAAAGCTTGTTATACAGTTGAATGATCTTTTCGGTGGTGCATCTCAATCGGTTAAAGTAAAAAAAAAGGGATATGCTGCAAACACGCCGACAAAGATGACCAGGCTAAAAACGCTTCCAAGACAAACAGGAAAACCCAAACAGGAGTTAAAGGCGGAAAGTTTGATCCCTTTTGATGATGATGAATTTTAAAAAAAATAATTTAGAAGTGGCCTCTATTATCTTAGCGCTTTGACAATCTTTTGTGCCGTAACGTAATTTATTCCGGGCAGCTTTTGGATATCTTCAACAGAAGCTGCCCGGATTTTTTTTATACTGCCAAAGTGTTTCAAAAGCAATTTTTTTCTACCCGGCCCAACACCCTGGATATCATCAAGTATCGAATGTATGGCCTTTTTATTTCGACGTTGCCGATGAAAGGTAATGGCAAACCGGTGGGCCTCATCCCTTATTCGCTGAAGAAAAAGAAGCAGATCTTCATCTTTTCCAAATTTCACAGGATTTGATCTTTGGGGTTGAAATATTTTGTCTTTTGTTTCACCTCTGGTCGTATCTTTCTTTGCAATTCCAAACAGGTAAAACCGGTTTTTCATTCCAAGTGCGGATAAAACAGCAACAGCAATATTCAGCTGACCTTTTCCACCGTCAACTATCAAAATATCCGGTAATGATTCTTCAGCATTGGCTCCTGTAAACCGCCGCTTTAAAATTTCAGCCATATAGGCATAGTCATCCTGCCCTTTAACCGTTTTTATTTTAAATCTGCGATATGCCCGTTTAGCGGGTTTGCCATTTTCAAAAACCACCATACCGGCAACCGGAGAGGTGCCGGAAATATTGGAGTTGTCAAAGCATTCGATACGTTTAGGTAAACGGTTCAGCCTGAGTCTTTTTTGAAGTCTGAGCAGGAGGTCTTTTTCGCTGTCTTTTGAGGCTATCTTCTCTTGCAGGGCCTGATTCGCGTTTTTTGTTGCCATGTTGACAAGCCGAAGCTTTTCACCTCTTTGAGGCGTGAGCAGGTGTACTTTTTTTAATTTTAATGAAGAGATCCACCCTTCCAGTATTTTTTTATCATAAATCGTTGAAGGCAGTAAAATCTCAGAAGGAATAAAACGGCCTTTTTCATAATATTGTCGAATAAATGAAAAGAGAAGTTCCGAATCAGAAACCAAAATGTCTTTAAAAAAGTAGTGGCGGGCACCCATCATATAGCCGCTTCTCACCGGCAGAACCGTAATAACTGAAAATTCATCCTGTCCCTTAACCGCAAGAATATCCCTGTCGGAAAGATCAGATGAAACAACCACCTGTTTTTCCATTGTTCGTTCCAACGCAAAGGCCCTGTCTCGAAGCTGTGCCGCATATTCGAACTCCTGCATATCAGAAGCGAGGTACATTTCATTTTTTATCTTCCTGATCAGTTCAGGTGCCCGTCCCTTCAGGAGCATGATAACTTCATTAATAATTTTTTTGTACTCATCCACATCCACATCAATGCAACAAGGTGCCAGACAGGTACCCATCTGGTAATTAAGACATGGCCGTTTCCTGCTCATAAAATTTCCGGTTCTGCATTTTCTCAGTTTAAACGCTTTGTTTATAATATTAATCGTCTGCTTAACTGCATATGCTGAAGCATAGGGGCCAAAATAGAGTGCATTATCTTTTTTTATTTTTCTTATAACTTCAATAGTGGGATAAGGCTGACTGATATCCAGCCGAATAGACGGATAACGCTTATCATCTTTTAAAATGACGTTATAACGGGGCCTGTGCTTTTTAATTAAAGTGGATTCAAGGATAAGGGCTTCATTTTCTGTTGCCGTTATCGTTGTTTCAAAATTATGAATTTTTTTAACCAGGACGCCGGTCTTAATATCAAGCTGTTCAATGGGTTTAAAATAAGAGGAAATTCTTTTTTTCAGGTTACCGGCCTTACCCACGTATATCACCCTGCCCCGTTCATTTTTCATGAGGTATACACCGGGTTTTGAAGAAATATGTTTAAGTTTTTCCTTAAGGCTGTCTTTCATTTAAAGCTCAAAAAGCATCAGTTTTTTAATGGAAGCAATCCGGTCTCTCAATGCAGCGGCACGTTCAAACGCCATCTCTTTTGCAGCGTCCTTCATTTCCTTCTCGAGCTTTCTGATATGGACATCTATATTATCCGTTTTCTCAAAAACGGATAAGGCTTCCGCTACCAAATGTTCTTCTTCATCGTCTTTTTCATAAAACGTATCAAAAGCAGATGTCACCTTTTTAACTATTGTCTCCGGTACAATATTATGGTCTGAATTATATGCTGCCTGAATTTTTCTTCTGCGAAGTGTTTCATCAATAGCTGACTGCATGGATTTTGTTATGTTGTCTGCGTACATAATGACCACGCCTTTGACATTTCTGGCGGCACGCCCGCATGTCTGGATTAATGACCGGGTTGACCTTAAAAAACCTTCTTTATCGGCATCAAGTATCGCCACAAGGGATACTTCGGGAATATCCAGCCCCTCCCTGAGTAGATTTATACCGATCAGAACATCAAATTCTCCTGTCCTGAGATCTTTCAGGATCTCCATCCTCTCTATCGTTTTAATATCAGAATGAAGATAACGAACATTAATTCCCAGATCAGTATAATAATCTGTCAGATCCTCAGCCATCCGTTTGGTAAGCGTGGTTACAAGGACGCGTTCATTTCTGTCAATTCGATGCTTGATTTCATCCAGCAGATCATCAACCTGGTTTACTGCGGGCCTTACGTCAATCTCAGGATCAAGCAAGCCTGTCGGTCGAACAATCTGTTCAAAAACGGCCTTGCCGGACTGCTCAAACTCAAATTCCGAAGGTGTAGCAGATACATACAGAATTCGGTTAATACGTTCATAGAACTCATGAAACTGCAGAGGGCGGTTATCAAGTGCGGACGGCAATCTAAACCCGAACTCTGCGAGTGTAGACTTTCTCGAACGATCTCCTTTATACATGGCCCGTACCTGTGGAACGGCAATATGACTCTCATCAACAAAGAGGAGATAATCATCCGGGAAATAATCCAGCAAGGTGGGTGGCGGTTCACCGGGGCGGCGCCCTGTGAGGTGCCGGGAGTAGTTCTCGATGCCGTTACAGTACCCCAGCTCAAGCATCATCTCAAGGTCAAAATTGGTTCTCTCCTCAATTCGCTGAGCTTCAATCAGTTTTTTTTCCTGCCTGAAAAACTCAATTCGTTCTTTTAACTCCTCAATTATTGTTTCTGTTGCCCTTTTCAGCGTACTTTTCCGGGTAACATAATGGCTGGCAGGAAATATAGTGCATTTTCTTAACGTTCGAGTAACGGTACCTCTGAGTGGATCAATTTCAGCAATCGATTCAACATCATCTCCAAAGAACTCAACACGTACAGCACTGCTTTCTTCGTATGCCGGAAAGATTTCTACACGGTCTCCCCTTACCCTGAATGTGCCCCGATGAAAATCAAAATCATTTCGCTCATAATGCATGGAGACAAGGTCTTTTAACAACTTGTCTCTTGGTACTTGTGTACCGCTTTCAATTTTTACACGCATTGCCAGATAATCTTCAGGGTCGCCGATACCAAAAATACAGGAAACGCTGGCAACAACCAGCACGTCCCTGCGCGAAAGAACGGAACGTGTTGCAGAGTGCCGAAGTTTGTCTATCATCTCATTTATGGATGAATCTTTCTGGATATAGGTATCACTTGAGGGAATGTAGGCTTCCGGCTGATAGTAATCATAATAACTGACAAAATACTCAATCGCATTTTCAGGAAAAAGCTGCCTGAACTCATTATAAAGCTGTGCGGCAAGGGTTTTGTTAGGCGCTATAACCAGCGATGGGCGATTCAGTTTTTGAACAACATGTGCCATGGTAAATGTTTTACCGGATCCGGTAACACCAACCAGAACATTATGCCGGTTTCCGGAGGAGATGCTTTTACAGATTGCATCGATTGCTCCGGGCTGATCGCCTTTTGGCGTAAAGGGGGAAACTAAATTAAATGATGACATCAGGTTACAACATATAAAAAACATTTATATGATAAAATATCCTACTCTTTGATTCTCCAGATGGTACCTTCAGGCCTGTCTTCAATCACAATACCCATATCCGATAACCGGTCGCGTGCTTCATCCGCTTTTGCCCAGTTCTTGGCTTTTCTGGCTTCAATTCGTTCTTTGATAAGTTTTTCAATGGCTATTTCATCTATATCAAGCTTACCAATTGCATTGGATTTTTTAGATTCAAAATATTTGACAGGATCAAGACAGAAAACACCAAGCACCTGCCCGGTACGGATTAAATCCGCATACGCTATTTGGAGTATTTTGGTGATATCCGGTGTAATTGTTGTTTTCTGATCAAGCTGTTTGTTTAACTGTCGAACTGTATCAAAAATAATTCCTATACCTTTGGCCGTATTAAAATCATCATCCATTGCCTCACAGAAACGGTTCCAGCAGTCACCCGGCCTATTTCCATCTTTTCCGGAACAATCCGTATTATCAGAAAGTCGCTGAAGTAAAGCATAAATCTTATCCAGTCCAACAACGGCTTCATCCATTGCCTTGTCTGTAAAATCAATCGGGCTTCTATAGTGATTGGATAAAAGAAAAAACCGGACAACTTCCGGATGGTAACGCTTAATAACATCTTTAATCATCAAAAAGTTACCAAGCGACTTGGACATTTTCTCATGGTTAATATTTACAAAACCATTATGAACCCAGTATTTGGCAAAGGCCTTTCCGAAAGCCGCTTCAGACTGCGCTATTTCGTTTTCATGGTGCGGAAAGATAAGGTCCTTACCACCGCCATGTATGTCAAATGTTTCGCCCAGATATTCGCAGCTCATGGCTGAACATTCAATATGCCAGCCGGGTCTGCCGTTTCCCCAGGGAGAGGGCCAGAACGGTTCGCCGGGTTTTGTTGATTTCCACAATGCAAAATCAAAAGGGTTTTTCTTTCTCTTATCAATATCAATACGGGCACCGGCTTCCATATCTTCAAGTTTTCGACCGGACAGCTTACCGTAGCCCTTAAATTTATCTACAGAAAAATAGACATCACCATCAATTTCATAGGCGATATTTTTTTCAATGAGTCTGTTTATCACATCAATAATTTGATTAATATGATCTGTTGCTTTGGGTTCATATGAAGGGCGCTCTACATAAAGGGCATCCATGTCTGTGTGAAACTCTTCGATATACCTTGATGCAAGCCCGGCAGGTTTCTCATTGAGCTCATTGGCCCGATTAATTATTTTGTCATCAATATCCGTAAAGTTTCTGACATATTTTACTTCATAGCCCTGCGATTTCAAATACCGTGCAATGACATCAAAAACCACTACCGAACGTGCATGGCCGATATGGCATGAATCATACACTGTCGGCCCACAAACATACATGCTCACTTTATCCGGTTTAATGGTTTCAAAATTTTCTTTTCTGCCGCTTAGCGTATTATAGATGCGTATTGCCATTCTTTATTCCCAAACAGTTTAGGCCACCTCTAAAAATTGCCCTTTGGTAGCGATTACTGCGTTATGTAGAAAATTAAAGCACTCAAATTAAGGCTTTGGTTTAAGTAATGCAACACACATAGCACCGATACCTTCGCCCATTCCAATCATTCCAAGGCCTTCAGTCGTTGTCGCTTTGATATTTACATCGTCTGCCTTAATGCCGACTGCAACAGAAATACAACACTTCATATCTTCCCTGTATGGTGAAATTTTTGGCTTTTCTGCAAAAACAGTCGCGTCCAGATTTACAACACTCAACCCTTTTTCACTTACCTTATTACAGGTATCCTTTAGAAGCTTCATACTGTCAATATCTTTATATGCAGGATCGGTATCCGGATAATGCATTCCAATATCGCCAAGTCCTGCAGCACCAAGCAAAGCATCACAAACCGCATGAAGCAGAACATCGGCATCAGAATGTCCCATAAGCCCTTTATCAAAAGGGATCTCAACACCCCCTATGACAAGGCGCCGACCCTTTTCAAGTCGATGAACATCATATCCCATCCCTATTCGCATTTATCCACCATATCCGTTTAAATAATTTCAAATCTATGTAGCATAAATGCAAAAAAGCGTAAAGCCCTGAAAATCATGCTTTTAATCATGAAGAATGAGGCCGTCCGGCAAAGATTCGCCAAACATGGTGTTTTCTTCCTGTCTTTCCACCTTAACCACTTCCTGAACAAACCGGGCATATGGTTTAAAGTTTTCATGTCTGTTAAGCCATTCAACAACACGAACAGCGATGGAATCTTCAATATCCCTTGACGGATCACCTGTTTTCCGGGCTAACTGTGACAGGGCCACTGCAACCGGTTTCGGATTACGCCACTCTTCAGAAAGAAGTTTATCAATCCAGTTTATAATTTCACCGGCTGGAATAACCCGATCAACAGGCCCATATAATAATTCACGTGCACCTATTCTTGAAAGTGCCCAGAAAAGCTGCTGACTACAGCGTTTTGAATTCAGTTCTCCAAGGAGGTGCCGACCCCACTTAATTTTATCCTTAACCAGCAGCAGTTCGAGGTTAGCAATTGCCATCCAGATTTCAAAACGCTCCTGTTGAGTAAGTTTAACTTTAGCGGATTTTTTGGCCATTATCACCGGTGTCAGATCCTGCATAAACAGTCGCTGCTGGCCGGGTGTCAGACCGCCGGAAATTCGTCTCCAGAAAATCCACCATTCTGATTTTGTCTGTGCATTTTTATTGAAAATAACGCCCTGCTTATATATTTTCCATAACTGTTTGATCCGCATTGCATCAAACGCATCACCAAATCCGGGTCGAAAACAAAATCCGGTCAGATTCAACCAGCGGCTCTCATAAACAGCCGTTGTCTTTCGTGCAGAAATGTTTTTTATAAGTTCATCTGTGATACTTCTTATCAGCCCGAGGGGCCATTTGTTCTTTGGTCTTTCAACAATTTCAGCAATTTCTTTTACAATTTTTTCAAGACGATCATTCCCTGTTTTATTTGAAAAAACTTCATGAACCGCACTGACCGATTTTTCAATAATCGATTCATCAAATATATCATCATCGGCAATCTGTATGGGTGAATCGGAAGCTCTTAACTGGAACTGCAGCTGCCAGCGGTGTTTGCTGACAGTTGACCTGGCCCATAATGCCAGCGTGCCCATTTCAGTATAACCGGCTTCCATCTTAACAGGTATTGTCGTCCGGGTACCTTTTTTGCCAAACTGTATCATTGTCTGAACGGGCGGCAAAATTGTAAATGAATCATCAACAGATACCACATCACCGGTCATATCACCTGAGCGATAACTCGAGCTGTAGATATTGAAGGCAACAGGCTGGTTGGCAAGTACCTCGAACTTTTTATCTTCAATAATTATATCCGACCCCTCATCAAGTCCTCTTTCAACAAGACAGATCGCCTCTTTTTGGCCAACGACTTCACCCGGTTTTGATATACCCAGATAGTATGAACGGGGGCTTCCGCTGCCAACCTTAACACCGATGCCCGACTTTACAAGGCCATAATAAGCGGCACCAAGCGCAACAGCAGTATCAGGATTTGGATTTTCAAGAACACCTGGAACGGCGGTATCCGTCTCTCCAAACCATGACCGTATTGATTCTTTAATCCTCTCCTGAATAATAGCCGGTTTTAATGATCCGCCATTAAAAAGAATAAGATCCGGTGTATAACGATCCGATTTAAGTACACGGCCGACATCTTCCTTGTGTCTTTCAAGAAACCATCCCAGATGGCGGGTTATGGCTGAATCAGATTCATAGGGCAAGCCAAATTCCGTTACATTTCCATGGCTTTCACTTTTTCCGGGGTTCTCCCGGCTAATCACAGGAAGAAATTGCCTTAAAACTGCATCTTCAACATCCTTACGGGTGAGCTCTGCAGAC
Source organism: Desulfobacterales bacterium (assembly GCA_021737275.1). Classification (GTDB taxonomy): domain Bacteria; phylum Desulfobacterota; class Desulfobacteria; order Desulfobacterales; family JAIPEE01; genus JAIPEE01. The sequence continues at coordinate 62,614 of JAIPEE010000017.1, forward strand.
ATGGTTCCGGCAATAAGACTGCTTCCCTGTCCCATCAGTGTTATCTTTTTTGATTCGGCAATATTATCAAGTATAATCTCTTTGGCCTGCCTGCACTGGTGACAAAGTGTTTTCCAGCGATCACCGGTAATGGATTTACCCGGCATACCAAAACGCTCTTTTATGATTTCTGCCAGGGCGATATCAACATTATCCCCCCCCAGAACAAGATGATCTCCAACTGCGATTCGTTCAAACCTGGGACTGCCGTCAACCTCTCGGAGCGTTATCAACGTAAAATCGGTTGTGCCGCCGCCGACATCACACACCAGAACAAGTTCATCAGGTTTAATATACCGATCCCATTTTTTTTCATGTTGAATCAGCCAACTGTAAAATGCTGCAAGTGGTTCTTCTATCAGGGTTACATTCGGCAACCCTGCTGTTTTGGCGGCTTCAAGCGTAAGATCACGTGCCACTTCATCAAAAGAAGCCGGTACCGTGATAATAATCATCTGGTTTTCAAGGAAGCTTTCTACATCATCGCCCTTATAATGGTTCCATGATTTCTTGATATGTGAAAGATAAAATGCGGTTGCCTGAACAGGTGAAACCTTAAACACGTCATCACCGGATCCCCATGGCAATATCCTGGCATGCCGGTCGACATTATCATGACAGAGCCAGCTTTTTGCTGAAGAGACAAGCCTTGAGGGAACCTGTGATCCATGGTTCCTTGCATAAATACCGGCGAAATTCAATGTATCCGATTCCCATGGTGTTTCTATGGACTCTTTTGAGATATCATATGTGCCGGGAATATAGAGAAATGACGGCAGAACGGACTGACGTGTTATTTCACCGGGTCCGGTAAGCTGAGGTACTTTAAAAAGATTGATACGGGGTTTGCCGTCCGCCTTATTTTCCAGATCAACGTATGAAACAGCTGAGTTTGTCGTACCCAGGTCTATGCCAATAATATATCGTCTATCCGTCTGATCGAACAAATTAACCATCCCAGCATGTAATTTTAAATAGTGTTAACTCAGATAATTTCCACTTCAGCCGGTGCAATAATCTCAGCTTCAGTACCTGAAGAAAGTGTCGGGAGCTGAACTTTTCCAGCCATCCAGCCTTTATGTCTGATAACGCCCTTGAAAGGCGGTTCGCCGGCAACATTACCAATCAGTTTAACAGAATCCGGATCAAATCCTTTCTGAACGATAAATTCTTCACCCTCATTTATATCGACGATTGGTCTGGGGGAGAGTAATTTGTTGACGGTTTTTTTACAATTTTCATGGATGCTTCTAACCGCTGCACCGATCTGGGCATCTTCAAACGCATCAAGATTTTCAGCAAAGAAATCCATAAGGCGCCCCTCTCTTTGAAATACAGCCAGTATGTTGAGATACATTCGGGTATCGTGAATTTTTTTCTCTTTTTCCATAGCTGCCATATCCTGCTTTGTTGTTTTTTTCTTTTTCAATGGCGCCGGCGGCGTATATTTCGTTGTTACCTTCCTGAAAATCCGGCGATGAACTCCCCAGATGATAAATGCAAGTAACGCCGAGATTACTGCTGAACCCGGAATAAAAAATTTCATAAAATAGCCCTGGACTGTTTTAGTCCAACTTGAAAGATCATTGGAAAAGACATCAGCGTTTTCAGGTGTCATGGCTGTAATATCTTTGAATACAATATCCAGACCCAGAAAGATAAGAAGATCAATACTGAGAAAAATAATGGCCATAAATAAGATTATCCAGAAAAGCGATCGTCTTGAAAACGCTTTGATCATTTCCATTTTTAGCTCCTGACATGTTAGGGTCGTAGTTCATACAGTGAGAAAATAATCATACAACTCATTAAATAAATTACCAAAAAACAAAAATTAAATTTATCGTTAATGGTTTAGGCAAAGTCTTGATCATAAAGGATTTGCCTTGAGATCAACAATTGAATATGATAAACATAATTTTATTTTTTTCAAGGCGTATCCGCCTATTTGTTTATTTGCAAAAGCATGCTTTAAAAAGCATTATGGATAATTTTTAAAATGAAATTTTTGCCAAACCACACGGATTATGAGTTTAAGTTTGATTTTGAAGTTGGACATCTGGTTAAAAGCCCCTGCCGAAAATGTGAAAAGCGAAAAAAAAGTTTTCCTGAATGCATAGATGATTGCGATGTGCTTGATGAAATTCATTCCAGGTTACTTGAAACAATCTCCTGCACAAGGCGCCGGTAAAATTATCTTTTTATACATTTATCCTTTTCGTTTCTTTTCACTTTCCATGAAAAATATAGACTTTAAAGATACTTATGTGTTATCAAATATCGATAATGTACTGAAGGGCAATAGTCGCATTTTAATTTTAAAGTGCCATCAGCCTGCACATGCTGCCTTTCGGGTTCACAATTTTTTATAAGGTCTTTGTCTTTCGGATCGGATATGAACCCCTTCACAGTTATTGAAATATGCAAGCAGTCGATTTTTATGAAATCATAGATAACGGGAATGACGCATCGGTAATAAAGCTCATCGGCAATATTACACAACAGACTGCTACGCCTCTTATAGAAAGGCTCGTTTTTCTGACAAAAACAAAAGATTTAAAATCACTTACCGTTGATATGGAAAATGTGACAGAATTCGATGATTTTGGTGCCCTGCTGCTTGTAGAACTTCGACAAAATATTTTAAAAAAGAAAGGCTCCTTTAGCCTGATAAACGACACCAGAGAGATAAAACAGATTCTCTCTCTGGTGAATTTTGATGAACACAAAACGTTTAAGCCCGCCTCTCAAAAAAGAACTAATGGATTTGTTATTCGACTTGGAGAGACGTTTATTGAAGTGGCGGACAGTATCCGTTTTCAGATCAGTATGGTCGGTTCAATTATCTTGTGTATCTTTCACGGTTGCAAAAAGCCCTCTTCGATACGCTGGGGAGATACCATTGCCCATATGGAAAAAGTCGGGGTAGATGCACTTCCAATCGTATCCTTAATCAGTTTTCTTTTGGGGTTTATCATAGCGTTTATGTCTTCACTGCAGTTACAGCAATTTGGTGCTAATATTTATGTAGCCTCTCTTGTTGCCCTGGCAATGGCATCTGAGTTGGGTCCGATTATGACTGCAATTATTGTTGCAGGACGCTCCGGTTCAGCGTTTGCTGCAGAAATATCTACAATGCAGATATACGAAGAGATAGATGCGCTATTTGTCATGGGATTTAGTCCTACTCAATTCCTGGTACTTCCCAGACTGTTTGCATCAATTATTGTTGTGCCGCTGTTGACCGTATTTTCAAACCTTTTCGGCATTGCAGGCGGACTTGTCATCGGTATTACCATGCTGGGTCTGACGCCCCAGTCTTATATCGGCCAGACATTTGAAACGCTTACACTCTTTGAGGTAGTATGGGGGCTGTTTAAAAGTATGATATTTGCGATGCTTATCTCCTGGATCTCATGTTTTTATGGCTTCAGGGCAAGAGGCGGTGCCGATTCCGTAGGAAATGCGGCAACGTCTGCAGTTGTCAGCAGTATCTTTTTTATTATATTATTCGATTCATTATTCGCAGTCGTCAGAAGCTACTGGTAAATGTGACACTATGGCAACAGATACAATTATCGAGGTAAAAGGTCTTGAGGCCCGCTATGGTGAGTTGGCGGTACTTGAAAATGTTACTTTTGATGTTTTCAAAGGTGAAATCCTTGTTATTCTGGGCGGAAGCGGCTGCGGCAAATCTACCCTGCTCAGACATATGTCAGGCCTCACAGAACCGACTGCAGGCCGGGTGTATATTGATAATGTCGATATCACATCATGCGATGAGGAAAGATTTCAGGAAACATTGAGAAAAATCGGGATACTTTTTCAAAGCAGTGCCCTGCTCGGATCCATGACGGTTGCTGAAAATGTTGCATTACCAATAATTGAATATACTGAATTATCAAACAGTGCTGTCAATAATCTTGTACGCATGAAACTGAGTATGGTTGATCTTCAAAACTATGAAAATTTTCTGCCGTCTGAAATCAGCGGCGGCATGAAAAAACGTGCCGGTCTTGCAAGATCACTGGCATTGAATCCGAAAATTCTTTTTCTTGATGAACCCACGGCCGGTCTTGATCCTGTTGCAGCGGCAGAGATTGATGCGCTTATCAAGCATTTAAATGAACAGACCGGCACGACGATGGTTATTGTTACCCATGACCTTGAAAGCATCTTTGGTGTTGCGCACCGTATCATAATGCTTGATAAAGATAAAAAGGGTATCATTGCAACAGGAGATCCGCAGCTTTTAAAAGATGAAAGCATGGATGAAAATGTTCAACATTTTTTTAAACGCGAACCAAGAGTCGCTCCATATGTTTTAGAGGAAATACTTGATGGCTTCAATTAAAACTAAATTTGCTGTCGGCCTTTTCGTTATTATCGGTTTTGTACTGGCTATTGCCGGCATAATCTGGCTGGGTCTGTCTCACTATTTTGAAAAGGGTACCCTCTATTCAGCCTATTTTGATCAATCCGTCCAGGGCCTTGATAAGGACTCCCCGGTAAAATACAGGGGACTTACTATCGGCCGGGTTGACAGGATCGGTGTTGCACCTGATGATACACTTATTGAAGTAATTATAAAGATTGAGTCGGACATCGAAATGGAATCAGACATGGTTGCCCGACTAAAAGCTGTCGGTATTACCGGTATCATGTTTGTAGAGATTGAAAGAAAAAAAACAGATGAGCCTGATTTATCACCCGAACTGAACTTTAAAACTGAATTCCATGTAATTGCCACAAGGCCATCAGAAATTGAAAAGATATTTGATGATATAAATTTATTTATGGAAACGCTTAAAGATATCGACCTTAAAGGTATTTCAGACAGCCTTAAAAGTGCGATAGACAACCTTGATCATGCTGTTGATGATGCACAGGTTCTTGCTGTTTCAAACTCAATACAACAAACATTTAATAATATGAATGCACTTTCTACTGAAGCCCGGGTTACTGCGGGCCGGATCGGGCGTGTAATCGAAAATAGTGAAACAAACTTTATTACCGCCATCGAATCTTTTAATCAATCGATGGCAAAGGCGGAAGAGATGATGGACACCGGAAAAAATTTGATAATCAATACGGATAATAAAATTGACCGGCTCACCAATCAGCTCTCCATGACGATTAACAACCTTGAAAGAGCTACAGACAATTTGAATTCGCTGATCGAATATACAAGTGAGCAGCCGTCACAGTTACTTTTTGGTGAACCACCGCCGAGAAAACAGATTGAAAACCTGGAGTAATTTTATGAAACCGGATAAAATAATTTTTTTTTTATTGCTGATTATGTTCTGTGCGGGTTGTTTGAATTTTAAACAACCCGGCCTTCAGATTAACTATTATGCGCTGGAATATAATCCGCCGGTTATTGACAAGACACCGCTCCTTTCAGAAGTTATCCAGATCAGGCGTTTTCAGACATCGCCGTTTTATGACACCCGGAACATCATATATACGGAAAAAGAATTTACAAGAAAACCGTATCATTATCATAGATGGCAGGCCACTCCCGGCGACATGGTATCTACTTTGCTTGCCAGAGACTTTATGAGCTACAATATTTTCAGCGCCGTAATTACGGATATCAGTGCTCTTAATGCAGATTATGTTCTGGAAGGAAAAGTGGATGATTTTTATGAGGTTGATGAACCGGACCACTGGAAGGCGGTTCTTTCCGTAAATATAACTTTTTCCCGCAAAAATTCACTGAATGCTTCCGGCGGCATACTTTTACAAAAATCATATGCTGTAACGGAAATTTGTAATAAAAAAAGCCCTGACGGGCTTGCAGCCGCTTTAAGCCTTGCGATGTCTGACATTTCTCAAAACATTGCCAATGATGTTTATGCCATAGTCTCATTATATTGATATTATTTATCTGAAAAACAGACACTTGTGTTTCTGTTGAAACGAATAATATATGTGGCTTGAAAATTTTTTAAAATCCATATAAACATATTTTAAAAACCTGTAACATGGCATGGGAGCAAATTGATCTTGCTGTTTTCATTAAAGCGACTTTTTCTGTATCTGATAACACCGTCACTTCTTATCCTTTTTTCATTACTATTACTGTTTAAATGGCCGGATATCTTCTCAAACCCTTCAGGTGGAAAAGAATTCAAGGCGCTTTTAATCATATTACCGGTTCTGCCCTATGTAATTTTTGTTGCGCTTGGTATTATGGGCAGCCGATATAACAACCTGGGGTTGATTTTATCGTCTGCCGTATTGGCAATTTCATATCCTGCATTTACTACTACTATATTTTTAAACACATCCATTCCAGCAGCCATTGCTTTTCTACTGCCTTTGAATTTGACATTTTTTACACTCCTGGTTAAAAGAAGAATTTTTACCCTTGCAAGCCTTTTTTTCACTCTTTTTTTAATATTTCAGATTACTTCCGTTTTTGTACTGCTGGGAAAAGGATTATCTTCCAACACCTATCTTTCAAGCATAGTCAGCGGTTTTCATGCTTTACAGACTGACATTTCAACTATATCCGGAAATCTAACCGCTTTTTTTAACAATCAGGCGATATGGGGAACTTCAACTCCTGTAATCCTGTCATTTGTAATATCGATTCTGTATTTATCTTACCGGTTTTTTAAAAACAAAGATATCATTGCTGTCGGATATATAGGCATTCTGCTGTCCGTATTTCTTGGTATTACCGTCAATCAGGCTGCCGCGCCCATATTGTTTTTTCTTTCTGCCGGGATACTGCTGCTCATCACCATGCTGGAAGCTTCTTTTTCAATGGCTTATATTGATGAACTGACGTCTCTTCCCGGAAGGCGGAGCCTTGATGAAACAATGCTGAATCTTGGTAAAAAATACACTATTGCCATGTTTGATATTGACCATTTTAAAAAATTTAATGATACATATGGCCATGATGCCGGTGACCAGGTACTTCATTTGACAGCATCAAAACTCAGAGAGATTTTTGGCAAAAAGGTTTTCCGTTATGGTGGTGAGGAGTTTACGGCTGTTTTCCCAAGAAAAGATGTTAATGAGGTCCTGTCAAAACTTGAAAAATTCAGAAAAGTCCTTGCGGCAACCCCTTTCATTATTCGCGGGCCTAAACGTAAAACCGGTTCTTCGGCAAATAGAAGTCAAACAAAAAGATCCGGAGATAAAAATGTAAAAATTACGGTCAGCATTGGCGCCGCCCAGTCTGATAAAACCCTTAAAAGCCCGGACCAGGTTATTAAAGCTGCAGATAAAATGCTTTATAAAGCTAAAAAATCCGGAAGAAACTGTGTTAAAATAACATAACAGGAGCACAAGATGTCTTCAGTAGATACAAAAATTGTACCTGTTCTCCGAGAGGGCGTTACAGTAGTACAGATGATTTTATTTAAAAAACTTAAAGAGACACTTCCGAAAAGATATTCCGACAGAGATAATATATTTATAAACAGGCTGACAGGTGCCATTATCAACAGAATTTTCTGTATTGAAAACCTTGAAAAAACATTTGTTGATTTTGCAACTGAGAACAAAACCGTCATCGAAAGGGAACTGGCAAATTTCCCGTTGGAATACAAAGAACTCTGTATTCCATTAACCGATGCGCTTCGTGTTCAATTTCTTTGTGACAATCAGGATGGCCTGGACAGCAAGGCCATTCTTGAAAATGCAAACAAACTGGGTATTCTGGATATAGAACGTGATATTCCCCTGCCCCGTAATTTTCTGGATCTTGTTCGTACGCTGGGCAAGTCATTAAATATTATCATACCACCCGTTTTTGATGAGGAAGATGATCTAAAACAATAAGTTTCCGGAGGAAAAATGAGCAAAATCAGAATGACAGGTGAAATGAGAACCGATTATGACTGTGAAACAACAGGTCTGCCTGCTGAACGATGGGGAGAAGCTGTATTTCAGATCGGTGACGAAGAGATTGTTATGGAGGTCAGTGTTGAAGATACTATCATCGTATCAATTATGACTGGAGAAGATGCTGTCTGGAAAGGTACGCTTGAAGGGTTAAAAAAGCTTCTTCGTGGTGAAATAAAGACACGATAAAAATCATAACGTCCATACTGAACATGTTTATGAAGATGAATGGTTATCACTATTTTCTTTTTCAAAATGCATATTAAATTAACCGATGAGATTATCTCAAATCTGAACAGGCCCTAAATGAGAATCTGGGACATAAATCCAGGATACCTTAACAGAAATAGTCTTTTAGGCGAACATGTCGAGTTACATGCGATCCTGTCTGTTTTACAAAACAACAAAATCGGGTATTCGAAACATCCTGAAACAATCAGATGGAAAAACTGTATAAAGGCACTAACTGTTCGTCATGAATTATTAGCTGAAGAAATGATTTTAAGGGGATTTAACCATAAAAGCCCAGTCCTGAAAATCCAATCAAAAACTATCTGGCCGGCTGACTACATAGATTCTCCATCCAGGCAGTTTGAAATTCTATCAGAAAAATATTTCGATAAAGAGCCTGGACGAATTCAATTGACGAATAATATCCAGACACTCTGGGCACATCATAAATATTCCGTGATGGCCAGAGATTATAATACCTATAAAACCATTGGACCGAAAGTATCAAAAAATAAAATCATATTTAACGATCTGATTGCTATACTGGTAAATATCCTTAGAGAAAAACCGGAAACCGGCTCAATAACCAATACTTTACTTCATATGTGGGGATATGTTTCAGATTTTTCAAATTTAAAACCAGGAACATGCTCACGCATTAACCTGTTAAAAGAGATTCAGACGCTGGCCTTTTCACATCAGGTTCACTATCTGATCCACTCAACGGCATTGGGTGAACTGGCATACTGGCTAAACAGCAGCCTTATATGTAATAACTTGAAGTAGCTTAATGACGTGAAAATCTTTTTTGTCTAAGATAGTTTCCCGTTGATCCCGAATCGATATACCGGTTGAAGGGTGGACTCATAACGCTTACAAGGATATGATTATTTATGCCGGATCAGGAAAAATACTGGGATAAGGTGGCGGGTGAAAAAGCTTTTACCACACCTTTTCAATTGGAGTTGTTCGCCAAACATGTTTCTATTAATGCTCTGATTTTCGATTTTGGCTGTGGTTACGGTAGAACGTTGAACGAGTTACACAATTTCGGATATAAGAACCTGGTGGGGGCGGATTTTTCCGAAAATATGATCAAAAGGGGAAAGTCTCTTTACCCCCATCTTGATATTAGAAAAATTGAAAATAACCCCCTACCCTTCGATGATAATCATTTTGATGCAATTATTCTTTTAGCCGTTATCACCTGCATCATTGATAATGATGCCCAGGAAGTCTTGATTGAAGATATCCATAGAATTCTTAAAAGTAACGGTATCGTTTACATTAATGATTTTCTGATTAACAAAGATAAAAGAAATATAGATCGCTACAAAAAATTTGAAACAAAATATAATAACTATGGTACATTTGAGTTGCCTGAAGGGGTTACTTTCAGGCACCACGCTGAAGAGAGAATTAAATTTATCACCGGATATTTCAAAACTATTTCATATGAACCTGTGATCTATGAAACCATGAATGGTAACCGATCAAAAGGTTTTTATTATATAGGTAAAAAACTTTAAGTTAACCAAGAGGTAAAAACATGGTCAATCGAAAAACATGCCTGGTAAAAGATGATGAGCTAATCGATAAAGTAGTTAACCTGATGAAGTATCTGAAAAGTGATTATGTCGAGCACGGTCTGGAAGAGTGCTCTTCCTGTCAAATATGTCTAGAAAAATCCGATTTAGTAAAAGATGTCCATAGTCAGTTAAAAAATCTTTATGGCTCTTTAAGTAACATTATATCCCAACTGTCATCTTTATAAATTCAGACCATGAAATTAAATGCAGTTGTTTCAAAGCTGAAATCAAATGCCAACATTGAGAATATAAATGAAATAGCGATGTTTGGCACTAACCCTGAAAATTTTTTAGGTCCCTCTATTCTCTTTTTACGTTCCGTTTCTAAAGAGATGGGTAAGGGTCAATGGAGATAAGCACATGATTTCCCACCAAACAAAAAAAATACTTGTTGCAGTTGATGGATCTGAATACTCTAAAGCCGTCATTCGATATATTTGTTATTTTAAGCCATTCCATCACTGGAAAGTAGTTCTGTTTCATATTTTCAATGACATACCGGAGCCTTATCTTGATTTGGAAATGAGCGACCCCATGTTTTTTCGGACAATGCAAGAATCACGAATGTGGGAAACTAATCAAAAAGATAAAATCCGGACATTCATGCAAAATTCAACAAGAAATCTAATTGAGGCCGGATTTGACCCTGAAAAGGTTTCTTCAAAAACGGTGAATCGTAAAAACGGAATTTCACGTGATATTATTGAAGAGTCCAACAAAGGGTACGATGCGATTGTTATCGGTCGTAAAGGTACGGGCCTGCTAAAGGAGATAGTCGTCGGAAGCGTTGCATTTAAATTACTCAATCTATTAACATCCGTCCCCATTTTGATAATTGGAATGTTGCCACCGAATAATAAGATGTTAATTGCTTTTGACGGCTCAGAAAATGCCTTTAAAGCAGTCGGTTTTGTGGCGGATTCAGTCGGCGGCTTTGATCTCGAAATCCATCTAACCCTTGTCATAAGAGGCAATCCGGAAGCTCAGTTTACTGTTCCAATGCTTTATTTACCAAAAGAACATTTTGAGCATATTAAAATTAAAATTAAAAACAATTTTGATGAGGCTAAAAAATTGCTGATCAAAAGCGGATTTAAAAAGGATTGTATTTCATCATTTGTGCACACGACGGCTTCAAGCCGATCATCAACCATAATTCATGAAGCCAGAAATGGCGACTATGGCACTATTGTACTCGGACGAAAAGGATTGTCACGGATAGAGGAATTCCTTATGGGCAGAGTTACCAATAAAGTTATTTCTCTGATAAGAAACAGAGCTGTCTGGATCATTCCATAACCAACTTCCTTAAAATTGTCTCATGGAACTATTATGAAGATAAAAGAATGCTATAAAAAAACATAGCGTATGCCTGAAATTATAATGAAATCAGATAAAAGATACCTCTGAAAATAGATTGAATCCGGAAGATTATCATCTGAGCAGCATTAATAATATAGTTTGAAAATCTAATCATGAATAAAATATCGAAACTGATCAAAAAGTAGAAACGCCGGCAGAGCTTGATTTGCTCCGTACCAACGCTTACCTTGTTTACAAATTTCATTTTGGGGTTGGAAAAGTAGACGTTGAAAAGCTCCACCCTGAATGGAAGATCTATCGTCACGTAGCCGATCTTGACAAGACTGAGGCTCAAACAGATACTAAAACTGATATTGTCATCAATTTATACTGTAACGGGCAACATAATATGGCCTTACAGGTTATTCGACTTGTTGTAAAAATGAATAAAAATCATCTGCGCCAGAAAAATATTCTTGTTTTCCAGGGATGGGGTGATTATAAGAAGGTTACGGGGCAATGATTTTTCCAGACAGTTTTCCGTATCATTTAAGACGGGAACCTTGTCCTGAGAACGCACTTGTACAAATCACGTTAATATTACCCAATCCATATGCAGTCAATGCCTATGGAATTGAATATAGTTCATTTTATATAATGGGTTAATACCGAACACCATATTATAATTATGTAATTTGATATAATACCTGTAACATATTTTTAGCGATATTTTCATATAACACAATGAACTAAAGGAGAATCATTCCATGATCATTAAAAAAGGTGAAAAAATTCACGTAATTACAAGACGAGGATTTGAAAGTGATATACGTAGACATTTTATTGGAGAAATTGTTGAAAGCAGCGATATATTAGCTCGTGCCGAAGGCTTTGTTTATGTTCCGGATCTAAGAACAAACCAGTTTATTCGTCGACCTGATAAACGATTACGATTTATAGGCCTTGCGGATTCCGGGAACATTATCCATATCTTACCGGCAAATGCTGATATTGAACAAGCTATGTATTCCCTATCAAAAGAGAATAGAATGGTAGTAAGCGATGGCAAATCATTCACACTTGAAATCAATGAATTTAGCTCAACCCGTTGAAATTAGTGTTTTATTAAATAAAAAATTAATACGGAGTAAAATAAATACATGCCAATCATATTATTAAACAATAAAAAAAGTATTTTTTTAAAATTAATTGCCACAATAGCATTTTTATTAACTATCATTTCAATTACCGGTTGTGCAACTGTTGGTCATGATTTTCAGAGTACTCAGATATCAGATATTAAAATCGGTGTTTCAACCCAAAGTGATATTCGTAAAATATTTGGCTCACCCTGGCGTGTTGGTATAGAAGATGGCCTCTTGACCTGGACCTATGGATTGTATCGGTATAAAGTATTTAGCGAATCCAGTTCCAAGGATTTAGTTGTTCGGTTTGATAGTAAAAAAATCGTATCTTCTTATACTTACAACACTACCGATCACCACGAATAAATTTTTAAATTTTAAAACGTAAACCATACCTTTTTAAAATCTATGGTTTACGTTTTACGCTACAAAAAATATTATCATTTAAAAAAAATAATATAAAAAAATTTGCTACTTTTGAATATCTTAAAGGCGCTATACCTAAGAGTGGTTGTGATATTGAATCACTGACGACACAGGACCAATGTAGTAAAGTTCTTGACTTTTTATTGAACAGTTTTGGCCCTTCTTTTGAGATTTTATATTAACACAGAGGCTGTTTTGATTTCTGTTAAATAAAAAGACGGTCGTGATTTAAAAATGCTGGAACGATCCGTTTGTTTGAAGGGCAGCATGTCGGATTGGAGTACCATTTTTTTTGTGGTGCCGGAGATTATACCCTGTAGTTGCATAAAAAAGTAGTAAAACAAGTAGTAAAAAGCTTGCGGAAGCCCATGAATAGTGGTTATATAGTGTTTACTACAACAAAAATAACATTATCCAGGAGGCCACCGCAAGTGAAGTCCAGTAAATCA
>JAIPEE010000062.1 GCA_021737275.1 Desulfobacterales bacterium
GTGATTTACTGGACTTCACTTGCGGTGGCCTCCTGGATAATGTTATTTTTGTTGTAGTAAACACTATATAACCACTATTCATGGGCTTCCGCAAGCTTTTTACTACTTGTTTTACTACTTTTTTATGCAACTACAGGGTGAAGTTAACAAGGTAACCTGTGAAGCGATTTTTACCACAATAACCAATGTCGACTTTGATACCGATCGTCTCAGTGAGCAGATCAGGGAATGTGTTGCGTTAAGAGACGCTTTTAAAGACAAGGTAGCCGGCGCAGGCGGAGACATCAGTTCCACTGAAGATGCCGCTACCTTTGTTCCAGCCGGTGATCTCAACGGGCTTGTTGCACAGGGTGAAAAAGTGGGTATCAAGTCAGATCCGGATATCAACCCTGATATACTTTCATTAAGAGAACTGCTGATTTACGGCATTAAAGGAACGGCCGCCTATGTTGATCATGCCATGATTCTCGGCCAGACAGATGATAATGTTTATGCCTTTATTCAGGAAGCCATGGCGGCCACCTTGAATAAAACACTTTCAGCTGATGATTATGTCGGCCTGGCAATGAAATGCGGTGAAATTAACCTTCGTGCCATGGAGCTTCTGGATGCAGGTAATACCGGCACTTATGGCCACCCGGTTCCGACACCGGTTCCGCTTGGTACCAAAAAAGGAAAGGCCATCCTTGTTTCCGGTCATGATCTCAAAGATCTTGAGGATATTCTGAAACAGTCCGAAGGTAAGGGTATTTATGTTTATACCCATGGTGAAATGCTGCCCTGTCACGGATACCCCGAACTGAAAAAATATGATAATTTTTATGGCCATTATGGAACAGCCTGGCAGAATCAGGCAAAAGAATTTGCTGAGTTCCCGGGTGCTATTCTCATGACAACCAACTGTATCCAGAAACCAAAAGAATCATACATTGACAATATTTTTACGACAGGCCTGGTTGCATGGCCGGGCGTAGTTCATCTTGCAGATAAGGATTTTACACCTGTAATTGATAAGGCCCTCGAAATGGAAGGCTTTACCGAAGATAAAGAGATAAAAAACGTTCTGACAGGATTTGGACATAATGCTGTTCTGGGTGTTGCCGACAAGGTTATTGAAGCTGTTAAAAACAAAGATATTCGCCATTTTTTCCTGGTTGGCGGTTGCGACGGTGCAAAGGCCGGACGCAACTATTACACAGAACTGGTAGAAAAAATTCCGGAAGACTGTGTTGTAATGACCCTGGCCTGCGGCAAGTTCCGTTTCTTTGACAAGGACCTTGGTGATATTGGTGGCATTCCAAGACTGCTGGATATCGGTCAGTGTAATGATGCTTATTCTGCTGTCCAGATTGCAGTTGCCCTTGCCGGTGCATTTGATTGCGGTGTAAACGATCTTCCACTTTCCATGGTTCTTTCATGGTACGAGCAGAAAGCATGCTGCATCCTGCTGACTTTGCTTTATCTTGGCATTAAAGATATTCGGCTTGGTCCATCCCTGCCGGCTTTCATTACACCCAATGTTCTGAATGTACTGGTAGAGAAATTTAACCTTATGCCTATCAGCACACCTGATGAGGATCTGAAAGCAATGTTGGGATAATAAATAAAGTGTTAACGGGTTCCGGGTTCATTCCCGGAACCCGGAATTATCAATATAATTTTAAGGAGCTATAGCATGAAGTGCCCGGGGCAAGATAGCCGATACTGGAAACAGGACGCGATATTTGAAACAAAATGTCCGGAATGCGGCACACCTGTAGAATTTTTTAAAGACGACACAGCCCGGAAATGTATCAGGTGCGGCCACCGGTTCATGAATCCGGGTATGGACTTTGGCTGTGCAGCTTATTGTGAGTTTGCCGAGCAATGTATCGGCACCCTGCCGCCTGAGCTGGTGGCAGAAAAGGAAAGTCTTTTCAAGGATCGTGTTGCCATTGAAATGAAAAAATACTTTAAGGCTGATTTCAAAAGAATCGGCCATGCCATGCGCGTTGCCCGATATGCAGAATCCATTTGTAAAAAGGTATCCGGCAACATGCCTGTTATTCTCTCTGCAGCCTATCTTCATGACATCGGTATTCATGAAGCAGAACGAAAACATGGTGATTCCGGCTCCGAACGCCATGAGGAATTCGGCCCTGAAATCGCCAGAAAAATTTTAACCGGTGTCAAAGCAAAACCGGAACTGATTGATGAGATCTGTGAAATTGTCGGACATCATCATCATCCAAAAGAGAATGAAACACTGAACTTCAAGGTTGTTTATGATGCGGACCTGATTACCAACCTTGAAGAGCAACAGAAGGAATCGCTTATCGATTCCAAAAAGCTAAACAATATTATTGAAAATAAATTTCTGACGGATGCCGGACGTGAAGTTGCAACATCTGTTTTGCAAAAGTAGCTCGGCAAATTGTATCAGTAAAGGAGTCATCCATGAAAGTAACGCGTAAAATAATTGAAATAAACGAAGATTTATGCAACGGCTGCGGTGAATGCGTTGTCGCATGTGACGAAGGTGCGCTTGAAATAATAGATGGTAAAGCAAAGGTTATTGCTGAAGTATTCTGTGACGGGCTTGGGGCCTGTATTGGAGATTGTCCGACCGGCGCACTGAAAATTGTTGAGCGTGAAGCTGATGAATTTGATGAAGCGGCGGTGGAAGAACATCTGGAAAAGATAAAAGCCGGGCCAAAGGAAGAGAAAATGGCCTGTGGATGCCCCTCTTCCCAAATACAGTCTTTTTCGCCTGCAGCAACACCATGTCAGAGTGCAAATAAACCGGCTGCTTTTACCGAAGAGACATCTGCTTTATCCAACTGGCCGGTCCAAATTAACCTGATACCGCCGAATGCACCCTTTTTAAAAGGTGCAAACCTGCTGATTGCGGCTGATTGCGTTCCGGTCGCATTTCCCTCTTTACACCAGGATCTGCTTAAAGGCAGATCCGTTATGATCGGATGCCCCAAGTTTGATGATACGGATGCATATATTAAAAAGTTTGCCGAGATCTTCAGAATTTCAGGCATAAAGAGCATCACTTCCGTTATTATGGAAGTCCCCTGTTGTGCCGGGCTGAGAATGGTTATAAAAAAAGCGCTCGAACTTTCCAATAAAGATATTCCGCTGGAAGAAATTATTGTCAGTACCAGAGGCAAAATCGTAAAAAATCTTTAATAGATATCCCAAACGTCGGGTTTAATGCCCGACGCTTGGGAACACGCCCTTAAACGGATTTATTCTTCATTCGATTTTATAGACTTAGCTTTCAGAGCATGATATATTGTTCCCAATTCTTTTAAATCATAAAATTATCTCAAGACAATTTTCATAATCGTACTCGTAACCATAATCTGCCTTATCATGTTTTACCTCACGGTAAGCATTTTCGGGCAAAGCCATTAAAGGATAGCTTAGTAAATGAACAGCTTTGGAAGAATATTCAGGATAAGTATTTATGGTGAAAGCCATGGCATTCAAATCGGTGCAGTCGTTGACGGTTGTCCGGCAGGCATTCCACTGTCAGAAGATGATTTCATGGATGACTTTGCCAGAAGGCGTGCAGGCGGCAGAGGGACAACACCGCGTGTTGAACCGGATCTGCCAAAAATTGTAAGCGGTGTTTATAAAGGGAAAACCACCGGCGCGCCGGCCTCCATTGTTTTTGAAAACACCGATACAAAATCAAAAGACTACGACAATCTTTTATATCACCCCCGGCCCGGCCATGCGGATTATACAGGACAGCAAAAGTATGGCGGTTATAATGACCCTCGTGGCGGCGGTCATTTTTCAGGAAGAATTACTCTGGGAATAGTTGCGGCAGGTGTTATTGCTAAAAAAATTCTCAACCCGGTAAAAGTTGACGCAACACTGGTTGAGGCCGGTGGCACCACCGATATTCAAAAAGCAGTAGAAGATGCTCTTAAAGCTAATGACTCCATAGGCGGAATTGTTGAATGCACGTGTTCAAATATTCCGGTCGGCCTGGGAGAACCTTTCTTTGATGCTACAGAATCCATGATTGCACATATGATTTTTGCAGTACCCGCAACCAAAGGCATTGAATTCGGTTCAGGTTTCAAAGCCGCTATAATGAAGGGTAGTGAGCATAATGACCTTATCATTGATAAATCAGGGAAAACAAAAACCAATAATGCAGGCGGTATAAACGGCGGTATTACAAACGGAAACGATATTATATTCCGTGTATCTGTAAAACCAACTTCCAGTATCGGGCGTCCTCAGGATACTTTCAATTTCAAGCACCAAACGGTTGAAAAACTTTTAATTGAGGG
This sequence comes from Desulfobacterales bacterium, assembly GCA_021737275.1. GTDB lineage: Bacteria > Desulfobacterota > Desulfobacteria > Desulfobacterales > JAIPEE01 > JAIPEE01. The sequence continues at coordinate 4,299 of JAIPEE010000062.1, forward strand.
ACGACATGATGCCTGTATCGCATTAAGAATCCCTGTCGTTATTGAGTGTGCCACCGCAATTGCGCTGGCAGATCTGATAATGCTTGAACAGCAGAGAGGTCGGGTTTATTAGTATTTAGCGCTCTGGCAATATTTTTCGTTACAGAGGCTTTTATGACATGGACAATGATTTTCTGAAACGTGTTTTTTTCACATTACTCGCAGTCGGGCTGTGCTCTGTTGTAATTGGAGTACTTCCCAATCTCTGGTTTAGAAGTCATCTCAATAAGAACTGGAATATTGAAGAAAGCACTGCTCCTGCCGGCCAGGAAATACCAGACCCGGAACGATTATGCCTTATCTTTGCCATAGACGGTGTTCCTTTTAAAACAATCAAAGCGCTTTATGATGATGGTTACTTCAGGGGATTTTATCCACCGGGTATCCTGGTCAGCACCTTTCCATCATTGACCAGACCGGCTTTTTCAAAAATGCTGGTGGGTGGCAAACCTTATGGTTATGAACGCCTTTATTATAACTTTAATGAAAATCGCCTTCAGGGGGAGAGCTTGATAGATAAAGTTTTTTCGACACAAAAAAAGCACCCGGATTATCACCCCAAACTACATTTTCTTGGCTTTCCCGGTTACATTGCCTATGTGTTCCCTGAAAAATTCACCCGAACAGCAATAGATGCCTTTAAAACCCGCCTGATAAATTTTGATGGTAATGAGTTTATCGCCTATATGGGCCTTTCTGACCCGATAGGTCATGTTGAAGGAAAAGACGCATTAGAAAAATTCCTGATAAAAATCAGCGATATGCTTGATGACGTCAGGAACGATCTTGGCATCCCGCTAAATGTTGTCTTTTTTTCAGATCATGCCAATAACCTTAAACCAAATGTCCGGGCAGATATTTATGAGCCGCTCAGAAAAAAAGGATTTCATGATGTTGAGGTACTGAAAAATGCCAGAGATTTTGTTTTGCCGCAAAACGGCTTTGTCAGTTTTGCCGCTATCTATACCCGCCCGCAAAACTCACAAACCATTGCAGCCGTTCTTTCAGATATTGAGGGCGTAGATTTTTCAGTTTTTAAATCTGCTTACGCCATTATTATAAACGGGCCCGATGGCATTGCACGGCTGACTCGCCGGAGAGAAAGCTTTCGCTATTTACCGAAAAAAGGCGACCCCCTGAAACTTGAAAAAATTATTGCACACCTTAAACAGAGGAAACAAATGGACGATCAGGGCTATATTCATAAGGACACATGGTGGGATGCCACCAAAAAACATATTTACCCCGACCCGTTGAATCGTATATGGGAGAGTTTAAATGGTCTGGTTCAGCACCCCGGAACTATTCTTATAAGTTTTAAGGACGGTTATGCATTCGGGCCGCCGTTTTTCAATCAATCATCTGCCCTAAGCCATCGTGCAGGCACCCATGGTGCACTGCTGGATTCACACTCCAATGGCTTTATGATGACGGATTTCATGCCGGTGGATGAATATAACCGGCCGGAAGCCATAGCCGGGCTTCTGGCCCGGTCCCTGGAGGCAAAACAGCAAGGCATTAAGATACTGCCTCCCCTTAATAAGGGTAAAATAACTAAAATTATTCTCCTGCGCTAAAACCCGGAAACCTGATCATCCTCATCTTTAATGCATTACTCAGCACCACCACCGAGGACAGCATAAAGTCTCACCTGATTGGCAAGTTTAGCCAGACGGAGCGAAACAAGGCCCTGTTGTGCTGCAAATTGGGATTGTTGCGTATAAAGTACGCCAAGGTAATTGTCAATTCCCGCTTTATAACGTTCTACAGAAAGACGATATGTTTCTTCAACGGCACTGACCAGCGATTCTTGTGACGATACCTGCCGATCAATTGTGCCCTGTACTGCAAGGGCATCAGCCACCTCCCTGAAGGCCGTCTGGATCGCCTTTTCATAAAGGGTCAGAACAATTTCCTTATCGGCTTTGCTAACCTGCAACGCAGCCCAGGTGCGGGCGTCAAAAATCGGCATAACGATCTGCGGCGCAAAGTTCCAGGCTCCTGATCCGGAACTGAAGAGGCCGGAAAGATCATCACTGGCGGTTCCAAACGAGGTGGTAAGCGAAATTCGGGGGAAAAAGGCAGCTCTTGCAGCGCCGATAAAAGCGTAGCTCCCCTTGAGCCGATGTTCCGCCTGAAGAATATCCGGCCGCTGTAGAAGCGTTTCGGAAGACAGGCCCGGAGAGATCTCCTGGAACGGTGGAATACTGCTCAGATCCACCGGCTGGATCTCTGCAGGCACCATATAACCGGCCAGAAGATTGAGGGCATTTTGATCCTGTGCCAACATTTGCCGATAACGGGCAACATCTCTCCGGGCTGTATCCACCGGGGTTTGTGCCCGAAGCAGATCCAACTCTGTTGCAAGCCCGGCACCATGACGCTTTTGAACTAAATTGTATGCATTTTGCTGGCTTTCAAGAGTTGACTGAGCCAGCATAAGCCTTTCCCGGTCTGCTGCTAACGTCAGATATACTCTGGCAGTCTCGGAGACTAACGCAATCTGTGCACTGCGGCGGGCCGCATCCGTGGCCAGATACGCTTCAAGTGCCTGATCTTTCAGGCTGCGCATGCGGCCGAAAAAATCGATCTCCCATGCAGCAATACCCAGGTTGATATTATATTGTTCCATCGTCATTGCCTCCCCACTGGATGAGAGATCAGCAGGTACACGCTGTTTGCTTCCACTGCCCACAGCATCGATTGCGGGGAGCAATTCTGCCCGCTGAATACCGTACAATGCTCGAGCCCTTTCCACATTCAATGCGGCAAGCCGCAGATCCCGATTGTTTTCGAGGGCTATTTCAATAACCTTTTGAAGGTGTTCATCGACAAAAAACGTCTGCAAACTCAGCTCCTGAACGGTCACTGTTTCGGATTCCGGCTGAACATTTTTGTAGGCATCTCCCTGCGGCCACTGCGGCGGAACAGGTGACGGAGGCTGTGTATATTTTGGTGCCAGGGAACAACTGCTCATGAAAACCAGTGATACGATTAATAGTAAGATTTGTTTTCTCATGTTACTTCACCTCCTGTGAAACGGAGGGTTCAATAGAATGTTTATGCCCTTTTTGTTTCCTCGTAAATATCCTGGATACAAGTACAAAGAACAGTGGAATAAAAATAAGATCGATGAAGGTGGCGGAAAGCATCCCACCACAAACAGCCGTACCGATGGCGTTCATTGCGCCGGCGCCGGCGCCGGTGGCAATAGCCAGCGGCAGGACACCGAAAAAGAAAGCAAGCGAGGTCATAATAACAGGTCGGAATCGGGTCTTTACAGCGCCAATGGTTGCATCGACAAGACTGATGCCATTTTTCATTCTTTCCTTAATAAACTGGATAATCAGGATGGCATTTTTTGTCGAAAGACCAAGGGTGGTCAGAAATCCGATCTGAAAATAAACATCGTTGGGCAGCCCCCGAAATGAAGTGGCCAGGATCGCGCCCAATACCCCCAAGGGCAACATCAACAGATTAACAAAGGGGATGGTCCAGCTTTCATATAGTGCGGCCACACAAAGGAAAATTACAAAAATGGAAAAGGCATACAGGATTGGCCCCTGGGCTGTTGACATCCGTTCCTGGTAAGATAACCCGGTCCAGTCAAAACTGATCCCCTGAGGCAGTTTGGCAGCAAGCTCCTCCATGGCGGCCATAGCCTCGCCGGTACTGTTTCCCGGCGTTGGTTCGCCCCAGATGTTGATGGATGGGAAGGCGTTGTAGCGCTCAAGCTTGGGAGAACCCATTGCCCAGCTACCGGAAGCAAAGGCAGAAAAAGGGACCATCTTTCCCATGCTGTTCCGTACATAGAGTTTTTCCAAATCCTTCGGCAGCATACGATAGGGGGCATCCACCTGGGCATAAACCTTTTTAACCCGGCCGGCCTGGATAAAATCGTTGACATAAGCACTTCCAAAAGCTGCCGAAATAGTGTTGTAAATAGAGCTGATGGGAATTCCCAAGGCACCGGCCTTATCCCAGTCCACATCAATGTGGTATTCGGGCACATCTTCCATGCCGTTCGGCCTGACCCTTATCAAGCGTGGATCCTGCATGGCCATACCGAGGAGCTGATTACGTGCGTCCATCAGCGCGGCGTGGCCCAAGCCTCCACGATCCTGCAATTGGAAATCAAACCCGGAGGCCATACCCAGTTCAATAACCGGCGGTGGTGGGAATGCAAAGACCATGGCCTCTTTTATCTGGGAAAAGGCTCCCATAGCCCTTCCGGCAATAGCCTTGACCTTTAAATCCGGTCGCCGGCGCAGTTCCCAATCACTGAGCTTGGCAAATCCCAGGGCCATATTCTGTCCCTGGCCACCAAAACTGATACCCGCGACAGACATGAAGGATTCCACTCCCTCTTGTTCATTTTCCAGAAAATGATCCCTGACTTTATTCATAACCGCATCGGTTTGCTCAAGGGAGGAACCTGACGGCAGCATGATCTGGGTCAACATGATGCCCTGGTCCTCATCCGGAATATAAGAGGTGGGCATTCGATGAAAGAGGAATCCCACGGCCGCCACAATCAAAAGATATATGATCACGTATCGCGTTATCTTAGAAAGAGAGCGGCTGACGATGCTCACATAGATGCCTCTGATCCGAACAAAACCACGATCAAACCATCGGAAAAAAGGCCGCAGGAAAAAGACCGCATTATCCGACGGTTCATGCCCGGCTGGTATCGGTTTCAAAAATGTCGCACAGAGAACCGGTGTCAAAATCAAGGCCACGATAACAGAAAGAAGCATGGATGCGATGATAGTTACGGAAAACTGTCGGTAGAGAACCCCTGTGGAGCCTTGAAAAAAAGCCATGGGGCCGAAGACGGCTGAAAGTACCAGGCCTATACCAATTAATGCGCTGGTGATTTCGCCCATGGACTTGGCCGTTGCGTCCCTGGGAGAAAGTCCTTCTTCTGACATTATTCGTTCCACATTCTCTACCACCACAATAGCGTCATCCACCAGAAGTCCGATAGCCAGCACCATGGCAAACATGGTCAGCATGTTGATGGAGAAGCCGAAAGCCTCCAAAACCCCAAAGGTCCCCAGCAACACAACCGGCACTGCAATGGTGGGAATCAGAGTAGCCCGGATATTGCCCATAAACAGATACATGATTACGAATACAAGAAAAACCGCTTCAAAGAGCGTCTTGACCACCTCTTCAATGGCCACCCTGGTAAATGGTGTGGTGTCATAGGGATAAATCACCTTCATGCCCGGGGGGAAATATCGGCTCATCTCCTCCAGTTTCTGTTTGACGGCATTGGCTGTATCCAGCGCATTGGCACCGGCAGCCTGCCGAATAGCCAGGGCGGAGGAAGGCTTGCCATTATAGTTAGCCACAACATCATCCCGTTCGGTTCCCAGTTCCGTTCGTCCGATGTCCCTGATCCGGACCACCGAGCCATCAGGATTGGTACGGACGGGAATGGCGGCAAATTCCTCCGGGGTTTGAAGCAGATGCTGAACGATAATGGCCGCGTTTATACGCTGGCCTTCCATAGCCGGGGTGCCGCCTAATTGGCCGGCGGATACTTCAACATTATAGGTTTTGAGCGCCAGTATTACATCTTCCATGGTCAGATTGTAGCTGGTCAACTTATCAGGGTTAACCCAAACCCGCATCGCATATTGGGTACCGAAATTCTCGACTTCGCCCACCCCAGGCACCCGGGACAGGATCTTTTCAAGGTTGGACTGCGCATAATCTCGCAGGGCGTTGCCATCCATGCTGCCATCTTCAGAGATCAGGCCGACAATAATCAGGTAGTTTCGCGTGGATTTGCTGACCTTGACGCCGGAACGCTGCACCACATCCGGAAGGCTGGCCATAGCAAGTTGGAGCTTGTTCTGCACCTTGGACCAGGCAACATCTGGGTCGGTTCCCGGTTCAAATGTCATTTCAACCCGGGAAATACCGGATGAGGAGCTGGTTCCGGAAAGGTAGAGCATACCGTCCAGGCCGGTCATTTTCTGCTCAATGATCTGGGTCACCGTATTTTCAACAGTCTCACCGGATGCGCCCGGATAAAAGGAGTCGATGGCAATGGCCGGCGGCGCAATCGGTGGATACTGTGATATGGGCAGATTATATATTGCAAGCCCGCCGGCAGCCATAATGACGATGGCGATAACCCAGGCAAAAACCGGTCGGTCCAGAAAAAATTTTGATAGCATCACACGCCTCCGTTAATTCGATTCACCAACCGGCTGGATTTCAGTTGCAGATTTATCCCCACTCTCTTGAAAAAGCACGGTCTTCACAATCGTACCTGGCCGTAACATTTGTATCCCCTCAACAATCACCTGATCACCCGGAGTAAGGCCTGCCGTAACAAACCATTTATCACCAATGGCACGGTCAAGTGTCAGCATACGAAGTCCAACTTTGTTTTCAGCATCCACAATCATCGCAACGGGATTTCCCTTGGGATCACGGGAAACACCCTGCTGGGGAATAAGAATAGCCTGTTCATCAATGCCCTCTTTAATCACTGTACGGACAAACATACCCGGCAGAAGAACATTTTCCGGATTGGGAAAGACAACCCGTAAAATAACGGATCCGGTTGTCGGGTCCACCGTAACATCGCTGAATTGCAGTGTTCCTTCCAGGTGATAGGTGGTGTTATTTTCCAGGATAAGTTTAACCTTGTTCTGGTCCTTTGCATTATGATTGAGGCCGCTGTTCTTCAAACGCAGCAATTCGGTGGTAGATTGAGGGACATTCGCATAAATGGGATCCAGTTGTTGGATGGTTGCCAGTGCAACAGGTTGATAGGCCGTGACGATGGCTCCAACGGTCACATTGGATTTCCCGATACGGCCGGAAATGGGAGCAACAACCTTGCTATATGCCATATTAATTCGGGCCGTTTCCACGGTTGCTTTCCAGTATTGGACATCGGCCTCAGCCTGGGTAAGGGCAGCAGCTGCGTCATCATACTCCTGCTGACTAACCGCGTTATCCACAAGTAAATCTTTGTAACGCTCTGTTCTCAATTTGAGTGCAGGCAGATTGGCCTCAGCCCTGTTGAGGGCGGCCATGGCATTGTTGAGTGCCGCCTGCAACGGAGCAGGATCAATCTGGTAAAGCGCCTGGCCGGCCTTTACATCAGAACCTTCCTCAAACATCTTTTTCAAAATCAGACCGCTGACCTGGGGCCGGATTTCCGCAATACGAAAGGCAGACATGCGGCCCGGCAATTCCATGGACAGCATGATCTTTTGGGGCTGCACGGTCACCGTAGACACTTCACGAACAGCGGGCGGCGGCGATTGTTGTTGCCGGCGGTCACAACCAACGGATAAAAGGCAGACCAGCAGGGCTACTATTGCCAAACGTAAGCTAATAGATTTTCGTACCGATTCATTAAATTGCATCAGAAATACTCCAAGTATAGATATTGATAATTATGATCAGGTTCGGGTTACAGACTCTCCGGTTAATCAATTAATAACTAATCCCTTTAAAAGAATGTTTAGTATAATATCAGGGTCTTCCGGATAGGGATGCGTTTCAGGCGCTTCAAGCCAGCTAAACAGAAAGGCATTACTGAGACTGTCAATGGCAAGGGCCAGTTGATACGATTCGGCAATCTTCTTAAACCGTCTCCTTTTGATTCCGCTTTCAAAAATCCGGGCGATCGTCTGCAGCGTCTGTTCACACTGTTTTCGAATCTCACCATCAAGCCCGGCCTTGATATTGAAACTTGCACCCCGGGTTTCAGCAAAATAGAGGCGAATGACGGAAACATTGTTCATAAATACCGTTCCCTTGGCCCGGACATAATTTTGCAGTTTTTCAACCTCGTCTTCACCCTCTTCCAGGGCGGTCATAATGGCCGTATGGAATTTGTCAGACTGTTCAAGTATAAGTGTTTTATAGAGATCCTCTTTGTTTTTGAAGAACTTGTACAGCGTTCCGATCGCAAACTCGGCTCTTGTCGCAATCTCCTGCATGGAGCTGTTGTGATACCCTTTTTCCGAAAAAAGTTCCAAAGCCGCGGCAAGCATTTCCTGGCGTTGTGTAAGTTTCTCTCTTTCCCGGCGTGAGAGAGTTTTTCTCTGCATTTTGGGGCCTCCGCTTGGCTTTATACAGCCCGTTTCTGTTAATATGAACACATATTCTAAATATGACGCAAGATTCACAATTAGAAACAAAGCAGTTGATTGTCAAGATAAAATTCAATAAAATTAACGATCAGAGATACGTCCGGCCGGAGGCCGGCAAAAATCATATTTACCCTGACTCGTTGAATCACATATGGAAAAAATTAAACGACCCGGCTCACTGCCCGGAAAAAGATCACCGCTTTTTTAGCATATAATTTTACAACACCTTAATTATAAAATTGAAATCTAAACGGTTTTAGATTAATAAAGATAGATATCACATCTTTCAGGTAACACGTCTTTTTTCAAAAGTTAAGGATCTTGCAATCGTTGCTGTAATACCTTTAAAAAAACAGAAATGTACCCGGTTCTTTAATCATTCAAAAGGGTTGATCTGAATATGAACAAACTACAAGACATTATTGGCGAAATCAGAAAACTCGAAAAAGAGCTGCTCAAGGAAATCCAGAGAAAGGAAGAGGACTTTTTTTATAAAATTAAAGGCAAAAGAGTATATTTCGAAACCGAAACAAAAAAGTACCACAAAAAAATAGTTACTAAAATTCATACATATATATTAAATGCTTCAATATTATACATACTTACAGCACCGGTTGTCTGGCTATGCATCATTCCGGCAATATTTATGGATTTAGCTGTATCTTCATTCCAATTCACCTGTTTTAAGGTTTATGGTATTCCCAGGGTGAAAAGAAGTGAATACATTGTGATAGATCGTCACAGCCTCAGTTATTTAAACCTGATCGAAAAGGCAAATTGTGTTTATTGCGGATACTTCAATGGATTGATTGCATATATTCAAGAAATAGCCGCCAGAACTGAACAGTTTTGGTGCCCCATCAAACATGCCAGAAAACTTGGTTCCGTTCACAAACGCTACCATAAATTTATAGAGTACGGTGATTACCGGGAATATCACGAAAAGCTCACCGGATTACGTAAAGACTATATCGATTTAAAAGAGGATATACCGGGCAGCTGATTAAATTTATCGTTTGAGGAGATCAGTTAATGCACACAAATCAGAAATGGAATCATTTTTCATACCTTGAAGGCCGGCCTGCTTCATGGTAACAGATTTGGTTCTGAAAATTGAAAGGAGTTTTTATGTTTATTAATCTTTTGCGAAACCGACGAAGTGTCAGAAATTTTCAGGATAAGCCGGTTGAAAAAGAAATGGTGGATTTTCTGGTTGAAGCCATGCTGCGTTCACCATCCTCACGTGATTTTAAACCATGGGAGTTTGTTGTCGTATCTGATCGGGAAAAGATTATTCAACTTTCAAAGGCCAAGACTCACGGGTCAACATTTTTGAAAAATGCACCGCTGGCCATCGTTGTCTGTGCAGATCCTGTAAAGTCAGATGTATGGGTTGAGGATTGTTCTATTGCCGCTACACTTCTCCATCTTGCCGCATCAGACATGGGACTGGGCAGTTGTTGGGTTCAAATCCGGTTACGAAACCATGATGAACAGCAAACATCACAGGCGTATGTTGCAGAACTTCTTGGCCTTAAAACAGGCATGGCTGTAGAAGCGATTATCGCTATCGGATATCCTAAAGAAGAAAAGTCCGGCCACCCGAAATCATCTCTTCTGTATGATAAGGTCAGCTATGAATACTATGGACAAAAAGAGTAAAAATCATCATGAATGAAATTATCAGGCTACTTAAATCCCACCGGTCCATCCGCAAGTTTACGAATCAACCCATTGATGAAGAACTGCTGCTGGAAATGATCCGTGCAGGCCAGTGCGCTGCCACATCAAGCTTTCTCCAGGGGACAACTGTCATTCGCGTAAAAAACCCGAAACACCGAAAGAAGATTGCCGTATTAGCCGGTAATCAGCAATATGTTGAAACTGCTGCAGAATTCCTGATGTTTTGTGCTGACCTCAAACGGTCAGGAGATTGCTGTGAAATGCATGGGAAAACTGTGGCAGAGGGCTTTACAGAACATTTTATTATTGCAACGGTTGATGCTGCACTGATGGCACAGAATGTTGTAATTGCTGCGGAGTCCGAGGGGCTTGGAATCTGCTATATTGGCGGAATACGAAATAACCCTGCTGAAATATGTAAACTGCTGAATATCCCCAAAAACGTATATCCGGTATTTGGCCTCTGTATAGGTTATCCGGCACAAAATCCGGAAACAAAACCTCGCCTGCCCGTATCGGTTGTACTTAAAAATGAAGTATATGAAGATATGGATGATTTAAATATCATTGCCATGTATGATGAACATGTTCGCGAGTACTACCGGACCAGAACCGGCGGCAAAAAAGAGTTGTGCTGGAGTGAGCAGATGGCGGAACTGCTCGGAAAAGAATCCCGACCGCATATGCGTGCATTTCTTCGAGAGCAGGGATTTGAGATGAAGTAAATGATTTATCTGTAATTCAAGGGATTTCTAAAAATATGCCGGGAAAGTTTGATAGAAAAACCAGTTTTTGTTACGTTTTTACTTGCCAATTTGTATGCTTCGGTGAAAGTGCAGATATGGCTTATCAATCACAACTTTGAAGAGGTATCTTAAACTGTAAGCTTATAGCAGTATGAGCACTTAGGGTTGGTCTAATTATTATTAAGATAATACTTCACAAAATTTAGAGTTTCTATTATAAACTGTAATCTCATAACGATTTATAGAAATAACTATTAAAAAGCAATTGTAACCTGATCAAGTACGCATTCTAATAACGAATTTAATCAGGGAAAAAGTAGGATACAAATTTAAAATATATAATATTTAAAATTGATAAAATTTGCATATAAACATGAAATCTAACGGGACGTAGTATTTTCTCCTAAGCGGCGTCTAAATTTGTTGATTGGGATTTTATATAAAAGCTATGGGACCTACTGGTGTTTAGGGTGAAAATAGTTGGGGTTTAGGTAAGTATTATTGGATTACCAGGTAAGTCCCACAGCTTTTATACGGTTATTTCTTATTTATAATTACTTGGATTCAAGTAATAAGTGCAATAGTCGATGTTATGCTGCCAATTTAAATTTAATTCTAAGAAATACCTCATTTGGTGTCTTGAAGCCAAGTGATTTTCTTGGGCAATTGTTCAATCTGTCCATTACAGTTTGAATATTTTTATCCGTTATCATTTTATTAATAAAACTAATAACTAAATAATTACAAACTTTTATACAGAGATAACTTTCAGCTGTTAAAAAAACTACTTTAAAAGGTTAAATCTATGAATCTAAAAAACTTAAGAAATTATGATTTGAACTTATTGGTACTTTTTGAAGTCCTGATGAAGGAAAAGAGTGTTTCAAAAGCAGCAGAAAAAGTATTTCTAAGCCAGTCAGCCATGAGTCATGCGCTAAAACGACTTCGAAATCTTTTGAATGATAAGATTTTAATAAAGACTGATTATGGTATGATCCCAACGCCTCTTGCATCAAAACTCATTGATCCCATCAGTGATGCATTGGACCATATAAAACAGACAATTCAAGAAATTGGCGTCTTTGACCCTGCTACCAGCAATGAAGAGTTTGTTATAACCTGTACAGAATATTTTGAAAGCCTGTTTTTTCCATATCTGATGAAACAGTTTCAGGATAATTGTCCTAATATCAGCGTAATACCTGATATATTCGGACAAACTATGCCTGTGGAGCTTTTGACCAAGGGTCAGGTAGATTTTGTAGTCGGCATCCATTATTTACCTGCTCCACCAAAGGGTCTAAAAAGCATACCCTGGATAAAAGACTCTCTTGTTTGCATTGTCAGAAGGGACAATGCCATTGTTGGTGATCGGCTGACAATAAAACAATTTTCAGAAGTACCTCAACTTTACTATATACTATTTGAGGCACCCTACACCTTTACGTTTGCAGACTTATGGGTTCAGGAAAACAATTGTGAGGTATACTATAAAAGCGGCGCCAGTGTTTACCTGACAGCAGCACGAACGATAACTAATACAAACTATATAATGGCCTTACCCCGAAAGATTGCTGAAATGCTTCTGAAATATGAAGATTTAAGAATAGTTGAGTTGCCTGGTAAGATTCCTGAAATCCAGCTGGACCTTTTCTGGCATAAGATGTATGAAAATGAACCAGCACATCAATGGATGAAGGAACAGTTAATTAATCTTCCAGATCTGGACATTTGTTAATGAACTATTTTATTGGTTACTGTTTCGAATAGTTCTGCACTCTGCTTGTACAGAGGACTTTCTATTCAGAATAGAATTTACGATTAAAAACTTCTTCTCAATATTCATCTTTACATGCCGGCATTTTTTGCATGAACACCAATATGTCCGAAATTTTGTATAAACTATTCTTTTTTTATCTTAGTTTCAATAACTGGAAAAAATTTCGATAAAAAAATCAAACAGGTGCTTACTGCCTCACCAGAATCAGTTCGATCGGGATAAAGATAAAAATCCACCCAAAAGCCTGCGATAAGAGATATCAAGGATATAGTGATTTGCCTCAGACTCATGCCATACGAAACAAAGTTTTCATCGACAATCTCACGAAGTATGCTTTCAATATTATTTTCCCATTTCAAATCATGAGTTTGGGTCAGTTCTAAAAAAGTTTCCCGGGTAAGAGATTCCGAACTGAAGGCAAACCAGACGGCAAGTTTCCTATATGCAACATAAGGAGGCGTCAATGAAGTCTCGATAACCGCGATAAGCTTTTCAATAGGTTCTGCGCTTGTATCATCTATTCCCTTTTTCCATGAGGCTTCGAATTCCTGATAATGGAATCGAAGGGTTTCATGTAAAAGTTTTTCTTTGTTTTCAAAGTGAAAATTACATATTCCCATTGAAAAGCCGGCAAGCCTGGACACCTTTGCCAGTGTTACACCTGAAAAGCCTTCAGAGGCAATCACATCATAAGTGCTTTGAATAAGTTTCTCACGTGTGGCCTGTTTTTGTTCTGAACGTGTCAATCTGCTGTATCTATTCATTTTATCCATTTATAGAAGGTTATTGCCTTTTCAGCAATTCAAACAATTGGTGAATATTTTTTTGCTGAATTATTCAAAAAGAAAAGAACGAGATGTTTCTTTTTGTATTCTGATACCATTTTTTAATTCTCTTTCCATTTATAACATTTTTTTGTTATTAAAAAACGACTCTGATGAATAATCCCTGTAGTTGCATAAAAAAGTAGTAAAACAAGTAGTAAAAAGCTTGCGGAAGCCCATGAATAGTGGTTATATAGTGTTTACTACAACAAAAATAACATTATCCAGGAGGCCACCGCAAGTGAAGTCCAGTAAATCACA
>JAIPEE010000018.1 GCA_021737275.1 Desulfobacterales bacterium
ATGGTTTGTGTTAATTTTTGAAATCGACTCATTTGTTACTCCTTGGCTTTATGTTGTGGGGACAACTATTCCATTGAGTAACATTGAGTCGTACAGAGGGCAAAGCCTCTGCACTCTGACCTGGCCCTCAGGGTCAGGGTTTTTATGTTAGACTAAAAAAAATATAACGACCTTAAACCATTAAAAAACATCATATACACATTTCATTAAATTTTAACTTTCCGTTAACATTAGTCTAACAAAACAGGTCTATTTTCCTCTCAAACAATTAATTCAAAGGATCTAACAAAACGCTAACAATTTTATTTTATAAACAACAATTAAAAAGGAGATTGTTTCATGAAGAAAAAAATCAATGCAAAAGGTCTGCAAGTGATGCTTATCTGTATCTCAATTTTTTTGATAACGTCCACCATGGCCCTCGCTGAAAAACTGACCATTAATGGTTCAACAACCGTACTGCCCATTGCCCAGAAAGTAGCTGAAGCATATATGAAGGATAACCCGGATATGGAAATTGCTGTTTCCGGCGGCGGTTCCGGTAATGGAATTAAGGGCATTATTGACGGTACAACAGACATTGGTGACAGCTCCCGTTTTATCAAGGATAAAGAGGTTGCTCTCGCTATGGAAAAAGGTACCTACCCGGTTCCTTTCCGTGTCGCCTATGACTGTATTATTCCGGTAGTACACCCTACAAACGGTGTGAAAGATCTTACACTGGCTCAACTGAAGGATATATACCAGGGCAACGTCAAAAACTGGAAAGAGCTTGGTGGCCCTGACGCAAAAATCGTTGTTGTCTCACGCGACACATCTTCCGGTACTTATGAAGTATGGGAAAGTAAAGTTATGAAAAAAGAACGTGTTTATCCTGGTGCCCTTCTTCAGGCATCTAATGGTGCTGTAGCCCAAACTGTTGCCTCAACTAAGGGTGCCATCGGCTACATCGGCATCGGTTACATAAATGACGCTGTAAAACCGGTGAAAGTTGACGGCATCGTAGGTTCAGAAGAGACAACATTGAATGGTATTTTCCCGGTCTCCAGACCGCTGTTCATGTTTACCCGCGGCTGGCCTGAAGGAAAAGTGGTTGAATTCATCAACTACGTCCTTAATCCTGAAAAGGGTCAGAAACTGGTAAAGGATGCAGGATTTGTTCCCCTGTATTAATATGTTTCCATCGTAATTTTAAAGCTTTTGCGGCGTTAGTATCAGCGCCGCAAAAGCTGTTTGTGATTAGAAGCTGGAATTAACACATCGTAATCATACCGGTAATCGTAATATAAATTATTGAGACAAGTACTTATTATAATTACCTGTATGATTAAAAATGATTATCAAAGCATCTGATAGAAACCTTAATCTAAAGAAATATAAATAATGGCAAAACCACGAAAAATAAAAGAGAGCCTGATACGAAATATCATGTTTGTTGTTGCATCAGCTTCTATTACCATCTTGTTTTTAATTATGCTCTTTCTTTTCTGGGAAGGAATACCGTTGTTTAAAACTGTTCCGGTTCAGGATTTTGTTTTAGGTGAGTACTGGTATCCGACATCGGATCCGCCGGACTTCGGTATTTTCCCGCTCATTATCGCTTCAGTTGTCGTCACCGTTTTATCAGCCGTTATCTCAATACCGCTTGGTGTAATGACTGCAATATATCTGGCTGAAATTGCGACTCATAAAGTCAGGGAACTTGCCAAACCCTTAGTTGAGCTGCTCGCGGCATTGCCTTCAGTTGTTATTGGTTTTTTTGGCATGGTCGTTGTAGCACCGTTTCTTCAAGATGTTTTTGATATCCCGACAGGGTTAAATGCATTCAATGCATCACTGATGCTGGCATTTATGTCTGTACCAACCATCTGCAGTTTATCTGAAGATGCTATCTACAGTGTTCCGGATAATTTGAAGGAAGCATCACTCGCACTGGGCGCAACAAAACTTACAACAATAATTCGTGTTATTCTTCCGGCATCGCTCTCCGGTATCAGCACGGCAGTTATTCTGGGCATGTCCAGGGCAATCGGCGAAACAATGGTTGTGCTCATGGTCGCTGGTGGAGCAGCAATGGTGCCAACATCTGTATTTGATCCGGTAAGACCTTTACCGGCAAGCATCGCTGCAGAAATGGCAGAAGCACCCTTTCGGGGGCCGCATTATCGTGCGCTTTTTGCAACCGGTGTTGTATTATTTCTGTTCACACTTTTATTCAATATCATTGCAGACCATATAGCCCATAAATATAAACAGGTGGGAGATGCTACTTTATAATAAACCAGCAAAAACATCTGAGGTGTAAGATAATATGATAGAAACCGACACTATAAAATCCGGAACCGCTGAAAATAATAAAAAGTTTGTTTTTACTACTGCTGAAAAAACACGAAAAAGACGTCATTTTGTTGAAAGCCTGTTTTTCAGCCTTTTCCGTCTGTCAGCTCTTATCAATGCATCTGCCCTGATAATTATTGTATATTTTATGGCTTCAAGAGGCTGGCGGGCAATTACCTGGACATTTTTAACTCAACCCCCCATGGATTCCATGACAAAAGGCGGTATACTGCCCTGTATTGTAGGGACCGTTTGTCTCAGTATAGGCGCCATTGTTATTGCATTTCCCATCGGTGTTGCTTCTGCTGTTTATTTAAATGAATATGCCAAACCCGGCCGCACAATTCGGTTGATTCGTCTGGGAATTAACAACCTGGCCGGTGTTCCATCTGTTGTATTCGGTCTTTTTGGTCTGGCTTTTTTTGTTATATATCTGAAAATGGGCGTCAGTATTCTGGCAGGCGCTTTGACACTGGGCGCCATGTCACTACCCGTAATAATCGGCGCTTCTGAAGAGGCATTAAAATCAGTTCCTGATACTTACAGGGAGGCATCGCTGGGATTGGGTGCTACAAAATGGCAAACCATCTATCGTGTTGTTCTTCCTGCAGCGTTGCCAAGCATTATGACCGGTGGAATTCTCGGTATTAGCCGCGCCGCTGGAGAAACAGCCCCCATCATGTTTACGGCAGCCGTATTTTTTATACCTAATTTACCGACATCCGTCTTTGATAAGATTATGGCACTGCCATACCACATATACGTTCTGGCCACAGCCGGCACTGAAATTGAAGCTACCCGTCACCTCCAGTACGGTACGGCACTGATTCTGGTAGCATTGGTTCTTGGGATGAATCTTGTAGCTATAATTATTCGTACAAAACTTAGAAATAAAATGAAATTTTAACAGGACTTTAAAATGAGTAGTAATTTAAAAATGAGTGCAAAGAAGCTGAATTTTTACTATGGCTCTTTTCAGGCACTTCATGACATTGATCTGGATTTTAATGAACACCAGGTAACTGCATTAATCGGGCCATCAGGCTGCGGCAAAAGTACTTTTCTCAGATGTCTGAACAGGATGAACGATCTTATTGCCATCAGTAAAGTGGATGGCAAAATAACACTTGATGGTGAAGATATTTATGCACCGGCACTTGATGTTGTTATGCTGCGAAGCCGAATCGGCATGGTGTTTCAGAAACCCAATCCGTTTCCAAAAAGCATTTTCGAAAATGTTGCTTACGGACTTCGCGTAAATGGTGTTAAAGATAAAACGCTTATTTCAAACCGTGTTGAAGAGAGCTTACATAAAGCCGCTTTATTTGATGAGGTAAAAGACCGACTGCATGATTCTGCACTGGGACTGTCCGGTGGTCAGCAGCAACGGCTTTGTATCGCACGTGCGTTAGCAGTAGAACCCGAAGTTCTTTTAATGGATGAGCCGGCTTCAGCATTGGATCCCATTGCTACTCAGAAAATTGAAGAACTGATTCATGAGCTGAAAAGTAATTATACAATAATTATTGTAACACACAATATGCAGCAGGCCGCCAGGGTATCTGATATTACCGCCTTTTTCTATATGGGCAAACTGATCGAAGTGAATGATACGGATACGCTGTTTACCAAACCGGGCCTGAAGCAGACACAGGATTATATTACAGGCAGATTCGGTTAATTCAGGGTATCTCTAAAAATTAGAATTTTGATACGAGTACAAAGCATATGAAAATTTTAACCGGAGGAATATATTATATATTTCGAGGATTCAAATTTTAATATAACGCAGTAATCAGTGCCAAAAGGCAATTTTTAGAGATACCCTTCATATGATTTACCCAATATTTTACAAAGGAGATTAATGTGAGTATACATCTTCAACATGAACTGGAAAATTTAAAAAAAAGGATTCTGTCCCTTGGCGCGCTTGTTGAACAACGCGTAAGAGAGGCCATACAGGCTATCGCTACAAGAGATGCAGATATTGCCGGAAAAATCATCAAGTCCGATTTTGAAATTGATGAAATTGAAGTCGAAATTGAAGAAGAATGTCTCAAAATCATGGCGCTTCACCAACCTGTTGCCGTTGACCTGCGTTTTATTATTGCTGTTATTAAAATCAATAATGACCTTGAACGTATTGGTGATGAGGCCGTTAATATTGCACAAGGTGTAAAACGACTGGCTAAACGCGAAACACGTGACACCCTTTTTGATTTTTCGAAAATGGCTCAACAGGTAGAAGAGATGTTGAAATTAAGCCTTGATGCTCTTGTCAATCTTGACATAGACTTAGCATTTAAAGTCCTTACCATGGATTCGGAAGTCGATGATATGAACAATAATTTCCATGAGCTGGTAAAAAAAGAACTTCTCAAACACGATGAAGGGGTTGAATATCTTATCAGTAAACTTCTTATTTCAAGGCACTTGGAGCGTATTGCCGACCATGCTACCAATATTGCTGAGGAAGTTGTTTATATGATTGAAGGTGAAATTGTCAGACATGAAAATTACTAAAGGGGTGGCCATGTCAACCGACCAGCCCCTGTTTTTTAACTGACTATGTTATTCAGTAAAACCGTAATGAAATATTTCATATTCGGTATTACCGCCCAGCAGATCATCCACTTTTTGCTGAATCGCCTGCCGGTCCTTGCTGAGCAACCATTTCCCCCAGTCTTCAGCCGTCTGCCATGTACTAATAACCAGAAAGGTATCCGGCCTGTCTGAGCTTTTCAGCGTTTCACCGGAAATATATCCCGGCTGATGGGCTGCATTAGCTCTCAACTCTTTAAATAATGGAATAATTTTTCTGGCCTTGTCAGTCGGGATTGAACGCGTAATAAGAATTTTAACAGCCATATTTACCTCCCTATCGTATGATAGTTAATAAAATAATTAATCTGGAAATTATCAATAGTTTAGTTATTTGATTATGGGTTTATAATCTGAAATTTGATGACCGGATGACCGGAATTAGCTTTAATTATAAAACAGACGGCATGGTAAAGTCAATTTTAATATCCAACGCCCTTATCAGAATCTATCTCAAAAAGATAAAACGTTTATTTATTGGGTTCTATGAGAAGCCTCTTTTTTTGTATATAACAACCCTTTGAAATAACTTTTATTTGACCATCAAAAGATAATAATTTATACTGTTATTATCACATCTTGAACGTTGTTTTTCGTCACTTTTTTTCAATTCATTCAGAGGTATGGAAACCATGTTAGAAACAGACTATATCAAGGATAATGAAGAGGTTCTTAACAAACTCCGCCAGATACCCGCTTTTGAACGATTTGATGAAGCCAAAATCAAGGGACTTCTAAAACTCAGTAAACTCAGGCAATATGACCCGGGAGAAGCGATTATAAAAGAGGGGAATTTTGAAAACTGGATCTATTTTCTGATTTCCGGCAAGGTTAAAATTATCAAACAGGATGAGGCCATTTCCATTCTCCAGCGCACAGGCGATATTTTTGGAGAAATGAGTATCATTGACGGCTCTGCAAGATCTGCGTCTGTTTATGCGCTTGACAAATCTGTCTGTCTGGCTTCGGATGCATCATACATTGATCGAATTTCCGGAGAGGATCAGCTTACCTTTTGTTATATACTTTTCCGGCTTTTTTCTGAAATTCTTGCTGAACGTCTCAGAAAAACAAATGAGGAGGTTATCGCCTTAAGAGATGAACTGGATAAATTGAAAAATCCGATTTAAATATTATCTATAAGCTTTACCCCTTTATAACCGGGCATTTTTGAAAAAATACTGAAATCGTCAAACTGATAAAAATGAGCTCTTTCTCCAAAATTTTCTATAACCCTATCGGGTGCCGCACCTGACTTGATCTTCTGAAACTCTTTGAGCACACGATCAATAAATGAATTTTGAATTGGATATTCTCCATGTGCCGGATAAATATTCTTAAATGCATCCTGTTTTTGCTTAAGCTTGATGAGAGAATCGATATATTCGTCCAGGTCTGAATCTTCAAGATGGGCATAGAGCTCATCCTTATATATAAAATCACCGGCAATCAGACTACGGGTATTGCTATCTATAAAGGCCATGCTGCCGTGAGAATGACCTGGAAGGGAAACGGCGTCAAGGGTTCGTCCGCCCAAATCAATTTTGTCACCCTCTTTTACATGAAAGGATGCCTTTGAACCTTTGATTTCATATGCTTCCGGAATAAAATCATCCGGAAAGGGAATTTCCAGTTCCATGAAGGGCTTCACATATATGTCCATCAGTACATCACTGCTCAGATCATACTCAATTAAGTGTGCCTCTGATTTGGAAATGCCGATATTGTCAAACAACACATTTCCGCCAACATGATCAAAATGCCAGTGCGTGTTTAATACAATTACATCATCACGCAACAGGTGTTTGATTGCTTCCCGGATATTCCTGAAGCCGGTACCGGTATCAATCAGTGCAGAATGCGTCTGACCATTGATCAGAAAACTTTGAACATGATAAGGTTCTTCAACAACAAAAATACCGTCTTCAACTTCGTCAATTTTGTACCAGTCGGATAAGCTCATGGGGATGCCCCTTTGATATTAATTATAAGTCAGGTTATTTTGAACAAGATCGTTTTTATTTATGTACCATCAATAAATAACAACGACAAGCGGCTATACGTACACAAAACAACATTCGGGATATTCATCATAGAAATATATAGCTACGATATCAGATATTTAAATATAATAAAAATGTTATATCTTCAAAATTCTTGACACAAAAACAACAATGAAATAACGTTTGCTTTAACGTTAAAGCAAGGAGGTGCCCAAATGATCATCGGCATTGTCAGGGAAAACAAACCCAATGAAAACAGGGTAGCCATGACCCCTGCAGGTGTTGAAGCCATGAAACAGGGCGGCCACACCATTCTTGTGGAACAATCTGCCGGAACCGGCAGCGGGTTTAATGATAATGCCTACATCAATGCCGGCGCTGACATCATTGATGTACCTGAAAATATCTACTCTGCTACGGACATGATCATCCATGTTAAAGAACCTCTCTCATCAGAATACAATCTCATCAGAAAAAACCAGATTATATTTACCTATTTTCATTTTGCAGCTTCCGAAGCACTCACAAAAGCGATAATGGACACAGGATGCATTGCCATTGCCTACGAAACAATTGTTAAGCCCGATGGCTCCCTTCCCCTTTTGAAACCCATGAGTGAAGTGGCCGGTAGGATGTCTGTTCAGCAGGCTGCCAAATATCTTGAAATGCCATATGGCGGCAAAGGCATCCTGCTGGGCGGTGTGCCTGGTGTTGAACCGGCAACGGTACTCATTCTCGGTGGCGGTATTGTTGGAACAAACGCAGCTAAAATGGCTTGCGGCATGGGTGCCAGGGTTTATCTGCTGGATGTCAATATTGACAGACTGAGATACCTTTCAGATGTTATGCCAAAAAACTGTTTTCTGCTTATGTCCACCCCTCAGAATATTCGTCGTCTTTTAAGAGAAGCGGATGTGGTAATCGGTGCCGTGCTTGTACATGGCGCTAAAGCGCCAAAACTGATAACCGGTGAAATGATAAAAGAAATGAAAAAAGGGTCGATACTGGTTGATGTTGCCATTGATCAGGGCGGCAGTTTTGAAACCTCCAAACCGACAACTCATGATAATCCGATCTATTCCATAGACGGCATTATTCATTATTGCGTTTCCAACATGCCGGGCGCTGTTGCCAATACCTCAACAACAGCATTGACCAATGCGACCTTGCCCTATGCGTTGGAAATAGCAAAAAAGGGTTGGGAAAAAGCATGCCTGGAAAATGAAGAAATTAAAAAAGGGATTAATGTTGTTAACGGTAAAATTACGTGCAAGGCCGTTGCCGATACATTTGATCTGCCCTATACTCCTGTGGAACATTTGCTAAAAGGCTGAATGTGGTTAAGAAAAAACCGACTATAAAAGATATTGCTCAAATGGCAGGTGTTTCACCGACCACTGTTTCCATGGTGATGAACAATCGCCCCCGTGTCAGCGATGAGATGAGAGATAAAATTATGGCCATCGCCGGAAAAATTAATTATCGCCCCAATCTTCTGGCACGGAGCATGGTTAACAGACGATCATTTACGATCGGTCTCATCATCAATGATATTGCCGACCCCTTTTATCCTGAACTGGCAAAAGGCGTTGAGGAAAAAGCCCGTGAACTCGGATTTCATGTTATTTTGTGCAACACAAACAACACCCATGAACTTGAAAAAATTCAAATCGAAATGCTCCGAAGCAGGAATGTTGATGGCATTATTCTCTCCACTGTATCCTGTAATGACCCGCATATAAGGGCATTAAAAGATGATGCCGTCCCGTTTGTTCTGATTAACCGTACAATTACGACACCAGGATTTTCGGAAGAAGTTGACTATATTGTTCTGGATAATTATTCCGGCGGTTATAAAGCAATCGAACACCTTCACAGACTGGGTCATGACAGAATCGGTATTATCACGGGTGATCTCAACTCATCTACTGCCGCAGAGCGAACGAGAGGCGCCATTAAAGCATTGGATGATTTTAATCTTCAACAAGACGCGTCTCTCACTAAAGAGTGCCACTATTCCAGAAGTTCTGCAAAAAAAGCAGCTCAATCTCTTCTGAATCTTGAAAACAGGCCCACAGCCATTTTTGCACAGGACGATAATATGGCCATTGGTGCAAGAGAAGCTATCATTGAAGCGGGTTACACCGTCCCAGAGGATATTGCCCTGATTGGATTTGATGACATTGATATGGCATCCCTTGCCGGCATTGATCTGACCACAATCAGTCAGAAAAAATATGAGATGGGCGCTGCGGGTATGGAAATACTGTCACAAAAAATTGAAAAAGGAAACTCCGCCAAGCTTAGCCGGATAAAGCTTAAAGCGGAACTGATTATCCGCAAATCATGCGGCTATAATCTTTATGGTTATAAAAAAACTAAAATAATTGGAGGGCATGTCAATGATGAAAGATGATACACACCTGATACTTCATCGTACTTCTCAAACTGAAATTAGAAACGGTATTACCGTTATAGTAAAAGGTGAGGGCATAAATGTTTTTGATCAGGATGGAAAGAAATTTATGGATCTTGATTCCGGTGTCACCCGCCCTGTTCATGTCGGGCATGGCCGTGAAGAAATTGCAAAAGCGGTTTATGATCAGATCTGTAATCTTGCATACTTCACTCCCTGCCAGTTTGCCAATAAACCGGCCATTGACCTTGCAGGCATTCTGGCTGAAATCACACCTGACCCCATTAATAAAATAATGTTTGAATGTGACGGCAGTGAAGCGGTGGAATCCGCTATGAAACTCGCCAAACATTATCATTACTACCAGGGCGACAAGAGCCGCTTTAAAGTTATCTCCCGCAAGGGCGCTTATCATGGTGTTAATGGTATGGGCGTTCGTGCACTGGGAACCGTCATGCCGATGCGCCAGATCATGGAACCGGTAGCCCCGGGTGGTATTTTTGCAGAATCGCCCTACTGTTATCGGTGCCCTTATGGATTAAACTACCCGGATTGCGAGATCAAATGTGCCCGGGATCTTGAAAATATTATCGAGTTTGAAGGCCCTGATCAAATTTCAGCATTTATAGGGGAACCCGTACAACAGGGCTTTGGCGCTTATCATCCGCCCAAAGAGTACTGGCCCATTGTTCGCGAAATTTGTGACAAATATGGCATCCTCATCATTGTTGATGAAGTCATCTGTGGTTTTGGCCGGACCGGTAAAATGTTTGCCACCGAACATCTGAACATTAAACCGGATATCCTAACCATGGCCAAGGGACTCACAAGCGGTTATGTGCCGCTTGGTGCTGCGGGCTGTTCTGATAAGGTATATGAACCCATCGAAGCTCTTGCCCACCTTCATACATATGGCAATCATCCGGTCTCCTGCGCGGCGGGGATTAAAAACATTGAAATTATACAAAGAGAAAAACTGGTAGATAATTCAGCTGAGATGGGCAATTACTTTCTTGACGGTTTACGTTCCCTTGAAAAGCATCCTTCTGTTGGAGAAACAAGAGGTACCGGGCTTTGGTTAGCGGTTGATTTTACTACCAACAAGGAGACGAGAGCACCCTTTCCGGTAAGTAATCTGATGAACATTGTCGCACGGGCCAAAGAAAAAGGTTTTATCATAAAGTGTATGGGTATGGCTCTCGAATTTGCGCCACCGCTGATCATCACAAAAGAGAACATCAACCAGTTCATTCCGGTGCTTGATGAATGCATTCGTGAAGAAGAAAACGCAATGGGATTATAAAATAATGAATTCAATAACCTAACAGGAGCAATAAAAATGAAAAAGATCATTATTATCGGTGTCGGTGCTCAAGGAAGTACAATAGCAAAGCGCATGGATGAAGAACCCAATGTTTCTGAAATTATATGTGCGGACTATGATCTAAAAGCAGCCGAATCTCTTGGCAGTACTTTAAACAAGGCAACCGCCGTTCAGCTTGATGGTAGTAAACTTCAGAATGTGATTGATACCTGCCAGGGTTGTGACCTGATTGTCAATGGGCTTCCGCTGGAATACAATCTCATAATAATGGAAGCTGCCCTTACGCTTAATACACCATACATAGATATGGCCGGCCCCATGATAGAAGAACTCGGGTACATTGGCAGTTATGAACATATTTTTTCCGAATGGCATGAAAAGTTCAAGGCAAAGGGTTTGACGGCACTTATTGGCGGTGGCTCTGCACCTGGCCTGACCAGTGTTATGGTCCGGGAAGCGGTTGAAAAACTGGATACCTGTGAAACAATCAGCATGTGCTTATACGACGGCATATGGGCCAAAAAATTCACACCTTTCTGGTGGTCACCGGAAGTGGCTTTTGGTGATATGGGATATAAAACATTCCGTTATGAAAATGGTGAATTCGTCACGGACACCCCGTTCAGCCGACCGGTTATGATGGACTTTAAAGGCGTTGATCATAAAGTCAGGATGGTTGATCATGAACATGATGAACCGGTTACCATGGGGCTTTTGGCCAACAAGGTTCTTAAGGGAGCAAAAAATATTGAATTTAAATATGGCGGCCCTGCAGTTGATCTTTCTGAATCTTTCTATAAAATGGGACTCCTTTCTCTGGAACCGGTTGATGTCAAAGGTACACAGATTGTACCCATGGACCTGATACTCAAACTTTCTCCACCGGCTCCCAAATATCCCGATGAAATCCAGGCAATTATCAACGAAGGGATGGAGATGGAAGAAGGTGCATTTCTGGTCCGTGTTGAAGGAAAAAAAGATGGTCAAAATATTAGAATAGATCTTTATGCCAACGCACCTGGTCTACAGGAAGCATTTGAAAAATCGGGCATAACCCATGAGTCCTATTCTACCGGCCAATGCGCTTCTATTTTCACAAAGATGATGGTTAATGATGTCATTACTGAAAAAGGTGTCTTCCCTCCGGAAGTGCTGGGTGATGATGCACGGCAGTATTTTTTCCGTGAGGCTGCAAAGCTGGGAATCACCATTGATGAAACTATAGAAAAACGACTTTATTAAAATCTTATATATCTTAGCCCGGATTAATTTCCGGGCTTTTCTTATGGAGCTGTTATGAAAAACTATCGTATTGCTTATATTCCGGGTGATGGTGTTGGAACTGAAGTTACTGCAGAAGCGGAAAAAATATTAAATACGGTTGCGGCAAAACATAACTTCACTATTGAAGGACAGTATTTTGACTGGAGCTGTGATTACTTCCTTAAAAATGGTGTTATGATGCCCGATGATGCGCTTGAAACCTTAAAATCATTTGATGCCATTTTCCTGGGCTGCATAGGAGATGCGGCAAAGGTTCCGGACCATATCTCACTGACCATGCTGCTGGCCATCAGGAAAGGATTTGATCAGTACGTTAACCTGCGTCCGATTAAAATCTTTCCGGGTGTTACGTCTCCGGTAAAAGGGGTAACACCCGAAACACTTGATATGATTGTTGTCCGGGAAAATACTGAAGGTGAATATTCTGCCAATGGCGGCTTTTTTAAAATGGGGACGCCGGATGCCTTTGCACTCCAGACAGCTATTTTTACACAAAAAGGCTGCGAACGTGTCATCAAATATGCTTTTGAACTGGCCCAAAAACGTAAGAAACTCGGCACCAAATCGCCTGTCGGTATGGTTACCAACTGTACAAAATCAAATGCCCTGAACTATTCCATGGTTTTCTGGGATTCCGTTTTTAACCGGGTGTCCGTAAACTATCCGGATATCAAAACAGACATGGCACTGGTCGATGCGCTGACGATGTGGTTTGTCAAAAATCCGGATTATTTTGATGTCATTGTCGCATCAAATCTTTTTGGTGACATCATCACTGACCTTGGAGCCATGCTCCAGGGGGGGATGGGCTTTGCAGCCGGTGGAAATATTAACCCGGAAAAAAAATATCCATCCATGTTTGAGCCGATTCATGGTTCTGCACCCAAATACACGGGCAAAGGGATTGTTAATCCCGTCGCCAGTATTGAATCGGCCAGGATGCTGCTGGAACATCTGGATGAATATCAGGCTGCCCGGGATATTGAGAACGCAACAGCAACCATTTTATCAGATGGTAAATTCCGGACTGCGGACATGGGCGGCACATTTAAAACCCATGAGGTCGGTGATGCCATTGCAACTGCCATTTAACTATTCAAAACCGGCCGGGCATCTGACCGCTGCTTTCTGACACTCGGCCGGTACAAATCCGTTAAACAATTCTTTTTTTCTATTATTGATTATCAAATTTGTGATCTTGATATTAACCCGCCGATATGATAGCAAAATAGAATTACGGATCATATAATAACATCCAAAGGGAGCGCAGATGGTAGACCGGGACATATATGAACGCCTGTCCGCTTCATCAGAACGTCTTATTGAATTATTAAAAGAACTGCCTGATAATCAGGATCAAAATATTGAAGCCGGCAGGTTTCATCGTCTTAGAAAAAATCCAAGGCGACCCTGTATTTTTATTGTGGATTATGAAGTGGATGGAAAGTTATATGATAATTATATTCTTGATTTAAGCCTCGGCGGTGTTTTTATTGAATCAGAAGAACCTTTTGGACCTGGCCGGAAAATCAGAATAAAATTTTTTTACCCTGACGGACGCGGATTTTTTTGGGTGAAAGGAACAATTGAATGGCGATCGTCACAGGGTATTGGCGTCCATTTTAATAAGATGGAACCCGATATGAAAAACAAACTGGCCAGAATCATTACCTGTGTCAGTAAAATGCTTGAATAATTCTGGAACTGGTGACTTATATGAGCTCAATCGTAATTGCATGTTCAAATGAACCCGAAGCTGAACTTTTAAAAAAGAGTCTTGCTTCCGATTTTAAGGTTACGGTAATTTCATCTGAAAAGGAATTTAAAAAGCTTGGTAACGGTACTGACTTTTTACTTATTGATGAGGATTTTTCCAAAAAAGGCGGCCTTGACTTCCTCGAAACGGTTTCCAATGGAAATTCCCTTCCAACCATCGTTCTTGCGCCTGATCATAACCGGAAAAATGCAACCCGCGCATTCCTCCTTGGCGCATACAACTATATCGTTAAATCAGGCAACTATACCCAGCTGCTGGGTATTATCATAAAGTCAACTATCCGGCGGCATAACGAAGTTATAAAACTGAAGAATACAATAGTTGAACTTAAAGATCGTATTGCCTCACTGGAAATACAGCTTGAAGATATCCCCACAACCCAACCTACTGCCGGAAAACCAACTCCGAAAAGTTCTCTTGTTGAAGAAATTATTTCAAAATTCAAACGGGGAGAAATTGCACTTCCCAAAATACCGGAAATCAATATTGAGCTTAAAAAAATTATTGACCTGGGTGCGTCAAATGATGAAATCACTAAACTGGTTAAACGTATTCCGGATATTTCAACCAAACTGATCAAGGTTGCTAACACACCCTATTACAGGAGCAGTGCCGATATAACGGATATCGGTATGGCCGTTGAATGCCTTGGACCGGCAGTCGTCAAACAATATCTCGACGTTATTGCAAATCGTTCATTTTATACCACTGATAATAAAAGATATTCACCGATCATTGAAAAACTTTGGATACATACACTTTCCTGTGCCTATTCCACACAGACAACAGCAGCATTTATTAAATTTGAAATTAATGCCGATGCCTTTATTATGGGGCTTATACATGATATCGGTAAACTTGTTTTAATTCAGATTATTGCTGAAATTGATCTTCAGAATAGATTAAGCAAGGATATTCATGAATTAGACATTCATAAATCACTCGACACTTTCCATGGTGACTTTGGCGCAATAATCCTGAAACGATGGAAACTTCCCCAAATTTATCTTAATGCAGCCCTGTTTCATGATAATATTGAAAAGGCAAAACCGGTCACAAAAGACCTGCTGCTAATTTATTTTTCTAATCTTCTGGTCAAGCATATGGGGTTTGATATCAAAGATAATACGCCGGATATCGATATAACAAAGATCCCTGCAGCAAAACTGCTTGAACTTGACCCGACAACAATCGGAGAAATTCAGTACCAGGTGAAAGAAAGCATGAAAGCTGTTAAAGGTATATTCTTTTAACTATCTCTGCAAATAGTCATTTATACAAAATAATACTTTCATTCATTGAGGGAATAAGGAGGCGCAAATGATTATCGGAATTCCCAAAGAGCTTAAATCAGGAGAAAGAAGAGTTGGAATAGATCCTTACTGGACAGGCATCTTTGTCCGGAAAGGCCACAAGGTGTTGATTGAAAAAGAAGCCGGTGTCCTTTCAGGTTTCGGTGATAAGGATTATATTGAGGCAGGTGCCAAAATTATCGATACCAGGGAGATATTATGGGCCGATGCGGAGATGATCATCAAGGTTAAGGAACTGGAACCTCAGGAGTATGCGCTACCGCAAAATGGCCAGATTCTCTATTCCTTTATTCATCTCGGTGAGGAAGAGGATATGAAGGTGTTTACCTTGCTTAAAGAGTCCGGTGCTACCGTTATTGCTTTTGAGCATCTTATTGACAATAATGTCAAGTTGGCCTTAGCACCTATGAGCGAACTGGCAGCATGGAATGCTGCCATCCAGATGGCGAAACTCCTCTATGAACCTGAGGGATCGATGGGTATCGCCCTGGGAAATTTCTCAGGGTTTCCTTCAGCGAGAATAACGATTCTGGGTGGGGGAACAGTAGGACAGTTTGCGGCAAAAACACTTATCGGCATAGGTGCGGAGATCACCATTCTGGAAAAAAATTATAACCGAATTGTTGAACTGAAAAAGTATTTTGAAGGTTCCGCACGCGTGCTTTACTCCAATGATGAAAACCTTCGTCTGTCCCTTGGGGAATCGGTTGGACTGATCAATGCACTTTATCCCGGACCGGGATGCATCAACCTGGTAACACGCGAACACCTCACCCTGATGCCTGAAAAATCAGTCATCATTGATGTAGGTGGCGGTAATGTGATTGAAACCATGCGTTATACCAAATTGGAAGATCCGACATTCATAGAAGAAAACCGGATTCATTACTGCGTAGATAATTCTCCGGCCCAGATGGCAAAAACAGCTTCCAAGATTCTGGCCAACATCACCATACCATATGGTATTATCATTGCTGACAAAGGCCTTATCGAAGCTGCGAAAGTAAATCCAATTATAAAGAATGCCATTAACTTTTATAACCGCAAGGTCGTTCACCCCGAAATAGCAGTCATGCATCAGGCTGAAGTAGAATGATTTATCTAATAAAACAAAAGGGGCACCTTGATTCATGAAATAACACCGTTACACTTAACCAACAGGAGGCCCTTATGGCTGAATCCACACTACTCATTCACAAAAACATAGATCCTGACTATGGTTTTTATATTGCCACAAAATTAACGGAATTTGTAAACAGCGACATGGGAGGCCGCACAGCCGGCAGCAAAGCTGAACATGAAGCCGCTGAATGGCTGACCCATGAAATGAAGCGCATCGGGTTATCCGATGTTACCAAAGCACCATTTCCCTGTGACATCTGGCAATTCAATCGCAGCACACTAAATGTGATTGAGCCTGAAAATATCAAAAAAACGATAAAACCATATCCATACCCATCCGGATCCACACGATCCGAAGCAATTGACGGAGAGTTGCTTTTTATCGGAAAAGGCTCAAAACGGGATTATGAAAATATTGACGCACATGGTAAAATTGTCCTGATCGGAATTGATATGGAAAAAGACTGGTGGATCACCCATCCAACCGTTGAAGCCGAACTTCAGGGAGCTGTTGCAATTATCAGCTACTGTACAGGAAGTTATAGCCAGTTAAATGCCGACACGATGAATACCCAGAACTTTGCGGGCCCGCGTACAATTCCATCCGTTAACATCAGTAAAAATGATGCGGATTATCTCAAGGATCTGCTCAATAAGGGTTCTGTTCGTATCAATCTGACGATAGATAAGCTTCTTGAATCAGGCGGCACAAGTTATAATATTATTGGAACGCTGCCCGGCAAAAGAGATGATGAGTATGTTCTGTGCGGGGATCACTATGACTGCCACTTTTGGGGTGTTCAGGATAATAATGCCGGTGTTGCCATGACACTGGCCATTGCCAAAACCATGATTGATGCCGGATATCAGCCGGAACGCACCATCAAATTTATTCTCCATGGTGCCGAAGAGTGGGGTGCCATTGGTACACCCTATGATTTCGCCGTCGGCGGATGGCACCAGGTGTTTACCATAAATCCGGAATGGGCTGGGAAATCCCTTGCTTTCATTAATTTCGAGCATCCGGCACACCGTTTTGGTGATACTTTTTTTGCCAACTCTACACCGGAGTTTTATACTTTTTTACAGGACCGATATACATCAGCACCGGACAGAGGTAATCTTTTTAAAAATGGATTTGCGGATGAAGGCCGCCATTTTTCTACAGATATTGACGGATGGAGCTACGCAATCTCAGGAATTCCCGTAATTGTTAATGGTCGTGCACCATTAACAGGTCGCAACAATTACTATGAAGATATTTATCATTCAAACTTTGACGATGTCGATACATGGGAAAACGATATCTTTCTTTATAATCTTAAATTCTACGGTGGATTGCTGATCTCCCTTGATAAACGCCCTGCCTTGCCGCTTGATTTCAGTCAGCAGGCGAGACGATTAAAAAATTCTGTAAATATTGATGTTTTTACCCAATCGGATGTTGATCCGGATCAGTTCTTATCGGCTATAGATAAATTTGAAGCAGCTTCATCACAGTTATACAAAACGATTAATGGCCTCAACGAAGAATTCATAATAGCAGCGTCTAATCCTGATAACAGCCCTGAAAAAATGGATGGAATTACCTCTCTTGCACAAACGGCAAACCAGAAGATCCTATCCACCTATAAAGTGATTTTCGATGTCTTTTATAAAATGGATTTCAATGATGATCCGATCTTTGCACATGAACATCCCCAGAGAAACATCCTTCTCTTAAACGGGGCAATTGATGCACTCAAAAATGGAAATACAGCCGCTGCAGTTGAAAATGCACTTGAACGGATTGATGACAACCGTCTTTGCAGACATTTCAGCAAAGAGACCCTGTCTCGTTTCAAGAAAAACCTCTCTGAAGCGACTGCTGCTAAACGGCTTTACTGGGCAAAAGATAAAATTGTAACACCGCTGGATCTTTTTGAAATCCTTAACGCTCTGTCTGCAAAAGCTAAAAAAGGTGAAACAGACTTTTCGAATGAAATTTTAGCACTGACAACAGCTCTTGAAGCACAAAAAAATTCATTTGAAGCAGCTGTAAATGCTGAAAGGGAAGGCCTGAAACAGATTATGGAATTGCTTTAGCCGAGGGTTTCAGCAGATAGAATCCATATCAAAAAAGAGATAGGGTAATAGCCTTAATGCTACATCCTTTCCAGAATGGCAATATTTTGCATATGGATAGAAACGGTCAAATGCTCAAAAAAGATATTCCGTATTCTTCCCTTTATTCTCACAAGCTGACCATGGCTGAGGCCATATACATCATCTTTATTCATATTGAAAATATGAATGGACACACCATTAGACACCATTGAAGAAACACTGAATGAACCATCCATATTATCTTCAATTTTATCTATCAACGCAAGAAGCGAGACAGGCTTTCCTTTCATACTGTCCAGAAATACGGTTCGTTCACCAGGTTCCATATTGCGAATTTCCTGGGAAAAGTCAGAATTTTTTATCTCTTGGTAAACCGGAATTTCTTCAAAATTCTGATAGCTTTCCATATTTGACTGGTTATTTAGGCACCCATGCAAACCGATTTTTTCTGCAATGCTCCCTGTTTGAGCAATGTCAAAAGGCCGCCGGCCGTGGGCATTCATAAGGCATGAATCTGCCCCATTTTCCACAAGAAATTTAGCCGTTTTTATTTCGCCGGCTCTAAGTGCCATATGAAGGGGTGTATCACCATTATCTGCCTGCATATTTACATCTGCACCTTTTGAAATCAAAATTTTTACCATCGATTTTTTACCGTTAAGTGCGGCAAGATGCAGGGGCGTCCAGCCATCACTTCTTTTATGATTTACATCAGCACCCATCTCAATCAGGTAGGTCGCCGACATTGTGTTTCCATAAATAGCGGCTTCATGAAGTTTGCTGTTTTTGGATATAGTAATATTGTGCCATTGCGCCTCCAGGGGCTTCGGATTAAGTTCTCCACCGGACGCTACAAATCTTTTTGACCTTTGAAGCGCTATCAGTTTGGGAAAAGCAAACATAAATAAACCAATTAGCAGAAGGATTGATATAATTTTGACCTGGTGTTGCCGTTTTTTTTCTGAGGAAAACCTTTGGTTGTAACTTTTCTCAACAGTAATATCCTGCTCTTCAAGGTATCCGGCAAGGGCCCCGAGCAAAACGCCGCCGACTGATCCTGATAAACAAAATGATACAAAAATTGAAAGTGTCCCCGGCAACATAAGAAGCGCTGTTGCCCCAAGGATTCCTCCTGAGCCAAAAGCAATACCGCCAATAAATATCAGGGTGGTAATTGAAGCGGAGAAATGCCGCTTAAGAAGAAAAGGGGTGCCGATGGCACCAGCTATACCATATGCTAAAGAATACCCTGCCAGGGCAGAAACTATTCCGGTTGTGCCGCCTTCATAAGCAGCGGCCATGGATACCACAGGAACAGCAAATGCCGGGACAATAAAACCCAACCCAAAAGAAATGCAGCCGGGCATCAGTGAACCCTGTAACTTTAATCCTGATCCTAAAATATATGCACCGGTTATTCCGGAAAGCATAAAGCCTGAAATTGGGCCGGTAAAACCACCGAACGGAGATATTGGCAAAAAAAGAGACCCCAATATACAGAAAATGCTGCCTGCAGCAAATCCATATAAGCCATGAAACGCATATAGGGTTGAATATCTCTTCACAAGTTACCCGCTATTTTGGGTATTGACTGAAGTTATCAATTTTCTGAGCTATTTGCCGTGTCTTTTATTTAAAAAATTCCTTAAACACCAGAATGGTTCTCCGGATATCCTCCTCATTGATATCAAGATGCGTTACCAGCCTTATTGTCTCATCACCCCAAATCAAAATCCCTTTTTGTGCAAGATGTTCAGAAAGTGAAACAGCATAATCTTTGGCCGCTTCAAGAAAAACCATATTGGTCTGTGCCGTTGTATAATTGACTTGCAGTTCCTCAATCTCTTCCAGACCCTTTGCTAAAATCAATGCATTTTCATGATCCTCTGCCAGTCTTTCGACATGGTTTTTCAATGCATATACGCCTGCTGCCGCCAATATGCCGACCTGCCGCATACCACCACCCAGAACTTTTCGCCATCGACGTGCTGATTGAATAACTTGATTTGTGCCGCAAAGCACGGAACCGACCGGTGAACCAAGCCCTTTTGAAAGGCACACGGATATCGAGTCGAAATGTTTTGCTATCTCTTTTGCGGAAACATTTTCTTTTACTGCGGCATTAAAAATACGGGCACCGTCCAGATGCAGGCTCAGACCATATTTTTCTGTAAAAGATTTTGCTTTATAAAAATAATCCATCGGCAATGCCAGGCCATTGTGTGTATTTTCAAGGCATAATAATTTTGTACGGGCAAAGTGAAAATCATCCGGTTTAACAGCAGCTGCAACCTGTTTAAGGTCAAACGTTCCGTCTTCTCTGAAATCCAGAGGTTGCGGCTGAATGGCGCCCAGGACGGCTGCCCCGCCGCCTTCATACTTATAGATATGGGCTTTTTGTCCGACAATATACTCATCTCCCCGTGAACAGTGACTCATCAACGCCAGCAGATTACTCTGCGTCCCACTGGATGCAAATATCGCCGATTCCGTACCCAGCATTTCTGTAGAAAGCCGTTCAAGTTCATTGACGGTGGGGTCTTCACCATAAACATCATCACCCACTTCGGCTTCAAACATTGCTGTCCGCATAGCTTTCGTGGGTCTGGTTACCGTATCACTTCTTAAATCGATATATTTCATTTTACAATCCTACCCTCCGGAATATGGGCCGTCATATGTATCCGTCAGTGTGCGATGCTTAAATAGAAAGAATTCAAACAAACCCGCTTATGCCCTATAAAGAAAGATTACCAAAAGCATCATAGCCTTTACTTTTTATCATTTTGCCATGGCTTCAATCGCATTGGTTCAAAAAATGGCGCCTGGTCAGGGCTTTTTTCCAGTATCTCATTCGCATCTGCGTATAACGCATCCATCTGTTTCTGTGATTCCGGTGTTGTCTTAAAAAAATCTGAATTAATTATATCACATATTATTTTTACAGCGTGATCGACAGAAATTTTATTGATATTTATAACCAGATCATACATCCGGGAATCCCATGTATCGATACCATATAATTTCCGGCCCCACTTTTGCCGCTCCTCATCAACGCCCACAACCTGATTTTTTGCCTCTTCTTCAGATATTTTTTCCCGTTCCATCATACACTTAACCCTGTAGCTCATATCTGCACAAATTCTTATCTTCATTACATGAGGAATATCTTTCACGAAAAAATGACCGGCAAAACCGTGATAGACCATATTATCTTTTACCAGATATTTTAATATTTCAGCCCGAATATAATTGATGTATCGATCACGGCCAAAGGTAAATCGCTCAAGCACTCTGGGGGCATCATGAATGGCGCGGGTAAGTTTTATTTCAGGAACATTAAATTTTTTAGATACATCCAGAAGAACTTCACGTGAGATACACTCATAACCGAGTTTTTCAGCTACCTTTTCCGCCACAACACCGCCGTGTGTAAATGAACCCCTTGAAATGGTAATAATAGACATATCCGGCCTCCTTAATTTTCAGGCAATCATGCCTGAAGATATATTTGTGACCCAATCTCCTTTTATCATACTTAAAAAAAATACCGGGTCCTGCACTTATCCTTTCAGCAACTTTAAAGCCTTTGCA
Organism: Desulfobacterales bacterium; assembly: GCA_021737275.1. Taxonomy (GTDB): domain Bacteria; phylum Desulfobacterota; class Desulfobacteria; order Desulfobacterales; family JAIPEE01; genus JAIPEE01. Next base: position 21,878 of record JAIPEE010000018.1, read on the forward strand.
ACAGACATCCCGTTATGCACCATTTCACTGGCAACCCTTACAAACAGTTCCGGATTTTCATGCTGAAATGCATTTCGCCCCATAGATAATCCTGCTGCGCCGGCTTTCATAGCGCCCTCAATCATCTTGAGTGTCTCTTCATCACTCATCTTGGAACCACCGGCGATAACGACCGGTACCGGACATCCTTTCACAACCTCCTCAAACGATTCAGCACTTCCGGTATAAGGACACTTTATAATGTCTGCACCAAGCTCTGCCCCAACCCTTGCAACAAGCTTTACTGTTTCCAGATTTTCCTTAACCTGGCTGCCCCGGGGATACATCATTGCAAGCAATGGCAATCCCCAGCGGTTACACTCTTTTGCCGTTTTGCCGAGCGATTCCAGCATAATTGATTCTGCGCCGGATCCGATATTAACATGAACCGATACGGCATCCGCACCCAGAGACAATGCTTCTTCAACATCACAGACCGAAATTTTCATGTTTGATTTCGGACTGAGTGATGTAGATGCCGAAAGATGAATAATCAGACCGATATCCGTATCTTCTGTTCTGTTTGTTGAAGTGACGATGCCTTTATGAACGACAGTAGCATTGGCGCCGCCACGAATAATCATATTGACCGTTTTGTCGATATCCTCAAGACCTGGAATGGGCCCCACAGTGACGCCATGATCCATAGGTACAATAACGGTTTTCCCTGACACCCTGTTTAAAATTCTTTTAATTCTTATTTGTTTTCCTACATTCATTTTTTCATCTCCACTTAATGGTTAGTAATCATCATATATTCTTTCCATAATAAATTTTAGGGGTGGAGTAATTTAAACCCCAGGTCAGAATCGGTGATTCGTCTTGCGGTTGTATCAATCAGTTCAAATAAAATAACTTCCATAATCTGCCATACATTGACACCGCTCCGTATGCAGCCCGTTATTGTCTCCCGGTTCCTCCCGCAAGCCATGTGCATATGGATAACAGGATTTCCGTTTTCATCCGGAAACAGTGTTCCCGTCCCTGAGATTTCATGAACATTGCCCAGAATGTGTGTCATCGGGCTAATCGGTCTGACGCTTCCATTCTCAGGACCAACAACCAGTTTGCTGTTTTTGTTCGCACCGCCGACAATAACCAATGCCGCTGCAGAAACAGATTGTTCTCTGGCAAACTTTTCAATTTCTTCATGAACAATTTCATTATCTTCCAGCCGGATTACAAAAACACGACCCTGCTTTACTTCTGAAAATTTCATTTTAGATAATTTATTCCAGTATTATGAGCTATAGTAAATTATACAATATCGGAAGCGTAAAAAAGGATGCCACAATGCCAAGACCGACCAGCGCCGCCGTTAACCGGGGTGATAAGCCTGCAATTATTGCCAGGGCGCCTGCCGAAACCATAGGCGGCATCCCTGCTTCAAATACAGATACACGAGCTGCTTCACTGTCAATCTTCAGAATTAGACATATCAATAATGCGGTCATCGGTGCAACTACCAGTTTTAAAAGCAGTCCGATTCCCAATGGAACGATTGATTTCAAATCAAGTTTTAACGTCAGCTGAAAACCTACTGCAATCATTACCACAGGGACCAGTGTTGATGCAAGGGAAGCCAGGAGCGAATCAAGCCAGGAAGGATACGTATAATTTCCTGCAAACATAAAGCCGGCCAGAAGTGCAATAAAGGGCGGAAAAGAGAGAATTCGCAATAAAATATTCATAAAACCGGGTTTTTCTCCGCCACTATATAAAGCCAGGACAACCGAACCATAGGTGGCAAATGCCAGAAAAGACCCAAGCTGATCATAAACAACCGCATATGGAACGCCTGATCTGCCAAAGAATGCCTGCACCATGGGTATCCCCAGAAAAGAGGTGTTCCCCAGGGGGACAAGCAGCATCAGAGCACCGGTTATATTTCTATGCCATCCCATTATCCTGGAAAGGAGTAAAACAATTAATGCCGAGGTCAGGACCATAATCCAGGGCATTAATGTCGGGACCAGCAGATGTTTTGAAAAAGCCAGTTTCGGAACCTCAATAAGTATCAATGCGGGCAGAGAAACATATATCACAAAAAGGTTCAGCGAATTTGCTGTTTCCCTGGGAAACGCCGGCAACCTTTTCAATACCATGCCGATCAGCAGGTAAGATATGGTAAGAATAAAATTATCCATTACATCAGCGACAACATAGATTTCCAACGATCATATTCTGTTTTGACCGGCAGGTCTCTCTTTTTCAAAATTGAAATTATCTTTTCATCATTAAATCTTAAAAACGGATCCACCCGCATCTCATCTTCAAGGGTCGCAAAAACATGATCCGGATCATACGCCTGCAAATATGGATCGAGGTGTTCGTTGTCCGGATCCAGCGACCGTGCAAACTCAATATACTCTTCAACGTAGTCATGTCCGGCATAAATAATGGTATTTTCCGGAAAAGCCATAATTGTTTTGATAGCTTTATAAAACGCCTTGATATCTCCGGTAAAACAACGGCCGATTTTCCCGTTAAAGATGGTATCACCGGAAACAAGAATATTGTCGAAATAGAAACATATGGAATCCGGAGTATGGCCGGGCGTATGAAGGGTACCGATTTTTTCTCCGTCAATTTCTACAGTTTCCTTTTTTAACAGTGTCGATATATCCAGAAATTCGGCATCTGTCTGTTTGAGCAAAGATTGATTACCAACAGTATGGTCCAGGTGAGTATGGGTATTAGCAACATATTTAAGTTCAAGGTTGCTCTGATTGATAAATGAGAGAATATTACTAACAGCCCCACCGTCTATCGCCATAGCTGATTTATTGCCATAAACCACATAGCCCAGATTATCTGCAGAATATCTGAATTGTTTGATGTTCATGTAAGCGCTCTTCCTTTTAATTTTTTTTTAGGTTTTCAGTGATCTCTTTTATACGGATGGAAATATCTCTCACATTCATTTTCCGGTTATCTACCCACCATTTTGCAACTGTTTGTTCCTGCCACTCTTTAAAAAACCGTTCAAAAGCCTTTTCTGAAAGTTCCTTTTCTTCATCATTTATAAAAGAGAGACTCTGCTGCAAATATTTAACCTTATTTATAAGCTCCCCCCTTACCTTAACACCCCATGAAATCATCTTCCGGGTCCCTGTAAGTTCCGGCAACCCTATCTCCTTATGCGCTTTAGTCAGTTCTTCCGTCTGTTTGCTGAAATAGGCTTTTTTACACTTTTCACAATACCAGTCCTTTTTAGCGGCCACAAACAGGTTTTTATCGTGGCTGTCAAAAAGCTGAACCTTGAAAATGGTACGACATGTACGGCATCTTACATCATAATCATATGTTTCTTCAGTCATAATTCATTAACGGGCCCATGGGTAGCCCGGCACCTTTCAATGTTAAAAATAATGGTTGGTAAAAATCAAACACATTCTTGACATATACCGTTCGATGGATTAAAAATAAATATCTTTTTTTGTTCAACTTATTCCAGCCAAAATTAACCATTTATAATGGGAATTTTGTTACTACACCCTTTTAGCATGTTATGGAATCTCCATCATATTAAGAAAACAGTTTTTTTGCATTGCTGATCTGGAGGGATAATGGCTCAGGAAAATAAAGTGCCTCATGTACACAAAAAGCGTAAGACATTTATTAAGCCTGCCGTTTTCATTATTATCGGGATTATTATCGCTTTCCCCATCTTCAGTATGACCTATTATACAATGGTACGTACCTCTACCCCTCAATTCTGTGCGTCATGCCATGAAATCCAACCCGCTTATGATGCATGGAAAACATCAAGCCATGCCAATAATGCCCAGGGCTTTGTTGCGGACTGTATGGACTGCCATCTGCCGGCCCCACATGAAACCATAGATTTCTTTTACGCCAAAACAATTCACGGCATTAAAGATGTCGTCGCCCACTTTGTGGGGGAGGAATATGACCGGGCTGAAATGCGTGAACTGGCTTACCGTAGCATTAAAAATTCCCAGTGCATGAAATGCCACCGGAATTTACTCTATATCCCGGATAAACGCGGAGCCATGCTGGCTCATCGTACCGTTATTTACCCTGTTGACGGTAATGAAAAACGGTGTACGGACTGCCATCGCAATCTGGTTCATATCCCTAAAGAAACTTATAATTACAAACAGTATGCATCTGAACCATACAGGGGACTGGGGCTTTAATTAAATGAAAACCTGTCAGCATTGTTGACTGAAATTTTTCAATATTAACATAAACAAAAGGAGGCGTCCAAAATGAAAAGGGTCTTACCGGTATTGGCATTGATAGTCGGTCTTGGAGTGCTGTCTTATGCCGCAGGTGACGCACTCGCTCAATCGGATCTTTCGAAGGAAAAAGAGTTCAGAATTGAGCGCAGCATGTCGAAAGAGGCCATGGCATGTCTCGATTGCCATAAACGTGAACATCCCGGACTGTTTGCAGACTGGGCCAACAGCCGGCACGCCAGTGCCAATATTACCTGTCTGGACTGCCATCAGGCCGAAGAACATGATGGTGATGTGAGCCGGGAGCATTACAAACAGTATGAGCGATCCGACACAAAGTTCGGCACCAAAGAATATAAAACACCGGTTACAGCAGTCGTCACGCCAAAGGACTGCTCCCGCTGTCATCCGGATGAAGCCAAACAATATAGCAGGAGCAAGCATGCCAACACCATGGAAATCATCTGGAAAATAGACCCGTGGCTGAATAAAGGAATGAATAGTGATTTTGAGCGTGCTGCAGGCTGCTATCATTGCCACGGAACAATCCTGAAAACTGATGAGAACGGCAAACTTGATTCTGAAACATGGCCGAATGTCGGTGTGGGCAGAGTCAATCTTGACGGCAGTCTGGGCAGTTGTTCAAGTTGTCATACGCGCCATCGTTTTTCTGTAATGGAAGCCCGAAAACCTGAAGCCTGCGGCCAGTGTCACCTCGGACCTGACCATCCCCAGATAGAGATCTACATGGAATCCAAACATGGTGATATTTACACCGCATTTGGCGATGAATATAACTGGAATTCCGCTCCCGGCACATGGACAGCCGGTGTTGATTTCAGAGGGCCGACATGCGCATCATGTCATATGTCCGGTTCCGGTACGATTATGACATCCCATGATGTAACCGAAAGACTCTCATGGGAACTTCAGGCACCACTGACCATTCGTCCGGAAGATTTCCCGGCATTTCCGGCTAAAACGGATTGGAAAGTTGAGCGCAGCAAAATGCAGGAAGTTTGTATGCAGTGCCATGGAAAGACCTGGGTGGAAGATCATTATTACAAACTGGACAGGGTAGTTGAAGAATATAATGAGGTTTACTTCAAACCGGCTAAAGAGATGCTGGGCACATTATATGAAAAAGGCCTGCTTGATGAAACAAGGTTCTTTGATGAACGCCTGGAGGTTGAATATTATGAACTCTGGCACCATGAGGGCCGGCGAGCAAGAATGGGTACGGCCATGATGGCACCTGATTATGCCTGGTGGCACGGCTTTTACGAGTGTAAAAAGCGTTACAGCAACTTTATGGAAGAGGCCAGGGAGCTGATTGAGCATGGCAAACCGGCATATAAAGCCGAAGACTTTCCGAATGCGACCGGAAGTACTGAAAAACCGCCAATGCTTTTCCCTGACGGTAAATAATATAAAAACCGCATAAAAATATTAAGTCCCCTGTAACGAAAGTTGCAGGGGACTTAATATTTTTCAAAGATTTTCTCAACCGTTTTTTATTTGCATGCCGGCATGTTTTGCCGTTTAAATGGTTATTATTTCAAAGTTTTCTCCGGTAAGGCTCTTCCCGCCATCTGCCGTAACTTCGAATGTATTTTCAACACCCACCATACCGAAATCCGGAATACCTATTTTGGGTTCTACGGCTAACACCATACCTTCTTCAAGGGGCATATCAAAGCCCCCGGCCAGAGCAGGAAATTCATCTATAGCAAGGCCGATACCATGGCCGACAAAAAATACCTTGTTCCCATTCAGCCCCATAAACCCTTCCTGCCACTCCGAGTTTTCAGTTTTCTCAAGACATAAATTCCAGAGTTCATCCGGCCGGGTACCCGGCTTCAGACGCTCTGCAATACGGTTCTGAAGATCTGTACAAAAGGCTTGCGCTTTCAGCGCCTTAGCTGGAATATTTTTTTTATTGCCGAGCCAGTAAACCTGTGTCTTGTCCGACATGTAACCGGCATATGTAAACCCATTATCAATAGTAAGCGGCGTTCCTGCTGTCCATATGACATCTTCAGAACCGATAAACGGAACAGCCGGATGCACACCACGAAGCCCCAAAGGGCCGTTAAAAACACTGGGATAATTACCACTGTCTCCGACCGAGATATGTCCCAGGTAAACTTCCTCTCCATAGTTTTCCATCCTCAACATTCCAAGATGGCCTTCGGAAAAGAATACTTCTGAAACCTTGTGACCGATTTCCAGTTCACTCATGCCCTCCCGGATAAATACCGGGAGCAGCTCCGTCAAACATTTATTATGTCTGGCACCGGCCTCCCTGAGTATTTCAAGTTCCAGTTTTGTTTTTTTTGCCCGGCACATACGGATGATTATATCCGCAGGAATGAACGAACAGTCCGCCATATATCCGGTAAGGCTGTTTGAAAGCGCCCATGTAAGGCCATTCATCTCGGCACCGATTGTACAGGAAATGGTATATCCAAGATCTTTTAAAATGACTTCGATATCCTTATAAGAGCGAAACGGATAAATATGGTCTATGGGAGATTCCAGTTTTGCCCGTTCAACACCGCGTTTGCAGAGCAAAACAGGATCACCCTCAACAGGCAGCCATAAAACGCCGCTGGCAAATGATCCGGTAAAGTAATAAATATTTAAACGGGAAAATATCAATAAACCTTCAGCCTGGGGAGAAAATCGGCCCATCAAATTCCTGCATCTCTCCCACCGAATTTTCAGCTCTTGTAATGAAACAATGTTATTCAATATTTCTATCTCCTTAAACAATATTTTCAATAATACTGTTCATATATGTATGTATAGTGCCGGCAAAGGATACAATATATCACTGCAACACTGGGTAGTATGCCATTTCTTTACTAAGGGTCAATAGCGACTAATTGCATCATTAAGTTTATCAAGACTGCTTACCGTTAATGTGGGTTCTATCCCCCATGGGTCAAAGACCGCACCTTCAGATCTCTTTACCCATGCAGCCCGCATACCTGATGAAATTGCACCGATAACATCAAATGGATTACTTGAAATCATCCACGCGCTGTTTCCGGATGCCCCGGATGTTCTTAAAAAATGGCAGTATACAGCAGGATTCGGTTTAAATGATTTGATAGTGTCCGTACTGACAACCCCGAGAAAAAATTCTTTTATGCCTGCTGTTGAAAGCAGCATATCAACAGCTTCTGCACTGCCGTTGGAAAATGCAAATATTCTGAAATTATCATTTTTAAACCGGGCCAATCCCTCTTTGACATCATTGAATGCAGGAAGTGTGCGGTAAGTGTCCAGAAGTTCGTTTTTTTGTTCTGCTGAGAATAATATCTTGAAGTAACTACAGGTATAGTCAAGTGCATTACGCGTACATACGGCAAAATTTTCATAATTTTGCATCAAACCCCGGCGAAAGGAATACTCCAGCTGTTTCTCCCGCCAGGTTTGAGAAAAAGCAAAAGCCTTGTCTCCCATGAACGTCTGTAATTTTGTAACAACACCGTGCGTATCAATTAATGTTCCATAAACGTCAAAAGCGAGTGTAATACTCATGATATCCCCCTATAAATTCCATAGACATAAAGCCGCATAAGCCCTGTAGGGTCGCCATTTTTCGGCAATTTTTATTATCTCTTTTCCGGATATTTTTTGGCCGTCTTTTGACAGCGCTTTAACAACACCTAAATCACCGGCAGGAAAACTGTCCATCATACCCAGACCCCTCATTGCAACATAGTTAACCGTCCAGTCACCAATACCTTTAAGCGCAGAAAAATCTTTATAAAATTTATCAAAAGTCTGTTTAGCCGTCAGCTTTATATCACTGTTCAAAATAGCCCGGGCAACAACCCTTAATGTTGCTTGCCTTGTTTTGGTTATTCCCAGGCCTTCAAGATCTAATGCCAGAAGCTCTGAAGGGTTTGGGAAAAAAAGCGCCAATCCTTCAGGAAAATTTTTATCACTTTTCAGTGCAGCTTTTGCAGCAATTCTTGTCGCCAGGGTGGTTGCGGCCTTCACGGTAATTTGCTGCCCAAGTACGGCTCTGACTACAAATTCAAATGTGTCAAAAACAATTGGCAAATGCGGTACATGGCCGTTTACCATACCTTTTGAAAGAAGCCGGTCTTTTGAAAATCTTTCATTTATACCTGTAAAGTCTGTATCAAGGTCAAACATCTTACGGACTTTATTATAAATTTTCTTATAAAATTTTATATCGCTGCAACCGATCCTTAATTCCAAAGCAGATTGTTCCGGGCGGTTTGTAACCGTAAAGAAGCCTTTTGTGTTCTCTGTTCTAAATGTTCTTCCGTAGCCATCCCCTGTTACCACTTCGACCCCTTCAATTACCCTGAGGCCTATAAAAGACAGTATCTCTTTGAAATTATACTGTTTCCCATATTTCAGCAAAAGCGTCGTATTATCCTGATTGATCTTTTGATCATTCAACTCATTTCTTATCTTGTTTGACATGATTTTTTCCCGCTCTGCTGAATGATTTTTCCATTTTAATATTTTGTACTGTTCTTAATTATGCTGTTAATCCGATAGGTAGTACTCCACAGTAGAGACGACACGAATCTTTTTAATATGCGGGTTATTTTTGTCTCTGGCAGTTATGCTGAACTGGCCTTGATACGCTTTTTTTATTTTACCAAGCTTACTTTGTGAATCTGTCGCAAATTTTTCTGCAACTTCCCTGGCTTTTCTTGTCGCTTCTTCGATCATTTCAGGTTTAACTTCATTCAGCCTGTTGAAAATATACTCCGTTTGAGTTTGATAATTACCACCGGTAAAGACAATGCCTTTTTTACCGAGCTCAGACAATGACCCCATAACGGATTGTGCCGCATCAATATTATTTGAATACACAGTAACAACCTGAAGCGCAGTATAGCGAAATTCAGGCTTTGTATTATTTCCATACTGCTGTGCGGATTTATCCGTAATTGCAGGGGAGGACAATGTTATTTCATTTGACTTAATACCGTTTTTTTCAAGAAATTCCTTGATTTTTGAAGTGCTCTCTTCGATTGAATTATACAGGCTTTCCAAATCATTACCGGCTGCTGTGAATTGAATAGGCCATATAACGATATCGGCTTTGTACTCTCGTTCAGACAGTCCTTTTACAGTCACACTCCTTTCATACTGTTTATATTCAATCGCAGCGTTACCTAACAAATACCCCAGAACTGAAAGCCCCGAAAATAAAAATATCCCCAGGATGAAAGCGCTTACCTTAGTCTTTTCTTTCATTTTATTCTCCTTTATGTATAACGGACCTGTAAGATATACTTTCAGACCCTTTTATATCTTTGACCTGAAAAGATCAATGTCTGTAAGCAGTATCGACCTGCTTGCAAACCAGCAGAATCTCACCAACCGCATCCGTATTTATCAGCCCTTCATGCAGATGGAGAGGTTTCTGACGACGTACCGTAAAAGGCATAACCCGGTTATACCACCACATGGCGCGCGCTCGTCGATGTTTCAGAAACCACAGGCCAAAATCCAGAAAAATCGAAGGGCGGGGTTTCATGCCAAAAACAGCACTGAGCTTAATCGTAAAACCATGTCGGAGCAACAGTGTCCGGATCTGCTGTGGTTCATAACGACGTCGATGACCGACGAAATCATCAAAATATGTCCACATATCGGGATGCAGCGGTGTTGACAGTAACAGGGTCGCGCCCTTTGTCGTAACCCTGGCTATTTCCGCCATCGCCCTATCATCATCATCCACATGTTCGATGATATCAAGGGCACACAAAAGATCGAACGTATGATCGGCAAAGGGCAAACTGTTAATGGGGGCAAGCGTGGGAATGCCGCCATGTGAAGCCAGCTTTGTCAAAGCCTGCATACTGATGTCGACAAATTGGGTACCGGCAATAGGCAATCGTGGCCGCAATCCGGGAGCTACTTCCAAACGGTTACGAGCTTTAGCCAGCATCGGACTGACTAATGGCCAGGTGTTAAAATGCTGCGGCTCAACCAGCCGGCAATCACGCCAGAGAGGTTCATAAAAGTTCCGGTTTGCATCCAACAGTTTGCTGTCATTAAGATCGTTCAATATTATTACTATTCCATAATATAAAAGCGTTAGCAGATGGACCTTTTTAAAGAGCTGATATCACATATCAGGGTACTCCCTTCAGACGCCTTTATTTACTATCTGATTTCCTTTAGTAATCTCTGGGTGTTGCGAAAAAAGAACGGCCGGCTCAGACATCATCTAAGCTTATGCCGGCTGATTGATCTTGTTCTTTCCGAAACTTATGCCGTAACGCTTCAACTCGTCTTCGGTTGGCCCCAAAGTCCCAATATCCAACACGGGAGGCAGAACGGATATGAATCAGTTGATTGGCGGCATCCATCCTGAGCTCCATATCGTCCACGAATCTGAATAGCGTTGTTTTAAAGGTTATACCCATATAGTCGTTCTCTTTTCGCTCGATAGTTCCGCCCATTCCCAGTACTATCCGCTCCAGACGTATCCATGCGGTTTCGGATCTGCCCGTGAAGGTAAGAGGTTCAATTTGATTCGACCCTGAAGAACCTTCGCTCGATACACAATTCGGGCTTTCAGGGCAGGGCGCCAGCTTGCCCCCGGCCATACCAACTGGCCTCTTGCCGGACGGCGCACAGGATAAAATCAACATTGCGAAAACCATCAGTCCGGATATTAAAAAGTACATTGGTTTTATTGTAATCATCTGTTCAACTCCCATATCGTTTAACGGAGATTTAAAGCATCAGCATTGGTAACGTGTCAGATATTTACAGTTCTTTCTTGAAAGCACAGTACTCATCCGTCTTGTAACCGAGCGATCTGTAAAAATTCTGAGATCCGATTCGATCGATATCGGTAATAAGCATTATGTAAGAGCAGTTATTGTCCTTTGCATACGTTTCAATATAGTGCATAAGTGCTGCGCCTACTCCTGATCGCCGGTGATCTTCGTCAACTACCACATCTTCAATAACCATGAATGATTTACACTGGCCAAAGAGCATATCACATGTTACGGCTAATAGCGTTCCAATGACTTTCCCGTTTTCTCTTGCGGCTAAAACAAGATGGTTTGAATTATCTTTGTTCTCCTCAAGATTTTTTTTCATTTTCGGAATTGAAATTTCATTGGAGATAAGCTGCTGATATAAAACGGCTAATTCATGAATATCTTTTTCAGTTACGGGAGATATTTCCATTTCAGATTCCTGATTTCAGTCAGACATAACCGTCAGATAAAAAACCCTGATCATGGTTACGTATCTCAAATGATCATATATTACAAACTTCAAAACTCTTTGTTTTTTATGGTAAACAAAGCAAGAAACAGCATTGAAGCCAGTGTCAGTGTAACCGTAAATCCATCCGGATTTAAAAGCTGCATGCTGAACCCTGTGGCCAGAGGACCTAAAAGACTGCCAATGCCCCATACAAATCCAAGGGTAGCATTAGCCGTTATTAATTCCGCACCTTTAAACTTCTGGCCAATCAGTGTTATGGTCACAATATAAATTCCACCCACTGCGCCACCAAGAAGAACCAGAACGGGCCACAGAAGAATGGGTATAGAAATGACAAAGGACAAAGAAGCCGCACAGACAAAAAATGCGATACCGCAAATAAGTAAAAGCGTGTATCTTTTCATATTGTCGGCAAGCCATCCCAAAGGGATCTGAAGAACGGTGCCTCCTGCAACAAGCACGGTTACCATCATGGCAGCCGTGGAATCGGTATATCCATGACGAACACCAAATATCGGCAATAATGAGATGGACGAAATGTCCATAAACGCATGAATCATAACGGCATAACAAAGCAGGGGTGCCATTTTCAAAAACAAAAACACATTAAAGCCGGATTTACCTTCCAGCCGGGGAATCCGGACCCTGGTAAAAAACAGCGGAATAGCACCGGCATATAAAATTAATGCCGCGACAACAAACGGAAGCGGGCCCTTTGTACCCAGAAAATAGATAAGGACCGGGCCACCGGCAAAGCATAGCGAAAGCACCACGGAATAAAGTGAGATCAGCTTTCCCCTGTTCTTTTCAAATGCGATATGATTAATCAAGGTTTCACTGGTCGCAAAAAGAATTCCGTTTGCACAACCTAATACAAGTCTTAAAAACAGCCAGGCATAGATGCTTTCCATAAAAGGCAGAAGAAGAATACTGGTACCGCCTGTGAAAATGGCGGAATAAAGCGTGGAAGTGGACCCTGCAAAGGTAATAATCCTGGGAATAATAGGCGAAATGACAATAATTCCAAAAGCGGTCATGGATGCCACAAGCCCGATTAAACTGCTGCTGACCCCCCTGGCTTCAAGAACCAGGGATATGAGGGGCGATGTAAGTCCGAGAGAAAGACCGACAATGGAAATGGATATGATAACGATTATCAGGATTTTCCAGCGATCGGATTTTGAAAGGTCCTGTTTATCAGGTAAAGCCATGTGTAAACCTCAAATTGATGATACCATCTGTATTCTGAAATGAAAAACCGAAATGACGTTTACACGTATCCGATAAAATTTCAACCAAAATCATATTTATTGTATTTTCAAAAACTTAGAAATATCTTTGACATAAGCTGCTTCTCTAATATCCCTCTCATACGCTGAAAAGTATTCAGCTGTCATGCCGTTATTAAGAGTCCCTATAATAATGTCGGTCATGATTATGCATAATAATCGGTTTTGTTCCGAACAAATTATAACTGAGCAGATAGATCTTTATACAATCGACGCCCTTCCGCCTCAGTAACCAGAACACCAAGCTCATCGACCAGTATTCGCCTTAACTGTTCACAATCTCTGATCTTTTTTTTCTGCGTTCCGGACGTTGTGATCACCCGATATTCCAAATCATACAATGATCGGGTCTCTTGAGCCTGATTTAACGATACCACCAGGTGATTAACAAAAATCGCTTCAGGATGACGGTGTGAATAAAAATGTCCCAGCTCACAATCGGCTTCACCGTATTGAGAAAGTTCAAACCGATATAGAGAAAAAAAATCACCGTCCCTGAATACCTGCAGATGAAACTCACCAGCGCTGCATTCCTCAATGCGGAAAACCTTATCACCATCATTCGATTCAGATCCCGACATGCTGACAGGAATCCTGGGCCCATCGGACCCGAAACCGGCATCAAGTAAATATTTCTGCCCCTCATATGTAACAACAGAAATTCTATGAGTTAAACCAGGGTGGATATCCTGGTTATAAATCACACGCGCCAGGTAAAGTTCCGGCGAAAAGTTTAGATCTTCCAATATCCCGAAGAGTAAGCCGTTTTGTTCAAAACAATATCCGCCACGTCTGTTAACAACTATTCGCTGAAACAGTGCCTCAAAATCCAACGGCAAATTTTCACCGAGCCGGCACCCAACACTGCTGAATGCAAAAGTGGCAACGTGCCGCTCAATAATATCATTAAGAAACTTGAAGTCCGGTTGGCGATCGTTAAGACCAAGAATCTGAAGGTACTTTTGGACCATTTCACTTCGTTTCATTTGTGACTTTTCAGGTTGCATATCTCAATACAGCGATGAAGTGACATGCTGTACCCGCTATAACAAACAGGTGCCAGACAAAGTGTGCATACCGAATCCGCGGAGCGGCAAAAAAGACTACCCCTGCTGTGTAAGCAGCGCCTCCTGCTATCAGCCAAAACAGACCCCGCGCCGGCATATTGAGCCACAGCGGCTTTACGGCAATTACAATGAGCCAGCCCATGGCAAGATACAGAAATGTTGAGAGTTTTTGGCATCTTACGCCCCCGACAGACTTGAGGACAATACCCATAACAGCCATACCCCAAACCAGCCCAAACAGGGTCCAGCCCCAGGCACCTCGAAGAACGCCAAGCGTAAATGGCGTATATGTGCCCGCAATCAGCAGGAAGATGGCGCCGTGGTCAAGAATCTGGAATACCCGTTTTGCCTTATTTCTTGCCAGTGTGTGATAAAGTGTGGATGTGATATATAGCAGCACCATTGTAAAAGCAAAGATGCTTGCGCCCACAATGCCGGCAGCATTGTTATGCTGTACCGCAGAGATGACAAGAATCGGTGAGGTGGTGGCGGCCGCCAGAAAACCTACACCGTGGCTAATACTGTTCGCAATTTCCTCTCCACGGGTCTGGACTCGTTTTTGTGATTCGATTGGCCTGGTCATAAAAAAACAATCCTCTGTGGTCATTTACTTAGCTCTGTCTGAAAAAACACTATATATTTGCACCCCGTATAAAAATTAATAGTTTGAGCTATTTTTTTATATCGGTCTGTTTATACTCCCTGAACACTTCCATTAACTCATTAAAATTTTTCGGTTTATACTTCTTAAAACCATCATCATCTACAAAAACAAAGTCATATTCGATTTCTGACTGCACAGTATTAATATCCTCACACCACTGTTTCAAACGAGATATTTTGGGCGACACATCAAGATCCGACAAACCTTTTGTTTCCACAACAACAATTTTGCCGCCTGACAGTTTCACCAGAAAATCAGGATAGTAATTTGAAATATCGCCATCTGCATTGACATAATCAAGCTTGAAATGGACTGCCAGGTAGTTTTTGGCATATGAAACAACATCATGACACTGTTCCAGAAAACCGGCAAACTCCAGTTCAAAATAGCTGTCCCCGATGATTCGATTAAATACGGATTTTCTGGGCATCATATAGCCCTGATCCTTGACCACAAATGGCCGGGTCCGGCGCAGCTTGATCGTATCCCGAATCTCGGCATCCCCTTTATCACGAATGGTAAGTTCGTTGATCGCCTGTTTGAATGTTTCAATTATCGATTTGGTGGCAATCAGTTCAGACAGATTGCGCAAAGTATTTAGAGACTCCAGTTCAACGGCTTTCCCAAACAGATCATTTTGTACAAAAACTTTGATTTTGCCATACAGCACATCATAGCCGCTAACCAGCCGCAACTCCTTCATAACCGTTTGGGCAAAATACCCGATCACACTCCGGTAATCAGCAATACCGGCGCTGTCCAGTACCGTAGTATGATCCACTTCTCCAGTGGTAATATCCTTAAACACAATTTCACGCTGTTCTTCTTCTGTAAACTGCTGATAATCTACTGTTTTATAAGCCACCTTACCGGTATCAAGATCGGCAAGATTTTTGTACGCCCGGTAAACTCGAGGTGTCAAAACGGGTATTTCAATATCAAGTGCATCGATATCCTTGTCCGTATTTTCGTTGTCTACTTCAACTACCAACGGCGTTTTCGGACCGGTGCCTTCACCCATTGCCTTTCGTTCAAGCTCAACCCCCTCAGCCTGTATGGACTCAACAAAATCCATAAATGCATCAGTGCCGACCACACTAACATACTCTTCCGTACCGCCCGGATACATCTTGCGCAGTCCACGCCCCAACGTCTGTTCCGGTAAAATATTACTTTGGGCCGTATATGCTCGTAAGCCGACAATGGTTGTCACATTTCGCACGTCCCATCCCTCTTTCAGCATAATCACCGATACAATGGCTTTCCAGGGGCTGGTCTCTTCATCAATTTTATTTGCCTGTTTACGTAATTGCTCCAGTTCTTCCTTTTTCTTGCCCGAAGTCGCTTCGGAAATCTCACCATTATTCTTGGTGTGAATCGTCAGCACACCACCTTTCAGATCCGGGTAGCGATTTTCCAGATATTCCGCCACATCATCACAATTTCGGGTATCATCCGTCATTACAAACAAAATTGCCTTCTTGCCCAGTTTCTGATGTTCCTCATATGCCTTGCGCCATTCGATAACACCCAGGTCAATATAATCCGCGTACTTTTCTGTAAACTTTGAACTTGTCTGTTCCGTCAACTTTTCTCTGCTTGCGGCATCAGGCAATACCGGATGTTTCACCACATTTTGTGAAATCGCTTCCACCAGCGGATAATCCGCTACTGTCTGCACAAAAATCGCCCCGTTATTATGTTTTGGTGTTGCCGTCACATCTAGCTGTAAGCTCAAGTGACCGCCTTTCTGCAAGAGCCGGTTGTGAATATCCTCAATCGACTTGAACCATGCAAGCCGAGCATCATGAATATGGTGTGCTTCATCGTTAAGCACCATCAGTTCACTAATATCTCTTACAATTGAGCCCAGATCCACCTTGGAATCCGTCGTCGCGCCCGTCGGTCGCTTACCCAGGAAATAATCCATTGTATTTTCATCATCAGGAGACGGCGGAATATCTTCTCCTGAATAAATGCGATGAATATTCGTCAGAAAAATATTTCCTGTCGGGCACACCACCCGAACCTCATCCTGAACATGCAGCGTCAGCTGGAACTCGTCTCTCCAGTTGCGCCCGTCATAGCCGTTATCCGGCAGCACGGGATCTTCAAAAAATATCCGCAGCCCCTGAAAATCTTTATAGATTCGATCAAGCACAATAATGTTCGGTGTAATCAGTAAAAAGTTGCGGGACAGTTCCGATTCCGGCTCATACAGTTTGTGAAAAAAGCTCCAGGCCAGCGCCAGACTCATAACCTTGGTTTTACCGCTGCCCGTGGCCATCTTGATTACATACCGCCGCCAGGTTTCGTCAAACATGCCGGCTGACACTGAACCTCCTGAATCAAACCGCATCAAGTCAAATTTATCCTTCGCGCCCACTACATCATAAAGATAAACAATCGTCTCCAGCGCCTCACGCTGGGCAAAATAGTATTCAAAGTGTTCCGTACTGCCGTCTGCTTTCGGTATCAAATGAGGTTCCTTAAACCACCAGTTCAGCAGGCTTTTGCTCGTACCGGTTACCCCTGCATACCCGCTGTCGCGAAACTCTTTTACCTTACGCCGGAGGTTTGCCACCAGCGGCGGCATCAGTTTCTCCATACTTGTATCACGCAAAGCCTCGTCCGCAGGAAACCATCGGATGCCGGGGTCAAGAATTGCATGTGGAGAATCCGGGAAGTCCTTATGCAGCGCCATTATTTACCTCCATCCAGTAGTTTGACACGGCTTTCATCTGTCAGCAATTTCATCTGTTCAATGGCAATCCGGTTTAACTTTGTCAGACGTTCGGCCTGGCTCAGACCCTCTTTAATAAAAAGTGCATTCAAATTTTCCATGTTGGCCAGGCAAACCAGTTGGGAGGCATTGGCCTGATCACGAACATTTCCTTTTTCACCAGGGTTGGCTCCGCGCCATTCTTTGGCCGTTATGCCGAAAAGCGCCATATTCAATACATCCGCCTCACTGGCATAAACCAGATTGACCTGCTGTCCCGTCAGTTCCGGCGGAATCAGGTTGTTTTTGATCGCATCTGTGTGAATCCGGTAATTAATTTTGGCAAGGTTGCGTTTAATATCCCAGCCAAGTTGTGCCTGTTCAGCCTCTTTGAGCCTTTGAAACTCTTTGATCAGATAAATCTTGAATTTTGGACTGATCCACATGCCAAACTCAAATGCAAGGTCTTTATGGGCAAATGTCCCGCCATATCTGCCTGCTTTTGCTGTCAAGCCGATTGCCTTTGTTTTTTCGACCCATTCCTTGACGCTAATCTTGTAACTGTTCAAACCAGCCTGACTTTTAATTATGGCGAATTCGCCATAATTAAAATCGGGGTTATGCACGGACTCCCAGATTCCCAAGAACTCCACCGTGTTGCGGTTCCGCAGCCAGTCAGAGATAAAAAAGTCTCCATCCTTTGCCTTCAGCATATCTGTCAGCGAGATGTAATCTTCTGTATCAACAGGAACAACACGAATATCATTTTCCAGAACGGATATAGTTTTTACGACTTTTTTATTCACACACTCACCTCCACAATCGTCATGGTATCATTACCAAAAATATCCACCACCTTGACCGCAATCTTGCGTCTGCCGGGGGTACATTCATGGGGGATGCTTTTTAATTCCAGTGAGCGGTCTTTTTTTGTACGAAAGCTCTGCCATTCATTTTCAAAAATATATTCTCCGGTCCACTGCTCTTCCACCTCATCTGTTTCTGGATTCTGAACCCGGATAATCTCCCGTTTGCTTTCAAAATCAAAATCCACCGACCAGTAATCGATCCAGTCCGTCCAGTGCTCTGTCAGTATCTCACGCCGGATAATTCCCTTTTTATCCTTGACCAACTTAACAATATTACCCTTTTCCACCACTATTTTGCTGCCGGTTTTTTTCTTGCTCAGGGCAGCCTCGGCATTGGAAATGGAATCCTGTGAATAGAATACTGAAAAATCCGTCAGTTCCACAGCTATGGAGGAGGGCTTTTTCTTTTTACCTTTTCCCTTGCCTTCGATCACAACAGGTTTCACTTCGATATAGGAAACATCATGGAACACCACCTGATTTTTCTCCACCGCCCGCTTGTCAAAAACTTCCGCCGGAATATATTTCGGCGCGATATCAATACCTTTACCCCGTGCCTCATCCAGCACATTGGGAAACAGGCCCATTTCAAATTCAAAGCCGAGAATATCCACTTTGGTAATATGCTTTTTACGACACTCCAGGATAATCTCTTCCACAAACAGCCGCGTCACCGGCATATTGACCGGCCCGATCGCCACCAAACGACCTGACCGTTTTCCATGAAATGCCGCAAACTGGTCTGTTTTCTCAGCCCGGTACGCCTTAAGAATCAAATCAAGAAAAGCAGCTTCCTTCAGTTTTAACTGCTCCTGCTGTTCCTCTTCACGCAGGTTGGGATTAATACCCACAAAATGCTGTCGTTCATATTTCCCGAGATTAAGAATTTCAAAAGCACGATAATCTTTTCCATCCTCCTTGATCTGTCGCTGCACACCGATCATCCGCTTTCGGGTGGTGTGAATGGCAAACTTGCCGAGGTCCGTACAGATCCACTTGCGATTCAGTTTTTCCGCTACAGCAGCAGTGGTGCCGGAACCGCAAAAGAAGTCGGCAATGAGATCGCCCTCATTGGTAGATGCTTTGATGATGCGTTCGAGAAGGGCTTCGGGTTTTTGGGTTGAGTAGCCAGTCAATTCGGCTGATTGGTTGTGTATTTTACTTATGTCCGTCCAAATATCCTGAACAGGAACACCCTCGTGCTCACTTTCATATTTTTTAAGCCTCGGAACTCCCCCTTTTTTTTGGGGCCAGTGTAAACGGCCAGCCTTATCATGCTTCTTCAGTGTTTCTACGGGACAACGCCAAAGCGTATCAACGCCTTTATATTCATATCTGTATCCTCCTCCAGAAAGACCTCCGGCGGATAAACTGAGTCTTTGATATCTTTCTTTACGCACAGGATCATATTGATCAAAAAAAGTATCAATATATCCTGGATCAGCAGGCTGTAATGGAAAATTCCAGATAGGGTTAAAGGCTTTTCCGTAAAAGAATAGGGAATCATGAATCATCCCATATCTTCCGGAATCACTGTGCCCAAATGCTCGACGCCATACTATTTCATTACGAAAACAAGATGAACCAAAAACTTCATCAAGAACTGAACGAACTAAGTGATTTACTATTGGCCCCATATGCACATAAATACTTCCATCATCAGCCAGCAAGTCCCGCATCAAAACCAGCCGTTCATAAATCATGGAAATAAAGGAATCCGCACCCTTTCCCCAGGTATCACGATAGGCAATCTCTTCAAGAATATTCGGCTTTTTAGTAAAAGTATCCCCGCCAATCTGGATATCCATGGAAAAATCTGCACCCACATCAAAGGGCGGATCAATATAGATCAATTTCAAACCGCCCTGCTTTTCAATCTCTTCCCGCATCGGCCCGTTTTTGAGTGATGCCAAAATCAGCTTGTTATCGCCCCAGATCAGCTTGTTCGTCCAACCCTTGAGCTGTCGTCCCCGCTCATCAAATAGTGACAATTGCGGATCGGTATCCTCAGGTGTTTCCGCGCGTGGTTCATCCACCTGCTCGATTACCTGAAACGGCAGCACAATATTACAAATTTCATTGGTCTTACCGTTCCAGACCAGCTCCACTTCCCGTTTATCTTCAAACAGCAGAAAACGGTACTTCTCCGGCAGTTCCCTGTCCGACTCCAGAAACCGGACAACTTCCTGCTTTTCCTGTTCACTGAGTTTTAACATAAAATATCCTTCATCTCTTTATTTCACCATTTCATCATAATGCGCTATGTAATTACTTTTCACGAAAACCAATCGAATGGTTTACCTTCAGATAATACTCTGCGGTTGCCGTTATCCAATAAAATTTAATTGTTCGATAAACATCTCAACAGGGCGATTGTAACCAATCGGACTTAAAATATACCTGTTCAGTTTGTGGTTCAGTTTAAAAATATCGGTTCTTTCCAGACCGCCCTCATTTTGTATAACGGCTTCAAGATAGGCCCTTTGATTATTCATTGAACCGAGAACACTTCTATTATTTGTTTTCCGGTATTGTATTTTCTCACATCCGGACAGGACTATTTCAATCCGGTTCTGGGGTATTTTTTCATGCAGTAAATTTTTAAATAACTGCTGCCCGAATATTAATTTAAAATTCTGAAAATCCGGCTTTTTGAGAGCAGGGATGAAAAGCGTGAATAATGTTATGTCATTTGTTATCAATACACATTTGTGTCTCTCAATATAAAACATATTGGCATGCCAGCTCCAGAAAGGATCTGTTGAATCGTATTCGAGGACCGGTTTTTCCTTTAATTCCGAGAGCATTTTTTGTGTACAGCGAATTTTCATTGACTTCCTTCACCAACTTTTTGTTGTTAACGTATTACGGTTCTTCTCTTTATTCGCGGTTACTTTTCCATTTTTTCCATAAATTCAAAATCAATCTTTCATGGGCCATTCTCCATCATCCAATATTTCCGCCTGGTAACAAAACCTGTTCCATTCAAATTCCCGATTTGAAATCGGGCACCGTAACTTTACTTTTCGATCACTGATACCCACAACTTCCCAATCTCCACCGCGTGATCCACCATCAATTCGTATTTTTTCGCCTTCTGAAAAGTTATAAGGTTTAAAAATTGTCACTTTATGTTTCGGCATTTTTTCCTCCGGAGAATGAATATTTTCGCTATATAAAAGATATAAGAATTAAGAGGTGGCCTTGAGCCTGGTTTCCCTCATTCGTTATTTATCTCATATTGATTATTTTTTAAATACCTAATACTTTTCCATATATGATTTATGATGATGAACAATTAAAAAAAAGGCTGAACAGCTTTTACATATCATATAATAAACGGAAGTATGTCCATCCTGATCCACTTGAATTTCTTTATAACTATACAGACATTCGCGATATTGAAATTGTCGGACTGGTTGCATCTTCACTGGCTTATGGTCGGGTTGCACAGATTCTAAAAAGCGTCTCTTTGGTTCTTGATGTAATGGGATCTTCTCCCCGTCAATTCATAAATAAATCTACATTGCGTTCTCTGAAAAAGACTTTCAAAGGTTTCAGACACCGGTTTGCATCCGGTGATCATCTTGCGGCTTTACTTTTTGAAACTAAAAAGACAATCGCAAAATTCGGATCCTTAAATGAGTGTCTGCTTGCCGGTTACTCAAAAAAAGATGAAACCGTTCTGCCGGCGCTTTCATTTTTCTGTAACCGGTTAACCGGTGAAGTAAATAAAGCGGGGCATCTTGTTGCCATGCCTGAAAAGGGAAGTGCCTGCAAGCGAATGAACCTCTATTTGAGATGGATGCTCAGAAAAGACAGTGTCGATCCGGGCGGATGGAAAGGAATTCCCAAATCAAAACTGATTATCCCTCTGGATACACACATGCACAAAATCGGCCTGGTGTTTGGACTTACCATTCGGAAACAGGCCGATATGAAAACAGCAATTGAAATCACGTCGGGGTATCAAAAGTTTTCGCCTTTAGATCCGGTTAAGTTCGATTTTGCACTGACCCGGCTGGGTATAAGGAATGAAATGAGTATTGATGATTTTTTTAAGAAGGATTTTTAAAATAGTGATATCCTTTGACAATATCCACCAAATATTCTATCTAAACGTTCTATGAGCACCATTTCCCTAAATAAAATATTTGCAAGCCGGAACAATCTTGAACGCATTCTGGATAATCTTAAAGACGGCATTATCGCCCATGATCTGAATAGAAATATTTTTTATTTCAATAAAATGGCTGAAAAGATTACCGGATACAACCGTAGTGACGTTGTCGGGAAAGACTGTCATATTGCCATGGGCGGTCCTTTCTGCGGAGACTCATGTTCTTTTTGCGGAAAAAGCCCGGATATTCACGGCAACAAAGAGTATGAAGTTATCATTACCACCAAAAGCGGCAAACAGAGCCATATTGAAATGTCGGTTACCCCTATTGATGATGAGAATGGTGAAACTTTCGGTGTGCTGGCATCATTCAAGGATATAACCGAAATATTAGATCTCAGGCTGATACACCGGAAAGTGACCGGATATTCCAATATTATCGGTCAGGACAACAAGATGATCCAGGTGTTCAAGCAGATCAGAAATGTTTCCGAATATGATTATCCTGTTCATATTTATGGAGAAACCGGAACCGGAAAGGAGCTGGTGGCTGCTGCTATTCATAATGAAAGTCGCCGCAGAAATGCACCTTTTGTTCCCATAAATTGCGGTGCCCTGCCCGAAGGGTTGATTGAAAGTGAACTTTTCGGGCATGTTAAAGGCGCCTTTTCCGGTGCAATAAGAGACAGGAAAGGCCGTTTTGAACTGGCCGGTGGCGGAACCGTATTCCTTGATGAAGTTGCAGAACTGTCCAAACCCATGCAGGTCAAACTATTGAGATTTTTGCAGGAAAGCACCTTTGAACGCGTGGGAGGAGAAAAAACAATAAAATCAGATACCCGTATTATCAGTGCAACCAACAAGGATCTGAAAAAAGAGGTCCAACGCGGTACTTTTCGTGAAGATCTTTTTTATCGGTTAAATGTTATTCCCATCATGCTGCCGCCCCTGCGTAAAAGAAAAATGGATATTCCTGTTTTGATAACCCATTTTCTGCATCAGGCTGCTGAAAGCAACGATGAAAAAAAGCTTATGATGTCCGATGAAGCCATGTCCTTACTCGTAAACTACCAATGGCCGGGTAATGTCCGTGAGCTTCAGAATGCAATACAATATGCCATCGTAAAAAGCACCGGAAAAATAATTGTACCGGATGATCTGCCTCTGGAGTTCAGGGAACAGCCGGCCATCAGACCCAAACGCGGCCCTTCCGCCTCAATGGATATCAATGCCATAGAAGCGGCGCTGAAAAAAGCGGGCGGCAACAAGGCCAAGGCGGCTAAGCTGATGGGTATCGGCAGAGCCACATTATACCGCTATATCAATAAACATCCGGAAATTATGAACGGCCTTCCTTAGACTTAATCCCGATTAGAATTATTTAAAATTGATTGTATGAGAAAAAGGCAGTTGATATATATATGAATTGGTACATTGAAATAGTAGAAACAAACCCGATTATCACGGCAATGATCCAGTTTGCCATTCTGGGTACACTCGGTGATATAATTTCCAAGTGGATAATTAAAAAGAAATTTTTTCTGCCATTTGGTGTAAAGGTGTTGATGCTGAAGATGACAGAATGGGCGCTGCTTTCCATATTTGTCAAATATGCCTTTGTGGGTTTTCATGGATTCATCGACAGCCTGGTTGTACATAATTTACTTCCGGACATGAACACAGCCGGATATGCATTTTCAGTCTCTGTTTCAATGAATCTTCTGTTTGGTCCCTTTTTGGTGGTCATGCACCGGTTTCTGGAAAATACCATTGCCGGAGCAAAAAACTGGGAACGGATTGATAAAGCCCTGCTTTCACTTGTATGGTTCTGGATACCGGCCCATACAATTACGTTCATGCTGCCTAAACCTTTCCAGATCGGAATTGCTGCATTATTGTCGATTGTACTGGGCTTAATTTTGGGCGCTTATAATCGTAAGGGAGAGTAAAGTTACCGTTACCGTTACCGTTTTTTTAAAAGCAGTGCTGCCGTGACGGGCTCTTTATCGGAAACGATAACCCGGATCGTGTTTACAACATCGCCACGATCCGGGGTTTATGTTCAACAGTTGATTTCTTTTTCGAGCCAGTTCCTCACGTCACCTTCAATAGAGTAAACGCCCTTGTTGTGGCCGATGGAATCCAGAAATTTTTCTTTAATATCATCCGGCATTTCAAATTCCGCCAGTTCCACCGCCTCATCAGAATTTCTTCTGATCAGGTAAACAACCGGTTTTTCACCCCAGGTATTAACAGTAAAGTAGTGAGAAACATCATCCTTTGAGCGGATAACATAATTACCGCCACGTGCCCAGTTATTCCCCCACTCAAGATATAGTGTTACAGCTTCCGTTGGTGTCATGTCCCAGTCAATTTCATTTTTCAATTCATTATTTTTTTTAATATCTTCCAGTGTCATCATCAAAATCCCTCCTTATTTACAAATAAATAATCGATATGCTTTCTATCGGTTCATTCAGATTATCTGAAATATGATCTCTTTTTATGTTTTTTGTTGTATTATGATACACTTTTGTTTTATATAAAACACAATACACTTTATTTTAATAATTTTTTATTTAATATCAATAACTTATTCTTTTTTTAATTTTTTTGTTTCACCATGTTCTGTTTCATTAATATGTTTCATAAGCATTATTCCGTTACAATTTATTATCTGATTCGATTATCTCTTAAGTTTTATATCTAATTGATATCATTATGTTTTAAATATTTATGCTTACTTTTTAAAGTTATTGGCATCGTTTTTGTAATATACATGCCTTATAATCAAGCTTACATGGTAAGTATACATTGCATAACTGATACCAACTTAGGAGACCGGCCCGGTGAAAAAATGTGATCAAAACATACAAACGGCATTAACGCTTGTTGATGAGATGCTTCGACTGGCAGACAAAGGTGAAGCGGATCGCGAAGACACCGGATGCGGCATCCTTTATGGGGTCCTCAGAGATTCTGCCTATAAACTTAAGAAAATGGCTGAGCAGGAAAAAGACGCCCATATAAATAAAGGCTGGTGGAAAAAATAAAATCTTAACAAACATTAATTATTAACTTTAAAAGGAGAGAAAAGAATGTCATCATTAAAAGGAACCCAGACTGAAAAAAATATTCTGACCGCTTTTGCAGGAGAATCTCAAGCCCGAAACCGATACACCTACTTTGCAAGTAAAGCCAAAAGCGAAGGTCTGGTTCAGATCTCCGCCATTTTCGAAGAAACCGCAAACCAGGAAAAAGAACACGCCAAACGTCTGTTCAAGCTCCTTGAAGGTGGCGAAGTTGAAATTACCGGTGCGTTTCCTGCCGGGAAAATCGGTTCAACTCTTGAAAATCTGATGGAATCTGCTGCCGGTGAAAATTATGAGCATACTGAAATGTATCCCGGATTTGCAAAAGTGGCTCGTAAAGAGGGGCTCAACGACATTGCAACCATTTTTGAAGCTATTGCTGTTGCCGAAAAACAGCATGAGAACCGCTACAAGGCACTTGCTGCAAATATTGAAGCCGGCACAGTCTTCAAAAGAGGCGATACCGTTATCTGGCGCTGTAGAAACTGCGGCTATTTGCATGAAGGTACTGAAGCCCCGGATGTTTGCCCGGCATGCGCTCATGCACAGGCTCATTTTGAACTGTTAGGCGAAAACTATTAATTGTTTTGAATAATACTTTTATCTAAACCCTCAAACCCAAAAAGATGGAGGCAAATAAAATGGCTGAAAGACTTCAGGTTTATAAATGTGAATTGTGCGGAAATATTGTCAGTGTTTTTCATGGTGGAGCCGGTGAGCTCGTATGTTGCGGACAGGCAATGAAGCTGCTGGTGGAAAACACCGTTGATGCGGCAAAAGAAAAACATGTACCGGTTATTGAAAAAGTTGACGGCGGTTTTAAGGTAACTGTCGGCACCGTTCCCCACCCCATGGAAGAAAAACATTTTATAGAGTTCATTGAACTCTGTGCGGACGGAAAGTATTATGTACAATTCCTGAATCCGGGAGATGCGCCCGAAGCAGTTTTTAAAATTGATGCCGACCAGGTAACAGTACGTGAATTCTGCAACCTGCATGGCCTCTGGAAAGTGTAATTATTATGAAAGAAACTATTGAAAAGGCCTTAAATGCCCAGTTAAATGCAGAGATGTATTCGTCATACCTGTATCTTTCCATGGAAGCATATTTTAAATCCATCAATCTGGATGGTTTTGCAAATTGGATGAACTGCCAGATGCAGGAAGAGTCGGCACATGCCAGAAAATTTTATGACTTTATCAACCAGCGAGGCGGTCGGGTTACGCTGACAACCATTGACGGGCCTGAAACAGAATGGGATTCACCGGTTGCGGTTATGGAAGCAACACTGGCCCATGAGCAAAAAGTTACCGCTCTTATCAATGACCTTCTGGATCTGGCCCTTGATGAGCGTGATCATGCGACCAATATTTTTCTGCAATGGTTTGTAACTGAACAGGTCGAAGAAGAAGACAGTGTCAACAGTGTGCTTCAACAGCTTAAACAGACAGGTGCATCAGAAGGCGGGCTGTTTCTTGTTGATAGAGAACTGGCTCAAAGAACATTCACGCCTCCGTCAGTCACTGCAGCGTAATTGAAATGTTGTTGATGTTTTGTTAAACTAAAGGCTGCCCTGCAATATTGCCATTAAAATAATTACCGGCAATCATGCAGGGTAGCCCCTTAGATTGAGGAGGTGAACATGATGGATCAGCACTGTCCGGGGTTTGAAGCAAACAAGACGCTTAATGAGGTTATTTGCAAATGCCCCGACTGCGGCACACAAATTGAACTCTTTTCCGATGAACTGGAAAAAGAAATCGTTTGTAAAAAATGTGGTAAAAAGCTGGACAAATCACATTGTACACCGGCCTGATTTGGAATATAATGCAGTTTTATTAAATTTTAACCCCCCTTTAAGGAAGGAATAACACATGGACGCCTTATTGCTCTCACGTCTGCAGTTTGCCGCCGCAACCATGTTTCATTTTCTCTTTGTTCCGCTCACACTCGGCCTTTCATTTCTGCTGGCCTACATGGAGACCCAGTATGTTCGTACGGGTGATGAAACATATCTTAGAATGACAAAATTCTGGGGAAAATTTTTTATTATCAATTTTGCCCTGGGCATTGTGACGGGCATTACGCTTGAGTTTCAGTTTGGCACAAACTGGTCCCGCTATTCAAGTTATGTGGGCGACATTTTCGGATCCCTGCTTGCCATTGAAGCCACAGCCAGTTTTTTTCTTGAATCCACCCTGATCGGTGTCTGGATCTTCGGATGGAACAAATTATCCAAAAAAGCGCATGCTGCTGTCATGTGGCTGATTGCAGGAGCAGGGACGCTGTCCGGAGTCTGGATCCTGATTGCCAATGCATGGATGCAGCACCCTGTGGGTTACGTGATTCGGAATGGCCGTGCAGAGCTGGATGATTTTATGGCTGTCATCACCCAGAAGTTTGCCATATTGGAGTTTTTCCATACAATTGCTGCAGCCTATATCCTGAGCGCTTTCTTTGTTATGGGTATCAGTGCTTACCATCTTCTTAAAAAGAATAATATTGATTTTTTTACTCGCTCCTTCAGAATTGCACTTGTTTTCGGTCTTGTTTTTTCATTTTTTGAAATTGCCGAGGGTCATCTGCATGGTGCAGACCTTGCTGAAGCGCAACCTGCCAAAGTCGCCGCAATGGATGCCCATTGGGAGACTGAAACTCGTGCGCCGATTTTCATGTTTGCCATACCTGATGAGAAAAATGAAAGAAACCTCGTTGAAATCTTTCCGATACCCGGCATGCTAAGCTTTATGGCTTACCATGATTTTAATGCTGAGGTTAAGGGACTTAAAGATTTCCCCTTAGACGAACGGCCGCCGGTTCTTATTCCTTTTGTCTCTTTTAAGATAATGGTCATGCTGGGTTTTTACTTTGGATTTGCAACGATTCTTGGATGGATTTACAGGAACCGCCTCCTTGAAAAACCGTGGTATCTGAAAATGATGCTGCTTTCAATCCCCCTGCCCTACATCGCAATAGAGATGGGCTGGGTGCTGGCAGAGGTCGGCAGGCAACCATGGATTGTTTATGGTCTCATGAAAACATCAGATGCGGTATCACCCATTGCAGGATCCCAGGTCATGATATCCCTGATTGCTTTTTTTGTCGTATATGGTCTTCTGGGGCTTATCGGATTCTGGCTGATGTTTAACCATGCCAGAAAAGGCCCGGCTGAAGTCATTGCACCGTCATAATAAACAATCGGCAAATGCCTTAAATTCAAGGCATTTGTAATAAGGAGCATTTTATGGAACTTCAAACTATATGGTTTTTTGTGTGGGGCCTGTTGTGGGCTGTGTTCTTCATGCTGGACGGATTCAACTTCGGTATCGGATCACTGATGCCGTTTCTGGCAAAAAAGGAGATGGATAAAAAAATTATGGTTCGGGCCATGGGGCCGTTCTGGGATGGAAACGAAGTCTGGCTTCTGACGGCAGGTGGCGTAACATTTGCAGCTTTTCCGGATGTTTATGCGGTTATGTTTTCATCACTTTATGCCGCACTCATGCTGGTTCTGTTCTCCCTTATTGTCAGGGGTGTCGGCATTGAGTTCAGAGGCAAACTGGATACACCGGCCTGGAAAAGACTCTGGGATACCTGTATTTTCATCGGCAGTGCCGCACCTGCAATACTCTTTGGTGTTGCCTTTGCCAATATTTTCCGGGGCATTCCATTTGACGGCGAAGGCATCTATCACGGTACGCTGCTGACCCTGCTCAATCCATATGGATTACTTGGCGGTGTGCTTTTTCTCTGTCTTTTTCTACTGCATGGGGCCAATATGCTGGCGTGTAAAACTAAAGGCGTCTTACACCACTCTGCTGTCCGAACGGCAAACAGGTTGTGGCCGGTTACATTGGTTGTAACGGTAGTTTTTCTGATAGCCTCCTGGTTTGCCACCGACCTTTATGACAACTACCTGGCATCACCGGTACTGTTTCTGTTTATACTGCTGACAGCACTTTTTCTTGTGGGTGTAAAAATATTTTTAGTAAAAAATTCATTTATAAA
Source organism: Desulfobacterales bacterium (assembly GCA_021737275.1). Lineage (GTDB taxonomy): Bacteria > Desulfobacterota > Desulfobacteria > Desulfobacterales > JAIPEE01 > JAIPEE01. The sequence continues at coordinate 51,207 of JAIPEE010000018.1, forward strand.
GGCATGGACCGCATCAGCGCTTACGATCGTTGGTGCAACATTCTTTGGCATAATCGGTCTTTTCCCCAACATGTTTCCTTCCAGCATTAATGCTGATTTCAGCCTAACGGCATTTAACGCTTCGTCCAGCCCGATGACACTGAAAATCATGCTGGGCGTTGTAATCATATTTGTTCCTGCTATAATAGCATATCAGTCATGGGCTTACCGGTTATTTAAAGATAAAATTACTGAAGAGTCGCTTGCACATGAAGAAGGATACTAAGAAAGGATACGTATGAAAATTTTTACAGTAGTTATTTGCTCTGTAATGTTGATAGCCGCTTTTGCCTTAGCTGAAAATGTACAGAATAATGGTGAAAGCATGATGACTATAAATGGCGGAAGCAGGGGCGAAGTTCCTTTTCCCCATGAAAAACACCAGCAGGTTCTGGGAGATTGCAACCATTGTCATAACATCTTTCCTCAGGAGGCCGGCGCCATTGAGAAACTGAATGCAGATGGAACCCTGTCTTCCAAACAGGTGATGAATCAGTGTAAAGGTTGTCACAAAACGTTGAAGGATGCCGGCAAGACGACCGGACCGACAAAGTGCGGAGATTGCCATATCAGAAAGGACTAACTGTTTATGTTTATTCTTGGTCTTCAGGGCAGCCCGAGAAAAAAGGGAAATACGGATATCTTGCTTTCAACGTTCATGGGAGAAGCTGAAAAACTGGGCGCAAGAACCCAAACCATTGATGTTACCAGAAAGAATATTGAACCGTGCAAAGAGCTGGTCGTCTGTGAGAAAAAAGGGTATTGCCCCATTGAAGATGAAATGGAAAGTGAGGTCTATCCACTGATCAGACAGGCAGATATTATTGTTATCGCCTCACCGGTTTTTTTCTACAGTGTATCTGCCCAGCTAAAAGCAGCAATTGATCGATGCCAGATGTTCTGGGCCAGAAAATACTGTCTCAAACTGTCCGATCCCCTCAGAAATACACGACGGGGATTTATGCTGGCCGTTGGTGCAACAAAGGGAAAGCTTCTTTTTAGCGGCATTGAATTGCTGACCAAAATTTTTTACGATGCGGTCGGTGCCAAATATGAAGGAAGCCTTACCTATCGAGGTGTGGAAAAACGCGGTGAGATAGCGGATCACCCTACGATGAAAGAAGATGTTAAAAATGCGGTTGCTAAACTGTTGCAGCCGCTTATGAAACGGAAGAAAGTTCTTTTTGCCTGCCGGGAAAATGCCTGTAGGAGCCAGATAGCCGCAGCTTTTGCCCAGCAGCTGGCCGGCGATAGAATTGAAGCCCTGTGCGGCGGCAGCACACCCATTGAGAAAATCAATCCAATGATGTCTGAAGTTATGGCCGAATCAGGTATTGACATGGAATACAGGGTTCCGCAATCTATTGAAGATGCACTGGTTGACGGCAACCCGGAAATAATTGTAACAATGGGCTGCGGTGAGGCGTGCCCGATTTTGCCGGGTACTCAAAGAATTGACTGGGATCTTGAAGACCCGGCCGCACAATCAATTGAGTTCATGCGGAAAACAAGAGATGAAATTGAACAAAAAGTAATAGATCTGATAAAGGATCTTTAAGAAAAGAGGTTATTTAATATGTCATCAACCGGTATGTGGCAATGCCAGGGAGCATCTTGTGGATTCATCTATGATCCGGCAAGAGGAGATAAAAGAGGTAAAATTCCTAAAGGCATAAATTTTGAGGACCTTCCGGATGACTGGAAATGTCCGGTTTGCGGTGTATCCAAAAGAATGTTTAAATCACTGGATGTTTAATAAACATATGAATTAAATGATATTTGATTCATTTCTTTTAACTCAACTTAAAATAAGGAGAAAACAATGGAAAAGTATGTATGTGAAGTTTGCGGCTATGTTTATGACCCGGCAAAAGGCGATCCTGACAATGGTGTAGCTCCGGGAACAGCATTTTCAGATGTTCCCGATGATTGGGAGTGCCCTGTTTGCGGTGCCGGAAAAGATGATTTTGTTGTTGAAGAATAAAAAAATAATCGCAGGGGAAAAGAATGAAGCCTTTTGAAATTGCAGATGGAATCTACAGTGTCGGTGTTGCTGACTGGAATGTAAGGAACTTTCACGGCTATTCAACTGAAAAAGGAACGACCTATAATGCGTTTCTGCTCATTGATGAAAAGGTTACTCTCATTGATACAGTCAGGCGGGAGTTCAAGGATCAGTTTTTAAAAAACATCTCAAAAATCATTGATCCAAAAAAAATTGACTGTGTCATTAGCAACCATACTGAAATGGATCACTCCGGATCTTTGCCTTTTTTGATGCATATAATCGGTGCTGAAAAACCGGTGTACTGTTCCAAAATGGGTTTTAAGAGTCTTCCGCTTCATTTCAGGCCGGAACTGAATTATCAGGCGCTTGAAAATGGCAGTAAATTAAGCATCGGCAAGCGAACACTCCAATTTCTTGAAACAAGAATGCTGCACTGGCCGGACAGTATGTTTACCTATCTCAAAGAGGATAAAATTCTTTTTTCCAGCGATGCCTTTGGCCAGCATTATGCCGGTCCCAAAAGGTTTGATGATGAAATTGATGATCTGATTTTACATCAGGCCAAAAAGTATTATGCCAACATTCTGATGCTTTATGGCAGGAAAACGGGTAAACTTCTAAAAACCGTTGAAGAGATGGGTCTTGATATTAAGATGATCTGTCCGGATCATGGTATTCTCTGGCGGAAAAATCCCGAAAGGATTATTCGCAAATATGAAAAATGGAGTAGCCAGGAATCCAAACGTAAAGCGGTTATTGTTTATGATACCATGTGGCATAGTACGGAGCAGATGGCAGAAAAAATTGCAGAGGGCATCTCTGATGAAGGTGTGGAGGCCATGCCACTTCGCCTTGGGAGATGCCACCGGAGCGACATTATGACGGAGGTTCTTGATGCAAAAGCCGTTATTGTCGGCTCTCCGACATTAAACAACCAGCTCTACCCATCCGTCAGTGAGTTTTTAACTTATATGAAGGGCCTTAAGCCTAGGGGAAAAGTGGGTGCTTCATTTGGATCATTTGGATGGAGCGGCGAAGCTGTCCGGCTTATCCGTCAAGAACTTGAGGAGATGGAGTTTGAAATCCCGGATCCGGGTCTCAAAATCAAATATGTTCCCGACGCAGCAGGTAATGACGCCTGTTATGAGTTCGGTCGAAAAGTTGGAAAAGCGATAGGAAAATAAGACAATAATGAAATTTCCTGTTGTAGAACTTGATCAGTGTATTCTCTGCGGTGTCTGTGAAGATGTATGTCCTGAAGTGTTTCATTTAAATGATAGTGGATATATAGAAGTAAAAGACCTTTCCGAATATCCGGAAAACGAAGTTGATGATGCTATAAAAAACTGCCCTGCTGATTGCATTGACTGGCAGGGCAGTTGAACTGTTATTATATGACAAACAATACTTTAAAAGGAAGACAACTTAAAAAGATTGTTTATCAGTCATTGAAACGCAACAATCCGGACGATCTGAAACCGTATCCCCCACGCCAGGTTGTCAACCCCCTTTTTTCCTTTCTATATAGCAATGAAGAGATCATTAAATGGCGGGCCATAACGGCAATGGGCATTGTTGTATCCGGTCTGGCCAATACAAATATTGAATCAGCGCGTGTTATCATGCGCCGCTTTTTGTGGAATCTGAATGATGAATCAGGCGGCATAGGCTGGGGTTCTCCTGAAGCTTTAGGTGAAATAATGGCACATCATCAAAAGCTTTCCGATGAATATTCCAATATTCTGATTTCATATATCAGGGAAGACGGTAATTATCTTGAGCATGAAGTGCTGCAATGCGGCGCTCTCTGGGGCGTTGGCCGCCTTGCCCGATTCCGCCCGGATCTTGTACAACAGGCCGAACCACATCTTATCCCGTTTCTGACATCAGCTATAAGGGCACATCGCGGATTAGCAGCATGGGCCATCAAACCGATCATAACGAATCTGTCAAAACCCTTTTTAAAAAAGCTGAAAAATGATACAGAAATAGTCACTGTATTTGAAAATAACCAGTTAAACAGATGGCCGATAAATCAGATCGTAAAATCAGATCATATCAACGTATCGGATTAGAATAATTTTTTTAAAAAACCGGAATTCTGAACATGGACCCTTTATCACTTATACCCTCACCTGATGCCCTGCCGGTATCTTATGGCTGGCTCAAGGCATTATTACTTTCAACCTTCACGCTTCATATCGTTTTTATGAATATTATGGTCGGGTCATGTATTGTTGCACTCTTTTCAGGACAGGGCAAATACGATGCCGCTAATACCCCATCCGTACAGAATGACTTAACCGGAAAGTTGACATTTATCGTCGCCTTTACCATTAACCTGGGTGTAGCTCCGCTGCTTTTCCTGCAGGTCCTCTACGGCAACTTTTTTTACACCAGTTCTGTTTTAATGGCATCTTACTGGCTTTCAGTAATCCCCTTGCTGATTATTGCATATTACAGTGTCTATATCAGCAAGATGAAATTTCAGTCTCCGGGACCCCGGTGGCGTTTTTTAATGTGGCTCACCACCGCTATCTTTCTTATTATCGGATTTCTGTTTTCTAGCAATATGACCATGATGCTTCGTCCGGACACCTGGTCTGCTTATTTCAGTGCACCTGGCGGCACCATATTAAATCTCGGTGACAAAACACTCTGGCCAAGATATCTCCACTTTATGACCGCTTCAATTGCAGCGGGCGGTCTTTTTTCGGCCTTTCTTGGAAACCAAAGACTTAAAAAAGGCCTGGCGGGCAACGATAAAAGAATAGCTGCCGGCATGAAGTGGTTTACCCATGCCACCATGCTCCAGCTAGTAATCGGTACCTGGTTTCTCATGAGTCTGCCTTCACATATTAGCCGCCAGTTCATAGGTGGCAATACAACAGCTACGATTTTATTTACTTTAGGCTTTGCAGCTGCAATAGTTGCCATTTTTTTCGGATACAAGAAGAAAGTCCGGCTGTCATCGGTAATGTTTCTCATCACCGTGATTCTGATGGTATTGATGCGAGATCTTCTCAGAACAGCATTTCTGAAACCGTATATATCCCTGAGCGATATTCCTGTAACAAATGACTATTTACCCATGTTTATTTTTATAATATCGCTTGTCATCGGTATTGGTGTGATGGTTTATATGTTGCGGTTAACAGCAACAGCCGTGAAAAAACAGCAAAATATGTAATTTTTTTTCTTAATCGTACACTTAATCATAATCTTAATCGGTTCTTAAAAAACTGTGATTACGGGTACGGTCAAGATTCTGATCAAAAACGACTAATATAACTTTGGACGATACTATGAATTATCCGGTCTGGGACCTTTCAACATTCGGTGGCGGTTTTTGGATAGCATTTATTGCTGTCATTCATGTTTATGTTGCTCACTTTGCCGTTGGCGGTGGTTTTTTCCTTGTAATCACGGAAATGTGGGCAGCACGTGAAGACAGCTCTGAAATACTTGCCTATGTCAAAAAACATACGCAGTTTTTCCTTTTATTATCTGTAGTTTTTGGCGCTGTAACAGGTGTCGGAATCTGGTTTACCATCTCCCTGCTCAGCCCTGCCGGCACTTCTTCTTTGATTCATACCTTTGTTTTTGCCTTTGCTACGGAGTGGGTCTTTTTTCTGGGTGAAATTATAGCCATTTTTATCTATTATTATACGTTTGATAAAATGGCTCCCAAACAACATCAGTTTATCGGGTGGTGTTATGTCGGTTTTGGCTGGCTTTCACTTTTTACCATAAACGGCATTGTCTCTTTTATGCTGACGCCCGGCGACTGGCTCACAACACATAATTTTTGGGATGCATTCTTCAATCCTACATTTTCACCGGCGCTGTTTTTCAGAACATTTATGGCATTAATGCTTGCCGGACTTTTTGGGTTTGTGACGTCTGTCTATATAAAGGGGAAACCTCTTCGGGACAAAATGCTCAAGTATTGTGCCGTATGGCTGATTCTTCCGATGATATTACTTGTTCTTTCTGCTTTCTGGTATGCGGCTGCGCTTCCGGAAGCTCAAACGGAAATGATGTTCAGTTTATCACCTGAAATCATGCCGTTTTTGAAACTGTTTACCTGGCTGACACCTGTCATTATGCTGACAGCCATATTTTTGGCCATACGGTTTTTTCCTGTTTCACTTAAAAAAGTAACCGCTTTTTGCCTGATCATAATGGGTCTTTTATATATGGGTTCATTTGAATGGATGCGGGAAGCAGCCAGAAAACCGTATATTATTTTCGGATACACATTTTCAAATTCCATTAATACGGCAGATTTAGAAGCTGTTACAAAAACCGGCATTCTAAAATCAGCCCGATGGGTCTCTCATAAAGAGATTACACCGGAAAATCAAATGACGGCAGGCCAGGAGATATTCAGACTGATGTGCAGTCCATGCCACTCTGTCGGGGGGCCGATAAATGATATTCTTCCCGTTACAAAAAAATACCCGGTTTTTGCAATGGATGCCATGATCAACGGCATGGGCAAAATTGATACTTACATGCCCATATTTCCCGGCACTAAAATTGAAAGAGAAGCCCTCGCAGCCTATATTGTAAAAGGGCTTCATGACAGGCCGGATGAAAAAACACCGCCTGAACCGAACACGCTTGTCGCAGAAAAGATACCGCCATTTAATGCGGACAAAGATGAATATATTCTCCTTGCATGGAATAACACCGGCATGCAGACGATTTCAGACAGCGACCCGTTCTGGTCCATTCAACCGCCGGGAAATACGATCTATGCCCAGTTGATCCGAAGAGGTGAACTTCCGGAACTAGTGACAGATGATGTTATTATTGAATACAGTGCGCCGCCTGAGTTTGCGTTTCCGGCCAGACATGTTTCTTTCTGGAGCTATGCGGAATCACTCTTTGGCAAAACACCCCAACTTGATACCGGCTTAACCGGGAACGGTCTTAAAGGCGAAATGGCGCCACACCCATCGGAGAATGCCTTTATCGCAGAGATGGTTCCTGTAGTACCCTATCCGGAAAACGCTGTATACAATCCCTATCCTGTTTTTACAGTAACCGCTCGGGAAGCTGATTCCGGAGATATTCTTGCAACTGCAAAAACGGTTGTACCGGTCTCTACGGAAATGGGGTGCAGAAATTGTCACAATGGTAATTGGCGAATTGATGATCGCACCGGCATAGGGGCTGTCACCTCATCTGATATACTTGCGGTACATGATGAAAAAACCGGAACAACGCTGCTTGAACAGGCAGAGAATGGCTCACCCAAAGCATGTAAATCCTGTCATACGCCGGATGATCCGAAAATATTGAACCTTTCGGCATCCATTCATGGTTTCCATGCCAATTACCTTGCCGGTATGGGTGATGCGGCCTGTCATACGTGCCACCCGTCATCACCGGATGGTGCGACAAGGAGCTTCAGGGGTTTTCATAACAGTATGGATTTTTCATGCTCAAGTTGCCATGGCCGTATGGAAGACCATGCCCTGGCTCTTCTGATTAATGAAAAAAAGACAGGAAAGGAAAGGGCCGAAACACTTTTAAAATATCTTTCCCCGAAAGCGGTAAAAAAGATATCTGAAATCAACCCGAGAAAGCCCTGGGTAAATGAACCGGATTGTCTGCACTGTCATATTAATTTTGAGATGCCGGATACCGATGAAGTAGAAATTAACAGCCGGACCACATCTGAATCCGGGCTGTTCCGTAACCGGACAGATGATGCCGGCATTATGTGTGCCGCCTGTCACGGTATCACCCATGCGGTTTATCCGGCAGAAAACCCGTTCAGTTCAAACAGGGATGTTCTGCAGCCCATGCAGTACCAGGGCAATGCTTACCCGATAGGTGCCAATAAAAACTGCCGTTTATGCCATACCATAGATATGGAAGATGAAATGCATCATCCCAATACATTGACAATGTTCAGGAACACATATTGAGGTAAAAATTAAAAATGAAAATCAAGCGTAACTGGATTTTTCACCTGACCCTTATGACTGCTTCCGCACTATTGATACAAGGGTGCGTCTATCCAAAAAACCATACCTACGAAAGTATTCAAAAAGAATATGCGGATATTATCTGTAACATAACACCTACGGATGATATGGTTGCCGCGCAGGACGGCTGTATAATGGATAAAAAAATATCGCTTCGTGAAGCTGTATCCATAGCCATTTCAAATAACCCTGACAGTAAAATAGCGGTTTCCCGCATCATGCAGGCCTATGCATCACTTGAAAAAACCAATGCGCCGTTCCTCCCTGCTATCGGTTTTTATACGGAATATATGCAGGGTGATTCGCCATCCGCCTATCTTTTTAAAACAGTAGACCGGAGAGAACTGCCGGCAGCAGCTGATTTTAATTATCCCGGCTGGTTTGAAAACTATGAAACAGGCGTCAATGTTCGCATGAATCTGTATAAAGGTGGAAAGGACATCATGAATCACCGAATGGCCGAACGCGAACTTGAAGCAATGCAGTATGACCGCCGGCGTGTTGAAAATGAACTGATCACAGCGGTTATTCATTCCTATTACAATTGCCTCTCAGCAAAAAAGTTTGTCGATATCGCCATTGAATCTGTTGAAACGGTTGAGTCCCAGCTCAAGGTTATGACGGTTCGTTATAATGCCGGTGGTGCGCTCAGGTCGGATATACTCACACTGGATGTACGACTTGCAGAGGCTATGGAGGAATCGGTAAGGAGTAAAAATAATTTGGAAATTTCCATGGCGGTTCTGGCCAATGTTTTAGGCGCCGACCCGGACAGCAGGATTTTGCTTTCGGAAGAAAACACCTGTCTTCTAACCGTACCGGAAGATTATGATGCCGGCATTACGCATGCGCTTCTGTACCGGCCTGAACTGAACAAACTCAGGGCACACCTCAGGCAATCAAGAATTGCGCTGGATGCAGCCAAAACCGATTACTATCCCACGGTTGATTTTGAGACAAGATACTATTTTGATGATGAAAACATGAACTATGATCGTGATAAGGATAACTGGACGGCCGGCATTCTTCTGAACTGGGATATTTTCACAGGTTTCAGCACGGTTTCTGATACAAAAAAGGCGGAAGCCGTTGTCGAAGAATTGCTGGCCGCAGATCGGAAAACCGGGCTGGATATCAAGCTGGATGTAAAAACAGCATATCTGAAGCTTGACGGCGCTACAGCTCGGCTTAATGTCGCCAAGCGTAGTGTCGCCATGGCAGAAGAGTCGCTGAAGCTTGTTAAACAGCAATATGAGGGCGGATCTGCAACGATAACCCGCTATCTCGAAGCTGAGCTGGACAATAACCGGTCAAAAATCAGAGCAACGGCAGCCTTTTATGACAGGGAAAAAGCCCTGGCCGACGTCGGCAGGGCAATCGGATTCTGGTCAAAACCATTCACATCAGAACAGGACAGCCAAAATGAAGTTGAATAAAAGATTAATTCTTATAAGTGCCGCAATCGGAATTGGCGTTATTCTTATTGTCATGTTTGTTGTCTCATCCTTCAAGATCTCTCCCGGGCTTGAAAAAGTGTCGGGAATTAAGAGAGATATTCCTTCAAATACGGCCCGTGCCGAAATAAAAACTATAACGGAATGGTATGAAGCCGTCGGTACGGTTCGCCCCCATACGGAAATCAGAATTGAAGCACAGGTAACGGCACAGGTGACGGATGTAAAAGTCAATCATGGCGACAAGGTGGAAAAAAATCAACTCCTTGTCGTCCTTGACAGTCGGCAGTTTCTTTCCAGACTGGATCAGGCCAGGGAGGGATTGAAAATAGCTAATGCTGCAAAGAAAAAGGCTTCACAGGCAAAGATTTCAGCACAGGCTGCTATGTCAGAGGCAGCGTCAGCATATAAAAGAACAAAAACCTATTTTGAATCACAGGCGGCAACCGCCCAGGATCTTGAACAGTCAGAATCCGCATTTCTTCAGGCACAAGCCGGTTTGAATCAGGCCGAAGAGTCACTAACGGCAACTGCAGCCGGAATTCGCCACGCAGAAGAAGTCATCAAGGAAGCGGAATTTGCTTTAGAATATACAAAAATCAAAGCACCTGAAACCGGTGAAGTTTTAAAACGTCTGGTCGAACCGGGGGACCTGGCCCTGCCGGGCAAGCCGCTGGTTATATTGCAGGCCAGTGGTGCATTGCGCCTTGAAGCAAATGTTCGGGAAGGCATGATCTCCCAAATTGGCCCCGGCACAAAACTCCAGGCTTCCATTGATCCGCAAGATGACAATATTGATGTCACGGTCGAAGAGATAGTGCCTTATGCCGATCCGGAAACCCGCACATTTATCGTAAAGGTCTCTCTGCCCATGGATATCGGCCTCTACCCCGGCATGTATGGTAAGCTTCTGATTCCGGTAGAAGAGGTACGGATAGTAGCCATTCCGCAAAGTGCGGTTAAGCAGATTGGCCAACTGGAACTTGTTTCCGTTAAGGTGGATGAAATTTGGACAATCCGATATATCAAAACCGGAAAAAAAATTGACGGTCTGGTAGAAGTACTTTCCGGTTTGAGCGGTAATGAAATCATAGGGCTGGAGGGATGAGGACATGACCCTTCTTAAGTCCATTGTTGCCGGTTTCCTGAATTCAAGACTCTCCATCATCCTGATTATCGCTTCACTTTGTCTGGGCATAGCTGCCGTAATGATAACACCAAGGGAAGAGGAGCCCCAGATTGTAGTTCCACTGGCAGATGTTTATATCTATGCACCCGGTGCCGGCGCCGGCGAAATTGAAAAACTGGTTGCCACACCCCTTGAAAGACTGCTGTGGCAAATAGATGGTGTGGAATATGTATACTCCATGTCACGGCAGGATATGGCAATTGTCACTGTCCGGTTTTTCGTTGGTGAGGACAGAGAAAATTCTCTGGTAAAACTTCACAACAAAATTTCCATGAATATTGACAGTGCACCGCCCATTGTTTCCGGCTGGGTGATAAAACCTGTTGAAATTGATGACGTCCCGATAACTAATATTACGCTTTATGCAGAGCAATACAATGACCATGAACTCCGTAGAATTGGCGAAGAGGTTCTTTCAAGGCTTTCAAGTATTGAAGATATATCCAGAGTAAATATCATCGGCGGTCGAAAACGCGAAATACTGGTCGAACTCATTCCGGAAAAGCTTTCCGGATACGGCATCTCAATTAATGAAGTTCAGCAGGTTCTCCGGGGCGCAGATGTTTCAGTTTATGCCGGGAGCTTTTCCCGATTTAACAAGGAACATGAAGTCATCAGCCACTCTTTTTTATCTTCTGCCGGTGATGTATCAGCGCTTATGGTTGGCGTTAAAGGGGATCGGCCCGTATACCTTCGGGATATTGCATCTGTAACGGATGGGCCCGAAGAGATGAAAAGCTATTCTCATATCGGCCACTCCTATTACTTTCGTAAAACCCATAACATTGAAAATGAACCGTTGTCTTATCCGGCAGTAACCCTTGCGCTGGCCAAGAAAAAAGGTACCAATGCCGTTACGGTTTCGCGTAATATTATTAAGGAATTGGAGATACTTAAGAAAACAATTATTCCTGACAGTGTAAAAGTTGAAATCACCCGAAATTATGGTGAAACAGCCCAGCAGAAGGTAAACGGCCTTTTAGGATCACTTGCATTTGCCATTGTTTCGGTTGTTATCCTGCTGGCGTTGACGCTCGGCTGGCGTGAAGCGGTAGTGGTTGCACTGGCTGTTCCCATCAGCTTCTCGCTTGCCCTTTTTGTCAATTACCTTTTCGGCTATACCATTAACCGGGTAACCCTGTTTGCCCTGATTCTCTCTCTGGGCCTGGTTGTCGATGATCCGATTACCAATGTTGACAATATCCAGCGTCATATTCTGACCGGTGCAAGGAACTCTGTTGAGGCAACACTTTTTGCCGTTGGCGAAGTACTTCCGCCGGTAATCATGTCCACCCTGGCTATTATTATCTGTTTTATTCCCCTCTTCTTTATAACCGGCATGATGGGACCCTATATGGCGCCCATGGCGTCAATGGTTCCTGTAACGGTTGTTTTCTCCACTTTCTGTGCATTAACCATTGTCCCGTGGCTGACACATCTGCTTTTAAAAAATAAAAGTAAAACGGGAGTTACCGGCTCAAAACAAAATAAGCCGGAAAATTCAGCCATCCACAAAATTTACAGAAAGATTGTTGATCCTTTTCTGGAATCAAGTCAAAAGAGAAAAGCCCTCTTTTTAACGGTTATCGGGCTCTTAATTGTACCTATTCTTCTGGCTGTTGTAAGACTTGTACCTTTAAAAATGCTGCCGTTTGATAACAAGAACGAGTTTCAGGTTATTATTGATATGCCCGAAGGTACAACCCTTGAACATACCGGCATGGTCGTTCAGGATTTTGAAAACTACCTCAGGCAAATCAGGGAAGTAACTAATTTTGTCTCCTATGTCGGCACTGCATCACCCATCGATTTCAATGGCCTTGTCAGACATTACTATCTGAGAAACAGCGGACACCTTGCCGATATCCGGGTCAACCTGGTAGATAAAAGTCAGCGCAAGCAGCAGAGTCATGGAATTGTACTTCGTATCCGTAAGGATCTTGAGCAGCTCGCATTAAAGCACAATGCATCCATCAAGCTTGTTGAAGTACCGCCGGGGCCACCTGTGTTATCGACCATTGTAACGGAAATATATGGTGAACCGGATCGCTCCTATGAGCAGTTGATTGAAGGCGCGGATCATATCAAAAAAATCATGGCGGATGAGCCTTTTCTGGTTGATATTGATGACTCCTCTGAAGAACCCCGGTCCAGAATCAACTTTATACTGGATAAGGAAAAAGCAGCACTTCATGGTGTAACCGCCCAGACAATTATTACCTCTTTACAAATTGCGCTGGGCGGCTCAACGGTAGCAACCGTTCATGCACCCGGAGAACGCCAACCGCTTATGGTTAAAACAATTCTTCCGGTCGATAAGCGATCCGGCGTTACAGCCCTAAAACAGATACCGGTCAAAACAATGTCCGGAAGCCTGGTGCCGCTAGCCGAGCTTGTGCGGATTGACTATTCTTCTGAAGATCAGCCCATCTATCACAAAAACCTTAAACGTGTTGTTTTTGTTTATGGCGAAATGGCCGGGCGGGCACCTGGTGAAGCCGTTCTTGATATGCAGAAACGGTTAAAAAATGATCCTTTGCCGAAAGGATTGGTGGCGGAATGGGCCGGTGAAGGAGAATGGAAAATTACACTGAGTGTATTCCGGGATATGGGCATTGCATTTGCAGCCGCACTTTTAGGTATATATATTCTCCTGATTCTGACAACCAATTCTTTTTTCATGCCCGTGCTGATCATGATGGCTATTCCCCTGACGTTGATCGGTGCTATGCCGGGATTCTGGCTGCTTAACCTTATTACCGGCAATACGGTTGGCGGATTTTCAAACCCGGTATTTTTTACGGCTACCGGTATGATCGGAATGATTGCCCTTGGCGGCATTGTTATACGAAACTCGCTGGTACTGATTGAATTTATTCAGCAAGAAATAAAGGCAGGCACCCCCTTTAAGGAAGCCATCCTGCAAAGCGGCGCTATTCGGATGCGGCCCATTGTGCTGACAGCAGCGACAACAGCACTGGGGGCATGGCCGATTACGCTTGACCCTGTTTTTTCAGGATTGGCCTGGACACTAATATTCGGATTACTGGCATCTACTGCTTTTACATTATTGATTGTGCCGGTAACATATTATGCGCTTTTTAAAGACAAGATCAGTTAATTTATAATGAGATAATAATGGAGCATGAAATGTCATTTTTTGATTGGGAAGAAAAATACAGTGTTGGCATAACTGAGATTGACGAGCAGCATAAAAAACTGGTGGGCCTGTTAAATCAGCTTCATGAAGCAATGAGTGACGGTAAGAGTACAGAAGTAATTAAGCCTGTGCTTATCGGCCTGATTGAATATGTTAAAACACATTTTTCTACTGAAGAAAATTACTTAATTAAGTATGCCTACCCTGATTATGAATCCCATAAAAAAGCACATGATCAGTTCACCAATAAGGTTCGGGATTTGAGGGATAAATATATTGATGATACAACTTCATCTCTGGCCATAGAGATATCCGATTTTTTGAAAGACTGGCTGGTAAAACATATTATGGGTACAGATAAACTTTACGTCTCTTTTCTCAAGGAAAAAGGCGTGAAATAAAATCAAAAACCTCGCTTTATAAATCAGGTTTCGTAATCTCAATTCATTGAGGGATTACGATTACGAACATGGTTAATATTCAGCGTTATTTACATATATCCGCTCTCATCTTCACACATAAACAGGTAAAACGCATCATCTGCATTTTTAAATAGCTTTCCCGTCAAAGTTTACTTTTCACACTGTCAATTTTTTCGGCCATTGTCTGTTTGCGGTCAACACGGGTACCCATCTTCAGGGTTGTCGTAATCCTGGGCGCGCCCATGGCATGTATCCGTTTATGACACTTTTTTACAACGGCAAATACAGCGTCCCAATCGCCCTCAATATTGGTACCAAAGGCATGCAGGGTATGTTCCAAACCTGAGTCGGATATAATTTTCTGGCATTCGGCAACATGTTTTGAAACGGACACGCCAACACCCATGGGGACTATGCAAAGGTCTACTATGACATTCATAATTATAACCTCCTGAAATAAAACAATTTTTTTTAAAATTACTTACTATTCAGTACGAATAATCTCCAGGCCGAACCTGTTAACACAAGATCCTTATTCCTTGAGCAGCAGATCCGTACTGAGGTATCTTTCTCCGGTATCAGGTAGTAATGTTACAATCTGCTTGCCTTTATTCTCCGGCTTTGATGCAATCTGAAGGGTGGCCCATACTGCTGCGCCTGAAGAGATGCCACACAGAATGCCTTCAAGAGCAGCCATTCTCCGTGCCGTTTCAAAAGCCTGATCATTGGTTACAGTAACAATTTCATCTATAATATCCGTATTCAAAACACCGGGTATAAAACCTGCTCCTATGCCCTGGATTTTATGTGGTCCGGGACTGCCGCCTGAAAGAACCGGCGAATCGGCCGGTTCAACAGCGACAGCATGAAAAGACGGTTTTTTAGCTTTCAGCACCTCGGCAACACCGGTAATGGTGCCACCGGTACCAACGCCGCATACAAAAATATCAACATTGCCATCCGTTGCATACCAGATCTCCTCGGCCGTTGTTTTTCTGTGAACCTCCGGGTTGGCGGGGTTGTTAAACTGATCCGGCATAAAACTATCCGGGGTCGAATCTACAAGCGACTGTGCTTTTGCAATGGCACCTTTCATCCCGTCAGGACCCGGTGTCAACACCAGTTCAGCCCCCAGATGTTTTAGCAACATTCTTCGTTCAATGCTCATTGTCTCCGGCATGGTAAGCATCAGCCGATAGTTCTTCAATGCACAAATAAGAGCAAGAGCAAGCCCTGTATTGCCGCTTGTAGGTTCGATAATTGTTGAACCCTGGCCAATTTTGCCCTCTTTTTCAGCAGCTTCAATCATTGAAAAACCGATACGATCTTTTACACTGGACAGTGGATTAAAAAATTCCGGTTTTACTAAAATATCCGCGCCCAGATCAATGCTTAATGCCTTAAGGCGAACCAGCGGTGTACACCCAATTGTACTACTGATATTTTCCTGGATTTTCATAGCGGACTCCTTTTTTACTATATTTTTATGATAATTATTTATATACAAGTCGCGGAACTTCTATCAGCACCTTTGTATCAGGCGGCACAGATTCAGTTAACCAGACATTTCCACCTATTACGGATCTGCTGCCGATAATAGTTTCACCACCCAGAATTGTTGCACCCGAATAAATGATAACATCATCTTCAATTGTCGGATGCCGTTTTGAATTTCTTAACTTTTCACCTGCATCTTTGGGCAAAGAAAGCGCACCCAGAGTTACACCCTGGTAGATTCTAACATTTTTACCAATAACGGTTGTCTCACCAATAACCACTCCGGTACCATGATCAATAACAAATCTCTTACCGATTTTTGCTCCCGGATGGATATCAATACCCGTCAATCCATGTGCATGCTCTGTCATAACCCTTGGAAGCAGTGGTACATTATACTCAACCAGCTTGTGTGCAATTCTGTAAACAGTAATCGCATAAACACCCGGATAGCTGAAAATAATCTCATCATAACTTTTTGCAGCCGGGTCTCCATCAAAAACAGCTCTTACATCAGTTGCCAGTATTTTTCTGAGCGAGGGAATAGTTTCCAGTATTTTGATGGCAAGATTATACCCCCGCTCCTCACATTCGATACAAGCCTGACGGTCATATCTGAGACAGTCGTGCCGCAAAACATGGGTAATCTGATCGGCAAGCAGATCAGAAAGAGAAGAAACCGTCTGCCCGATACTGTACTTCAGGTTGACTTTATCAAGCTTATGACTGCTGAAGTATCCGGGGAAAAGAAGTTCCCTGAAGCCGTCAATCAATTCAACAACTTTACTATTTGAGTGGATCGCCTCATAATCTATATGTGTAAAACATTCCGGATCATCACAATGATCAACGATTAAAGAAGCTGTGGTCTCAAGCTTAGCCCTGTATTCCTGAAGCATATCCATATCTGTCCGGCAAACTTTTTTTTCTATTTTTGTATTTTCCATAAAGGCTTACCTCCGAGATCTTCTTTTCATAAAATACGCATGATTTTTTAATCGTCCATTAATATTTTTCCTTGCTGTCAATTGACCAGCTCAAGCATTCGATCAAGTGCTTTTTTAGCATCATTTTTCACTTTATCCGATACCTTTATAATATTCTCTTTACCGATATTTTCAAGCGTATGGAGAAGTTTCTCCGGCGATATTTTATACATATTGGGGCATAGCGAATCGTGGAGCGTAAGGATGTTTTTGTCAGGGTAATTGTCACTCAAACGACGAACAAGATTTATCTCGGTACCGATAATAATCGTTGAACCGGCCGGTGCTTCCTTGACATAATCAACAATAAAGCTGGTAGAACCAACGGCATCTGCCAGCGCCACAACCTCTTGCCTGCATTCCGGATGCACCACCAGTTTTGCATCAGGATATTTAGCCCGTTTTTCAGCAATATGATGGGTGGTAAAACGGGTATGTACAAGACAGTATCCATCCCACAACAAAATCTTTGCTTTTTTTATTGTTTCAGGTGTGTTTCCGCCAAGCGGCTTTCCGGGCTGCCAGACAACCATTTCATCCGGTGAAAATCCCATTTTGTTACCGGTATTGCGTCCAAGATGCTGATCCGGGAAAAAGAATATTTTTTCGCCACGTTCAAAACTCCAGTCAAAGGCGGCATGTGCATTGGAAGATGTGCAGACAACACCGCCATTTCTGCCGCAAATGGCCTTTATTTCGGCATCGGCATTCATGTAAACAACCGGAATAACTGTTGTGTCACCTAAAAACGCTGTCACCTCTTCCCAGGCCTTTTCAACAATATAATGGTCGGCCATATCCGCCATCCAGCATCCGGCATTGGTGTCCGGCATCTGAACGATCTGATGTGGCTGGGAGAGAATTTCCGCACTTTCTGCCATAAAATGGACACCGCAAAAAACAATATATTCCGCATTCTTATCTGCTGCGGCCTGTTTTGAGAGCCCGTATGAGTCGCCGATATAATCAGCCAGCGCCACAATCTCTTTTCGCTGATAGTGATGTGCCAGTATAATCAGCTTGCCACCAAGGTCTTTTTTCTTTTCGTTAATTTTGTTAACGATAACGTCAATGTTATTCTGTTCCGACATTGCCCTGAATCCTTTAAAACAATATGTTTTTCTATGCTTATTCGGTTATAATATTTATATCATCACCACAACGAACCATGCCTTCTTCAAGCACACGACCAAATACACCCTTTTTAGGCATGATGCAGTCTCCGGCTTTATAATAAATAGCACACTTCTTATGGCACTCTTTTCCGATCTGCGTAATTTCTACTACCGCACTTTCTCCAAGCTGAACTTTCATGCCGACCGGAAGTTCTTCCCACACAATCCCGACGGTTGAAATGTTTTCAGCAAAATTGCCAAAGGTCACATCAAGGCCCTTTTCTTTCATCGTTTCAATACTTTCCGAAGATAAAAAACTGACCTGTCTGTGCCAGTCACCGGCATGGGCATCTCCTTCAAGGCCATATTCTTTTTTGAGGAATGCCTCTTTTACGCAGTTTTTTGTTGTCCCCTTCTTTTTACTGACCGCTATTGATACAATTTCCATTTTTTTACCTTCACTTTCCTATCAAAAATATACCGTAAGTCGCCCTCAAATCAGACAGAAAAGTTACAATCCTGCCTTCCTTTTCCTGATTGTTTGTTTTAATGGCGGCTTCACGAATAATTTTAAAACCAGTCTCTTTGGAAAATGCCCTGAAATCACTTAAGGTAATCACCCGAATATTCGGTGTGTCATGCCACTGGTACGGAAGCTGTTTTGTAACAGGCGCATGACCGGTTAACAGGAGTTGCCGACGGATCTTCCAGTGACTGAAATTTGGAAAACTGACCACACTTTTTTTACCAATCCGGAGCATCGCTTTTATCAGGCCCGACGGTCCAAAAACCTGCTGCAATGTCTGACTGAGAACGACATAGTCAAAACTGTCATCCGGATAATCTTCCACCTCTTCATTGATATCACCCTGGAGCACGGAAAGACCTTTTTCAATACATTGCGCAACTTTGGCCTCATCTATTTCAACACCGGTTTCCTTTACCTGTTTCTCCTTTTTAAGATAGTAAAGAAGTTCACCGTCACCGCAGCCAAGGCCCAGAACTTTTGAACCCGGTTCTATCCAGGAGGCAATGAGTCTGAAATCATATCGGACGTTTGTATTTTCAGCGTTCATTGTAAACACGTTCCAGAAAACCTTTCTGTAGTTTTGTCAGCCGCTCACTGGGCAGCAGAAATGCGTCATGTCCCCACTCTGCATCAATTTCACAAAAGCTCACATCAAGGCCATTTTTTTTCATGGCCTTTACCATTTTTTTTGACTGGTATGTTGGATAGAGCCAGTCGGATGTAAACGAAGCCACCAGAAATTTTGCTTTTGTTTTTGAAAATGCCGCCACAGAAGTCCCGCCATACTGCTGTTGAAGATCAAAGTAATCGGCGGCCTTGGTAATATATAAAAAAGAGTTGGCATCAAAACGCTCTACAAACTTTGCACCCTGGTGTCTCAGATAACTTTCAACCTGAAAGTCGGCATCAAAATTAAAAGAAAAGACTTCTTTGTCCTGAAGCCGACGGCCGAATTTCATGCGCATGGATTCATCAGACAGATATGTAATATGGCCGATCATCCGCGCAACAGAAAGCCCCAGTGCCGGTTTTTCACCCGAGTAATAATCGCCATTGTTCCAGTTGGGGTCGGCAACAATCGACTGCCGTGCAACCTCATTGAAAGCAATCGCCAGAGCCGAATGCCGCATGGTTGTTGCGAGCGGAATACCTGAAACCACCATATCAGGATAGCGTATACACCATTCCAACACCTGCATACCGCCAACTGAGCCGCCAATTACAGAAAGAATTTTTTCAATGCCCAGATGATCCACCAGTGCTTTCTGCACATTAACCATATCGCCAATGGTCACTACCGGAAACTTAAGCCCATAAGGTTTTCCTGTATCCGGATTGATGGATGACGGACCGGTTGTGCCCATACAGCTTCCCAGAATATTGGAACAGATAATAAAGTACTTATCCGTATCAATCCCCTTGCCCGGACCGACCATAATATCCCACCATCCGGGCTTGGTATCATCCTCACTGTAATAACCGGCCACATGGGCATCTCCGGTAAGGGCATGGGCCACAAGAATAACATTACTTTTATCTGCATTTAATTTGCCGTATGTTTCATAGGCAATTGTTATCGGCCCAAGCTTTGCCCCGCTCTCCAGCATCATTTCATCCGGCGGTGCGGCAAAGGTGAATACCTTTTTCTTAACAACGCCTACTGAAACTGAATCTCTGTTTTGATCAATATATTCACTCATAATTAAATAGCGCCAAGTGCCTGCGCAAGATCCGCTTTAATATCGTTAAATGTTTCTATACCAATAGAGAGCCTTACCAGGTCAGGCGTAATTCCACCTTCTGCCTGCTCCGATTCTGTGAGTTGAGAATGTGTCGTACTTGCCGGATGAATGGCCAGACTCTTTGCATCGCCCACATTGGCAAGATGAGAAATAAGCTTGAGGCTGTCTATAAACTTTTGACCGGCTTCAAGACCACCTTCAATACCAAAAACAACCATGCCGCCAAAACCGTTTGTAAACTGCTTTGAGGCAATTGCATAAGCCGGATCAGTTTCGAGTCCGGGATATCTTACCCATTTTACCTTTGGATGTTCTGTCAGAAATTTAGCAATACCGAGCGCATTATCGCAATGGCGCTGCATTCTCAGGGCAAGTGTTTCAATGCCCTGCAAAAAAGCCCATGAATTGTCCGGTGAAATACAAGCGCCAAGATTTCTCAACGGCACCAGCCTCATTCTCAGAATAAAGGCCAGTGGATTCAGATCACCCAAATCATGGGCATATCTCAGGCCATGATAGGAACCGTCCGGTTCGTTATAAAAACGGAACTTTGGGTCCGTCCAGTCAAATTTTCCGCCATCAATAACAATGCCGCCAATCCCGGTTCCATGCCCTCCCAGCCATTTGGTGAGGGAATGGACGACGATATCTGCACCATGCTCAAGCGGTCTGAACAGATAGGGTGTTGTAAATGTCGAATCCACTGCAAGAGGCAGGTGATGTTTTTTCGAAATTTCAGAAACGGCCTCAAAGTTTACCACATCCAGAACAGGATTACCGATACTTTCGGTAAACAACAGCCTTGTTTTGTCATTGATGGCTTTTTCAAAATTATCCGGATATAGCGGGTCTATCAGTCTGACCTTTATACCGAAATCAGGCAGAATATTATTAAACATCGTGAATGTACCGCCATAAAGATTATTGGCAGCCACAACTTCATCTCCTTGCCCGCAGATATTTATTACCGTATAGAAAATTGCCGAAGTTCCCGAGGCCAGTGCCAGAGCTGCAGCACCACCCTCAAGCGCTGCCATTCTTTTCTCCAGTACATCCTGGGTAGGGTTCATCAGTCGTGTATAAATATTTCCCGGCTCTTTCAATGCAAAAAGATTGGCGGCATGTTCCGTATTCTTGAACACATAGGAACTTGTCCGATAAAGAGGAACGGTGCGGGCGCAGGTCTCATCTATTTCAGCACCTGCATGTAATGATAATGTTTCAAATCCGGGTTTTTCAATCATTTTTCAATCTCCGTTTATTCAGGTGGTATCTTTTTTAAACAGCTCATTTAAAACTTCACATTCCCGGCAGATTTTAATTTTTTCATCCCAGCTACGTTGGGGTTTTCCGGCACAAATAGTACCATTGATGAACCAGCAAAATTTACCGGAATTGAACTCCCAGGCCGGACATTTCTTTTTTTGTTCCGGCGGACATTTAAGAATTTTCCAGCATGGTTTTCTGCTTTTATCGTCAGATTCAGCCCTGGATACAAGGAACAGTATCTGGCGCTCCACATCAGTCGGAATAGCCCGCCACCCTTGTTCATAGCTGTGGATTGCCTTGATAGATTTTCCCAAAAGCTGTGCCATCAGTTTCTGGGTTTTGTTTAATCTTTTCCTGAAACATTTAAACTCTTTGCTGTCCATAAGCAGTCCTTATAACCATGATTAATTTTTAAAAAAATACTATGCCACAATGTGGCATAAATATCAATACAAAATGATGCTGAATTAGTTCATTTCAAGCAAGGTTGAGTCAATATTCGGTAAGAGGTTTATCTTAAAAAAGGATTGTATTAAAAAAAAGAACTTAGTGCAACAGGTCAGCGTTATTTGCCGGTTCCTGCAAGGGAATTAAGGCCATCCATATCAATAAGGTCAATCTCACGACCATTAACGGCAATTAGTTGCTGTTCCGTCATTTTCGAGAAAATTCGTGACATGGTTTCCGGAATGGTACCCAGAAGGCCGGCCAGCTGCCCCTTGGAAATTGTCAGGGTAACCCTGTTTGCATTGCCCTGTTCTTTTGTGAGGTAAATCAGATAGGAGGCAAGACGTCCCGGTACCTCCTTTAAAGAGATATTTTCAATCTGTACGGTCAGCAATCTTAGTTTTTTTGATAAAACGGCCAACATGTTCAAACCCAGCGACGGGTTTTTGGCGATCAGATCTGAGAATGCATCTCGTGGGAAAAACATAATTTCACATTTTGAAATAGCCGCTGCGTTGGCAGGAAATGTCTGTCCCGCGAATACCGGCACCTCACCAAAGGGATCGCCGGGCTGGGCAATATGAATAATCTTCTCCTTGCCCTCAAATGAGATCTTGAATATTTTCACCTGTCCGGTTATGCTCACATAAAACCCTTTACCCGGGTCTCCTTCAGAAAAGATAATATCACCCTTCGAAAAAAGGATTTTTCGAGTAATCTGCCTGACAGATTCCAGCTGATCACCCGGAAGACCGTCAAAAAGCGGTATTTTTGAAAGTATTTCCTGTATTTTTTCCATATTTCCTCTTTTTTTGAAATTTAGCACCCTTTCTTGACTTAAGTCAAGGCGGGGGCTGTAGTAATGATCTAAAGTGGAAATCAAGAAAATGAATTAATTTTTATTTTTAACAATAAATTCAAATAAGGAGGCAAAACATGTTTTGTTATCAGTGTGAGCAGACAGCCAAGGGAGAAGGATGCGACAAAATAGGTGTATGTGGGAAAAAACCTGATGTTGCAGCGCTTCAGGATCTATTAATTCATGCGGTAAAAGGGCTTTCCGTTTTTGCAGTTGAAGGGCGAAAAGTGGGTGTGGTGGATAGTGAACCCTAATGTTGCATAAAATTTTAACTTTTTTCTCAGTATATCATGCTGCTTTTTGCAACACGTCGAGAAAATGAAGAAGATCTTTTCGAACTGCTTTATTTGCGCTCATCGTCAGGGTAAGTTGCCCTTGAGGTCGG
>JAIPEE010000063.1 GCA_021737275.1 Desulfobacterales bacterium
AAAATGATCCGCCACCAGGACACCAGACCCTATGGCATGGCTACCATGAATTTCAATATATGTGCCTGGGTTTTGCGTTGCTGGATGAAGAAACTAAGCCATTTGGTGACACTTATGGGTAATAGGCAGTCCTAGGAGCGTGTCAGGATATCCTGCGAAAGATCTTGCCTGATCCTGAGCTGCATGATGAGTTCAGCGATGAACATTTTCTGACTGAACAGAGCTCTTGGAGCAAACGAAAAAAGCAGAAATAAGCTATACAGCTTGCGTGTTCCAGAGGTTGAATGTGTCGCCAAAGGGCACAAGGTTCACAAGAAATATGAGTTCGGCGTTAAGGTCAGTGTAACCACCGTTAATCGTGTTGTTTTTTTTGGTTGGTACGCGTAAGCTCTTGGCCGGTAAATGAACTGAGCTTACAGCTCAAAATATGGATTTTTCAGAATCGACTCGTAATGAATGTCCAAAAATCCTATCACAAATCTATAGCTGAGAGAAATTGGTTTAAGCTTACTCCAGTTGTACTGTTATTATCAATATGGCTGATATCTGGTCGTTCTGACCCTGGAGCACATTTCCAAGACTTGTCTTACCTGCGCTGGTTATCATATCCCGTTATTCTTATCGCTGGAAGCTTATGGGCAATAAAGTTCACTCGTGTTCCGATTATAAAAATCACAGGAATAGAGCCAATTCTCATTGGAATAATCATTACAATTATAATTTCATCTCTTTTAAATAACGACTCATTAGAAAATTCAGCGTTAGGTGCATTAATTTATTTGAGATACCCTGTTTTATTTCTTTTATTAACAAGTAACATCGAGACCACAGAAGAGTTACAGCCATTTATAAAAACATTGGTACTAGTGATGTTTTTAATTATTTTTGAAGCCTCATGTAATTTTCTCCTTCTAGGCTACGAAGGGGACCAAACATTTATTTCGTTGGGAAATGCTTGGGGAACCCAAGTGGCGGGAATATGGCTTCTATATGCTTACCTAATATTTTTTGCAAATTTCATGATGCGAAAAAGAAAAAAAACCATTTGGTTATTAATTTTAGGTGGTTTGGTTATGGGGGTATTTGTTGTTGCTTCTATAAGAACAGGCGTACTCTATCTCCCTATTCTGATACTTTTGATGTTAACTATATATGCAAATAAGATCACTCCAAGAATCCTCCCTATATGTGCAGGAATTATAGTCCTTAGCACATTAGGTTTTGCTCTTTTTACGTATTTTACATGTAATGGAACCTTGTCATTACCTCAGTGGATAAACCCTCAATATCGTCTGAATTATATAGCTGGAGTAATGGATCAACTGTATCTTAGGGGGCAATTGCTTTTTGGGGCCGGGGCAAGAAGTATGGCTCCCGGAAATTTTGGCTCAGGAGGATCCTTATATCAGTACTTCAACGTGTATCAAGAAGATTTATTACGTTCCGGCACAAACCAATATGTAAAAATTATCCCAGAATTAGGTATAGTTGGTCTTGTTTTATACTGGGGAGTACTTTACAAAATGATTAATTTTAATATGTTCGTATGGAACAAATTAAGACATGAAGAAGATGGCCAATTGATGGATAAAGCAGTTTCATTAAGTTTTTTCCCTATCTGGATTCACTATTCCGCATTAGGGTTATTTAATAACGACCTCTGGA
This sequence comes from Desulfobacterales bacterium, assembly GCA_021737275.1. Taxonomy (GTDB): domain Bacteria; phylum Desulfobacterota; class Desulfobacteria; order Desulfobacterales; family JAIPEE01; genus JAIPEE01. The sequence goes on from JAIPEE010000063.1 coordinate 1,666, forward strand.
GATTTGACATAAGCTCTTTAATTTTCTGGACCATGTCATCTTACATATACACTCTCTACTTCAAGTATAATAGTACATGCAAATCCTACTTAATAAGAAGATAGGAGTATCTACTCGCCAGACAATTATTTTATCGCTTTTCATGTGGATTCGTTTCGACATCTTTTGCAATGATTTCACACCTCGTGAACACCTTTCCCTTAATGGAGCAAAAGTGTTCTTTTTATCAACAGGATAAAATGCCCTCACTTCTCAAATCTTCATTAACATATGCTCCGAGCATAATTGTACCCCGGATATTTTCCTACATTATCGTTATCGTTTTCACTCGCCTTCTGTCCCCAGCCGAATTTGGTTTATATTCACTTGTAATAACCTACGGTGAAGTGCTCGACTCCGTGTTTATGAACTGGTCCCGACTTGGCATGATTCGGTTTCTACGGAATGATGACAGTGCGAATACAGGGGGATTGATTAAGGCAAACCTGTATCTCTATGGCATAAGCATCATAGCAGGACTGTCCGGAGCTGCCTTGTTATCTTTATTGACAGGCAACTCAACATCTCCACCTCTATTCTTTTTAGCCCTGACAATTTATTTCATCGGCAATTCATCCATGCGTTTTGGATTGACGATTTTAAGAGCTCTAGAGAAACAAAAACTTTACACAATCCTCGAAGTAATCAGGCCATCACTTTCCTTTGGATGTATTTTTCTCGCACTTCCCTTTTTCGGGCTATCATACAAATCTCTTGCTTTTGGATTTTTCGGCTTTACTGCTTTTTTTGGACTCGGAACCCTAATATGGACTACCAGGAATTACCATCGCTCCCCTGTCAACTGGCAGACATTACGGCAGATGATATTATTTGCACTTCCACTTGTTTTAATGTTTTTTCTCAGATCAATCATAAAGGCGACGGACAGGTTCATGATCAATGCATTTTCCGGAGCTGCCATAGTCGGCTTATATGCTGCAAGCTATTCCTTATCACGCCCTCCCTTTGAGCTACTGTCCAACGCCATCAATTTAGGTGCATTTCCTAAGCTGGTGAATCTTTATGAAAACAAAGGTTCACAATCTGCAGCCGCTCATCTTGCACATATTATCACGATACAGATATATTGGGGACTTCCCATGGTTGCAGGAATTACAATCCTTGCTCAACCTCTCGCCAACATCATGTTAGGGGAAGAGTTTCGACAGGGAGCAACCATACTCATGCCTTTGATGGCAATGACAGGGCTTTTCGCTGGCCTTAAAGCCTTTGCTTATGACCAGGTTTTTCACCTGAAAAAATGCCCCATGATACTCACTTACACTCTGCTGCCTGCTGCAATCCTTAATATCATTTTAAATTATTTTTTCATTTTATCTTTTGGGGCATATGGGGTGGCTTGGGCAACATTGCTTTCATACCTGCTTGCGCTGTTGCTTAGCTTTCTATTATCAACAAGACTCATTCAGGTTCCTTTTCCTTACAAGGAAGCACGTACTGCCTTCTTTTCTTCTTTTTTCATGTGGCTTGGCCTTTCAATTATATCACTAAACATACAAGATCAAAATTTACTCCAGATCATCCTCGCTATTCCTTCAGGAATTATTATTTATTTTCTGTTTTCCCTTTTATTGGGATCGCAAACCACAAAGAACATTTTGAAACGTATACTCCTCAAAGGAGTTCCCCATCCATGAAGCACTAACTTTTTCACATAGCATCTTTTACCGTCTTGCAACCTGTATGGCTTGCTCATCCACTTCATAGAAACTGAGTTTAGGGACAGATTTAAAGCATTTTCAAAAAGGTCAGAGACGCTTCAAGCCCAATTGAGATTTAAGAAATCAACGAAAAAGCAAAAATCCTTTTCCAGAATCTCTAATTGGTTTATATCTGCTGAATAAAGTGAATACTTATGTTGCCCAAACAATCAATACATGTAACCTCGCCGCACAATTGAGAAAATCATGAAAAGTCGTGTCAACAGTTGGCTTTGAATAAGTTTCATAATTCTTCAGTATGCAAGGAACTGGATATTTTTCTTCAAAAAATCATACGTTGCTATTTCTAACAAATGCGAGTTGTTCAATACATAGACACTCTCCATGCAGGTGGTAAAGAGAGACAGCTGGTGGAACTGCTGAAAGGGCTCACTGCTACCCCAGGGATCGATTGTGAATTGATCGTCATGTCTGATGACATCCATTACGACGATCTGTACAAACTCGATCTTCCCATCCATTTATTATTACGAAAAACAAAGAAAGGTTTAGATATTTTTGTACGGCTGTACCGCCTGCTCAAAGAGATGCGACCCGACATCCTTCATTCCTGGGGTTCCATGTGCCCCGTGTATGCGCTGCCTGCTGTCAAGTTATTAAACATTAAACTTGTAAACGGTTTTATACGCAACGCCCCTTCTTCGCTTTCATGCAGGAATAAAAAGTGGCTGCGAAGCAAAATAACCTTTCCTTTTTCCGATGCCATTGTTGCCAATTCAAAGGCAGGCTTAAAAACGTATAATGCCTTTGGCAAGAAATCATATTGCATATACAATGGATTTGATTTGAGCAGGATCACCCATCTTTTTACTCCCGAGGCAGTAAAAACAAAATATCATATTACCACTGATTTTGTTGTCGGCATGGTTGCTTCTTTTTCCGACAATAAGGATTTTAATACCTTTATTGATGCGGCAAAACTTATCCTGAATACCAGAAAAGATGTTACGTTCCTGGCGATTGGAGACGGAAAAAATCGGGAAGCCTGTATGAGGAGGGTGCCGAAGTCACTTGAACAATTTATCAAATTCCCCGGAAGAATAAAAGATGTCGAAGAGTTAGTGCAAGTGTTATCAATAGGAGTGTTGACTTCTAACACCAAGGTACATGGTGAGGGCATTTCCAATGCCATTATGGAGTATATGGCATCAGGAAAGCCTGTCGTGGCAACTGATTGCGGCGGCAATTGCGAGCTGATTGTTGATGGCAAGACAGGTTATCTGGTGCCAAGTGATGATGCCTCTGCAGTAGCAGAGAAAATAATTTTTTTTCTGGATAATGCCAAACAGGCAATGAAATTTGGTCAGGCCGGGCAACAACGATTGAAAGACATTTTCAGTTTGGACAAACTTACACAAAATCATATCTCACTGTACAACCACCTCCTCACTTGAGTGACCTTATGCTGCCGAAACCAAACCTACTGTGTTATCTCTACAAAACAGCGTTCCACCGTTGCCGTTTTTTATCCATCAGCTCATCTGTTTGAAAGGAGACTCCGTTCGGTGCTTCCCCATAAGGAGAAAAAGAAGTGCAGATATATAATAAAAAGTCCGCTGGGTTGTTGATATCTTGCATACTCATCAGTTCCATCTCCTTCTGGATTTATTCTAGCTTTATTGACAGCAACGTCTGGTCCATCAGTATCTATACTAGTACAAATCCATACGAATTAACCCCGCATCCACTCATCCATAACGTTCCAGTGTTAACGGCTGAAGATGTAGAGGATGTGCCAGCAAAGTTTGTTGCAGATCCATTCATGATTTACGATAACAATAAATGGTATATGTTTTTTGAAGTATTAAACACTTCGTCAGACCATGGGGACATCGGCCTTGCATCAAGTAAAGATGGAGTGGACTGGCAATATGAACAAATTGTCCTTGATGAGTCTTTTCACCTCTCTTATCCATACGTGTTTAAATGGAACGAATCACACTACATGATACCTGAGAGTCGGGAAGGATCAGCAGTGAAGCTCTATCAAGCCACTGACTTCCCCTACAAGTGGGCATTAATCAGCGATATCATTACTGGAAATCTTGCTGATCCTTCGATTGTATATAAAAATGAGAAATGGTGGTTATTTGCTTTAAGCGGAGAGGACACCCTTGTGATGTACTTTGCCGGTAACCTTACTGGCCCGTGGACCGAACACCCCAAAAGTCCCATCGTGACAGGTGACATGGATATTGCAAGACCAGGGGGAAGGCATATTGTTGTTGATGACAAGATTATAAGATATGTACAAGACTGTGATCCGGAATATGGTAATGCCGTCAGAATATTTCAGGTCGATGTTATTACAACTACAGACTACAAAGATCATGAAATTTCAAAAACCCCTGTTTTGTCTGCAAGTGGGAGTGGTTGGAATGCAGCAGGAATGCACCATGTCGATGCACATCAATTAGATGAAAAGAGTTGGATATCCTGCGTGGATGGGAAAAAAAAAGAAGTCATCTTTGATCTAAAAATAGGAGCCAAACGGATTCTAAAAAAAGCTAAACAATTAATTGGTGATTTTTAGCTAAGGCAAGATGTTCAACAATATGCTTTAAATAAATTTTATTATTCTTCAACATGTAAGAGGCTGGATATTTTTCTTCAAAAAATCATGAGCTACTCTTTTTAACAAATGCGAATTGTCGAATACATAGACACTCTTCGTGCCGGTGGTAAAGAGAGGCAGTTGGTGGAACTGCTGAAAGGGCTCACAGCTACTCCAGGGATCGATTGTGAATTAATCGTCATGTCTGATAACATCCACTACGACGATCTGTACAAACTCGATCTCCCCATCCATTTATTGTTAAGGAAAACAGATAAAGATCCCGGTATTTTTATCCGATTGTACCTCCTACTTAGAGAAATACGGCCCGACATCCTTCATTCCTGGGGATCCCTGTGCCCTGTGTATGCGCTGCCTGCTGTCAAGTTGTTAAACATTAAGTTTGTGAATGGTTTTATACGGAGTAGCATTCCGCCGTCACTTTTTTACAAGGACAAAAAATGGCTGAGAAGCAAAATAACTTTTCCTTTTTCCGATGCCATTGTTGCCAATTCAAAAACAGGCTTGAAAGCCTATAACGTCTCAGGTAAGAAATCATATTATATACACAATGGATTTGATTTTAACAGGGTCACCAATCTTTTAACTCCCGAGGCAGTAAAAACAAAATATCATATTAGCACTGATTTTATTGTCGGTATGGTTGCTTCTTTTTCCGACAACAAGGATTTTAATCTCTTTGTTGATGCTGCAGAACTTATCCTGAAGACCAGAGAGGATGTTACGTTTCTGGCGATTGGAGACGGAAAGAATCGCGAAGCCTGTATGAGGAGGGTACCGAAGTCACTTGAACAATTCATTAAATTCCCAGGAAGAGTAAATGATGTCGAAGGGTTAATGCAAGTAATGACAGCTGGGGTTTTAATAAGTCCTCAAGGTGAGGGCATATCCAATTCCATCATGGAGTTCATGGCATCAGGAAAGCCTGTTGTGGCAAGCGATTGTGGCGGGAACCGTGAACTGATTATTGACAATGAAACAGGTTATCTGGTGCCAAATGGCGATGCCTCAGCAGTAGCGGAAAAAATAAAGTTTTTTCTGGATAATCCCGAACAGGCTGTGAGATTTGGTTTGGCTGGACAACAACGATTGAAAGACATGTTCAGTTTGGAAAATTTTACACAAAAGTATATCTCACTGTACAATCACCTCCTCACTTGAGTGATCTTTATTGTTCTGAAACCAAACCTGGCATATTATTTCTACAAAATTGCGGATATCAAATGCTGAAGACTTGTACCGGTTGGATATGCTGAGCCTCTATATCAGAGAGTAATGAGGTCTTTTCACAACACCTTCTCATGACAATAGTTTTTATTATAGGTTCAGCCCACATTCAGATAGGGTTACATAAAAAAACATATCCATAGGCACCCTTAACCAAGCTAAAACCAACTATGATTTCTCTATGAAAGTTTTACAGGTCAATAAATTTTTCTATTTAAAAGGCGGCAGCGAAACGTACCTCTTTTCGTTAATTGACGGTTTAAAAGGCAGTGGTCTTTCTGTCGCAGAATTTGCTATGGCTGATCCAAGAAATCGTGACAGTGAATGGTCACCATATTTCACTTCAACAATTGACTACAACACCACAAAAATTATAGAAAAAATCAAATTTGCTACAAAAATTCTCTACTCCTTTGAAGCAAAAAATAATATTTCCAGGTTGCTTGACAAATTCAAGCCAGACATTGTTCACTTACATATTTTCCAACACCAGCTCTCCCCATCAATCCTTCCCGAGATAAAAAAGAGAAACATACCTATAATATACACCGCTCATGACCTGAAAAGTGCCTGTCCTGCCTATCTCATGCTTTCCCATGGACATATCTGCGAAAAGTGCAAGGGGCATAAATATTTTAATTGTCTCACAAACAAATGCGTTCAAAACTCCTATCTAAAAAGTAGTATCAATATGGTCGAGATGTATTTCCATTTATGGATGAAATATTATGATCTCATTGATTTGATTATAACTCCAAGTGATTTTCACCGGAAAAAACTGATTGAATTCAGGTTCCCGGCAGAAAAAGTTGTCCATGTCCCCAATTTTGTCGATGAAACCAGGTTCACTCCTAACTACAGTAATGAGGGATATTTTATCTTTCTGGGTAGGCTTTCTGAAGAAAAGGGTATTGTGACTTTACTGAAAGCAATGGAAAATGTTACAAAAGGTAAGCTGATAATCATAGGAACAGGTCCTCTTGCTCTACAAGTTCAGGAGAAAATCAGTAGCGCTAAATTGAAAAACATTGAAGTGGTTGGGCAACAGTCCGGTACTGCTTTGACACAATATATAAAGAATGCAATGTTTTCCATCCTTCCCTCTGAATGCTATGAGAATGGCCCAATATCTTTACTTGAAAATTTTGCCTGTGGAAATCCTGTAATAGGAGCAAATATTGGCGGAATCCCCGAACATATCGATGACAACGTAGATGGCTTAATTTTTGAGCCCAAAGATCATGGCGATTTAGCAGAAAAAATTAACCTGCTATTAAGTAATCCTAAGCGATTAGAAACAATGGGACGTGCAGCACGTCAAAAAGCTGAGAAATTGTATAGCAAAAATCAACACATTCGAACAATTATTGGAATATATGACCGACTCATTCAACAAAGGTCGGCCTGAGAATGCCCTTTAATCTAGCTTCTTCGTTATACTCAAGAATGATGGCGTCGTATTTATCCCCCTCAAGGGAGGACTGAAAGAGTACCCTTTTTACGACACCATCAAAAATACTTACCATTGAAAAGGATACCTCTTGAATATTCAAATATTAGGCACTCGAGGAATTCCTGCTCAACACGGTGGGTTTGAATCCTTTGCAGAAAACTTATCCCTATATCTCGTAAAAAAAGGCTGGCAAGTAACTGTGTATTGCCAAGAGGAAGGCCCCGGCGGAATTTATGAGGATAACTGGTGTGGTGTTCATCTTGTTCATATCCCGGTTAACCATAAAGGTGCAGTGGGTACTATAATTTTTGACTGGAAATCAACCTGGCATGCAGCTGGCAGAAAAAATCCTGTGCTGACTCTAGGATACAACACCGCTATCTTCTGTTCTATCTATCGAATAAAAGGTGTTAAGAATATTATCAATATGGATGGAATTGAATGGAAAAGGAAAAAATGGAGTTTCTTTGAAAAAACATGGCTTTATGTAAATGAAAAAATTGCGGCCATACTTGGTAACCATCTCGTGGCTGACCATCCGGAAATTAAGAATCATTTAGCAAGGTTCACATCTACAGAAAAAATAACCGTTATCCCCTACAGTGCTGATATTGTTAATTCAGCAGATAATCAGGAAATAATTACTTTTGGTTTGGAAAAAAACAACTATGCCATCCTGATTGCCAGGCCAGAACCGGAAAACTCAATTCTGGAAATAGTCCAAGCCTACTCCCAAAAAAGGAGGGGAATACCATTGGTTATTCTTGGAGAATATACACCTGATTCCAACGAATATCACAAGCAAGTTATTTGTGCGGCAGGAGATGAAATTCAATTTGTCGGCGCAATATATAATAAAACAACGGTTAAGGCGCTTAGGTTTTTTGCTCGTTGTTATATCCACGGCCATACCGTGGGCGGCACAAACCCCTCACTGGTAGAAGCACTTGGTGCCGGTTCACCTGTACTGGCACATAATAATAGATTTAATCGGTGGGTGGCTGGTAAAGGGGCAAGATATTTTTCCTCTGCCAAAGAATGTGCTCAAGAGCTAGATTCACTTTTGCAGGATGATTCTCTTATTGCATCAATGAGAAAGAGTAGCTACCAACAAATTATAAATAATTTCACTTCGGACAAAATTCATAAAGCCTACGAAGATCTTTTGATTGCTCATGGAGTAGCTGACGCCACCTCCAAGAAAAACTAGTACAGCGTAAACCTTAATGTGCCGTTTTGGGTTCGTCCGTCATACCCGAGTGCTCCCTGCTTAAAACATACTGGGACAAGCGTTATCGGGTATCCAGGAATTTAGTTACGCTCTGGATCCCCGATTACTCCCTCGAGGATGACTTCGATGAGAAGATATAAGCCTTGCAGTGTACTGGTTTATTGTGAACTCAGTGATTTCGGTCTCCAGCTTTTAAAAAGGAGTAGATCATGAAGAGATCACGTTTTACCAAGGAGCAAATCGTCAGGATTTATGAGAAGGCACCCATTATACTTCTCATTGTCCCCGTTCCGCCACAATAAGTGATTCCACTGCCGGTCCCACTTGGGCCCAATCAACACATTGACGGACAAAGCCGCTTGGCTGGATAAGGGGACAGCCGAAGGCCGAATCATCGACGTAGATATGAGCATAGGCCTTCGGGCTGACACTCCACTCTGTCTGATCCGGATTCTGGTTTATGGCATACAACGTTACTCCTCGTTGTTCCAGATATTCAACTGCTTCAGACAGGACACTCCCGTGCTTTGCACCATCAGAACGCATGGTAAAGAGAATGAGTTTTGCTCCGAGTTCATGCCAGCGCTTTAACCAGCTTATTGCAAGGGGCGCAGGTTCCCCTATGTAGGGAAATCTGTGGTCTACAACTGTTCCGTCAAAATCCACACATATATACATACATTTTCCTGTTTGCTGATGAGTTTGAGACTATATTTTATCTGGTTGCTAAGGTCTGTTTCTAAACGCTAAGTCGCTATCTTTAGCGTAAAGGTAGTCTATCACGAATAATAGAAAAAAACTCTAAAATCTAATGGCCTAACTGTTGAATTTGATAAGTTATAAGTGTTTCATCTAGCGATAAAAGTATATCTTTTGGCTTCCTATTCCGGAATGGGGAGCGTGACGTCTAAAAAACATTGCTTTTCAGAGGGGGATTTTGATATCGTTATAAGTGTTTCCAGAGAGTTATGTTATGGATGGGTTAGCATGAACCTGCGGCTCATTGTCAGTTTGGTGTTTTTCGTTAAAAAAATGTCTATAAAACCAAAAAATAGAAGGACTTTATTTAAGACCTGTTCCTTTAAAGCGAAATAGTAAAAATATGGATACAAAAACAGTACCTTTTAAGCCCAGGTTGATTGGTGATTTACTAAATATCATACATAATGCAATCATTATCATTAATTCTGAAAATCGAATTATTTTTGCAAACAGCCGCACTGCTGAAATGTTCAGGACATCAGTTGATAAACTGATCAAGACCTCTTTTTTCAAACTATTCATGCCTGATGATAGAAAGATTTTGGTTAATAATATTCTTCATATTGTCCGGGAAGAACACGAGTTAGAGAGTGAGGTGATGCTCAGGTGCCTTGATGGAAGCACCTTCATGGGATTGATTTCAGGAACCTCTTTCCAGTGGGATGACACTCAGACAGGTATGGCCTTTTCTGTCCATGATCTGACGGAAATGAAGGCCATTGAACGTTCCCTTAGAAATTTGGAGCGAACTGCCTTTCTCGGTCACCTTGTGGATGACATCAGCCATCAGATCCGTAATCCGGTTATGATTATAGGCGGGTTTGCCAGACGGCTCAAAACCGAAGGTTTATCTTCTAAGAAGGTGAAGGCCATACTGGATGAAGCCAACCGTTTGGAGAAATTGCTTGACAGTCTGAATAATTTTACCCGTTTGCGCAGTCCTGTGCCTGTACGCCTTAAGATGGGAGAACTGATCGACATGGCAGAAACCACTCTCCGAAAAAGGGTGGAAGCTTTTGGGTGTACCTGGATAGGGGAGTATGAAGAAAATATAACGGATGAAGATATTCTGATTGATAAAGAACTTATGGAAGAGGCCCTGAAAGCCATTATACTAAATGCGTGTGAGTCTTACAACGACATTGCTGCTAAAGAAAAAAATGTTATTTTTCAAATTCGCTCCTCAGCAAATCCTTCCTTGCCATATGTGATTAATATAATTGATCGTGGTGTAGGGATTTCCAGTGATGTCGCTCCCCAAATCTTTCATCACTTTTATTCAAATAAAACAAAGCACATAGGTATGGGGTTGACCCTTGCCCAGAGAATAATTGAAGAGCAACGAGGTACCCTGGCCGTTTCATCTGTTCCTGGCGAGGGATCGACTGTAAGCTTTCACCTGATGAAGGAGAGAAGGCGTTCCATTCGTACCATAAAGCTGTAGGTGTGCGATTGAACCTCTCTTGTTAACTTCTAAATTCCGACAACATCAGATCAAGTAGTATTGAATGGCGGATTAATGGGGAACGTCTCCAGTTGACAACAAGCCCCTGGGGACACTGAACAGTGATGTTATAAGTGGATGAGAAACGTGAATATAGAGAATATTGATAATACTGTCCCTTCAGGACAGGTGAAGAGGTGGATTCAAGACCGGTGGCTCACGCACACCGGCTATAATACCTGCCCCCTTCGGGGCCTCCGACACACATCGTAAGGCTTATATCTTCTCATCGAAGTCATCCTCGAGGGAGTAATCGGGGATCCAGAGCGTAGCTAAATTCCTGGATACCCGATAACGCTTGTCCCAGTATGCTTTAAGCAGGGAGCACTCGGGTATGACGGACGAACCCAAAACGGCACATTAAGGTCTACGCTGTACTACTGCAAGAACTGGTGCAATGGGTCCAATTGTTTCATTCTATTTTAGGGATCCGGATAACAACCTGATTGAGACCGCCAATTATTAATAAGGCATATAACCACTGGCCGGGAAAGGACTTTTTTCAGGGGGCAGTTGATTGCCTGGTTGTCCTGCGTTATAAAGTTTCAGCAGGATGCGGGGGCGACAGCAGGTCTGGAGTGAACCGATTGTGAAAGGGGGACAAGGAAGGGAATGATCTGTTCGCCCATGGCTTTTGTTGATGAGGCGACTTGATGGAATACGGAATGCCCGCCACTGGCTTTCATCTCAACAATCTCCCAACAGTCTGAGGCTTGAGCGATTTCCTTCATAAATCCAAGGTGTTGGGTGTGTCCTGAGCGTTTTGCAATAACGTGGCCAAGAATGGGGCAGCCAAGCAGGGCCAGGTCACCAATTATATCCAGAACTTTGTGACGGATGAACTCGTCACTGAAACGTAATCCGCCATCGTTTAGAATAGTATTTCTATCCCAGTGGATGGCAATTACATTGTCAAGGGTACCGCCCTGTGCCAGCCCATTGGCCCATAGTTCTTCAACCTGTTCAACGTAGCCGAATGTCCTGGCCTGCGATATTTCTTTGGCAAATTTCTCGGCATTGAGATCAAGACTGTAGGACTGGTTTTTGATCAGGCAGTCGTCAAACTGGATTTCTCCACTTACCTTGAATCCTTCATAAGGGAGTATGGAGATCTCGGTATCGCCTGATTTAAAAGTGATCTTCTTGGTAATTCGCAGTACTTTACGCATGGATTTCTGTTTCTTCAGGCCTGCTCGTTTCAAAAGTAGCATGAAGGGACCGGCACTGCCATCCATTATTGGTACTTCAGGACCATCAAGCTCAATATCTGCATTGTCAACGCCATAGCCCTGAAGGGCGGCCATAAGATGCTCAGTTGTGGAAACCTGCATGTCATCTCCAGCTATTGTAGTTGCGAGTCGGGTATCCACTACCTTGTCCATGTGGGCCGGGATACCTTCTTTACAGTCAAGGTCGGTTCGGTAAAAATGGATCCCTGAATTTTCAGATGCTGGTTTGATGGTAAGATTCACAGGTTTTCCTGAGTGTAATCCAACCCCATAGCAACTGACGGACTTCTTTAATGTGTGCTGATGGGGAGCAAGGGAAAGTGAGGCCATTTTTTTGTCCTTATAAAGTAATGTACTGATCCGTTTCGTTTTAGCTGGCGTTCTTTATGCAATAATAGTGCCGATTTGGGAAGGTGCCTGGAAGGGGAGGTTGAGGATTTAAAAAATGATATACATACAAGCTGTTAGCAGCATGTGTGCTGTTGTTGCCTCATTGTGTCGGTTTGTGGGAGGATTGACACAACTGAGTAAAAAAAGACATCTTTTCTTCAATGAAAGAGTTGAAGTCCTGTTCGGCTTGAACTTCCATTTGCAAGGCAAAGCAGGGAAGATGAAAGTTGTCTTTCTGGAGTTTGGTAAGATCTTTTTCGGTAGTAATCAATCCTTTGGCACCACTCTTTTCCGCCTGGGTGGAAATTTTTTTCAAAAGGGTTGGCGTGAAGGGTTGGTGGTCTTTGAGCGGCATGAACCCGGAAAGAGTAATGTTATGAGTTTCCAGAATTTTTTGAAAGAGTTGGGGCTGGGCAATGCCGCAAAAACCATAAAGAGGGACGGGAAGTGTTGAAAGATCCTGGGTCGTATCGTTTGTAAGAGAGGTTGCTCCTACTGGTTGGTACGATGTAAAGAAAACAGGTTTGTCGGGAAATCGCAGCTGTAAAAGTTTTCTGAAGTTGACACAGCGTTCCCTTAATGAATCTGTAACACCTGTTATGATAAAGGCATGGCACCTTTTCAGTGCAGAAATAGGTTCTCTCAAGTCTCCACCAGGAAAAACACGGCTGTTGCCTGCAAGTGCAGCAGCACTGAAAAGAACCAGATCCAGGTCGCGTTTTACTGCCAGATGTTGAAAGCCATCGTCAAGAATCAGAACGTTACAGCCAAGTTGCTTTGCAGCATGACGGCACGGGAGGATCCTTACAATTCCAGTGAGTACAGGAATCCCTGGGAGGCGTTTTGCCAGGAAACAGGGTTCATCACCGGCATCTTTTGCTTCCAGGAAGATCTCTTTGCCATCAGAAACCACGTTGACCTTATTACCGGCAGTACCACCGTATCCACGTGAGATAATAGCGGGCTTAAATCCTTCTTGTTGCAGTAGAGATGCAAGCAGGGCTACAACCGGGGTTTTACCGGTACCACCCATGGTCAGATTGCCGACTGAAATAACAGGAATGTCAAGTTTGTGGCTCCGCTTGATACCCCTGGAATACATTGCCTCTCTTGCCTTCATGATTGCACTGTAAAGAGGGCTGAAGGGGCGACCCATAAAATAGAGGGTGGAAAATTTCTGTGGCATATGTGGAAGAGGCTATTAGTATAGGGTGAAAATTGTAAAGTGAAGTCGGGAGAAGGGATGATTGTGTATTGATTGTTGTTGTCTTCGACTTCCTTTTGACTAAATGATACGATAATGATACTACCATTTGCAGGGAGTTTCAGCCCTATTTTATGCTCTGCGCCTCTTTTTTGACATAAAAAGGGTAAAGATAAAATAAAAAAGTAATGGAGATCACAATGCAGTCAGGATTAAAAAGTAAAATGGTTATTGCAGCAATTACTTTAGGACTTGCCATGGCTGTTCCTGTTGCCGGTATGGCAGGGGACACTATCAAACTGGGTGTTGCTGGTGCCCAGAGTGGTGACCTTGCATCATATGGCCTGCCAACTGTGAAAGCTGCAGAGCTTGTAGTTGCTCAGTACAATGCCAAGGGTGGAATAAATGGTAAAATGGTTGAACTGCTCATTGAAGATGATGTGTGTAAGCCTGAAGTCGCCACCAATACCGCCACCAAGCTGATTACAGATGGTGTTGATGTTGTACTGGGTCATATCTGTTCCGGTGCCACCAAGGCAGCACTTCCAATATATAAAGAGGCAGGCGTTGTTGTTATGTCTCCTTCTGCTACCAATCCTGCACTTACCCAATCTGGAGATTATCCTAACTTTTTCAGAACCATTGCCTCTGACGATGCACAGGCAAAAACTGAGGTTGACTTTGCCATTAACACCATTGGTGCTAAGAAAATCGCCGTTATCCATGATAAAGGTGATTATGGGAAAGGTCTTGCCGAGTTTGCTAAGGCCTTTATCGAGAAGTCAGGAAAAGCTGAGGTGGTCCTTTTTGAAGGTGTAACCCCCGGTGCCGTAGACTATACTGCAATCGTGCAGAAGATTAAGAGGAACAATGCTGATGCAGTAATTTTCGGCGGGTACCATCCGGAAGCCTCTAAAATCGTTTCCATGATGAAAAAGAAACGGATGAAAACCACTTTCATCTCTGATGATGGTGTAAAGGATGACACCTTTATTAAAGTTGCCGGAGAAAATGCAGAAGGCGTTTATGCATCCGGTCCCCAGGACAACTCCAAAAATCCCCTTTCTGCAGCAGCCACTGAGGCCCATAAAAAGGCCTATAACGAAGATCCAGGCGCTTTCTATGAAAATGCCTATTCCGCAGCTCTTGCCCTGTTGAATGCCATTGAAAAAGCAGGATCCACTGAAATGGCAGCTATTGTAAAAGCTCTGCAGACCGAGAATGTTGACACCCCTGTGGGTAAAATTCACTTTGATGAAAAGGGTGATGCCGTTGGTGTTGGCTTTGCCATTTATCAGGTACGGAATGGACAGTATGTTGAGGTAAAGTGAAAAACTATTGAGTCATCGTATTTGAATCACGCCTGGAGCAGAGCAACTCTGTTCCAGGCGCTTCTGTTTTACAGCCTGGACAGATATGATGGCGTCGTAAAAACTCTTTATATGCGAGGCGCGTATGAAGTTGTTTACTTAGTCATTTCAATTTTGACCTTTTACAAGTTCGTCAAATATGGATTATTTTATAGAACTGCTTTTTGGTGGTCTGACCCGGGGCTCCATTTATGCCATGATTGCCCTTGGGTATACAATGGTTTACGGGATCATCGGACTTATTAATTTCGCCCATGGTGAGATTTATATGATTGGGGCCTTTACGTCCTTTATCGTAGCTACTGTGCTTTCCATCTATGGGTTTCCACTTTTAGCCATTGTGGTGATCGCCGGACTTGCTGCTGCTGTCTGGTCAAGTGCATATGGGTTTACCATTGAAAAAATGGCATATCGTCCTCTGCGTAAGGCTCCAAGGCTTGCCCCCCTTATCAGTGCCATCGGGATGTCAATTTTTTTGCAGAACTATGTCCTTCTTGCCCAGACTTCTGACTTCCTCCCGTTTCCCGCCCTTATCCCGGAGTTTGCCTTCATGGAACCAGTGGCCCATATTGTCGGTTCTTCTGATTTGGTTATTCTGGTAACCACTGCCCTTGTGATGATTGGACTCACCTGTTTGATCAAGTATACAAAAATTGGTAAAGCCATGCGGGCCACTGCCCAGGATAAAACCATGGCCGTGCTTGTTGGAATTAATGTCGACCGGGTTATTTCCGCAACCTTTGTTATTGGATCAGCACTTGCAGCGATAGGCGGAATGCTTATTGCCTCCCATATCGGTCAGATCAACTTTTATATCGGATTTATTGCAGGAATAAAGGCATTCACAGCAGCAGTACTTGGAGGGATAGGATCCATCCCCGGTGCTGTACTTGGCAGTCTTGTCCTTGGCTTGACCGAGAGTTTTGCCACAGGCTATGTATCGTCTGACTACGAGGATGTATTTGCATTCTCTCTCCTTGTGCTGATCCTCATTTTTAAACCTTCCGGGCTTCTCGGTAAGGCTGAACAGAAGAAAGTATAAAAGACAGTTACAAGGAAAAAGTTTATAAAGTTATCGAGTGCGATAACGGACCGTTTTTTTACTTTATGAACTTTACAAACTTTATAAATATTAAACTTGATAAACTCGTAAAAACCTCAAACCTAGGATGGCTAAGTATTTATGCCCGGTAGTTAGGGTGAAAAGCTCCATATGCACCCCAAGAGTACTTCCTACGGGCGCGAGGCGCGTATTTTTTATTTAATTTCGGCGTACT
>JAIPEE010000019.1 GCA_021737275.1 Desulfobacterales bacterium
CGACCTCAAGGGCAACTTACCCTGACGATGAGCGCAAATAAAGCAGTTCGAAAAGATCTTCTTCATTTTCTCGACGTGTTGCAAAAAGCAGCATGATATACTGAGAAAAAAGTTAAAATTTTATGCAACATTAGGGTAATGTTGGGGTTTTTCTCTTTGGGGAAGAGTTTTTTGGTTATTGGGAAGATGTCATCACCATCAGAGTCGATTTTTTAATATTACAGATGCGATATACAACATTATCCAACATAGCTTTAGTAATGGCTTCGGCAATCGAAGATGCTGCCGCCCGGTTGTCGGAACACTCACACGCATATTATCAGATTAGCTTAATCCAATTAATTTACCCATAATAAACGCAATAGGAAGACAAATAATTGTTTTTTCAATTACCACAAAAGTAACATCCCAAAAAGTAATTTTCATATTTGATTTCATAGCCAGAGCAGCGGTTTCACTTAAACACATCACCTGAATTACACCAATTGTGCAAATAACAAACTTGGTCAGTTGTGATACAATTTCTTCTGATATAAGAAATGGGATCAATAAATCAAGATATCCGATTAAAAATGCAGGTGCTGCAGTAGTTGCTTCCGGCAGACCTATGAGATTCAGAACAGGTACAAACGGCTTGGCAATTATATCAAATACCGGCGTAAATTCACCGATTACTAATGCTACAGTTGCAATCAGAAGTATTGCCGGAAATATGTCCATATAAAGAAAAAAGGTTTCTTTACTTCCTTTAACAACCATTTCTTTAATCGTAGGTGCATTCTCAGCTCTTTTTAATGCTGCTTTTACACCCAACTTCGGCTCGTTCTTTGATGTATCTTCTTCATCATTTTCACTGTTATCTTCGTTATAATATGTATTATGCATTCTTGATATTGGCGGTATACGGCATAAAATAGCTGTTGAAACCAATGTACAAACAAGTATGGTTAAACAAAGATATCCAAACAAACTTACATCTACACCACCAATTGAAGTTGAATATATAAAAACATATGGTACCGGTATCGTGCAAAACCCAAACATTAAAATTGCGCCTTCTTTAGCAGTAAGAAAACGTTTTTTATATTCTTTATTTGTTGCGATGATCCCAATAGAGCCATCTCCCAGCAATGAGCCTATTGCAAGTACTGCGCTGGAACCCGGCAATTTAAATAATGGTTTGAATATCCGTTTAAACAAAACACCTATAAGCTCTACACCGCCAAAATCCAATAATAATGGAATGAGTACACACGCAAGCCAGAATGATACAACCAGTATAGGCATCAAATAATATAAGATAACCTCTCCGGTATACTCATTATAAATATATTCATGTCCTAATTTAAAATAAATTAAAATCCCAATTACAGCAGCTAATACTCTAATAATTAATGCTCTGGGGCCGGCAACAAACGTACCTTTAATAAATGCACTTTCTACATTTTTCTTTACAAAAGTAAAATACAGGCTCAATAAAGCCGACATCAGCATTATGACAAGAACGATAATTGGAACAATTTGAACTTTTTCAATTAAAAAATCCGAGAATAAGGCATAAAGAATTTTAATCTCTCCATTTATTGTTAAAGGTGTCATGAAGAACAAGATGCCTATTGAAGTTGCAAAAATCAGTTTAAACCAATTCTTTGCGTTACTTGACCCAATTTCACTACCCCTGTTAATTTTATCGTCTACGATATTTTCTGCGCTCCCGCTCATTTTTTCCTCCTTTTATTTGTTCCAGAATTATTATATTTTATTTCATTAGCAGACATCCTTTGCACGATAACCATAAGGCCGGAAACTTCATTAAATCTATCTTTTTTGCCCTGCTTTAAATTACGAAAAAAGTTCGATAAAAAGATCAAGCAGGTAATTCCAATTTCATCAGCATTAGTGCAACCGGGGAGTTTTAACTACTCCCCGGCCCTGATCTAAACTATCTTTCAGGTTACTGGAAAACCTGCAAAAACTCCGGGAGCCTGTGACCGGACAGGCTTATATTTGGAAATAGCACTCAATATATTGTCCAGTTTTGTTACTGCCCCAGTTTGAAGGTAGTTTATTTGATCCAATGCATCTTCATGAGCTTTCCGGCTGGACCCGGAACAACACTCTTCAACAACGCGAATGTGATAATCACGCTGATGCGCATCCATAGAGCCATAATGAACGCACACATTTGTCATACACCCGGTAAATATAAGTGTATCCCCCGGCAATACATTAAGGCCATTCAGAATAATCTCAAGGCCTGTCCCATAAAAGCAGCTATAGCGCTGTTTGTTGATTACATAATCGCCCTCCTCAGGGGCAACTTCTTCCAGTATGATATAATCATTCGTCTCTTCCATGCAGTGTAACCCCTCTGAACCATCGGTCTCACGGCCAAGGTCAACAAGGTTCTTTCGATGCCACTCCCTCGTATAAATAACTGGAATACCTGCTTTCCGACAGGCATCGATAACCATTTTAGTCTGGGGTACGGTTTCTTCAAACCCTTCGAGTGTTAGCCCTTCAGGCATATCTTTTTTAACTGCTTCTAAAGATTTCCCCTGCATATCAATCACCAGTAATGCTGCATTTCCCTCAATTATCTTTTTTTTTCTTTCTACAACCGAGGTCGTTATATCAAAATTATTTCCCATCATCTTCTCCTTTTAAATATAATATTGTTAAATCTTTATTTCCATTGGTTCGGTACCCAATTCGGTGTATTAACTTCTTCATTATAGTAATCGGACCAAAATCTTTCAATTTCCTTACGGTTGATTTCATCTGCTTCAGCAAGGGTCAGATTGTCGATATCCTTAAATTGAGGCTGAGGGCTCCAGCCTTTATGCTCATTGAGATAACTGTAGGCCCCAATTTTTAAATGGGCCATAAAATTGTTCATTCGGTTGTGTTTGCGGTGGTCCCGCAATGCATCGATATCAAGGGTTGCATAGGTAAGGGAATCTCCCGGGCTGGGAATCTCTGCTAAAACCCGGCCTTCAAAATCTACAATGTTGCTGGCCCCGGAACAAGGGAAAGAACCGAGATGACCGATGCTGCATCCTGAACCGGTATAAACGCCATAGGCCATATTTTCAATGGATCTGGAGCGGCAGCATGTTTTCCATAAATCAATGGGCGGTCGACCATACGGATCCATCCAGGCAGTGGACCCAATAAAAATCTCACATCCGTTGAAAGCCAATTGTCTGGCAACTTCAGGAAAACAGCAGTCATAGCATATAAAACCACCGATATTTCCAATTTCAGTTTTTACAACCGGAAACAGGGGGTATTTTTCCGTATCATACCCTTCCGACAGAAGATCATGAGGAGAGACGCTTGTCTCCTGTGGCCACCATGGCTGGATTTTGCGATAACGGTAAAGAAGGCCTTCAGGGCCAACCAGAATCTGAGTGTTAAAAACCAGGTTACGGGATGAATCCGAGTCCCTTTCAGCAAAACTGCCCGGACATATATAACAGTTGTATTCTTTAGCTTTCTCAACAAGCCGTTCAGTTTCCTCTCCGGGAATATCAATAGCATGTTTTTCATGCATCTCTTTGTTATCAAAGGATGGCCAGCCGTAAACGGACAGTTCCGGCCCCACGATAAGTTTCACCCCCATGGGTGATTGCAGGCCATACTGATCAAAACAGTAGTCAATCATTTCGCAGGTGTAATCCATATGTGCTTTTCTTTCCTGCCGGGTCATGGCATTACCTGCCCGTTTTCCCAACTGCATGCATACAGCACCAAATCGTTGTGTCATAATGATTCCTCCTTATAATAAATATAATTTTGTTTTTGATGATAGCAGTTAATCAAAATCAACGTATATACTCCCCTATTAAAGCTCATCTTTATTTCATATGCATTTTTAATAACGACCCTGATGGCTCAGGATTTTATCCTTGGAAAGAGGTAAAAAGTTCATCACCATCAGAGCCGCTATTTTATGAGAATAGCTTTAAATCCAAATTTCTGATTAAAAACCTGTTCTCTATTTTTAGGTACTCTTTGAAGGTCCCAATTTAGCTCTCAACACAAATCGTTTCTTAACCTTCTTTAATGTCAATAGCCTTACTCCCCCATTTCAGCTTTATACCCAGATAAATAGCAAATGTGGCAAGGCAGGTGCCTGCACATAGATAAAGTACGGTTGAAGAGCCATTTTCACCTATTACAACAAATGATGCCACTGCAGGGCCTATCGTTAAGCCAATTCCCATAACTGCCGGAATTAAAGCTGTATAGCGACCTGACTGATCATAATTACTTATTGTGCCCGCCTGGAAAATATCAGTAACGTTCCAGAACATAAAAAACAGCATAATCCCTATAATGTATGCAAATGTAGTCATACTGAAACCCATTACAGATAATATAATTGTATTTGCGATAAGGACAAAAGTTAAAGGCCGATACATGCCCAGGCGATCACCGATCCATGATGCGACCAGGCAACTTGTCAGACTGAGAAAGTTTCCAATTGTCAGATAGTTACCAATTGCTTCGTAGGATAATCCTATATTACCACCTATTACCTCTATATATGCCCAAAATGCGCCGATACCGGCATAAAAAATAAGAACTGCAGCAAGGCCCAATATAGCAGGAAGTGTATAAGACTTACCTTCAATCTGTTTTTTCTCTTCCTCACTCTGTTTATATTTTTCAGGAATAAATGTTACAAAAGGTATACATATCAAACCGATAGCTGAAAACACATAAAAAATACCTGAATAACCCCAGGCATCGGTAATCGTTGGAATAAAAAATAATTCTAATCCAATAAATAATACAATTGCAAAATACTGAAATCCAAAATTTCTGGGTGTATTGCTTGTACCTGCAATAATCACCATTCCAAGCGCAAAACAAAAACCCTTCCCAATCCCGGCAAAAAACCATACAAGCAATGCTGGAATTAAATCAGTTGTCCAAGCTGCAAGCAGGTTCCCCAAAAGCATCATAACCAATCCAACAAACATTGTTTTTTTCCGATTGACCTTTGATGCCAAAATCATAACTAAAAACCCTGCCACACATGATCCGCCAAGACTTGAAGAAGCAATCCATCCCGCATGCTGTTCGGTATAACCATAAACATCTATCAAAACACCTAGGATCATCGGTAGGCCTGCAAATACTGCATTACCAGCAATCAAGATAAGTATTGCAGAAAAAATTGTTATTGGTCGATCATACTCATTCTCATACGCTTCCATTTTTTTATCCCCCTTTTCAATTTAATATGGTTTAAACCCATAACTTGTAAAAATGTACTGAAGTTTTATAACCTGGTGTATTTTAAATGAACTGGGTACAAATGAATTAACCGTTTGAGTTGAAAATCTTTCTCTGATCTGTTTGAAGCGAAGTTGTTTTGGAAATAAAGTTCTTTTCTGCAGTTACAACATGAATTGTAATCCGAAGCTACCATAATTACTCCTTAAAAGCTTTTCATTAATGTTTTCTGTAACTTTAGAAATGTTTGACCTTAAATTTAGTTGACTAATTATTCATTCAGTTAAATACCAACCATACTTCTATTCAGGAAATATAAACTACAACTTAAGATTCTATTTTATTAATATTCAGGGATTCGATATTTGTAAAATGAATTATATTAATCAACAACTATTAATAAAGTTAATAACCTCATTAATTCAGTTGATTATATGCTTAAAAAGATAGAATATGCTGAATTTTATTGAATTCTAAACAGTGGTTAATTTATGGAATGGATAGACTTAGAAAATTATGGCAAAAATTTATGGGTGGGAGAGATTTTCAAACCCTGTTGTGGCCACCCAGTGTCAAAAGATCCCCGTAGCACTCCGGACGCCTGTCCCTGAAACAACACGCTTCACGCCTGAATTTAACCAATTCATCCAGATCAAATTCATGTGTTATAATAATTTCATCCTTGCTATTGCCCTCTTTAGTAATCATTCCAATATTATCTGTAATAAATGACCGGCCATAAAAATCTATTTCCGTATTATTCAACTTTTCAACACCAATTCTGTTTGATGCAACAACCGGTATCATGTTCGCAGCAGCATGCCCCCGCATAACTGTTTGCCAGTGATCCACCGGTGTGGGCGACGTACCAATTGCCGTTGGATAAAAAAGGATTTCCGCACCATTCAGCGCCATACATCTGGCCGCTTCCGGATACCACTGATCCCAGCAGATACCGATACCAATTTTTCCAAATTTTGTATGCCAGACTTTGAAACCGCTATCGCCCGGGCTGAAATAGTATTTCTCAAAATATCCGGGATCATCCGGTATATGTGTTTTTCTGTATACATCCAGCCATGTTCCATCAGCGTCAATAACAATCAGTGAATTAAAAAACACATTATTACTTTTTTCGAAAAAGCTGATCGGTAACACCACATTCAGTTTTTTTGCCAGTTTGGCAAAATGTTTTATTGTGGGATGACTTTCAGCTTCACAGGCCAAATCAAAATGATCCGGATTTACTTCCTGACAAAAGTATAAACTTTCAAAAAGCTCCTGCAGCAAAATAATATGGGCACCCTGCTCTGCCGCCTTTACAACCAGCTCTTCCGCCTTTAAAATATTATCTTTTATATTGCTGCTGTTTTTGAATTGTGTTGCAGCCACAACGGTTTTTCTCATCAGAAAACTCCCATTTCATGTCGGTTACTATTTCAACATAATCAAATAAATGAAATGCATGAGGTTGACCATCCCATATTCATAATAATGCTTCAATAAAAAACGCCGGACATAAAGCCCGGCGTTTCTATTATTCTTTCTATTAACTTATTTCCCCTCAGCCGCCTTCGCTTATCCGGACTATGTCACGACAAGGCCCTGTCCCTCTCCCAAAAGGGGTGAGAAAATAATAGCGCAAAAAGGAAAATTTCTTTTATTGCCGATATCCCAGATAATCTTGTACTTCTTTAAGAAAATTTTCCGGTTTATATGTATCTCCCTTATGAATTTTATTGATCTGTTCCGCATATTTTTCATGAACCATGTCACCTTTATTTCTCAGCTCATTAAGATCCTCTTCTGACAGTTCAAAAAATTCAACTCCGGCTGCCTTCGCATTTGCAATTTCCGTATTTTCCTGCATTTCAGTTTGCTTACGGACATTGGCACATACTTCATGGACAACGTCTTCAAAGGTGTTACGCAGATCTTCAGGAAGACTGTTCAGCCAGGCTTTGTTAAATACCCAGATGTAAAGTCCCTGTGCATAATTAACGCGGGTATAATATTTAGCAACTTCAAATTTCTTACTGATGCTGCAAACCATGGGCGTATGATCAAGACCGGTGATAACCTTCTGTTTAAGCGCCACCGGTACATCAGGCCACGGCATGACCACAGGATTGATACCCCATCGGGTATAGAGCATCTGGTTTACAGATGCTTCGGCTATACGAAATCTGATTTTCTTTGCATCCTCAATTGTTTTTACAGGAGAAACCGTCGCCCATCCATAATTCCCATATCCGGTAAAATCCAGACCGGTGATACCCACATGGTCCATCGCCATCATATAATGATCAAACAGTTGACCGCTGTTGACAAACTTTTCCATTTTTTCAAATGAATTAATTAAAAAAGGCAGGTTAACCAGACCGAAACGGGGCCCGAGGTTTGTACTAGCAACGGAACTGATACCCATACCCTGGATGGCACCCATCTGGAGCTGGTTCATCACTTCAACTTCACCGCCAAGGACAGAAAGCGGTTTAAAGTCTATATAAATCCGGCCGTTGGTACGTTCCCACAGCAAATCACGAAATTCAAACCCTGCATAAACACCTTTTATGGCGGGGTGACCCACACAGGAAATTATGCTTTTGTATTTCGCGCCTGAAGGATCAAATGCCGGCTTCCAGGCGTCAAGAGAAGCCGTACCCGCCAGAGCGTTCCCTGAGAAAATAACAGATATTACAAAAAAGAACCCAATTAACAGACAACTGACAAAACCTTTTTTCATTATCCAATCTCCTTCATTTTTATCGTTTAGGTCGAAGAAAATTGATATCGGGTGAAAGTGTCAACGTCAATAATTTTTTACTGATAAATCGATATTTCTTTTAATTTTGACATGTTAATTATTCAATTTGAATATACGGACTTCACTGATCAGCGCAAAACTTTTCTTTGAGGTTTTCAAAATCCGATTCAGAAAATATTTCAGCAAACCTTTTTCCGCCGCTGCTGTTCCGTTTATAAAAATCGATACAATATTTTACAATATCAAGAACCTTCTCTTCACTGAAAAGGCCCGGCAGTTCCCTTGCAAGCCGGGGGTGTCGCCCCAGTTTCCCACCGACCATAACCCGGAAGCCCTTGCTCGTTTCAGCGATTGTTCCAGTTGGGCAGACTTTCATACAATTGCCGCAGTAAAGGCACTCCACCTTATCAAAAACAGGTTTATCTTCTCCCGGCTTCATTACAAGTGCGCCTTCTTTACAGGCCTCAACACATGCTTCACACAATGTACATTCTTCGATTGTGAAGTTTGGCACACTTGCACCAATAATTCCGATATCTTTAATTTGAGGCTGGGAGCAGCCATTGGGACAATCTGCAAATGTTACCCTGAACTCATGATGATATTTGATGCCATCTTTCACATTTTTTTTGATATGTTCCAACAAACCCGATGCCTCTAAAACTTTTTCAACCTTTTTCATCAGGCCGTCGGCAGAGCATGCCCTATGAGGGCAACCGGCGTTTCCAAAACAGGTATCCACCTGGAAACCCTTTACGTCTTTAGACATTTTTGAAAGAAATCGCTGCTGGGTTAACCTGACTTCATCTATAGTAATAGCATTCTTACCGTCAACCGTTGCCTCTTTTTCAACACGCTTACGGACTCGTTTTCTCACAAAAAAGGGTATTTTCTTTATTGCTGCCTGAGCTTCTTCTGTCCACTCCATCTGTTATCACCCCCGGTTTTAGCCCGTCAGAAACTATTTAAGTTTTTACTGATTTTTTCTGTTTCAAAACCAATAATAAATATAAGTTAACACTTAAAATAAACACTGGAAATCAGACTGCAAGATATGTATACCTGAAAACCTTTATCGTAATCGTAAAAATATTAATCTCCAATTTTAAAAAACCGATTAGGACTACGAATGATCTAACAGACTTTTAGCTTTTTTAACAACGACCTCTTCAATAATAGTCCTATCGTTAAATCAGGTTCTTAGGAAATGGATTCTTTATTTGAGATTTATATTTTTTTTATATAAGGTTGCACAATGCAGAAGATGAAACAGATAGCGGAAATGATGAAGGATCTGGAAACACAGCTTGATGTCTGCACACGCTGCGGTATGTGCCAGGCTGTATGCCCACTCTTTATCCAGACCAGCCGTGAAGCTGATGTTGCCCGGGGGAAACTGGCGTTACTGGACGGACTCGCCCGGGAGATGTTTTCAAATCCCAAAGGGGTCAATGAGCGAATTAACAGATGCCTACTTTGCGGCTCCTGTGCGGCGCATTGTCCAAGAGGCGTCAATGCGCTTGAAATATTCATAAAGGCAAGATCCATACTGACCGAAGTGGTGGGTCTTTCAACCGGCAAGAAAATGGTTCTACGCAGTATGCTGGCTAACCCTAAATTTTTTGACCGTATGATGAGTATGGGTGCAAAAATGCAGGGTCTCTTCAGCAAACCGGCCAATGAATTACTTGGCACATCATGCGGACGGATCATGTCTCCTTTGATTGCAGACAGGCATATCTTACCCCTTGCGGCCAAACCATTTCATAAAATTGCACCACAGGAGCCTGAACCTGATTCTGAAGGTAATATCACCGTTACATTTTTTGTCGGCTGCCTGATCGATAAAATCTTTCCACGAATTGCAAGTACAGCCATCGATATCTTTCGACATCATGATATTGGCTTTTATATTCCTGATTCACAAGGTTGCTGTGGCATACCGGCTCTGTCGGCAGGAGATACCGCCACCTTTGAAAGGCTTGTCACCTATAACGTCGAAAAAATTATGGCTCAATCCTTTGACTACCTGGTAACCGCCTGTGCAACATGCACCTCCACCATAAAAAAATTATGGCCGGCCATGTCAACACATATGGACGACGAATTAAAAAATAATATAACCGATATTGCTGACAGAACGTTGGATATTTCTCAGTTTCTCGTTGGAAAAGGCTATATAACTGAAAACAATATAACGCCCGGCAAAACGGCACAGACGATCACCTATCATGATCCATGCCATTTAAAAAAATCCCTGGATGTCTCATCTGAACCCAGAACAGTTATCAAGAATAACGCTGAGTATCGGCTCGAAGAGATGAAAGATGCAGATCGATGCTGCGGCCTGGGCGGCAGTTTCAGCATTGACCATTATGACCTCTCTTCAGAAATCGGTATGAAAAAACGGAAAAATATCATATCAACAGGATGCAGCACAGTAGCCACTTCCTGCCCGGCCTGCATGATGCAGCTGTCTGATATGCTTTCAAAATCTGATGATCCGGTTGTGGTCAGGCATGCTTTGGAAATTTATGCAGAGGGACTTTTTAAGAAAACCGCTGAATAAGCTATTCAGCGGTTTTCATCAGATCAGAAGCTGACGGTGACAGCCGCATAAGGCCCTGAAATATCAAAATCAACCAGCACATCATCTTCGTCAAAATCAACTATAATTGTCCGGTAACCGGCATGAATATCCAGAAACGGAAAAGGTGTCAGAGAAAGCTCCAGCATTCCGTCATATGCGGAATCGCCACTGTAGGAAATACCGGTTAAAAGAGCTCTTGCTTCCAGAAAATCTTTAAGGATCCCGATATGAAGGTTTGCACCGACCATCGGCAGCGGCAGTGTAAAATCTTCCTGTTCGGAAATTGTGGAGGAGACAACAGATGCCGAACCGTCAAAAATGGTAACACGGCCAACAAGGCCCAGTGAAAAACCGGCCAACCAGTTTTCAAGATCAATAAGGTCATATCGGTACATAAAATCATATGAATCAAATGAAAGTTCTGAAACAATATCATCATTTGCACTATATGTCCGGCCCTTAAAATTGATACTCCTTGTCAGGGTATTATCGCCATCAAATTCAAGAGAATAATAAGTAAAGCTTAAATGATGGTTGCCCAGACCTGCAAATGCTTCAAGCATGGGGAAGTTATCATCATCCATCCCGAGATCATCTTCAATGTCAAGCATGGTACCGGTAATGCCGGCTTCATCAACCCTCAGGCTGCCATCCAGTGATGGGAACCAGTAGTAGCCGCGAACACCCAATTCAGCAGCAGAAGCAGGCAGCGCCAGCCCAATTATAAAAGTAACACAAGTAATAAGTAAAAGTAATTTCTTCAAGCCGAACCTCCTTTAAAAAAATATTAGCGGTTGAGCAGGCCCATTGCCTTTTTAACAATATTATCAGCATTAAATCCATATTTATCCAGAACTGTGCCGCCCGGTGCTGATGCACCGAATGTTGTAATGCCGATAATATCACCGCAGGCGCCCACATATTTTTGCCAACCCAGCGGAATACCGGCTTCAACTGCAAGTCGCTTTTTAACCGCAGAGGGAAGTATCTTCTCTTTATATTCCGAAGATGCCGCTTCAAAAAGCTCCCAGCTTGGCATACTGACAACCCGGGCCTTCACACCCTTTTCAGCCAGTTTTTCCTTTGCAGAAATGGTAATTCCCATTTCAGACCCGGTGGCAATGAGAATGACATCAGGTGTTCCGGATACATCGGAAACAATATAGGCGCCTTTTGGCAGGCCGGCTGTCATGCCGCTTTTTTGCTTATTAATGATCGGCAGTTTCTGGCGGCTCAGGATCAGGGCAACCGGGCCATTTTTGACCTGCAGGGCCTGTTTCCATGCTTCTGCTGTTTCATTGGCATCGGCCGGTCTTATAACGGTAAGGCCCGGAATCATTCTGAGGCTTGTTATATGCTCAATCGGCTGATGGGTTGGTCCGTCTTCACCGACAGCGACACTGTCATGGGTAAATACGTATATAACCGGCTGTTTCATCAATGAAGCAAGGCGGATTGACGGACGCATATAATCAGCAAATACCAGAAATGTACCACCATAAGGTCTTAGGCCCTTGTGAAGCGAGATACCGGACAGGATTGCACCCATAGCATGTTCCCTTACGCCAAAACGGATATTCCGGCCATCATAGTTATCTTTCTGAAAATCATGAGATGAATTAATAATGGTTTTGTTTGACGGTGCAAGGTCCGCAGAACCGCCAAAAAGTGTCGGGATTTTATCAGCCAGTGCATTCAAGACTTTACCTGAAGCCGCGCGGGTTGCGATGGCACTGTCATCTGATGAAAATACCGGGACATCAGCATCCCAGTCTTCGGGCAGGTCGCCGGCCATAGCCATTGTCCACGATTTAGCCGGATCAGGATTTTGGGCAGCATAATTCTCAAACAGTTTTTGCCACTTTTCTTCAGCAGCCTTTCCATTATCTACACATTTTCTGTAAACAGCCAGCGCTTCATCAGGGACCAGAAATTGTGCACCTTCAGGCCATCCAAGATTTTTCTTGGTCAGAACGATTTCATCTTCACCAAGCGGTGCACCGTGAGCATCAGCAGTATCCTGTTTATTCGGACTGCCGTAAGCAATACTGGTTCTCAGTGCAATGAGTGACGGTTTGCCCGTTACTTCCATGGCAGCCTCAAAGGCTTTTTCAATGGCATCCAGATCATTTCCGTCTTCAACGGCCACCACATGCCAGCCATAAGCTTTAAAGCGAAGCTGAACATCTTCGGTAAAAGCGATATCCGTTCCGCCCTCAATGGAAATTTTATTATCATCATAAGTTACAATCAGTTTTCCAAGGCCCAGATGGCCGGCCATCGATGCCGCTTCTGATGTAATACCTTCCATCAGATCGCCGTCGCCACAGAAAACATATGTATAATGGTCAACAATATCAAAACCCGGTTTATTATATTGAGAGGCAAGGTGCCTTTCTGCCATCGCCATGCCGACAGCACTGGAAAAACCTTGTCCCAAAGGACCGGTTGTCATCTCTACACCGGCTGTATGGGCATATTCCGGATGTCCGGGTGTTTTGCTGCCCCATTGCCTGAAATTCTTTATCTCATCCAGTGATAGATCGTATCCGGTAAGGTGAAGCAGGCTATAGAGAAGCATGGAAGCGTGGCCACCGGAAAGAATAAACCGGTCACGGTCATACCAGTCCGGATTGGAAGGGTTATGATTCAGAATACGGGTCCATAATACATAGGCCGCAGGCGCAAGCCCCATGGGGGCACCGGGATGTCCCGAATTGGCTGCCTGAATAGCATCCATCGCAAGTGTTCGAATCGTGTTGACGCAAAGTGAATCGACCGACTGTTTTTCAGTCATGATATTTTTCTCCTTTAAAAAATCTTTAGCGCCGGATACAATTAATATGGACGCTATAAAAAGTATTTGGAGGGCTTGATACAATGGATTTTAATTATAATCAAGAATTTTGACATTTAATACGCTAAAATATTGTAATTGTTAGATTAGTGCCAAAAACCTACAGGCCGCGCAACCATTCCGGCCGGAGGCTCACACGCCCTGACAGTGCCGCATCTATCAGGTCCAGTGTTTTTTCTCTGTCTTTGGGAAGACGCGCCTTGATGGGCAGATAGTTGGAGGCATGGTTGGCATAAAACAGCCCCCGGGAAAGGTTTGTTCCGGCAATCATTTCGCGCAGCTCCCTCAACATACCCTCAGGATCGGGCAGATTGAATTTCCCCGCTTCATAATCATCATAAAGCGGCGTTCCCGGCACAAGCATCACACTGAGCGCACCAACATAATCCGGATCAATTGCCGAAAGGACGCCGGCGGTTTCTTTTGCATGAATAGTCGATCTTTCAGTTCCTGCGATACCAAGGAGCACTGTCAGCCAGAGTTTCATACCGGCAGCCTTAATTTTTCTGCCCATATCAATCATCTGCTTTGAATCGACACCTTTTTTCACATTTGATAAGGTTTCATCATCTCCGGTTTCAAGGCCCATATAAACCATACCAAGACCATGTTGTTTTAATATATCAAGCTCTTCGGACGTTTTCATTTTAATGCTTTTGGCATTGGCATAAATCCCGACCCGGTTGATCCACGGCAGTTGTTTTTCAATTTCCACAAGAATATTTAAAAGGCGTTTCTGGGGAATAATCAGCGCATCTCCATCACAGAGAAACAATCGACGGTGGTCTTGATAGTGCTTTGCCGCATAAGCGATATCCGCCATAATCTGTTCGTCAGATTTGATGGCAAACCGCTTACGCTTATAAGCCCCGCAGAAGGTACACTTGTTGTGAGAACACCCTACTGTAACCTGAAGCAGGATGCTTTGCGCCTCACTCGGCGGTCTGATTATATTTCCGTCATAATGCATTTATGCTCCCATATTTTATTTCATCACTTTCGCAGAATCTATCATCAGAATTCAATAAAGTAAATTATGACTTTAAAATATTAACACCATTTGAACTTTTCTTAATCATAGGTATGAGCCTATAGCGTCGGTTTTAAAACCGTATTAAAGATACCATACTTGACACTTCCCCTCTATTTTCATATGTTGCGGAAGGTTTTTTAACACCTCAATTCAAGGAGATTAATCTATGCACGTTACCTTTTACGGCGCTATTCGCGAAGTTACCGGCTCCATGCACGTTCTATCAACTGAAACCGACAGAATCCTTTTTGACTGCGGTATGTACCAGGGCCGCCGTAAGGAGGCCAATGAAAAAAATAAAAAATTTCCAATTGAACCCAAAAGCATAACCAACATGGTGCTTTCCCATGCCCATATTGATCATTCAGGACGTATACCCGTGCTGACCAAAAAGAATTTTCCGGGCAGAATTTTCTGTACCCGTGCTACGGCGGATGCCAGTGAATATCTGTTGCTGGATTCTGCACATATTCAGGAATCTGACGCTGAATACCTGAACTATAAAAAAGTTCGTCATACCCTTTCTCAGGCCGGCACGACTGTTAATGGAAAGGTAATCAGTAAACGTGATCTTAAAGATATAAAGGGTCTTCTAAAGCGAAACAGCTACAGACTGAATTCCGATAAAATTAATGAATTCATTGAGGAGTACGATGTTGACGCTGTCCGTCCCCTTTACACTCAGGAAGATGCGGAAGACGCCCTGACACAGTTTGACGGTTACCCTTATCAGCATCCTGTTTCCATTGGCAAGAATATGACCTGTACGTTTTATGATGCAGGGCATATTCTAGGATCTGCCATCAGCATCGTAAAAGTTAAGGAAAACGGCAGGGAATATAAAATCGGTTATACAGGTGATATCGGACGTTTTGACAAACCGATTCTAAAAAATCCGACGCTTAATTTTGCCGAAGAAGATCGGGATCTTGATTTCCTTATCATGGAAAGTACTTACGGAAACCGCCTTCATGAACCTACGGCTGATCTGAAGAACAAGCTCCATGACGTTGTTGAGGAAACTGTTGCGCGCGGCGGTACGATAATCATACCGTCCTTTGCATACGGCAGGACCCAGGAGCTTGTCTATGTAATGCATGAGCTTTATAATGGCAGTGATATACCGAAAATTCCGGTTTATGTAGACAGCCCGCTGGCGACCAAATTGACAAAGGTTTTTGGTGAACACCCGGAAGTATACGATAAAGAGACACATGAAACATTTCTAAACCATGGATTGAACCCCTTCTCCTTCAAACAGATCAATTTTGTTAGCTCTGTTGAAGAGTCCATGGCGCTAATGCGTGATGAAAGGCCCAAAGTCGTCATCTCAGCCTCGGGTATGTGTGAGGCCGGGCGCATTCTTCATCACCTGCGTTGCAAAATTCATAATGAAAAGAATACCATACTGATAGTAGGGTTTATGGCCCAGCATACCCTTGGCCGCCGGATCCTTGAAGAAGGCCGTGCATATGAAAAAGCCGGCCGGGTAGGCGATGCGCCCATCATGAAAATCATGGGTAAGGAATATCCTCTCAAAGCCCATGTTGTAAAACTTGGCGGCTTCAGTGCCCATGCGGACAAAAATGAAATGCTTCATTTCCTTAAAGATTCAAATCTTAATATCAAGAAGATTGCCATTGTTCATGGTGAAGAGGATCAGTCCCTTTCGTTTGCAGAAACACTAAATACGGAAGGGTTTGACGCGTTTGTTCCAACAGAAGGAGAAACAA
This sequence comes from Desulfobacterales bacterium, assembly GCA_021737275.1. Taxonomy (GTDB): domain Bacteria; phylum Desulfobacterota; class Desulfobacteria; order Desulfobacterales; family JAIPEE01; genus JAIPEE01. The sequence goes on from JAIPEE010000019.1 coordinate 16,228, forward strand.
TGGAAATTAATTGAGTTCAAACCGTATCGGCACATAAACCCGGGTTTCAATCGGGATATTTCCCCGTTGCCCGGGTTCAAACAGCCACCGCTTGACCGTTTTCAGAGCGGCCTGATCCAAAACACGGTGTCCGCTTGAAGTATGAACTTTCATGTCGGAAGGACGACCCTTAACGTCCACCAGAACATCAAGAACAACCACGCCCTGATAGCCTCTTTTTCTGGCCGGCTGAGGATATTCGGGCTTTGGATTACTGATGTAAAGTGGTGTTGCCTCTTTAATGACTGCCTGTGAGTTAATAACATCAACAGCTTCAACCGGCTCTGAAAAAGATTCCGCTTCAGCCTGAATCTGTGGTTCGGATTGATCCGGTTTAGCTTCAGGCTCAGAAACCTTTTTATCTTCAACTGCCTCCTGCACCATTACCGGCTCAACAGGTTTTTTTTCAGGCTCCTCTTTTTTTACAGTTTCATCAGGCTTTGGGATCTCTATTGGCTCCGGCTTTTTTACCGGTTTTTTCTCAATTTTTTTTTCAATCGGCACCGCCGGTTTTTGAATGACAGCCTGTTTTGGTTTATCCGGTTTTTTATATACCATGGTAACCGATACCGGTTGGGGGGTGAGCCGGACCGGTTTTATTTTACCGCCCCAGTCCGGGTTCAGTAACAGCAATACAGCATGCAGCAACAGTGCTAAAATAATGGCAGACCCCAGGCGTTTCATTGGTCTTATTCGGCCTCTGCCTGCATGGAGATTCTTGAAATACCGGCCTTTCGGATCTCATCCATAACCTGAAAAAGTGTCTGGTAGGGCAAGTCACGGTCACCGAATAAAAGCACGCCGGGGTCATCGGAGCCCGAGGCTCTTTGCTGTAAAACGGAAAACAGATCAGAAAGGTCCACCTCTTCCTTTTCCACAAAAATACGTCCACCGGCTTTTACGGAAACAGATAGTTCAAGCCGTTTATCAATTTTTGCGGTATCAGAAGTCGGAAGTACAACCGTAATGCCCCGGTGAACAGCCATGGACAGCATAGAGTAGATAAAGAAAACAAGCAGCAGAAAAACGATGTCTATAAGCGGCAGCATCTCAATGCGAACTTTTCTGCCTCTCTTCATATTGACCTTCATTTTTAAACAGCTCCCTCCCCATTTTCATTGCTGACCAATTTTTCATATACAATTTCAAGACTGGTTGCATATTTTTCAACAGCAAGGCCGGCAGATTCAACTCGTGAGTTAAAATAGTTAAACGGAAACACACTTAATATGGCAATGCCCAGCCCGGAAGCTGTTGTAATCAGAGCCTGTGCAATGCCGACAGTAACCGTTTCAGGTTGCTCAATTCCTGATACGCCCAGCATTTCAAAGGACATAATAATGCCGATAACGGTGCCAAAGATACCCAGCAGCGGCGCAACGGTGATCATGGTATCAATGACATTCATATACCGCTGCATTCGCCTGATCTCTTCGGCTGCAGCGGCCTCCATTGCTTTGGCCATGGAGAACTCCCTGTGAAGGATACCGCTGATCAAAATTTTAACAATATAATCCTGGGATCCTTTGGTTTTCCGGCGAATTTCTTCCCATGAACCTGAACGACTGAGATCCATTACCTCATCCACCAGTTTTTGGTTCCGCTGCGAACCCAGCCGAACCCAGAACATTATCCGCTCGATAATAACGGCCACTACAATAATGGAACAGATCAGCAGGGGATACATAACCGGTCCGCCGCTTAAAAATATATTCAACATAATACGCGTCTCTCTTTCATACTTTTACATCAAAATATGGATGTAAGCCTACCCATTTATCCACCGGTTTTTGCGAATTTTTCCGGGACCAGCGTAATTCTGGGATATTCTCCCAGGGGGCTTTGGTCAACCAGCAGCCGGCATCCATAAGTCTCTTCCAGTATTTCATAGTTTATTACATCGGCCGGTTTTCCTTTTTTTACAATCCGGCCTTCTTTTAAAAGAAGTAATCCGTCGCCATACATGGCTGCCATGTTGATATCATGGGAAACCATAATGATCGTAATATCTTTTTCTTTCTTTAACTGCTCCATCAGATCCATGACGCGCAACTGGTGGGCCAGATCCAGGGCAGACGTGGGTTCATCCAGTAAAATGATCTTCGGCTCCTGGCAGATGGCCCGGGCAATAAAGACCCGCTGACGTTCTCCGCCGCTCAGTTGAGAAATTTTTCGATCCGCAAGGTGGCCGACTTCTGTAAATTTCATGGCCTGGCTGGCAATATCAATATCATGTTTCTGATCCAGCCCCAACACACCCATATGGGGTGACCGCCCCATCAGCACCACCTCGGTAACTGTAAAAGGAAAATCAGACATTACATTCTGAGAAACCATGGCCATTTTCCGGGCAAGATCCTTTCGTGAAAAGTGATGCATCGGCTTGTCCAGTATTGTTACACCATTTCCAGGCACTTTTTCCATGCCGGACATGCACTTCAACAACGTTGTCTTTCCGGAACCATTGGGGCCGATGATAACAAAAAAGCTGCCCTCGGGAACAGAAAATGTTACATCTGTAAGGACGCTTACATTTCCGTATGCATGATTTAAGTTATTTACTTCAATCGCTTTTTTCATTGTTTCGACTTCATCAGCAGATAAATAAACAGCGGCACGCCTATCATCGCTGTAATGACACCCACCGGCAATTCTCCATGGCGGGACAGAACACGCGCCAGCAGATCACATAAAACCATATAGGATGCGCCACCCAGTATACAGGCCGGCACCAGAACACGATGATCCGGTCCGAATATCATTCTCAGCATATGCGGTATAATTAACCCCACAAAACCCAAAAGCCCGCACTGAGATACGGTGGCACTAACCATAAAGGAGGTTACAATCAGGAGCGTATAGGTTACAACCTTGATATGAACGCCCATACTCATGGCCATCTCACTGCCCATCAAAAGCAGGTTCATGTCATGGGACAACCGGAACATAAGAATAAAGCAGGGAATCAGCATGGCCGACAATATGCCGACCTGATCCATACCCGCCATGGAAAGATCTCCCATCAGCCAGAAAATAATATTGTGAAGGCGCGAGTCCTGAACAAGAGAGACCATGAACATAATGACAGCAGAACAGAAGGCATTGATCATGACACCGGCCAGCAGAAGGGAATCCTTTTTTAAAACTGAAGCTCCGGAAGACATCATCAGAACAAGAAACAGGGTTCCCATACTTCCTAAAAAAGCGGTAAAGCTTACACCCGGAAAATTGGACAACCCCAATAAAATACCCAGAATAGCACCAATGGCTGAACCGCCTGAAACACCTAGAATATAGGGCTCTGCAAGTGGGTTTCTCAAAAGAGCCTGAAATACCAAGCCACCAAGGGACAACGTCGCCCCAACAAGAGCTGCCAGTAATGCACGGGGAAACCGGAGGTCCCAAATTATTGTTTTGAGCATACTGTCGGAAGTATCTCCGCCCAGCAGTGCCTGAAAAACATTCTTCATATTACCGCCGGCCGCACCAACGGAAATCGCCAGAAAAATACTGATGATCAGTATCAACATCAGAAACAGGCTGATCAATGTCATCCGCCTGATTACATGCGGCTGCCGTACTGTCATTGAACACCCCCGAAAAGTTCCGGATGAATTATTTTCGCCAGTACTTCAAGGCCGTCCACCAGCCGTGGTGTGGCGCGGTCAAAAAAATCAGAATTCACAAGATGAATCCGGTTATTTTTAATGGCAGGCATATCCGGCCAGCGTTGCCACTCGGCCTTTACCTGTTCAAATGCACCGCCCCTGGCCATTGATGTGATAATAAATATTTCGGGCGCCAGCCTCAGTACCTGCTCCCTGCTGTATCGCGGGTAGGCAATCGGTCCTGCGGTTAAATTATAGCCACCTGCCATTGTAATTAACTCATGAATAAAGGTATCATTTCCTATCGCAACAATCGGGGCAATGCCGATCTGGAAAAAGACCTTGGGTCGCGTGCTTGAACCACTAACAGCTGTTTTTACCTGGCTGATTCGAGCCTGCATATCATCTACCAGTTTTTTTGCATTGTCACTGGTATCCAGAACATCCCCTATTTCAATAATGGATGTCATCACCGCTTCTAAATCTCTCGGATCCACTGCATAAACCGGGATATCCAGCTTCTCCAGAAAACTGACAACCTCAATGGGATTGCCATCCTTAACGGCAATACAAAGATCCGGTTTCAGGGCGACAATCTTTTCAATATTCAGATGAACGTAAGATCCTACTTTGGGAAGTTTTTGTGCTTCAGAAGGAAAATCACTGAACATGGTAACACCCACCAGTCGATGGCTTTGTTCCAGAGCAAAAATGACTTCTGTAATACTGGGCGCCAGCGAAATAATGCGTTTTGCATGCACAGGAATGCGAACTGTTCTGCCCAGATGGTCGGTCACAGTTTTAGTATCTGCGCTCAAAACCCCCGGAAGGTATAAAACCAGATATAATAACAGTACAATTTTTTGAAACCGTTTTCTCATAAAAAAACCCAGACCAATTTGTATCCGATCCGGGGATTCCTTAATTATATATCCTCAAATACGAAGGCAAATGATCAGCTACGCAACTTTGTCTTCCTGCTCAGGCAGGTCTTCTGACTCCCTTATTCTACTGACGGCCTTCCCATTTAATCATTTGAAATAGTGGCACAAGTTTGTCAGCAAAACCCCCCGATATATATTATCAGGGTCAGGTTACAGCGGCGGGCCCGTCTCCGATTTTCACGGTGTTCCCTATTACGCCTTTTTTAAGGCACCTGAACAATTTATTATGATTTTGTATTAATTACCCGTCGGGAAGTCAACAAAAAACATCAATTTGCTTTTCAATATAATTCACAAGCATACTGATTTTATTGATATTTTCCAAATACACCAACCATTTTTATGATTTATCCTCCTTTATTCATCCTTGACATCCAAAAATGATTCTAATATGCAACAGTAAAAACGTTCTGGTGCTTCATTGAAGCTTAGTAGGGAACTCCGTGAAAATCGGAGACGAGCCCGTCGCTGTAATCGGGGACGAACGTCGCATTAAAGCCACTGAACTGCCTGAGGCGGATTGGGAAGGCGCGACAAGTAGAATGATCCATAAGTCAGAAAACCTGCCTGAACGGGATAGCATCGTATCCCACGTGGACCATGGGCTACAGAATGATCAGAGGATAAAAAGGGCTTTCCCCGGGTCGATTGATAATCGGTCCGGGATTTTTTTTGCCCGGACCAAAATAAAAAGATCTGTGAGGTAAAGAAAATGAGGAAAGGTTTAATTTATTGGATGGTTCTGGCAATCACCTTATGCCTGCCGGTGGTTTCCAGTGCAGAAGAAGACAAACATGAAGCGCCGGTTGTTACAACGATGGAAGAAGTGCTGGTAAGTGCAACAAAAACAGAAGAGCAGCGTAAAGACATCCCCAACAGTGTCATTTTAGTTGACCGGTATGATATCCAGGAGTCACCAGCCAAAACAGTTGGTGAGTTGTTGGGCAATGAACTGGGTATCGACTGGCGCACTTATGGAAACTATGGCGGCGCTTCAGAAGAAATTAAAATACGAGGTATGTCCAGTGACGGCACACAGGTACTGGTCAATGGCGTCAGCAGGTTGTCACCGTCTTTAGGCATAGCCAATGTAGCAGAAATTCCGCTCAATAGTATTGAACGCATTGAAATCGTTAAAGGCTCCGGTTCCCTTCTTTATGGGTCCGGCGCAATGGGCGGTACAATCAATATTATCACAAAGCGGCCGGCAAATGATAAAATTGATGCAAAAGCAACGGCCGGTTACGGTAGCGAAAGCACATATCTGCTTTCGGCAGAACAGGGTATGAATGTCATTGAGGACCTCGGTTACTATATTACGGCTAACAAAAAGGAAACCGATGGATTCAGAGACAATGGTGACCTGACGCATAATGATGTCTCCCTTAATCTGGTTCTGGATAAAGATGACGTTCTTGATATCAGCCTCTACGGTGAATATGTAAACCGTGAATTTGGCCAGCCCGGTGTTCAACCGCCGGAAGGGACACAGGACTATTATGTAAAAAATGAAATATTCTATAACAGCGAGTCGGCCAGCCTGCTTAATCGTCATGAAGATACAAACAAGATGGCTGTGTTGAATGTAAAAAGCAATCCGCTGGACTGGCTCGGATTGAGTTTGAAGGGCGACTATACTTCTCTTGAAAGTTATAACTATATGCGAAATGCTGGCGCAAGTTGGCCCAAGGTTGCAGGAGAGGGCTATGAAACGTGGATTATCAATGATATTGCCGGTATTGAAGGTTTTTTTACGTTAACGCCCCACTCCAGCACTGAAATCCTTCTGGGAATGGACTACAATGACTATGGTTATGAAAACAGACAGGGTGATATTGATGCATCCGGAAATGCTGTCGCAGGCACAATAGCCACTGAAGAACATAAGGTACACACAAATGGTTCTTTTGCTGAAGCACAATACCGGCCCAGCCGGTATATAAAATTTTTGGCCGGTATTCGCCATGAAAGCCATTCCACATTCGGGTCCGAGGATCTGCCCCGTTTTGGATTAATCCTCAATCCGTTTGAGCACACTGCCCTGAAGTTCAGCCATGGAAAACACTTCAAGGCACCTACAATGAATGATCTGTTCTGGCCGGATGATGGCTGGACCCGGGGTAATCCAGACCTTAAAGCTGAAACAGGCTGGCACTCTGATGTTACACTGGAGCAGAGTCTTTTAAGTGATAAGCTGTTCTTTGAAGCAACATATTTTGACTGGGACATTAAGGATAAAATTAACTGGGCTGAAAATCCTGCCTTTCCTACTCCAGTCCCGGGTTTCAACTACTGGACACCATCAAATGTTGATACATATGAAGCTCAGGGTTGTGAGATTGGGGCACGCATCAAACCCATTCATAATACCATACTCTCTCTGAGTTATACTTATACAGATGCAACGGAAGAGCTCTCCGGCGGGACAGTAAGACAAGCTCAATATACGGCCAGGCATCTTTTCAAGGGAGATATCTCTTACTGGTTTGATTTTGGGCTTACAGCAACCTTTATAGGCAGATATGTGGGATCCCGACCGGCATTTTATAATACTGCCCAGGATGAATTTGCTTCTTATATTCTGGATTCCTACTGGACGGCTGATCTTAAACTTGAGCAGAGACTTTATGACAAATGGCTGATTGGATTACAGGGTACCAACCTGTTTGACACAGGATATTATACACGACTTTCAAACTTCCAGGATCAAACCTCCGGCCTGATTACCAGAGAAGGTTTTCCCGGTGCAGAGCGTGCTGTATTTTGCAGCCTGACTTATGAATATTGATAAATAAGCATAGTGCCCGGCATATAATTGCCGGGCACTATGCCAATTTTTTCTACAACCCTACACTGAGACAACATCATGATTTTTTTTAATAGCTACCGGATTGGAAATATTATATCTGACCGCAGATACCTTTTAACCGTTATCTGTTTTTTCTGTTTTCTGAGTTTTATGACGCAACCGGCAATAGCCGGTCTCTATCCTTTGTCATTTACTGATGATGAAGGTCATCAGGTAGTTATCAAAAAACGTCCTGAAAATGCTGTTTCGCTGGTACCGTCTGTTACAGAAATAATTTTTAAGCTGGGTGCAGCTGATGCAGTAAGTGGGATTACCTATCATAGCAGCCGGCTGCCCGGTGCTGATAAAAAGCAGATTGTCGGCGGTTTTTTCTCACCGGCTCTCGATAAAATTGATGCGCTTCAACCGGATGTTATTTTTGTATCTGATCTCAACAGTCAAAAAGTCCATCAGTATTTTGGGAATAAGTATTTAATTATTACTATCAATACGACCTCAATTGCCGATAGCTTTAACGATATCCTTTTGTTGGGAAAAGTCTTTGACCGGCAGATAGCAGCCACATCAATTATAAAGGAAAATCAACAAGCACTTGATCTGATTTCCAGAAAGGTCCCCGGCTTAAAAGATAGAAAACGGGTTATCAGGCTTATGGGCCGAAATGAAATCATGACACCCGGACTGGATTCGTTTCAGAATGAATTGATTAAAGCCGCCGGTGGTATTCCTCATAACATTAATAAAAATGGAAATGTTATATCCATCTCCCTTGAGGAGTGGCTGCGGTTCAATCCGGAAATTATCTATGGTTGCGGCGATGATCGTGATGCAGCTGAACTTTTTTTCAACCAGTCCGGTTGGAAAGATGTAGATGCAGTAAAAAATCATCAGATCTATTACTTCTCGTGTGACCTGACCTGCCGGGCCGCAACCCATACCGGATATTTTGTTTCCTGGCTGGCGGCCAATATTTACCCTGAAGTTTTTTCTGAAAAAAGCAGACAGGTTCTGGACGAAAAAATCACCCATGAGCGGCCTATCAATATTGATCTTGACTATGTCAAAAATGCCCGAATTACTTACAGCAATATTTATGACTTCCCCAACAAAACCCTGATTGTGGATTTTGAAAAACCCATGGCAATTGTCTCAACACTGGAAGGACAGCGAGAAGGAATTAAAACCATCGGCAATCATTACTCTTCACCGCCCTGCTGGATGATTGAACATGTTCAGGGATTTGACAAATCAAGAAAACGGATGCTCCGGGTTATGGGTAAGTCATCTGAAGATTCGAGTTTTCTTTATACCGGAGCAGATATGGACAACCTGTCGATCCGGAAACAGCAATATAAAGACATGACGGTTTATGCGCTGGTTACGGCCGGTGTTCAGTCCAATGCCGTCAGAATGTCTTGTGACGTTGGCGGATATTATGAACCGGGGACAATTAATATTATCATTTTACCCAACATGAAGCTTTCAAAAAGAGCCATGACCCGTGCCATCATATCGGCGACCGAAGCCAAAACTGCTGCGATGACGGATCTGGATATCCGGAGTACATATACGCCGCTTAAAAATCAAGCCACCGGAACCGGCACAGATAACTTGATCATTGCAGAGGGCACCGGAACACAACTGGAACTTGCCGGCGGACATTCCAAACTGGGTGAACTTATCGCAAAAGCGGTTTATGCTGGTGTGCTGGATGCGGTCAGCAAACAAAACGGCCTTGTAAAGGGACGAACGGTTTTTCAGAGGTTGAAGGAAAGAAACATCACCATATCCGGCATTGTGTCTGAATCGGAATGCGAATGTATAAAAGGTGACAGTGTTGTGGCGGCTGAACTGGAAAACATTCTGTTAATACCCCGATATGAAGGTTTTGTTGAATCTGCTCTGATTCTTAGTGATGATTATAAAAGTGGTGCGATCAGCAATCTGGAAACTTTTGAGCAATTATGCAGCAATATTACAGATGAAATTGCCGGCAAACCGGTTCATCCGATGGAAGATCTGGTGGGTGATAATATTCAACTCCCACCTGTTTTAAAAATGGCATTTAATGCTCTGCTGAACGGAGTAAAACAGGCATCCATAGAATAACTATACGTAAATACGTTTCACCCGATCAGTAATGGTCGATACAATTTCATAATTGATGGTATTCAGTTTTTCGGCAAGCTCATCCACATGGATTTCTCCATCACCCTGCCTGCCGAAAATCACAACCTCATCGCCAACTTGCACGTCCGGAATATGCCCCACATCAATCATGGTCTGATCCATACATACGCACCCGACAATGGGTGCTCTCTTTCCACGAACCAGCATTTCTCCATTTGAAGAGAGCAAACGGTTTAACCCATCTGCATATCCGGCTGCAACAGTTGCAATGACTGTAGGCTTATCTGTTTCATAGGTGCAGCCATAACTGATTTTAAACTCTGCAGGCACCTGTTTTATATGGACAACCCTTGTCTTGAACGACATTGCCGGTTTAAGTGATATTTTTGAAATATTAACTTCCTGTGAAGGAAAAAGGCCATAAAAAGATATGCCGGCCCTTACCATATCCAGATGTGATTCAGGCATATCAATAATGGCCGCACTATTGGCAATATGATGAACCGGTATCTTTATGCCCTTTTCGTCCAGCCGTTTGAGCAATGACAAAAAGGTTTCAAGCTGCTTACAGGCATAGGTTTTATCAGCAGCGTCAGCTGTCGCAAAATGACTGAAGATACCTTCCGTTTCCAGATAAGGCAGCTCGGCCACTGATTCAATATTCTGGGCAAGCTGCCGGACAGTTCCATTTTCTTCCGGAAGAAATCCGAATCGGCCCATTCCGGTATCTATCTTAAGGTGAATACGAAGTTTTTTCCCGCGTGAAGCGACAAGATCAGACAACTTTCTTGCAATCGTAACCGAACCAACCGTCTGGGTGAGATCATATTCGATAATCTTTTCTGCCATATCAATCGGGGTATAACCAAATATCAAAACAGGGGCATTTATTCCGGCTTTTCTTAATTGAATCCCCTCTTCCAGACGGGCCACACCCAGTGCAGAAGCACCGTTTTCAAGTGCAATACGGGACACTTCGATCATACCATGTCCATAACCATTTGCCTTTACAGCAACCATTAGACGGGCTGACGGTAAAGTAATGCTGCGAAGCTTTTTTACATTTTCTGCAATGACTTTTAAATCGATTTCCGCCCAAATCAGAGGGGTTTCCAATTTCTACTCCTTATAGTCCGGATGATTCTTCGGCGTGTCCTTCTTATCAAATTTGTCATACCATTTAAAATATTTTTCTACACCCTTTGAACCTTCTTTTACAAGCTTATGTTTTGTATTATCATCAAGGTTAAAGTCTGTTGTATTTACGCCAATGGTATCGATATAAACGGTCCGATGCCAGTCATCACTATGGAGGTGCTGATTATCCTGGGCATTCATGATAGACTGAATCAGGGCCCAGCCGTAATCAAAAAAGTCATTTATCTTTTTATGCTGGGGTTCAGCCCCATCTCGAAACACCGCAATTTCCTTTCCTGAATCAAGACGAAACCCCAGGCTCTCCTTATTATAAATATAACGGCTGCTTGTTTTGGAAAGTGCTTTGTTTACTGAACTGTAATATCCGGTTTTTCTACCGTGTATCGGCTTTTTTGATTTGGCAATATACTTTTCACGATCGAAAAGTTTGATCGGGTAATTGTCAAAAACGCCGCCATCCACATAAACATCTTTACGAACATTTCTGACAGCAGCAAAAAACAGCGGAATAGACATGGAGATCCGTGTGGCATCCGCAACACGCATCCGGGGCGCATGTTCAAGAGAAAATACTTCTGAGTACCCCGTGGAAAGATTTGTACCGACAAGATACAGATCCTGACATCCTTTATTCTTTAAATCGTTGAATGTTGAATTTTCATTTCCGGTTTTTTCTTTGATCAGACCCCCGATCCACGATCTGAAAAAATCACCCTTGTACCACCCATATTCACTGATCAGCCTTTTGGCATCCCTGACACTACCCCATGAGTCATCCATAAAATTATTAAAATCAAGTCCATACAAAATATCCCGTGTTTCATCCAGTGTATAGCCCAGTGACAGCAGGACGGCATTGATCGCCCCTGCAGAAGTACCGCCAACTCTTTTAATATTTTTTAGAATTTTTCTTTCATTTAGCGCTTCTAATGCGCCAACATATGCAATACCTTTTACACCGCCGCCCTCAAAAATCAAATTTTTAAATGGATAGTTCATCTTCGCCTCCTGTCCAGTATTTTTATTTTGAAGCGGTAAATCATGCTTGCTTGCAACAAAATATAACTTCCGGGCTTTTTTATATAGAATAAAAAATCTTGGCCTTTACGGATCAAGTGCTGCAAAAAGCCATCTTGTTCAACTTCTCTGCAGGTATTTTCTGCGAAAGCGCTTAACAATTTTGAGAAGATCCGGCGTCAAACGCTTTTGTGCTTCCCTCGTGATATCGTTTCTATTTTCGCCATAGAAGTCTTCAGCGATTAAGGCATATCGTCTCAAAGTCCATATACTGTTTCAGGGTCTTTGTTCCACCGCCTTCTGAAATAATTTTCTCCACTGCTGAAGCATCGCGTACCCTGGCCCCGGCAATATGAGTCACCGGTGTCCCGGAAAAAACTTCCGGTCTCATAAAGGTAGATGGTCCCAGAATTACAGCGGCGCGGACATTCCCTAAACTGGAAAGCAGATTATCAATCGTGTTGGTAACTACGGATGTGGCTGTGATTATGGCAACATCGCATACTTCAAGAAATGGTCGTCCCTCATCAGTTGACATGGTGCCGGGCTTGTCATTTTTCAGCTCGAGGATATCCAGGCGACATCCGACCCGGTGAAGCCTCGGAACCAGGGGACCAAAAAAACCTGCCATAACGACATGCTCAGACGGCTGAATATCAATAAGTTCCAGAATTTCAACTGAAACGGTTTCCGGACGGGGCATCCCTGCCGCAAGCGCATTGGCCGTAGCAAGGCCTATTGTTCTGAGCAGGGAATTATCGTTGACCGCTATCATATTAAGGAGTTCCCCTGCCGGTCTTCCGGCAAGCGTTCCGGCTTTCGCCAAATGGATGCAGCCTCCGGATCGTCTGTGAGCCGTCCATGCAATGCCTGTGTTTCCGTTATCAAGCCGTACACTTGTATATACCAGTCCGATGCGGACATCAACCGCAGTAAGACCTTCGGAAACAGGGGTCATTAAGCTGATTGTTTTTTGCTGAATTGTTTGATTCATAAATACGCCTTTCTGATTTTATCTCTACCGCAACCCATGCTCCCAGTTCCATAAACCGGGTCTTTTTTTCAATGTTACTGTTTTCGGTACCGGCTCAAAAAGATGAATGAATCGGCGATACCCGGCTCTGACCAGACTTTCCTGTTTCTTTCTTATATCCACCTTCCAGTTGGGATACACCCAGTAGTTATGATTATATTTCTTTGCCCACCCCTGTTCCCCCATGGGGCTGGTAAAAGGCTCTCCTTCCTTCAGATTTTCTGCAAGAACACGTGAAATACATAGCGGCCAGTTACCATACACAACAATACCCAACGGCAGGGAACTGTGTTCAGGCAACTTCATATAATCATCTTCACCAAGTTCGGTGCTGACAATCGCACCTGAAAATCCCAGTTTTTTCAAACCATCAATCATCAGGGCGTTTGCTGCATTACAAAAAGGGCCCGCCCAAAACTCCATGCTCTCTTTTTTTGAAAACAGGGCTGTTTGCCACGGCGCATTCAGTACAAACTTACGGCCTCCATTTTTCACCGTCTTTTCAACCTGACGTATGGTCTCATCCTGGTTTTCCGGCCAGATAACCGGCGGCAGCCACCACCATATCTTTTCAATCTGTCTTGTGGTGATGCCTTTTGTCGTATCTCCGCCAAGCCAGCACCCAATGGTCCGGTTTTTTACACCGGTTATCTTGTGCAACATTCTATAAACAGAGACCTCATCTATCTTGATCTTTTTCTTCACTTTTTTTGGATAGCGCACCTTAAAAACATTGCTGCCCTCGCTGATTTCCGGCTTTTCAACAAACTTCTCTTCAAAGCCTGCAATCATATCTGCCAGCGCCTTTTCCCTGCGGTCTGTCAGAAAAACAGGCGCACCCTGACCCATACCTTTTTTGGAACCGGTTTTTATATGAAAATTTCCCTTCCTGGGAACAGATTTATTAATACGTACAATTGTATGAAATGCATCATCTTCATAACCAATTCTAAGCACATCACCGGGAAGCAGCTCTTCCCTGGGCACAAGAAAAGATTGTTTGGCCGAACCCTTAACACGACCGATCAAAAGGCCGGAACCGGTCTGGATATCTGTTCGAACCGGATTCTGGGGGCGTTGCGGCAGAAAGTTATAATGTGTTGACGGTCGTCCCAAAGCGCGTTCAAGAAGGCCGATGGCATTTTTCTTTTCTGCAGGGTCATTGCCGTGGTCACGCATCATACGGTAAGCGCTGACCGTATAATAAACATAATGTGGTCCTTTTTTTCTGCCCTCTATTTTCCATGCCTTTATTTGCGGGACATTACGTAAAACTTTAGCCAAAACATCCATACTTAAATCCTGGCATGAAAAGTAACGGTTTTTATTCTTTTCATGGTCATAGTGCCGTCTGCATGGCTGGACACACCTTCCCCTGAGGCCGCTCCTGCCGCCGAGAAAACTACTCCAGTAACACCGGCCGGAAACACCATAACATAGCGCACCATGAATAAATGCCTCCAGATCAAGCCCGGGGGGGCAGGCAGCCGCCATCTCCTTCATTTCATCAATATTAAGTTCCCTGGGAATTACCACACGATCAACACCAAGGCTGGATTTTACCAATTTCATAGCGGCCGGAAATGTTACATTGGAGAGTGTTGAGAGATGAATTTCACCTTTAAAACCAGCCTGCCTTGCCAGGTCGATCATAGCCAGGTCCTGAATGATGATGGCATCCGGTTCAATATGATGTGACAGCATGGCTATGGATTTTCCGGCGCGTTCCAGATCACCCGGCTTCAGCATTGTATTAAAAGCGATATAAACCTTTGTCCCCTGGGCATGGGCCAGATCGGTAAGAGATGCCAGCTCCGAATGGGGGAAATTTTTGGCTTCCATCCTGGCTGAAAAACGCTTCAGGCCGCAGTAGATGGCATCGGCACCTGCAGCCAGGGCAGCCATAAATGAGGCCCTGCTCCCGGCAGGTGCCAGTATGTCCGGTCTGAAGATCTCTTTTTGATCCGGTTTGATATTTTTATCCATGTTTGTATACCTTTAATTAGATTGATCTCTGTCTTATAATATATGTATTCGTGTTGATCAAATTTAAAAACCGGGCTTGCTTTCGCTTGCCCGAATTTTATCTCAGTGCTATATATTTAAATATTTCTGATTTGGAAAGGATTTACATATGAAAATAGCTGTAAGCGGAAAAGGCGGTGTTGGCAAAACAACATTCTCCTCTCTTTTAATACGTGCCCTTAATGAACAGGGCAAAAGTGTCCTTGCAATCGATGCCGATCCGGATGCAAATCTGGCCGCAGCAGTGGGCATAGAAAATGCCGATAAAATTATCCCTATTTCTGAAATGAATGATCTGATATTTGAACGGACAGAAGCCAGGCCGGGAACTGTTGGCGGATTTTTCAAGCTGAACCCGAAGGTGGATGACCTGCCGGATGCCCTTTCTGCAAAAATGGGTAACATCAAACTTATGCGACTTGGCGGCGTAAAAAAAGGTGGAGGAGGTTGTATATGCCCTGAAAGTACCCTTTTAAAAGCGCTGGTTATGCATATTGTTCTGTCCAGGGATGAAGTTGTGGTTATGGATATGGAAGCCGGAATTGAACACCTTGGACGGGCAACTGCTTCAGCCGTGGACAAGCTCATTATTGTTGTAGAACCCGGGCGACGGAGTATAGAAACGGCCGGTCATATCCGCCACCTTGCCGGTGAAATCAAGCTTAATAATGTTGCTGTGATCGGCAATAAAATTCGTGGCCCAAAAGATGAAGAATTTTTAAAAAAGCATCTGCCCGATTTTGAGATTCTTGGTTTTCTGCCATTTGACGATGGCCTGATAGAAGCGGATCTTGACGGGAAATCACCATTTGATGTTGAGACACCGGCAACCGCTGCAATTCTGGAAATTGTAAGCAAGCTTTAAGAGTGTTTAAAAATTCATATCCTGATTTCGGTTATTGGTTTTTTTATATACTCTTATTAAATAGGGTATTCTCCTTTTACCTTTTACCCTTTCAACAAAGATGGGCGTTGCTATTGTATGCGGGAAAAGGATTAGAGAATATGCCGGATAATTAATTTATGCAAAAAAGATATTTCTCTCCCCGCAGACATGGTAAACACCAGCGACCAAAGATTTTAAAAATCAGGCCCGGTGCAGACCCTTCTCTTAAAAATGTATTTTCACGCATAGGCATTCCTTCCCAAAAGTCATTCATACCGGATCCATTTCAAATTGAGGCTCTTGATGCGATACAAAAATCAGACTGCCTCGTTACCGTTCCTACCGGATCAGGTAAAACATGGATTGCCAGACAAGCCATTGAACAAATGTATAAGTCCGGAAAACGCTCATGGTATGCGTCACCATTAAAAGCATTGTCTAATTCCATTTTTGCCGAATTTTCTCAATATTTTGGTGAAAAAAATATGGGTATCCTGACCGGTGACCGAAAAGAAAACCCGGATGCGCCCATCATCATCGGCACAACCGAGATCCTGAGAAATCAACTTTATGATGCCATGCATCGGGGAGAAGACCTTTCAACAGACCTGGTTATATTGGATGAAGCCCACTACCTCGGGGATGAGGATCGGGGTGTGGTGTGGGAGGAAACCATAATTTATCTGCCGGTACGTATTCCCATACTGATGCTTTCTGCAACTATCGGCAATGCCGGACAGATTTCAAAATGGTTATCCTCCATCAGAAACAAACCGTGTAAAGTTATAACTGCCGGTGATCGTCCCGTTCCGCTCTATCCACTTTTTTTTCATCCATCAGGCACGTTAATCCCGCTAACAATGGAAGGTTTCAAAAAAGGAAAGGCCAGGCTTCACAAAAAAGTTAAAGAATATGTAAATAGCGAGGCGCCGCCTCTGATTGCACCGCCACGAAAACTGCCGCCCTTTGGTAAAATTTTACAGGTGCTGAGAACGTATAATCTTTTACCGGCACTGTTTTTTCTGAAATCACGATCGGATTGTGATGCCGCCCTGGAAAAATGCCGGGACTTTTTTCAGCATGACCATGGCAGAACAGATGAACGACGTGGCTGTATAGTGCCGCTTATTGAACAAAATCCCCATCTTTCCAAACACCGCCAGTTATCGGATCTGGAGCATCTTGCCATCGGATCGCATCACAGCGGCCAGCTTCCGGCATGGAAACTGGTTTTGGAATCATTGATGACAAAAGGGCTTCTGGATGCCATTTTTGCCACATCAACAGTTGCGGCCGGTGTTAACTTTCCGGCAAGAACCGTTGTTTTTCTTAATTCAGACCGCTTTAACGGAAAAGATTTTCTGCCGCTCAGCTCCACGGAATTTCACCAGATGACCGGCCGGGCCGGCAGAAGGGGCATGGATAAAATCGGTTTTGCCATAGCCGTTCCGGGCAAATTCATGGATCTCGAATTGTGTGCCAAACTTGTCAATGCGCCGCCATCTGATGTAAACAGCCAGATCATGATCAATTTTTCCATGGTGCTGAACCTGCTCTTGTCGCATTCACCGGAACAGATTGAAAAACTGTTAAAAAGATCATTTGCCACTTTTCAACTGATGCGCAAAAAATCAAAACTGCCGATATCTGTCCTGGAAGCACAAAGCCGGGTTCTATGGGAAGAATTTTCAAGACACATGGATTTTCTAAAACAGATTAATTTTGTTGATAAAAATAACGCGCTTTCAGAAGACGGCAAATGGGCATCCCGGCTCAGGGTAGACCATCCACTGGTTATAGCCGAGGGATTCAGAAAAAAGCTTTTCCCTGAAAAAAACCCGGCACATATGGCAGGTATCATTGCCTCTTTTGTAAATGAACGGGAAAGTGATGTTGATCCGGATACGGATATATATTCCAAACGACTGCACAGCGCATTTCTAAAAGTAAAACAGGGGCTTTCCCCATTTAAACGCCATATGGCTGCACGCGGATTTGATACCCAGCCGCTTTATTTCAAACCGGCTGTGACCATTTTTGACTGGGCAAATGGCATGCCTTGGGAAAAAGCAATAGCAAAATCAGAGATGGCCGAAGGTGATCTGGCAATGCTGATTTTACGAACAGCGGATAATTTACAGCATATCCGTGCGCTATCCTCTGTATTTAAAGATGCGGCAGAAACAGCACACCAGGCCATTATGCTGATTAAAAGACATCCGGTTGTAATGGATTATGAACTGGAACAGGAGGACGATACTGAGGAGACTGTTACCCCCTGATATCTGATAGTTTATCTGCATCCATCCATGCCGGGAATGCTTTCCGCCAGACGGTCATATTAGTGTAGGACAGCGTCTCTGTATGGATAACGGAATCATAGTCCTGATGGAAAAGGATTTTCCCCTTGGGGTCGATAACAGATGAATCGCCACTGTAGGTAAACTCATTGCCATCCTTGCCAACCCGGTTGACCCCGATGACATAACTCAGATTCTCTACAGCCCGTGCCTGCAACAGCAGACGCCATGCATCTCTTCGTTTTTCAGGCCAGCTGGCAATAAAAACAGCCAGATCATATGCATTATTAATATTTCTTGTCCATATGGGGAATCTGAGATCATAACAGACAAACGGTCTGATCTTCCAGCCGTTGAGATATATGGCAATATTTTCCGTACCGCCGCTATAGATCTTATCTTCACCGGCCATACGGAAAAGGTGCCGCTTATCATATGTAAAAAACCGGCCATCAGGTTTGGTCCAGATAATGCGGTTAAAATATTTTCCGTCTTCTTCAATAATCATGCTGCCCATAATATCAAAACCCTTGTCGGCAGATTTATCTCTGAGCCATTTTACCGGCATGCTGTCCATGGGCCGGGCCATGTTCCGGACATTCATTGTAAAACCGGTTGAAAACATCTCCGGCAGAATGACTAGGTCCGTTTTCTCCTGAATACCACCAATCAGGTTATCAAACATACTGATATTTCTATCAATATCTTCCCAAATCAGTTCAGTCTGTATTAATGTAACGGTCAGATCCTGCATAATCTCTCCGCAGCCTTTTCAAGGGTGTTATCTTTTTTGGCAAAACAGAATCGGAGCACCTTGTAATCCTCACTGTTGCTGTAGAAGACAGAAGGCGGTATAGCTGCCACCCCATGCTCTATGGTCAGACGTTTTGCAAATTCCGTATCCGGCTCATCTGAAATATCGGAATAATCCAGCATCTGAAAGAATGTGCCATGGGCAGGCAATACCTTGAATCGTGAATCTTCAATCAATGATAAAAATATCTCTCTCTTTTTCTGGTAAAATGCGCCCAGCTCCAGATACATCTCCTTTTTTTCCATAAACTCTGCATACGCATACTGAATAGGGCTGTTTGGTGTAAATGTGATATACTGATGTACCCGGTCAAGCTCCTTTGACAGCGGCGCAGGGGCAAGGCAATAACCTGTTTTCCAGCCGGTTGTATGGTATGTTTTGCCAAAAGAGCTGACAATGAAACTTCTTTCCACCAGTTCAGGATAGCGTGCTATACTTTCGTGGCGCGTACCGTTAAAAATGATATGCTCATACACTTCATCACTTAAAATCATCACATCCGTATCTTTTACAACATCGATGAGTGATGCCATATCCTGCTGCGTTAAAACAGCGCCGGTAGGATTGTGCGGTGAATTGATGATCATAAGCCTTGTTTTGGGCGTGATGGCACTTTTTACCTCATCCCAGTCAATACGATAATCCGGATGTTTTAGCTGAAGACAGATCTTTTTCCCACCGCAAAGTTTTACCACCGGCATATAAGAATCAAACGCCGGTTCAAAAATAATAACCTCGTCTCCGGGATTAACAACAGTGGTTATCACTGTATACAATGCCTCTGTTGCTCCGGAAGTTAAAGTGATCTCTTTATTGGCATCATAGGCATGTCCATACAGCTCTTCAGTTTTCTGGACAATTTTCTCCCGTAAAACCGGTACGCCCTTTAAAGGGGCGTACTGGTTATAGCCTTCACGCATGTATTTTTCGACCAGGGAGATCAGGTCCGGATGGGGATTAAATTCCGGGAACCCCTGGGAAAGATTTATAGCATCGTGCTCATTGGCAAGACCGGTCATCACCGTAAATATAGTGGTACCGACATCCGGAAGTTTGGATTGTATATTCATCCCGTAGTAATCCTGACCTTAACTGACAATAACCTGAATATTGGACTTAGCTTTGAGATCATTTACAAGCTGATCAACCGCGCTATTGACCTT
Source organism: Desulfobacterales bacterium (assembly GCA_021737275.1). Classification (GTDB taxonomy): domain Bacteria; phylum Desulfobacterota; class Desulfobacteria; order Desulfobacterales; family JAIPEE01; genus JAIPEE01. Next base: position 36,154 of record JAIPEE010000019.1, read on the forward strand.
CTGCTGCTTCAGGTACATCCCAATCTGACTTCTGGCCTGCTCAAAACCGATAACTGATGCCTCTTTTTTATCGGTCACCTTTATAATATGATATCCAAACCGGGTTTCCACAATATCGCTCACATCACCGGCTTTCATGGAAAATGCCGTATCTTCAAAAGGTTTAACCATCTGGCCCCTGCCAAAATAGTCCAGATCACCGCCTCTTGAAGCGCTGGGGCACTGTGAGTGGGCTTTGGCCAGTTCAGAAAACGTTTCACCGCTTTTAAGTTTTTTTTCGATACCCTTGATTTCCGTCAGCGCTTTAGCTTTTGCGTGTTCATCGGCACCCTGATCAACTTTTATGAGAATATGGCTGGCCCTTACCTGTTCCGGCTGTTTGAAACTGTTCGGATTGCTGTCATAAAAAGTTTTAATCTCTTCTTCCGTCACATCAATTTTTGACGATACATGTTCTTCAATATATTTACCAACAACAGCCTGCTCTTTTATCTGTTCTTTCAGGTCCGCTTCTGAAAAACCCATCATCCCCAGCATCTGTTTATATGACAACTCATCCGGGAACTGCTCTCTCAGCTGTTTCATCCGGTTTGCGACTACTGCGTCATCAACAACCACTTTTTTATCCATGCACTCCTGGTAAAGCACTTTTAAAGTGATCATCTCGTCAATAACCTTTTCCTTTATTTCAGCAAACTGGGCATCGGTAAGCTGGGTGCCCTGGCTTTCATAACGCATCTTTGTGTTGCGAACTTCACGGTCTACATCTTTTTGTAAAATATTACTTCCATTGACCTTAACAGCCACTTTCTGATCGGTTGCGGCATCTCCTGCCTGCACATTAAGAGTAAGCGCAAAAAATACACATAAAGAAATAATTAAGAGTATCGATCGTTTAATTTGCAGATTTTTCAGCATAAATGCTCCTTTGAAAATATAGTAATTACATAAAGTTTACCTAAAGAAGATTGAACTAATAACATTGAATCATCAAATGGATCAACCCTATTTTTCAGGGCCATCTCACCACACATAAAAGCTGAAAACTCTTTCATGGAACCATAAAAAACGCCATAAAGATAAGATACGGTTATGGCCTGAAAAGATAAAATTATTTATATTATTGTAATCTCATAACGACACTTTAAAAAATTGATACAAAATATGATAAAATTATTGGCTGTTATCGCCATTATGTCTGTTTGCAATTTCAGGACACCCCATACAGTCCATCAGCAGGTTCTTCAATTTCTGCTGAAGCGTCTTATATGAGTAGTATGTTCTGGCAATTTCATAGTTGGTGTCAACCATTTTCCGGCGATAGTCAGCATCGGTTAATACCTTTTTTGTTTTTTCAATTGATTCATATGTGACATACCCATCAAGCTCTATAACCTTGAAACCTTTGGGTTTGATATCCATGGTATAAATCGCATAGGTATTTACAACAATGGGTTTATGAAAATAGATAGCCTCCAGAAATGCGTTGCCGAACCCCTCTACTGTCGAGGGATATGTAACAAGGTCTGCATGCGGATAAACATCTTGCAATGTATAGATTTTTTGACCATCTTTTGTGACACCTCTCTCCTCACCGATAATATCGGAAACAAAGAGTGTATCAACCTTTAAAAGTTCTGAATAATCCTTTACCCTGCATTCATAGTCATATCCTTCATCGCCGGACGCATGGGATATAACCAGTTTTGCCTTCATGCCGATTCGATGGACAAGTTCAATGGCATGCTCAATTCCTTTCCGTTGAACAATCCTGGTCGGCTGTAAAATAAACAGTGTATCATCTTCAATTCCCAATGCGTGGCGAACATCAGAAGTGTAATCATCCGGTGGCGGCGGTGGATTTTCAAAATCCATTACGTTGGGGATCAGGGTTGGTGAAATTCCGGTTCTGAGACTCAGCTGATTATCTGCCGAGGAGTTTATAACAACATGCTGAATAGATGGCAAATGAGGCGGGAATGCCATATTAAGATAGTCCCATACGCCATTTGTTTTGAACCGGTCACGCTCCCAGTAAAAATCGTGGTGGTGGGCAATGGTATTGATTCCAATTTCTGCTATAAACTCTGTTATTGCAATGCCCAGAGGGATATTAAGCGGTATCGTCAGAGAATTTTGAGGAACAAGAAGATCGATTTTAAATTTTTCAACAAACTTATATAAATTGTCCTTAATTTCACGCTTTATATCCTGAATTTCAGTCGTAATAAAACGCTTACGATAACGAACACCAAAACTGTTCAAATATATATCTTTGATGGCAGGATGTTTGAAATGGGCCTTATCTACTAGAAATGACACCTCGGGTGGTGTATCCAGTTCGCCGGCAAAAAAATAACTGGTAAAACCCAGCTTTTCCAAAACTGTCACCCATTTATCCACTTCAAGAGAAACGCCATCTGTTCCGGCAAGTCGTGTGGATATGAATCCGACGTTATGTTCCCTGCCGCAGTAGTCACAAAAAGCCATACGTACTCCTTTAATGATTACATAAATCGCTTTTGATCATAACAATGAACTTACGTTATGGGTATTAGAAGCCGCTTTGGTTTCAGCTTTTTTTTGTGCGCTTATACCGACAGCATAAATGAGATACCGTGAAAGTCTCGTCAGGATTGCGCACTGATCTTTTTCACCTCATGGTGCCTGAAACAGTCTGTAGTATGATCATTTACCATGCCGACAGCCTGCATAAAGGCATAACAAATAGTCGGGCCTGTAAAATTAAACCCTCTTTTTTTCAGGTCCTTACTCATTGCAATAGAGATATCCGTTTTAGCGGGGATATGTTCAAGCGTTTTCCACTTATTGGTTACTGGTTCTCCATCAACAAATTGCCAGATATATTTATCAAAACATCCGAATTCTTGCCGGACTTTCAGAAAAGACCTTGCATTTTGAACCGCAGATTGTATTTTAAGCCGATTTCGAATAATGCCTGCATTCTCCATAAGGCGATCAATCTTTTTGTTATTATAATTTGCAATAATCTCTGGATTAAAATTATCAAAAAGGTTTTTATAATTTCCCCTTTTCCGCAAAATAGTAATCCAGTTTAAACCGGCCTGGGCACCCTCAAGTATGAGAAATTCAAACAACTTTATATCGTCATGAAGCGGAACACCCCACTCCTGATCATGATAATCAACATAAAGCGGATCCGATCCGGCCCAGATACATCTTTTTTTTTCTTTTGCGATACCGGCACCTCACATCAGATTATTATGTATACACAACAGAAAGTTACGAATTGGCGTTATTAAATGAAGTTAAGAATTAGGTTACTTATGCTACATGTTATATATAAATTTAGTACTTTCAGTTAAAAATTGCAAGTGCCTATTTTACGTCGAACATGTTGCCAACCTGTTGAAAACAGAAGATATTGAGGCTCTACAACTCAGCCAAAGCAATTTTTACCGCTTCATATCCAATTTGGAAAAATTGTTTTATCAGTTATAAAACCCTATATTTCTTGACAATTCAGGCCTCATTTAATATTTTCAGATTATTCAGTTTCATGGACCCCACATCGAGTTCAGACAATAACACTCGATCTATCCGACATTACAAAAAATTAAGGAAGCGCGCTATGTATAATGTAGCAACAGAAGAGATATTTAATGATGGCCAGCTCATTTTCGGTGAAGGAGATTCCGGAGACTGGATATATGTTATAGAATCCGGATCAGTTGAGCTTTCCAAGGTGGTTGGCGAAAAAAAAATCATCATAGAAATTTTGAAAACCGGAGATATTTTTGGTGAATTAAGCTTCATAACAAAATCACCCAGAACAGCCTCAGCCACAGCACTTGGCGAAACCAAAATCGGAATCATAGACAGGAAGTATCTTGACAGGGAGTTCAACAAGCTTTCAGGTAGTTTTCAGAAAATTTTAAAAACGCTTTCATACCGATTAAATAAAACAACCCAGATCGCCGCCAAAACAAAACTTAGAAGAAAGGCTCCACGGGCCCAAAAGGTCGTCGCACTTTCGTTCAGGTCAACGGAAGGTCTTGTTAAAGCCTACACAGAAAATATGTGTTCCAATGGCCTTTTTATCAATATGCCTACCCCCATGCCGGAAGGTGAAGAGCTTATGCTGGATCTGCACATGCCTGAATCACCCCGAACACTCAAAATCGAATGCCGTGTAGCATGGCGCCGTACCGAAACAGATGATTCGGTCAGATATCCGATAGGCATGGGTGTTGAGTTTACAAAGGTCTCTGATGAAGACAAAAAACTTCTAAATAAAGAACTTAGCAAGGTGGGGCTCGCAATGGAATAAAAAAAGGACTGTTTTCAGACCGGATACTACCCCTATATATTAAAAGCTAACTCAAAAATGGGGGTTTCGGTTAAAATACAGGTCAGGTAAAAATTTTAAACACAAGAACACATTAAAGATCAACTCTAAATATTTTGAAAATTAAAAATTGACCGGAAGGCATTTTTTCAGAAACGGCCTGAATTATTTCTTATCGCTTTTTATACCATGACTTTGATACATTTCCATTAATTGATTATGCCATTTCATAGTTTGATCCCGCCCCTCTTCAATCAATCTGTTGGCAGCTATAATCTGTGAATCATCCTGATTCTCAATGCCGTTTTTCTTGACCCTGAACCCATTATACATTGTTTCAACGCCATAAACATATATTGAATGGAGGGCAATGACTTCATCTGTTTCAGGGTCAATTGTTCTCAAAAGATCCAGATACAGTTTAAATCTTGGAATTACTTCAAGTTTTAAGGCTTCAAATACGGCTTCGTCTGTAGTGTAGTTTAAACCTGTAACCAAAGCATATTGCTGTAATGCATCAGTTTCCAGTTGAGAAAATTTTAATATACCCTGGTTAACATATTCTACCAAATCAGGAGTGACCTCATTTCTTGCACATCCCTCCAAAAAGCCTACACATAATAAAACTATAACCAAAACCTGCTTGATATTTGATTGCAATTTAACTCCCGCATTTAATATTTTTTAAAAATATAATAAACTAACCAATCAAATGGAATCAAGCCCTTAATATCTTTTTGATATCTTTTTTATATTTTGTATAAATAGCGAAGAACAATGAGAAAAATGTCGTTTTTGTTAATCCCGAACGACAGGATTGTATAAACGTGAATTTTATAACGGTTTCCTTTCTAAATTTTCATCTATTGTATCTTTCAATAATAAAAGATTTCAGCTAAATTGTTATTTTTTATTGACTTATAAGCGAAAATACTATTTATTTTTGAAAGTCTTATGCCAAGATCTGCAGTAATCCAAATAACCATATACGAATAAATGAGGACAAGATGAAAAACAAAAAAATTAGTTACGGTATCAAAAGCTTGGTATTTGCATTGATTATTTCATGCACATTGTTGCCGGTTTTTCCTTCAGTTTCGTTAGCTCTTGAAGGTGCTGCGCTGGAAGCAGCGCAACAAGCCGCTGCTAATGCCGGTGCCCAAGCTGCTGAAGCTGCTGCTGCAGAAGGTGCAACCGCTATTCAAGTACAAACTGCTGCTGCTCAGGCTTCTGCTAATTCAATGGCTGCGGCAGGAGGAACTGCTGCCCAGGTTGAAGCGGCTGCTACTGCTGCTGCCAATACCGCTGCGGCTTCAACAGGCGCAGTTGCATCTGCTGGTGTTGCCGGCGCCGGTGCTACTACAGGAATAAGCGGTGCCGCTATTGCCGGTATTGTAGCAACTGCAATTGCTGCAGCTATTGTTATTGCTGTTGCACTTGATGATGATGATGATGCAACAACTGCTCACCATTAATACCTGATATACCAATCTTAATTTTATCAGCGCAATTCAGCTTATTTAAGATTGGATTGTGCTGATAATAAAATCCCAAAAAAACTTTCTCTTCTGATCCTTTCAAAAACAGCTCCGGATTCCTTTGTCTTTAACATTTGACTTTTTTTTTAGCCTACAGGCATTTTCATAAAATTATTGCCAATGTCGTTATCTTTTTCATTATATGACGGCCTGATCAAAATCACCGTTACATCTGTTGTCGGAAACCCTGGATCACATACCCGTTTTGATTATACGATGATTGGTGGGTGATGCAGTAAATCCGGCTGCCCGCCTCGAAGGGACCAACAAGCAATTTGAAACGTGGTACGGCGTCCTGGCAATGACATCAAAATGAGATACCATGAAGGCTTTTAACAACTACCTAAAATATTTGGAAAAAACACATCTCTGTAAATGATTGACACCGATCATGGCCGGTGCTATATTTTCAATAAATTTGCATCATTAAATTTAACAGGGTGCTGAAAATATAATTCTTTAAAGCCCAGCTCATTAAATTGCTGGCAGGAGGAAACATGTTTGGAATTGGGATGCCGGAACTCATTATCATCCTTGTGATTATCCTGATCATTTTTGGTGCAGGAAAGCTTCCTGAAATCGGTGCCGGAATGGGCAAGGCGATCAAAAACTTCAAAAGTGCCACAAATGATGTCGATAAAAAAAAGACTGATAAAAAGATTGAAGAAGATAACAACGACAGTACATAATTGCTGAAAAACTAACGCCCGGCGAGCATTCACCGGGCAAACGCTATCTTACAATACACCTTTTTAATTCAATATTTTAAGCTCATTATTATTTTGTAAATATCAAAGTATTTTTGTGCGCGCCATTTCTATTTCACAAACAACACCATAGTGATCGGAAACAGGATCCTGTAACGTATCATAACTGACAAATTCCATATCGGATGAGATCAGTATCCAGTCAATACGCCTGTTAAGCTTTGAAAACGTATGCATGGCTGAATTATCCGGCTGATATACTTTTAAATCAAGTTTTTCAGCCAAAATGCGTATTGCTGAATTTTCCGTATCCCATTCACAATTAAAATCACCCATTATAATCAGTGGATTTTTGCTGCCGGATAACTTGGCGATCATATTTTCTATCTGATCCTGGCGTACAGATTTTCGGGCAAAGTCCAGATGAACGGATACAATATCAACCTCTGAATTTTTATCCTGGCCCCACGGAATGGATGTCAGCACATAACCTTTTGTAAAGGTAGGTGGTGATGGATCAAACGTTATCGAAACCGGATTCTTGGGCGGCAGCAAAGACAGCAGTGCGGTACCATAAGCGAGATCTATTCCCTTTACATGCTCACCCCTGATCGCGTATGGGAAGCCTGCATTCTGAGCAAGATAATTCACCTGATCCATGTGACCGCTCCAGATGGATGGTCCATCTGCTTCCTGCAGCGCAGCAACATCCGGTTTTTCACGTTTTAGAACATCTGCGATATCAATCAGGTTGGATTCAATTTTTTTTGTTTTCTGGAAAATCTGATTGGGACCTTTTTGCCTGCCATGTGCAATATTCAGCGTCATGAGTTTTAAGGTCTGATTTTCTTCAGCGGTATTGCCTGTGTTGTTTTTGGGGAAAACGTTGTTTTTTATGGTCTTAAGCGTTACTTCCTGATCGCCCTGCAGAAAGTAGGCAAAGGCAAATGGTGTTGAAGCTGCCAGTGCGGTAAGCGCTGTTGTTACGATAAAAATTTTTTTAAACCTTCTTTTTAACTTCATAATCCTGACAATAAAAACGCCCGAAACCGGCTATATCGGGATAGGCCTGAATACCAGCTAATTTTATATTAAGCAATCAAAAACGTTTTTATGAAGACCCTTTTTAATGCCGCTTTAAGTTTTAACAATAAATACAAATTATTAAGCTTAATAACAAAAAAATGTACAATACGGAATTTGACCTAACCATTTTTTGCAGATTTTTTAATTTAATATCAGCAGATTAGAGGTGTAAAATTTAAAAAGGGTCGACCGGTTTAATGCGATCGACCCTTCCGGCTATAAGTATAAAGGATTATTTTACAGGATACTCACCCATTTCATACTTTTCATAGATCTTATCAAGCTCACCGGACTTAGCCAGTTCCGGCATACGCTCATTGTAAATTTTAAGCAGCTCACGGCCTTTGGCATTATCATAAAATGAAATGGCAATAGTATCTTCGTACGCTGAAACCATAGCGAAATCGTCAGTATTATTTCCGCTATCCCCAATTGCTTCTATAGCATCAGCTTCATAATCAACGATAAAATCAAGTCGGCCTTTCATCATCATACCGATACCGGCATCAAGACCACTAAATTCATAAGAATTGTATCCATCCGCAGAAAGTTCAATATATGAATCGATCGCATAACCTCTCTGCCAGCCAACCGACTTCCCTTTTAAAGAGGATTCATCAACAAACGGATTTGCTTTTAAGGAAATAACAGTAAGGCTTGTGATTTCAATCGGGTATGCTGTGGGAGAAATAAGATTTTCATTTTCTTCATATATACTTGTTCCAAGTACGGCATCAAAATTGCCCTTACTCGCTTCACTGACCGCCCTTGCATATGGCATATGTTTGTAATTGACTTTAATGCCCACAGGCTCAAAAACAGCCCTGATCATATCAAAATAAAAGCCGGTACCATCTATCTCAGTATAGTCTGTCCATTCATCCGTAACAACATTGATTTCTGTGATATTGCCTGCAAAGGCTGTTGTTATAACCATCATTAGCATAAGTACAACCATAATTAACTTTTTCATAATTTCTCCTTTAATTTCAAACAATTGAGTCAACGTACCCTATAATAACTTTACGCTCAGTTTAACAGGGCTCAATCTATTCAATATAGTTAATAACCATAAAAATGACGTATATTCAAAAATATACGCCATTTCTATTTACAATTTAACGGATGGTAACAATCAAAAAGGAATATCATCATCCGGCGGACCTGCCGGTCCGCCACCCTGATAGCCACCTGAAGGCTGATTATTGTCGGATGACCCTGCAAAATCACCGCCTCCACCTTTCTGCCCCAACATAATCATCTGATTGGCAACAATTTCAGTGGTATATCTTTTATTTCCATCTTTATCTTCCCAGTCACGGGTCTGAATCTTACCCTCAAGATAAATCTGCTTTCCTTTGGACAGGTATTCACCGCAGATTTCAGCTAAACGACTAAATGCCACAATACGGTGCCATTCGGTTTTATCGACCTTTTCACCGTTTTTATTTTTGTATGTCTCGGTTGTGGCAATACTGAAGTTACATACCGCTAATCCGCCCGGTGTATACTTCATTTCAGGATCTCGACCGAGATTACCTATCAACGTCACCTTATTCAAACCGTTTGCCATGTTTCCCTTCCTTTCAAAAATTAAGATCGGATAAGTATAATTATTGATTACATTGTTAGTATATTATTATCGCAAAGATGACTTATGCCATACCATCTTAAATAAAAGAATTCAAAAAAAATATTTAATGCGCTACAATTGAATAATACATTAAATTAAATATTTTAAAAAATAAGGGCTAAACTCTCATATGGCATCAGAAAGTGCATTAGAAAAACGCATAAAACGACACGTTGTTGGTAAAGTCTTATCTTTTTTTGCCGCTTCAACGCCCGGCATGGAACAACATTGCCATGATGAGCTTAATACGCTTCATGGAGATATTGACAATATCCAGTCAATTAATGGTGGGGTAGATTTTACCGGCCGCTTGAGTGACTGCTATACGGCCAATTTAAAACTTCGTACAGCAAATCGGGTATTAATGCGTATTGATGATTTCAAAGCAACCAACTTCAGACAGCTTGAAAAAAAAGTAACTGATTTTCCATGGGAACTCTATTTGGAACAAACTGTGATTCCTGATATTCATGTAACCACTCACACATCCCGGCTCTTTCACAAGGACGCCATTAAAAATCGAATTTCTGATGGCATCCGAAACCACCTTTCCACCTTTATAAATAACATTGAAACATATAAAAAAAGCGAAGCGCAACAGCAACTTTTTATCCGGGCAGTTAATGACCGTTTTTTCATATCCATTGATGCAAGTGGTGAGATTCTTCATAAACGGGGAGTCAAAACCCATGGCGGCAGAGCGCCCATCAGGGAAACGCTTGCTGCTAATATATTGAAAATAGCCGGTTACGAAGCCGGCAAGCCCCTTATTGACCCCATGTGCGGTTCCGGCACATTTCCAATTGAGGGTGCTATGATGGTAAAACATATTCCGCCAGGATGGTTCAGAAATTTTGCCTTCATGAGCTGGCCGTCATTTCAGCCTGGGCGATGGTCTCATATCAGAAGGGAGCTTGAAAAAAAGATTATTACCGACGGCAAACCAACCATTTTTGCATTCGACAAGGATGAAACAGCATGTAACAAGTTAAATACGGTTATACAAAAATACCAATTTGAAGATGTTCTAAAAGTTAAGAATTGTGATTTCTTTTCTATAAAACCATCTGAAATAACGGACAAAAAGGGCCTTATTGTAATAAACCCGCCTTACGGTCTCAGAATCGGCACCATCAAGGAACGTACAGCGCTCTTTTTTTTAATTTGTGACAGATTGAAAACATTTTATAACGGTTGGAACTATGCACTGATTGCACCGTCTCCTAAACTTGCCCAAGGTGCTCCCTTTGATAAAAAGGTTACTCCAATTCTTCATGGCGGGCTCAAGCTTAACTTACTTACAGGAAAATTAACTTGAATGGAAACGTGCCTAAACCATTACGACAGAGAAACATCTTTTTAATTCTTACCCGCAGCCATTGCTGCAAGAGTTGTGTCCAGCATACGATTTGCAAACCCCCACTCATTATCAAACCATGTCAGTATTTTTACCATCCGTGTACCGCTGACACGTGTCTGAATACTGTCTACAATTGCTGACCGGGCATCATGATTAAAATCACATGAGACAAGCTGTTCATCTGTATAACCCAGAATACCCTTTAGCGGACCTTCAGCGGCTTTCCTTAAAATGTTATTGATTTCATCAGCTGTGGTATCACGATTTACCATGACATTCAGGTCCATAAGAGAGACATTAACGGTGGGCACACGAATAGCCAGTGTTTCAAACTTGCCGGCCAGTGAAGGAACAATTCTTTCAATCCCCCTGTTCAGTTCCGTATTGACCGGTATAATGGACCGAATAGCGGATCGCGTTTTACGCAGGTCCGGATTATATGCATCAATTACAGGCTGGTCATGCATGGCCGCATGGATCGTGGTTATATTTCCCTTATAGATACCAACAGCATGGTCCAGCGTATGAAGAATCGGTATAACACAATTGGTGGTACATGATGCATTTGATATAATGGTATGATCTTTTTCAAGTAAGTGATGGTTGATGCCATAAACAATGGTGGCATCCATATCCTCATTAGCCGGCTGTGAAAAAATCAGCTTTTTTGCGCCCTGTTTAATATGCATCCCGGCTGTTTCCCGGTCTGAAAAGGTGCCGGTACACTCCAGCACGACATCAATGCCCAGATCCTTCCAGGGCAAATTCTCCGGTGATTTTTCAGTCAGGATTTCAACATAATCCTGCCTGATTATCAGACCTTTTTCCGTATGTTCCACCGGTTCAGTGAAACGGCCATGTGTCGAATCATATTTTGTCAGATGATACATCGCTTTGAGGTCTGCCAGTTCATTGATGGCAACCAGCTGAATACGATCATAGAAATACTTTGATTCATATAAAGCACGAACGATACATCGGCCGATTCGGCCATATCCATTCACTGCAACTTTTACTTTCATAATACTCCGATTCTAAAAACATATCCCAAAATGGCAATACTCCATACCGTTAAAGTTCTGAGGCTCTATCAGATAAACTTGCTCCTGTCCAGATTTCGATACTGAACAGCTTCAGCTACATGACCGGCATTAATAGCCTCCTGATGATCAAGGTCTGCAACTGTTCGGGCAATCTTCAGGATACGGTTATAGGCCCTTGCAGAGAGGCCAAGTCTGTCAATGGCTGCTTCGAGCATTTTACAGGAAGCGTCATCTATCTGACAATACTTTTTGATCTGACGGCTGCCCATTTGAGAATTACAAAAGATTTTTGCCCTTGAAAACCGTTCGGATTGGATCAGTCTGGCTTCGGCCACACGTTTTGCAATAGTAGTTGAAGGCTCTGTCTTTGTCTCCTTCATCAGATCTTTATAAGGTACGGCCGGGACTTCTACATGGATGTCTATCCTGTCCAGCAGCGGGCCGGATATTTTTGATCTGTATCGCCGGATTTGTGAATATGTACAGGTGCACTCATGCTTTGGATCAGAAAAATGGCCGCACGGGCAGGGGTTCATCGCTGCAATCAGCATAAAACTTGCCGGATATGTGATAGTTGATGATGCCCTTGAAATAGTAACCTGCATATCCTCAAGGGGTTGTCTTAATACTTCCAGGACATGCTTTTTAAATTCAGAAAGTTCATCCAGGAAAAGAACCCCGTGGTGCGCAAGGCTGACCTCACCAGGTCTTGGGATATGTCCGCCGCCAATCAGGCCGGCATCTGAAATGGTGTGGTGCGGAGAACGGAATGGTCGTTGTGTAACCAGCGCCTGATCTCTTTCAAGCATTCCCACAACACTGAAAATCTTTGTTGTCTCAATGGCTTCATCAAATGTCAGAGGCGGTAAAATAGTTTTTATACGCTTTGCCAGCATCGTTTTCCCGGAACCGGGCGGACCGATCATAATTAAATTATGGCCACCTGCTGCTGAGACTTCGAGCGCACGTTTCACATGCTCCTGACCCTGTACATCTGCAAAATCAACATCGTTTTCATTACCCATTTTAAAGAGCGCAACAAGATCTGCTTTTTCCGGATCAATCCGGGAAAGCCCTTTAAAATAATCCACAACATGGGAGAGCGTTTTAACCGGAATAACAGAAATTCCATCAACAACAGATGCTTCCCGGCCATTTTCCTCGGGCACCACAATACCGCTATAACCTTCTTTTTTTGCAGCAAGGGCCATAGGCAGAGAGCCGTTTACCGGCTTTATTCGACCGTCAAGAGAAAGCTCTCCCAACACCTGGTACTTTTTTATGACCGGCTGGGGTACAATTCCTGTTGCTGCCAGAATGCCCAGGGCAACCGGCAGATCCAGACCTGTTCCCTCTTTTTTAATATTCGCCGGTGCAAGATTAACGGTTATTCTGTCGTCCGGAAAAGCATACCCTGAGTTTTTGATTGCCGCCTTAACTCTTTCACGGCTCTCTTTTACCGAAGCCTCGGGAAGGCCAACGGTTGTAAATGAAGGCAGACCGGATGAAATATCAACCTCCACTTCCACTTTGTAGGCATCTATGCCAATAACAGCACTGCTTAAGACTTTTGCGAGCATGAGTTCTCCTTTTTGTGGTCAGGTTCAGATAGTCGGCACTGCTTGAGATGTCATTTTTAATATCGTTTCCGCATATATCAAAACAAACGTCGTCTCACAATCATTTTAAGCACTTATGTTACGCTTTTAAAATTATAATTCATTGAAAATATTGAAAATTAAGAAAATTAAGATTTTGTTGCATTATATAAACAAAACCGCTAAAATATTGCCGTTTTATTAACATCAACCATTTTATTAATAGCCGGGCAAAAAATTTACCAGGTTATTTGAAATATATAAAAATATGTTTTTTCATCAACGGACCATTAAAAAGGCTGTTAGCTGTGAAGGTGTCGGTCTTCATTCCGGCAAAACAGTCAGGCTTAAAGTGAAGCCGGCTGAAGTTAATCATGGCATAACATTTGTACGAACCGACCTGCCTGATAATCCGGATATTCGCGCACATTTCAATAAGGTGGTTGATACCAGTCTCGCAACTGTAATTGGCGAAGGTGGCATCATCGTCTCTACTATTGAACACCTGATGGCATCACTCTCCGGACTTTCCATAGACAATGCCATTGTTGAAGTCACTTCTTATGAGCTCCCGATCATGGACGGCAGTGCCGGACCATTTGCTGAAATGCTTAAATCGGCAGGTATTAAAAAGCAGGAAAAACCACGCTATTACTTTGTTGTCAAAGAACCCATTGAAATTGAAGACGGTGAGAAATTTGTAGGGGTTTACCCTGACCCGGACTTCAGAATTACCTGCACAGTAGATTATGACCATCCCCTGTTAAAAGATCAGACATTTTCTGTAAATGTTACGCCTGATATCTTTGAACAGGACATTGCCAGTGCCAGGACATTCGGGTTCCTCCATGAAGTGGAACATATGAAACGGTATGGTCTGGCCAGGGGCGGATCGTTAGACAATGCAATTGTTGTGGGAAAAGATGATATTTTAAATCCGGATGGACTCAGATTCTCTGATGAATTTGTAAGGCATAAGATACTGGACTGTGTTGGAGACTTTTCCTTACTGGGCATGCCGTTTCTTGGGCATGTAATTGTCAGGAAATCAGGCCATGCATTTAATCATGCTTTTCTGAAATCTTTTATTGCAAACAAGTCTTCCTGGGATACGTTTACCATGAGAGAAATTCAAAAGCAGGACAACTATTCGAAATTACTTGCCAATTAATTAAATATCCGATATAAAATCAGAAATTTATAAGATATTCAGGTGTTTTGGACACAAGGGGCATAAGATTACCTTCTTTTATTTTTTACGACTGATATGAAACCTTTTTTAAAAAGAACTACAATTTTTCTGCTGGTCTTTCTGGTACTGGTTGTTCAGCAACCTGTTTTTGCGCAGGATGATGCAAGGCTGGCCAATATTATTGTTACCAATACGCGGGATGACCTGCTGGTATATATGAATGTGGAAGGTGCATTTACAGATGAGATGATTGAAGCGATCAATAGTGGCGTTCCCACAACATTTTCATTTTATGTACAGCTCTATTATACGCGTAGCCTTTGGGCAGACAAACAGATTGCAGATATTGTTATCACACATACCATAGCGTTCAATGCACTTAAAAAAGAATATGCGGTCACACGCTCCTGGGACAGAAACAACCCTGTGACCACACAATCACTTGATGAAGCAAAGCAGCTGATGGCTAAAATCAACAGCCTGAAGGTGATCCCTTTAAATAAGCTGGAAAAAGGAATTCAGTACCAATTGAGAGCCAAAGCTGAATTAAATAAGGTTACCCTGCCCTTTTATCTCCATTATGTCCTGTTTTTTCTGTCACTTTGGGATTTTGAAACAGATTGGTATACCATTGATTTTATATATTAAAACCTTGTAACACGGCGAATGATGCCATGAGTGAAAACAAGCTGGCGAAAAAATTTATCTCCGCAACGTCCATTTCAGAAAAAAAACGCCGAAAGCGTGAACTCGTTCTGAGTATCTGTATTTTATTTCTTATTGTTATTCTGACCCTTGTTGAATCCAGAACAGTTAACCTGGGTATTGACCTGCCGGTTTCCAGTACAATATTGATGTTCATCCTGATGAATATCAATATCCTGTTGCTCATTCTCCTGCTTTTTCTTGTCTTCAGAAACTTGGTCAAGCTGATGTATGACCGGAGCCGAAAAGTTCTTGGTGCAAAACTTAGAACACGACTGGTTATTGCATTTATCATGCTGACACTTCTGCCGTCGACTGTGTTATTTTTTTTCTCACTTAAATTTATCACAAATAGTATTGAGTTCTGGTTTAGCATCCCAATTGAGGAGACGCTTGAAAGTTCTCTGAATGTCGGCAGACGCCTATACTCTTATGCTGAAGAGCATAACCGGTTCTATATAAAGCAGGTCGCATACCAGCTCAAAAAAAGAGAACTTTTAAATCCCGAAAAAAGGGATGAACTTTCACAGTATATTCAGGTGGTACAACGTTATTTTAATATTCATGCCGTTGAAATCTACTCCACCAATACAGACAGAATTACATTTGCCATTGACCAGCAGCTGGAAGATAACCCCTTCAGTGTTATCTCTGCAGACAATCTTCAGAAAGCCATCCCGCCATCAGGTGTCCGATCCATCACCGAAGCAATAGAAAACGGCGAATTAATAAGAACCATCGGCACCACACCTTTTGGTATTGAACCGGCCAGTGCCGCTGCCTTTATTGTTCTGACAGACCTTATACCACCTGATCTTTCTGAAGACCTTGCTGGTATTTCCAGTGGCTTTAATGCGTATAAGGAGAGAAAACTATATAAAAAATTCTTTCAGATCAGTTTCTATATCGCTCTTTCCATTGTTGCACTTCTGGTTGTATTCAGTGCTATCTGGTATGGTTTCCGCATTGCACAGTCCATTAGTATTCCCATAATGGAACTTGCCGAAGGTACAAAAAAAGTAGCCGAAGGAGATTTAAGCTTTACCATAGATCTTCAATCAGATGATGAAATCGGCAGTCTCGTCAACTCTTTTAATAAGATGACCAGAGATCTCAGAGCCAACAGAGAACAACTTGAGCGATCTGCTCAAATGCTCAGTAAGCAGAATATCGAAATCGAAGAGAAAAGGCAGTATATGGAGATTGTTCTCAAAAATGTCTCCACCGGGGTCATTACCATAGATGCGGACGGCGTTATAACAACCATGAACAAGTCGGCTGAAAGGATGCTCAACCTTTCTGCTAAAGAGGTTATGAATAAGAACTACAAAATGCTTTTGGGCGAACCCCACCTCAAACTTGCCGAAGAGGCAATGAGATCACTTGCCTCAACCCGGGATAATGCGATTGAGTTACCCGTAAAACTTTCCATCAGCGGAAAACCGAGAAGCTTTGCTGTAAATGTTAATGCCTTAAAAAGTGATACTGAAAAACAGTTAGGTATCATCATCGTATTTGATGACCTTACTGAACTGGAAAAGGCCCAGCGTGTGACCGCATGGCGAAATGTCGCCAGAAGAATTGCCCATGAAGTTAAAAATCCGTTGACCCCGATCAAGCTTTCTGCCCAGCGCCTCAAACGAAAATTTGCAAAAACGGTTAATGACCCGATTTTTGACGAATGCACGGGCATGATAATTGATCATGTTGATATTATTAGAAATCTTGTAAATGAGTTTTCTACATTTGCAAAATTTCCCACATCAAATCTCAGACCGGATGAACTGCCGCCCATTATCAACGAAACACTTGCGCTGTATCGGGAAGGCTATCCAAATGTCAACTTTGAATTCAGTATAAAAGATGAAATACCGCGCCTGAACCTTGACCGCCAGCAAATAAAACAGGCTCTGATAAATCTTATTGATAATGCGATAGCCTCCATCAGGGCTTCCGGAAAAATTACAATCATATTGACCCACGATCCTATATTAAAACTGATTCGCCTTGAGTTGTCAGATGACGGGGAGGGGCTTTCTGATGAAGTAAAGATGCGTCTTTTTGAACCTAACTTTTCTACCAAAAAGACCGGAATGGGCCTCGGGCTGACCATTGTCAGCACAATAGTATCCGACCATAAAGGCATGATCCAGGTTCAGGACAATCATCCCAGGGGTGCACGATTTGTTGTTGAGCTGCCGGTTCCGGATCTTAATCTGAATAAATCCGGAGGACATAAGTAAAGACCGGTTGCAAGCACAGCTTCCTTTTGGTATCATAAAATTTTATAAATAATTTTTGTGAAAGGATTTCTATCTGATGTTTCCATCAATTCTGGTAGTTGATGATGAACCCAATATTCTTAAATCCATAAGCGGTCTGCTTTCTGATGAAGGTTTTGATGTTATTACTGCCTCAAACGGTTATGAAGCGTTGAAAATTATTGATGAGCAGTCGCCGGACCTGGTGCTTCTTGATATCTGGATGCCTGGCATCGATGGAATTGATACCCTTAAAGAGATTAAGGCCAACAATCCAATTACCCAGGTTATCATTATTACCGGGCATGGTACGATTGAAACAGCAGTAAAGGCAACAAAACTGGGTGCATTTGATCTGATAGAAAAACCCCTTTCCATTGACAAGGTTATTGTTGCCATTAATAATGCCCTGAACTTCAGGCGGCTTGAGGAAGAGAATAAATACCTCCGGACTAAAACATTACAAAAACACTCCATCACCGGCAACAGTCCTGCCATCATGGAGTTGAAAAAACAGATCAGTACTGCAGCACCGACAGATTCCTGGATACTTATTTCAGGTGAAAACGGAACCGGCAAGGAACTGGTGGCACGAACCATTCACCAATTGAGCCAGAGAGCTGAAGAGCCGCTGGTTGATGTAAACTGTGCTGCCATCCCTGAAAAGCTTATAGAAAGTGAACTTTTCGGACATGAAAAGGGCGCTATCAAGGGTTCCACCACAAGGAAACGCGGCAAATTTGAACTGGCCGGAAGCGGCACCGTCCTGCTAGATGAAGTTGGCGATATGAGTATAACCACACAGGGCAAAATGCTGCGCGTTCTTCAGGAGCAGCAATATCAGCGGATGGGCGGAACAAGAACGCTAAGCCTTGATGTCAGAATTATTGCTGCAACCAACAAGGATCTGAAAAAGGAAATTGAAAAGAAAAAATTCAGAGAAGAACTCTATTATCGATTAAATGTTATCCCGATTGATGTACCACCCCTGAGGGATCGTGCAGAAGATATCCCATTGCTGGCGGATACATTTCTTGGTGAATATGCTAGACAGACAAGGACCGGCAAAAAAGAGATGACTCCTGAAACAGTTGAGCTTCTTAATAAGTACTGGTGGCCCGGCAACGTACGTGAATTAAAAAATCTTATTGAACGCCTGGCCATCATGGTAGACAAAGATATAATTGAGGTTTCCGATCTTCCTGAACCGTATAATATCAAAATCACAGATAAAACATCTGTTGAATCTGCCCTGTTTTTAAAAGACAGTTTAGCTGATGCCAGAACAGCTTTTGAAAAGGAGTTTATAGAGCGTAAGCTCTTACAGTTTGATAATGATGCAGTAAAAACGGCAAAAACGTTGGGCATCAAGCAGACAACCATTCAAAAAATCCTTGGGCAGGAGAAAGCTGCCGATTAATATGGGGTTACGGGTTATTGCCGGTTCTCTCAGAGGGAGAAAACTTTCCACCGTCAAGGGAAATTCTGTTCGACCTACGGCTGACAGAGTTCGGGAATCTATTTTTAATATTTTGTCAGCAGAAATTGCCGCATCACAGATCCTGGACCTTTTTTCCGGTACAGGCGCGCTAGGTATAGAGGCTTTGAGCCGCGGTGCAGAAGCTGCTGTTTTTGTTGACCGGCAACAAAATTCACTTGCTGCTGTCGAAAAAAATATTAATGTTTGCGGGCTCCTTGAAAAGACAAAAATCATTTGCTGGAACATTTCACATAACCTGAGTTGCCTTAAGGCATACAGAGAAAGATTTAATATGGTCTTTATGGATCCGCCTTATAACAAAAACCATATAGCACCAACACTGCTCTCTCTTAAAAAAAGTGAATCACTTTGCCACAATGCAATCATCACCGTGGAACATTCACCACAGGAATTAATACCTGAGGATATTGAGTCCTTTACCTTAAAGAATCAACGAAAATATGGCCGTACAATGATTTCATTTTTAACATATAAAATTTAATTTTATAAAGGATAATTACCTTATGAATAGGATTGCTATTTATCCCGGATCATTTGATCCGGTCACGAACGGACATCTTGATATTATCAAAAGAGGCCTGAGACTTTTTGACAAAGTTATTGTGGCCATATTGAAGAACCCTGAAAAAATTCCGCTCTTTACTGTTGAAGAACGGATGGAAATGCTTGAAGTAAGCTGTAAAGGGTTGGGAAATGTTGAGCTGGGCACCTTCGATGGCCTGCTTGTTGATTTTGCAGCTCAAAAGGATGCGGTTGCGATTTTAAGAGGTATGCGAGCCGTATCCGACTTTGATTATGAATTTCAGCTGGCGCTTATCAATCGTAGTTTTAAACGAGAAATCGAATCCGTCTTTCTGATGACAGGCCTGAGGTGGATTTTTACAAGTTCTTCGATTATAAAAGAAGCTGCCCGCTTTGGTGGAGATATTACCGCCATGGTGCCACCGATAGCATGTGAAAAATTAAAAGAGAAACTTAAACTCCCCCACCTTTAAAGATATTATTATGGATTTGTGGCAATTAAATATATTCTGCAAGGTGGTTGAGCTAAAGAGTTTTTCTAAAACGGCTGAGCTGATAAGGCTTTCGCAACCTACCATAAGCAGTCATATGAAAGATCTGGAGAACCATTTTGGTTGCCGCCTCATTGACCGTCTTTCAAAAGAAGCCGTTCCTACAGAAGCCGGCAAACTGCTTTATCATTATGCACTAAAACTGACAAGTTTACGTGATGAGACTGAAACGGCGCTTGCTGAATTTCATGGAAAAATGAAAGGAAGACTGACAGTTGGCGGCAGTACAATTCCCGGCCAGTATATCTTGCCGAAACTGATTGGCAATTTTATCAGAAAGTATCCTGATGTAAGAATTTCCCTGAAAATCGGAGATACGGATACGATTCTGGATAATATTACTTCGGGTGAAACAGCCCTTGGTATTGTCGGCGCCACAACCGCCCATAAGCAGCTCATACAGGAAAAAGTTTTTGAAGATAGCATGTGTCTTGTTGTACCTACCGGACACAAATGGGCTAAAAAAAAACAGATCAGTATGGCATTACTGCATGGCGAGCCGTTTATTATCAGGGAGTCCGGCTCCGGCACTCTTAAATCAATTCAAAGAGGCCTTTCCGATAACACGATGAATATTCATGCGCTAAATATTATTGCTGAGCTTGGCAGCACAGAGGCTGTGCGCCAGGGGATAAAGAACAATCTTGGTGTGTCTATACTATCCAGATTAGCTGTAGCTGAGGATATAAAAACAGGCACTTTAAAATCGCTTGATATCAAAGAACTCAACCTGGCCCAGTCATTCTACCTGACAACCCACAAACACCGCAGCCAATCGCCAATATGCAGTTCTTTCAATAGTTTTATTAAAACGTCTCTACTGTCATTTGAATAAAATTTTTTATACTGATTCTCCAAACAACCACTCAGGATAAACATTATGACAAAAGACCTTTCACCACATGCACAGATCGTTCTTGAAAAACGTTATCTGAAAAAAGATCAGCACGGTAAGGTTATTGAAACGCCTGAAGCTCTTTTCAAAAGAGTTGCTGAAAACATCGCTGCTGCGGATATAAAATTTGATGCTGATGCTGATATTGAAAAGACAGAGCTGAAATTTTTCAAACTGTTAAACAGCCTCTGGTTTATTCCCAACTCCCCAACACTGATGAATGCCGGTCGAAAGCTTGGCCAGCTGGCCGCATGCTTTGTATTGCCGCTGGAAGATTCAATGGAGGGCATTTTTGAGACCCTTAAACATACCGCTATGATCCATAAGAGCGGAGGCGGCACCGGATTTTCCTTCTCACGGATTCGCCCGGCACAGGATGTAGTGCTTTCAACTGCAGGCATATCCAGTGGACCGCTTTCATTCATGACCGTTTTTGATGGTGCCACTGAAACTGTTAAGCAGGGCGGCACACGAAGGGGTGCCAACATGGGCGTTTTGAGGGTCGACCATCCGGATATTGAGGTTTTTATCGAGAGTAAAAACGATATCGGGCTTTTGAATAATTTTAACATCTCGGTGGCACTGACGGATGTTTTTATTCAGGCCCTTGAACAAAACGGAAACTATGAGTTGATCAACCCCCGTACAGGCACTTCAGTGAAAAGCCTTCCGGCCAAATCAGTTTTTGATATGATTGTCAATTCTGCATGGCAGACCGGTGAGCCGGGTATTATTTTTCTGGACCGCATAAACAGAAATAACCCTACACCCAACATTGGAGAATTTGAAGCAACAAATCCTTGTGGTGAACAGCCGCTCCTGCCCTATGAATCATGCACACTGGGTTCCATTAATCTTTCCAGAATGGTTACCAAAAATACGCTTAACATAAAACGCTTGAAACAGACGGTTCATGACGCCGTACACTTTCTGGATAATGTTATTGAGGTCAACAAATACCCGCTGCCATTAATAGAAAAAAATAGTAAAGATACGCGCAAGATAGGTCTTGGTGTAATGGGGTTTGCCGATATGCTGATCCGGATGGGTATCCCTTATGATTCAGACGAGGCCGTTGCTGAAGCTGAAAAAGTGATGGCTTTTATTACTGAAGAATCAAAAGCGGCATCTGCAAGGCTTGCAAAAAAACGCGGCAATTTTCCCAAATACAGCGGCAGTATATATGATAATCCTGAAACACCATATATGCGAAATGCCACAACAACTACGATTGCACCAACCGGAACCATCAGCATTATTGCCGGTACCTCCAGTGGTATTGAACCAATATTTGCCGTGGCTCATGAAAGACATGTTCTGAATGGAGAGGTCTTCTATGAAATTCATTCCTCTTTTGTAAAAGCAGCAAAAGCGGAAGGTTTCTTTAAAAAAACAATGGCCGAACAAATTGCTGTTTCCGGATCTATCCAAAACATTGAATCTGTTCCGGACCATATTAAAAATATTTACAAAACAAGCCATGATATCTCCACCAAATGGCATATAAAAATTCAGGCTGCATTTCAAAAATATACAGACAATGCTGTTTCCAAAACTGTAAATCTTCCAGCTGAGGCCACTACAAATGATGTTGAAAATGTATACCTCTCTGCCTACAATCAGGGATGCAAAGGCGTCACAATTTACCGATATGGCAGCAGGGATCACCAGGTACTGAATATCGGCAGGCAGAAAGCAGCTGAGGACAAGATTGCCCCGAGAGCACGCCCCCAGCGTACGCAGGGTATTACTGAAAGAATTCAGACCGGCTGCGGCAAGCTTTATGTTACGATCAATTCTGACGAAAAGGGTATTTGCGAAGTTTTTGCACAGATGGGTAAAACCGGTGGATGCGCCTCTTCTCAAATTGAGGCTGCCGGGCGCTTAATATCTCTTGCACTTCGGTCGGGTGTAAAAAGCGATGCAATTATCAAACAGCTCATTGGTATCCGGTGCCCGTCTCCTGCATGGCAAAATGGTTCCATGGTGCTTTCCTGCCCTGATGCCATTGCACAGGTTGTTAAAAAGGCAACTAATTCTGATTTTGTTGAATCCAACAAAGTTATGGGTAGCTGCCCGGAATGCAGCAGCTCTCTTTCACATGAAGAGGGCTGTCTGATCTGTCATGCCTGCGGATTTTCCAAGTGTGGATAATGTTTTAAATTTGGTTTAGTGAATAAAAATCTTTATGGCTATAAATCCGGCAATCAATAGGATGGTAAAGGAAACTGCCAGGATATTGAAGTATTTATCAATAAATGATTGAATTTGAGGACCGAAAATATAAATTAATCCGCCGACAATAAAAAATCGTGCCGAACGTGAAATTAGTGATGCAAAGACAAAGACGGGAAAGTTGATGCCAAAGGCACCGGCGGATATGGTAAAAACCTTGTAAGGTACGGGTGTAAAACCTGCAATGCCAATAGCAAGGGCATCATATTCTTTATATAGTGTTCCGATGTAATCATATTTTGATGAAAGGCCGTAGAAATTGATAATCTCATTACCAATACCGCCCATAAATTTCCAGCCGATCAGATAACCAAAGCATCCGCCAAGCACTGACCCGACTGAACAGATAAATGCATATTTATATGATTTTTTAGGAATGGCTACGGCCAGCGCTACAAGCAGAATGTCGGGCGGTATCGGGAAAAAGGATGATTCGCAAAACGCCAGTATAAAAAGAGCCCAGGTGCCATATGGTGTTTCCGCCCAGTGAAGTATCCAGTCATAAAGACGTCTGAACACAGTTATTCACTCCATCCGTGTTCGCCTATCAGCTTTACAAAACGGCATCCGCCAAGACTCTCTTTATAAACTCCTTTTTCATCGCGGTGGATCCTGATCAGCTCCTGGGAGTGTTGAGTTCCAACCGGCAGTACCATACGTCCCCCCACCGCAAGCTGGTCTACCAGCGTCTGGGGTATCTCCGGCGCACCGGCTGTAACGATAATGGCATCAAAAGGGCTTTCGTCAGGCCATCCGTTGGTGCCGTCTGAATACCGGGTTACAATATTATGATACCGAAGCTTATCAAAAAGTTTACGTGTTCTCTGGAGAATCGGCAGAATTCTTTCAATGGTATAGACGCGATATGCTATTTCAGCAATAATGGCTGTCTGAAATCCGGAGCCGGTTCCAATCTCAAGCACACGATCATCTTCTGTAAGTTGCAATGCCTGAGTCATCTCGGAAACAATGTAAGGCTGGGATATTGTCTGCTGTTCACCGATTGGTAGCGGAAAATCACCATACGCCTGATCCATCAGAGCCTCACTGACAAAAAGATGCCTAGGGACACGCCGAAACGCTTTCAACACTCTGGAATCGGTTACTCCGCGGGCCTCAATCTGCCGTTTAACCATCTCTTCGCGCAACCGTTCAAATTTCAAGGAATCTTTAACCATAGCCTATTGCATCTATCAATTCACAGTGTTCTCGTCAAGAAGTTACAATTTTATATCCTTTATTTATAGTCTTTATAAAAAAATCAATTTGCCCATGCAACATATTTAGTATATATTGCTATAAATTTTGTTCTTTGATCTCTTTTACCAAAACCTTTCTGACGCGCTTAATAAATTGGCAGGTGGTTGGTTTAATTTATCATGAAGGAAATTTTATTCTTTCTAATTATTAAATCAGGATCTTTTCATGGACAGTACTCGATTTCTGGTATTTGGTGCCCTTTCATCCATAATTGTCATTACTTTTGGTGTTGTTGGATATATGGTTGTTGAAGGATGGCCCCTCCTTGATTCTCTTTATATGACAATAATTACGCTCACCACCGTAGGTTACGAGGAGGTCCACCAACTTAGTCCTTCCGGACGGACGTTTACCATTTTTCTTATTATTACAGGTGTCAGCTTCTTTTTATACATGGCAAGTGCCATGGTTTAATTCATGGTTGAAGGACGCATCAGGGAGTTACTGGGGAGGAAAAAATTGGACAGAAAAATCAATCGGCTAAAGGAACACTATATTGTCTGCGGCTATGGACGCATAGGAAGAGTGCTTTGCAACAAACTTAGAAAAAAGCCCATTGACCTTGTTGTTATTGATTCAAGCGAAGATTTGATCAACGTTATGGAGGAAGATGGCGTGCTCTATATACCGGGTAATGCCTCTGATGAGACTATACTTAAGCAGTCCGGTATAGAAAAAGCTAAGGGTCTTGTGGCTGCGCTGGCTACAGATACAGATAATGTCTTTCTTATTCTGACCGCTAAACAGCTGAACCCCGATCTGTTTATTGTAGCGCGAGCAACACATGAATCTGCCAAATCCAAGCTGTTTGCCGCCGGTGCGGACCTTGTAGAGTCCCCCTATGATTTGGGCGCTGCCAGGATGGCACAAAGAATTATAAACCCCACGGTAACCGACTTTCTGGATCTTGCCTTTACCCATAAACGTAAAGATATTCAAATGGAAGAGATCCCTGTAAAACCGGAATCAAAGTTGGCCGATGTAGCACTCATGGATTCCGGAATCAGACAGGAATTCAACCTGATTATCATTGCCATCAAGCAAGCCAATGGCGGCATGTTATTCAACCCGTCATTTGAGTCGAGAATCACACCAGGTGAAACAGTTATTGCAGTTGGTGAAGTGGATAGCTTAGAGCGCCTTGCAAAAGTTTTAAACCCTTCATAAAAAATGCGACAGATAATATTATCTGCCGCATTAATTTTTTTCTATCTGCTATTAAAATCCTAAATCTTATAAATAATACGTTTTTCCGTAATAATAATATCAACATGCTTGTCCTGAGATTTCAAAGGTAATTGCGGAAATATCTGACATTCAAGGGAAAGTGCCACCTTTCTGGTTGTGATAGGCAGCGAAGGTATAAGCTTGTCATAACGCTTTCCGCCTGAACCGATGCGGCCACCCTTTTCATCAAATGCAATACCCGGAATAACTGCAATATCAATACATTCTGTCGGCACTTCTTTGCAAACAGAAGTATCCGGACCCAATACACCCCGTGAACTTTCAACCAACTCTGTATCAGGATTGTCAACCTTGTATAGTTTAAAACCCATTTTTTCCGTATCAAATAACGGCAGAGCAACCAGTTTTTTCTGGGCAAGACACCGCTTGATTATATTTTGTGTCTCAACCTCACAATCTCTATTGGCATAAAGCAGTACAATTTTTGACTCCATGAAGTTTGCAAACTCAAAGAGTCTATCTTCAACGTCCCTGTTTATTTTTTTCAATTCTTTTTTGGAAAAAGCTGATAACAACTCAGCAACCTCATCTCGTATCTCACGTTTTTTTTCTAAAATTTCATCCATATATGAGCTCCCAATTTATTTTACCTAATATACAAAATCGACAAATACAAGTCAACTTGCATTAATCATTGACTAAAATACACCTCCATGATAGTTTTTCTAAGCTTTTTTATGCATTTTTTCGTTTTGCCGAGATTGGTTCATTACTGCTGTTGAACAACCAGTGCAGAACATTAATGCCACTGATAAGTTAACTATGTCAGGATAAATTATACCCGGTTTCCCGCCAAAAACATCCTATTAATCCGGTGTGGAGAACGGGTATTAAGCCATTAAAACCAAATACATGAATAATATAGGTATTTTATGCTGGAAATCAAGTTTGTCAGGCAAAATTTTCAAAAAGTAGTCGATGCACTTTCAAAACGTGGAGATTCTGCCAAACTGAATGAATTTATCAAATATGACGAAAATCGTCGTAATATTCTGCTTGAAGTGGAAAATCTTAAAAACAAACGAAACGTCGTCTCTGGCCGAATTGCAGAGATGAAAAAAAAGGGTGAAAATACTGAGGACCTCATCCTTGAAATGCGGGAAGTGTCAAAAACAATTAAATCGCTTGATGCTGACCTGTCTGAAAGTGAGGGTGTCGTTAACGACTTGCTGATGAGTATCCCCAATATACCACACCCATCAGTACCCGAAGGCAAAAATGAGCGCGATAATGAACTGGTAAAAAAAGAAGGCGTTATTCCGGATTTTGATTTTGAGGCAAAAGCACATTGGGATATTGGCGAAGATTTGAAAATACTGGATTTTGAACGTGCCGCCAAAATTACCGGTGCACGATTTCCCTTATATTTTGGCGCTGGAGCAAGACTGGAAAGAGCACTTATCAACTTTATGCTCGATATCCATACAACCGAACATGGGTATAAGGAGGTTCTGCCACCTTTTATTGTAAACCGCCAAAGCATGATTCATACCGGACAACTCCCAAAGTTTGAAGAAGACCTTTTCAAACTGGAAGGGTGGGACTATTTTTTGATCCCCACTGCAGAAGTTCCGGTTACAAATATCCATCAGGGTGAGATTCTTGATGAAAGCGATCTGCCTGTTTATTTTACTGCGTACACGCCGTGTTTCAGATCTGAAGCCGGTTCTTATGGTAAAGATACCAGAGGCCTGATCAGACAGCACCAGTTTAACAAGGTTGAACTGGTTAAACTGGTAACACCCGAATCTTCATACGATGAACTTGAAAAGCTGCTGGCCAATGCCGAAGAGATTCTGAAACGTCTCGGACTGGCTTATCAAGTGGTAACGCTTTGTGCAGGTGATCTTGGTTTTTCTTCTGCAAAAACATATGATATTGAAGTCTGGATGCCGGCGCAAAACACCTACAGAGAAATTTCATCCTGTAGTAACTTTGAAAGCTTCCAGGCCAGAAGAACAAGTATCAGGTTCAGGAAAAAGGGCGTCAAAGGAAGCGAGCTTGTCCATACATTAAATGGCTCTGGATTAGCTGTAGGACGAACCCTTGCCGCAATTCTGGAAAATTATCAACAGGCTGATGGATGCGTAATCATACCGGAAGCATTACGACCCTATATGGGTGGAATGGAAAAGATAGAATCATGAAATTAAAAGATTTTCCTGAAGATATTCGGGAATATATAATACCAGATCAACAGGGCAAACTGGTTTACCGGTGTCTTGGATGTGGAGCGGAACATGATATAAAAAAGCTGCTCTATACCTGCCCTGATTGTAACAAGGTACTTTTAATTTATGATAACCGGTTTGACCGGCTTAAAAGATTATCAGGTGAACAGTGGCAACGGATCCTTGACTACAGAAAAATGCTGACAATACCTGCACTTAAAGGTATCTATCGATTTCATGAGTTTATCGGACCAATTATCCCCCTTGATTCTATTATTTACCTTGGAGAGGGACATACACCGATTGTTGAAGCAAATGAATTTCTTCAGGAAAAAGTCGGAGTGAAATTCTATTATAAAAATGATGGCCAAAACCCAAGCGCATCCTTTAAGGACCGGGGTATGGCCAGTGCGCTCAGCTATATTAACTCTCTCATCCGGAAAGGGCTTTCATCCGATATTCTGGCAATTTGCGCATCCACAGGCGATACTTCTGCTTCTGCTGCCCTTTATGCATCATATTTAACGCCACACATCAAGTCTGCTGTTCTGCTACCCCATAAAAAAGTTACACCTCAACAGTTGTCTCAACCCCTGGGAAGTGGGGCTTCAGTTTTTGAAATACCGGGTGTGTTTGATGACTGCATGAAAGTTGTAGAAGCCCTTTCGGAAAAATATAATGTTGCACTTCTGAATTCAAAAAATGCATGGCGAATTCTCGGCCAGGAATCATACTCATATGAAATCGCACAGGATTTTGAATATGATATGGCGAACAAGGTTATCGTGCTGCCCATCGGAAATGCCGGTAATATTACGGCTGTTATGAATGGATTTTTAAAATTCTATGAAACCGGTATTATCAAAACCTTACCTAAAATCATTGGCGTCCAGTCCCACCATGCCAATCCGGTTTTTCAATACTATAGTGAACCGGATGCAAAAAAACGAGAATTTAAGCCGGTAACGGTTAAGCCCAGTGTGGCTCAGGCAGCCATGATTGGCAACCCGGTATCAATGCCGCGAGTTATTCATCTGACAAACCAATATAATGAACTGGCTGGAGAAAATAGGGTCAATTTTGTAGAGGTAACTGAACAGGAGATCATCGACTGGGAACTTCTGGCCAACCGAAATGGACATATTGCCTGCACACAGGGCGGCGAATCCTTAGCCGGACTCGTTGCTGCTCAAAGATCAGGTGTTATTGATAAAGAGGATATTGCAATTGTTGACTCTACCGCCCATGCACTGAAATTTTCCGGCTTTCAGGATATGTACTTCTCGGACAAACTATCTCCTGAGTTCGGTATAAATCCTGACCCTGCAATGATGAATAAGCCAATACTTGTTCATCCTCAGAATCTTGAGCATATCCCTGAACATGGCAAGCCATTAAAAGGTAAAGATTTTACTACTTTTGTAAATCGTATTTCCGAAGAAATTGCATCTATGCTAAATCTGAAAAAGGCAGATATTGAATGAAAATTGTTAGAGTATTAATTTATTTTATCATACTCTTTCTTATTTTTACCCTGAACTCTCAGGCTGCTTTTTATTATAAAAACTATGCAGTCAGGCAGGATATGGGTGTTGATGTTTTATGTGATATTTATACTGTTCAGGTTGATGATTATCTCATAAAGATTTTTAAAGAACGTGGTGAAATCTCTCGAAAGGATTTCCCCTACTTTATGAATATTTTCAAACGCATTAATCCGCATATAAAAGACACTGATCTACTGCAGCCCGGGCAGCAAATCTATATCCCGCTGAAAGAAATTTTAGATGAAAATTTACCTGGCCAATCAACCGGTCTCGTAACTATACCATTTGTTACAACTTCGGATATAAAAAATGTTTCAAATGAAAATGCTGCATCCTACACTATTAAAAAGGGAGACACTGTTTCAGCAATTGTAGCTGAACGATTTGGCAATTTCAAATCTAATGATTTCCGAAAAGGACTTGAAGAGTTTAAACGTCTTAACCCTCATATCAAAGATTTAAATCTTATTTACCAGGGACAGATTGTAAAACTTCCGGGAAATAATAAAATAGATCAACCCATACCAGCCCTACCTCAGATCCCTATAATAGACGGATTAAAAAAAGAAGATAGTACAATCCCCGGTATTCCATCATTAACCGGTGAAGCACCTAAGCAGTTTGGTTCACCCATAGGAAAGGCAGCGCTTTTATCACCATTAACGCGTGCTTCAAAAATTTTAAATGCAACGCTCAGGGATAACGGAAAGTTTTATTTTCCAAGAACCGGAACAGAAGATTTTGAAGTTGATCTTGAGAAATACCCTCTTATTGAGCTCAAAAATGGTAAAAAATTTATCTTCCCAATTAACAAATCAGTCAATACAGATCTTAATTTTTTAAAATCCTACTGGAATAACCTTTCAATCATTTCGATGCCTGAAAACCCATCTGCAGAAAACATCGTTCGTTCGGTTATAGATACTTTCGATCCTCAACATGTAAAAGATGAAGTTATTTTTAATGATCATGGCGTTCGTGTAAAAGTGAAGGCAAAATGGATCATTGATGAGCCTTCAATATCTGATATGATATCAAACTACCTCTGCATAACTTTTATTAACAGCCCTCAAGAAAAAACACCTGTAGAAATTGTCAGATATCTCGAACAGCATGGTTTAACGGTTAAAGATGTTTTGTTCTCTGAACAAAATCAAACTGATATGAAGACAACCGGCAAGGAATCCGAAAAAAATCCGATTTCATTTGTGGATTTAAACTCATATAAAAGTTTTGTTAAAGACCTGATATTAGCTATAGGATATAATTTTGAAAAAAACGTTGACATATCTTTTCCCTATGCAGGAATGCAGATAAAAGCCCAATCGAACTTAACAACAAAATATGACGGCACACCACTTTTGATTGATTTTGAATCTCTTTTTGGGGAGGCGTTATCTGCAATAAAGATGTGTGGTATTGATATCATCCAAATTAAAGAGTCCGATCCTATTTTAAATATAATCAAAAAAGTTTTAACATCCATGAAACTTCCTTACTCGGATAAACCGATTTTCCCTGCTACCCAGAGAACGTTAGTACATAATACTTATATCTCAATACCTGGTATTAAAATATCAAATATGGATAAATCTGATTTCAATATGCCAGAGACTTTGATTGTAGACACGTCTTTACATTATGATATTGTTCAATTTTTTAAGAACCAAAATATTAAAATTGTGATGATAAACCTACCAAAAGAGCAATCATATCTTTTTGGGAGTACTCAAGACATTAATAGTTAATTATATATAACAAATAATCAGGATGGATTTTATGAAATTTAAGATAGCCGGCCGGATATGTTTTTTCTTTCTTTGTATAACAATTTTCTCATGTGCTACAGCAGATTTTGAATTAAAAAAAAAGCAGGCTGAAGCTCAACGATCAGTTGGTGAAGCATATATGGCCTCGGGCGACTACTCCTATGCTTTAATTGAACTGCTCAAAGGAAAAGAAATGTACGCTGAGGATTCTTACCTTATGAATAGTTTAGGACTTACCTATCTTGCTCTTAAACGATATGATTTATCCATAGAATCATTTAAAAGTGCACTTAAAATAAAGCCGGATTACGCTCCGGCAAGAAATAATCTTGGCTCGGCATATCTTGCAACTCAGAACTGGGACATGGCCATATCCACATTGCTACCTCTGACGGAAGATGTCTTTTATGGAACCCCCCATTTTCCACCTACAAACATTGCCTGGGCTTTTTACAATAAAAAAGATTATATTCAGTCGGAAAAGTATTATAAAAATGCGCTGATGTTAAAACCGGATTACGAAATTGCTATGCGGGGTCTTGGAAAAACCTACATCGCTTTAGGCAAATATCAAGAATCAATTGAAATCCTCGAGCAGGCAATTGAAGTTGCTCCACGTTTTGCAGAGCTCTATATAGATTTGGGAGATGCATATACACTTAGTCGTAATTATGTTAAAGCGCTTGAAACCTATAATATAATTATTCAACTTGCACCTGGAACTATATACGCAGAGACAGCTTCTAAAAAGGCAGAAGCGGTAAAACACTCACTGTTATATTAATTATTAATGGCTATGTTTTTTGATGAGAAAAATATGAACGTGTCAGCCATTCTGTGTAAATGATATTTTAACTTCATGAGAAAGGCAGCCAATTATCATACAGTATTGAAAACTGCTTGAATACCGTACTCCACAGTTAAGATACTGAATTTACCATTTTTCCTTAAGATATTTTTCCAAAGATAAACAAAGTTGCTTTATTAATGCTTCATCTTGCAGAAATGAAACCTTAGTTCGTATTATGGTGTTTTATAAAACGTTGTTGTTCAATAAATCACCGTATGAGTATAGGCCGGACATATTTAAAATTAAACCTGCTCGACCCAGCTGGCTTGTCAAGGCATTGTTTTTTTTCATATCCTCGCTTTAACTCTTTTATGTGTTTACAATTCCATTGAGCATAAAAAAGGTCCTTGCAAACTTACAAGGACCTTTTAAGCGTATCTTATATTTTTTTTCTTGTCGTTTTTTTACATACCAGTCTGAGCCAGTTTAACAATGTTTGGTGTAATAAATATTAATAGCTCTTCTTTAGAATTTACTTTGCTATCATACTTAAACAACCAACCCAATATTGGTATATCCTTCAATAACGGAACACCTGTTTCACCATCAGATTTTGA
The DNA here is from genome assembly GCA_021737275.1 of Desulfobacterales bacterium. Lineage (GTDB taxonomy): Bacteria > Desulfobacterota > Desulfobacteria > Desulfobacterales > JAIPEE01 > JAIPEE01. The sequence goes on from JAIPEE010000019.1 coordinate 68,713, forward strand.
GGTTTTGATAATTCCACCAATTACGATAGTATCGCCATCATCAACTAGTAGTTCAGTAACAGCTTCTTTATTTGTAAATGATTGATTACCGTTGATAATAGTACCCAGGTCAGCTTTAACTATATTAATAAGCATTGAGATACGATCATCAAGTGTTACATGTGGCGTAACCTCAAGTGACAAATCAATATCTTCCCATTCAAGTGTCGTATTTCCAGACTCATCTAACTGGAAAAACGGATATCTCAAACCCTGTTTAATAGTAGCAACTTTATTATCAAGTGTAACAATTTTTGGCGATGATACAATTCTGCCCTGCCCCTGTGATTCCATAGCAAGCAATTTAGCATTTAATAACATGGGTGTACCATTAATTTTCAAAAAATTAAAGCCGATGGCACCCACTGCATTCGAAACAGGGGTATTGACACCCATATTGTAACCATATGTACCATTATCCCTGGCACCAACCTTTGCATCCAAGGCTGCATCATTTGCATCAGTAGTTCCCATACCGGAGTTTGGATTGCCCACTAAACCAGAAGGTATTGTGGATGTACGCTGTTCCCCAATACCAAGACCCCATGCTGTTCCTAACTCTCTGGAAAAGTTTGTATTGGCTTCAACAATTCTTGCCTCAATAACAACCTGCGGTGTTACACGATCAAGCTGCATAACAAGCTCTTTTGATTGAGCAATAACTGAAGCAATATCCGTCATAATTATCTGGTTTGTACGAGCATCAACACTAATTTTCCCACGATCACTAAGCAAATTGTTTAGATGGGGAAGTATATCGCTCTGTGCATTTGAGTAGTTTATATGAATATAGTCAGTAATAAGTGGCTCAAGTGCTTTCTTTTCTTCGTTCTTTTTCTTTTCAGATTCAAGCTTGGCCCTGAGAAGATCCTCTTCTTTTTTCATGGTTGCGAGAGTTGCAATTCTTATAATATCGCCTTCTCTTACCATACTAAGATGATTCATTCTCAAAACCAAATCAAGGACCTGATCCCAGGGAACCGGTTTATCAAAAGTCAGGGTAACTGTTCCTTTTACATCTTTATCAACAGCAAAATTTTCACCGCTTACTTCCATCAAAATACGAAACACATTTTTTAAATCCGTCTCATAAAAATCCAAGGCAATTTTTTCGCCTTTAAAGACTTTCGGCGAGCCATAATCTGATAAGGCGTCAGTGTCTGCTGTTTCGGCTTCTGCATCGATCGTTTCAACAGCAGAAACACCGGAAATGATCACCTTTTGCCAGTCAGGAAGATTAGCTGCTTCGAGCGGCCTCGGCGGTATAGTCGATGCCTCAAAATGCATCAATATAAAATTATCAACCTGTTCGACGCTATATGGAACACTTTCCCTGAGTTCTATAGAAAATATAGCCGAATTGGGCATTAAAGTATCTTCAAAGGGAATAATTCTATCCACAGCACTGTTAAATCTTGTAGTAATTAATTGACGCTTTCTGTAATCAGGAATATTCGTACTTCGCAGAATCAGCTTTAAAAGCTTATCATTAACTCGTTTTACAGAATATTCAACAGGCCTTGTTGTTCCGAGAATGACCGTAGATTTACCAGCAGATTCACTGGAGAAATCTATACGATTCACAGTAGCAAAGGATGAGTAACTGCTACTTTCGGTAGTCTCCTCAACAACTGGAGCTGCAGCAATATTTACAGGTAGAATCGGATTTTGCGCTACCGGCATTTCAGAGATAGAGGCCATTTCAGAAGAACCGGATTCAAATGAAACAATCAGATCATCACCACTTCGCTGAACATCATACTTGGTATCACTTCCAAGGAGGATTTCAACTCTTGTGCTATTAGCCACATCATCTGATACAGCAGAAACGCTATTAACCGCCTCACTGTCCAAAACAATATTCTGTTTTACACTTTCAGAAATAATTGTCTCCGGAAAGTATAAAATAACAGCAAGGGGCTGGTTCTGTTTTACTGAAGAGTAAACCAGGCTACCGTTTCCCAGAATCCGGATATTAACTGAACCATTTTCTTCGGATGCTGCCAGACCGGTAATTTCTCGAAATTCAATGGACGGTGCTGTTTCACCAACGGACTGGCTTTCTGTTTTCTGAGCATTACAGCCTGCAAAAAACAACAGAATTGCAAATAAAGTTACAACAATTCCAACATTTTTAAATCGTTTTACTGTTTCAACTTTCATTTTATTACTCTCCAGGGGGTTTCTGAAGTTTAAGTTCCCTTTCCCGGACAATTGACCTGCCAAGAATGTCCTCGCCTTCTTCTTTAACAACCACTTTATCGTCTGAAATACCGGTAACTTTTCCGGCATTAAGTCCTATAAGTGTGCCTACTTTTACAATATATCCTTTACCGGAAGCCTCTTCCACTATAGCTCTGTTTCCGGATTCTGCCCTTATAATACCGACAAGTGTTAATTGCCCGACATCAACTCGCTCAAGAGGTGTCCTTGGATATTGACGTTCTTCAGGTTTTAGGCCGATACCTTCCTCATCGCCTTTGAATAGAGGAAAAAAAGGATCCGTCTTTCCTGTGCCATCATAATAATCCTTTTCTTGAGACACGACAGCTACCTTGTTGTCTTCCTCTTTTAAAACGTCTTTTTTCTCCACGGGAGCAACCTGTGTGATCTCTTTTCGAACCACCTCAGTTTTCTTTTCCGGTTCTTTTTTATCTTTACAACCAATGATAAAAAATGCCAAAAAAATACAAAAAATCAGGTAGCTAATTATAACTATTTTTTTATGCATAGTTTTCGTCGCTTTTTAGTTACTGTTAATTAATTATTTTTTTGATGGCGCCTGTTTCTTAGGCGGATTTTCAACAAACCTGTATGTTTTAGCAGTACACTTGATTCCCAATGTTCCACTATCCAATTTATTTGCAGGACCGGAAATTGTTATATTATCCACATTGACAATCCGATCAAGCCCGGTAATTTTATCAAAGAAAAGAACAATATTATGATAATTTCCTCTCAGTTGTATTGCGATTGGGATCTCCGCATAAAAATCTTTTACAACTTCATTCTGTGGCTGAAATAATACATTTTCAAGCCCGGCATCCGGTGCGGCCTGAGAAAAACTGGCAAGTAAGGTGTTAATATTGGCCTCTGTCGGAAGCTTTTTCTTAGCCCTGTTGAAGTCTGCCTGTGCCTGCTTCATTTTTTCCTGGTAATCTTTCAGCTTTGAGGCATTATCCTTTGCCTTTGCCAAATCTTTTTCTAATTTTTCAAGCTCTTTTTCAAGCCTTCCAATTTGTTTATACTTGGGCATATAAGAAAAATAAACGAAACACCCGATCAAGAGCACAAAAACAACACAATAAATAGCTATTCTTTGACCTTTGGTTAGCTTCTCAATTGCCTCAAAGAATGGCGAAACAGATTGATTTGGTAAATTTGCCTTTTTCATTCTTATATGCCTTAATTTTATGAAGCTGATTTATTACAGCTAATTTCAAATCGCTTCAGGTTGTAATTCTGAATTTTATTCAGTTTAACGACCTTCAAATTAACATTTGAAAACATTTTGGAGTCCTGCAGCCTGGTCATAAACTCTGAAACAGTAGTTTCGTCCATAGCTACACCCTTAATCTGAATAGCGTTACCGTTAATTGTCAAACTGTCGATCCACATACGTTTAGCGACAATCATTTCGGTCATGGCATCCAGTAGCTTTACCGGCTCCTTACGCTGTCTTTCAAGACTTTTTATAATATTCGTTTTTTTCTCAAGTAGCCTAAAGTTTAGAGTTACAGCTCAACCATCCATCGCATTTTTTAAGGTGGATGGTTTAAAACATTTGCTCTTTTACAATTAACGATGCGCCTTTTGGTGCAATCAGGTGCAAAATGGCTGATCAGGAGGCTCGAATTT
>JAIPEE010000064.1 GCA_021737275.1 Desulfobacterales bacterium
ATGCCAGTCAAAAAGCCCGGTTTGCATCATATTTGTTTTACTCCTCAGTTCGATAATTTGATTATGAATTGAGAATATTTATACCAAATTTATGACTACTTTTATATGATAAAATGGCAATTATTAGAGAAACCCTAAAGATAATACATTTGAGATTTGGAAAGATTTGAGATCCATTTAGTCTAAAACATTCAGGATATCGTTTCTGGCTGTTTCGATTTTAATGCATGATCATTTTTTTATCATTGCATTTCCATTGTCCGGAAAAATTACCCAATAAAATCGCCTTCTTTGCGAGGGTTAATAAGTCAAGGAGCTCGTTATATAAAAAAGCTTTTTTTCAAAAAGTGATACCATTTTAATCGGGTTCATTGTTTACTCCATAATAATTTTTCTTTTTTGACTTGTCTTTGAAAATAGATTAGTCAAGAAATATGCCACTGTGTCTTCCTTTTGGTCTTCTTGAGGATGCTATGAGGTGGAATGGTCATGATTCGATAAGAAGATAGCTGGTTATCATTTAAACAGGCGCCCAATCCATAGCTGCGAAGGATTGTCGTGCAATATATTGTACATATAATATATATAACTCAAAACTGATTAACTGATTTTAACTTGTTTCCAAAAAAACTGGTACAGATTTTGGATTGTATGTTTTTAAAATATTGGCAAATTTTATAGGCGCAAGAAAAGATTGCCTTATCAAATATTAAGATTCTAATAATAAATTATGACGGAAAAAAAGAAATGAACGATAAATCTCGATTAATTGAACACCGGCAAATGGGTTTAATAAAGGCCAGCAAAGGGATTATTACATATACAGATGAAAGCCTGTCTTTGATTATCAATTCATCAGAATCATTGATTGGTAAAAAGATAGAAACTGTTTTGCCAGGTTACGGCGCGCCTGAAGAAACCGAAAAACCCACTTTTACAATTTTAAGTATTGAATCATCAGACCTTTTAATCGTTTCTATAAGCATGCCATCCCCTGATCAAAGTTGTTTGTTATTATACGTCCCATTAGATAAACTTGAATTTTTTAAAAAAATTGATTTCTCAGAAAAAATATTTCGTTTTTCATTTCTTGAATCACTATTACGTGATGTGGTGATAACAGACAGTAACGGTGTTATCACTCATGCAAGTGAAACTTTTGAAGAGTTCTGGGGGATTAAACCGGAAAAAATTATCGGTCGAACAGTATATGAGATGGAAAAGAAAAAGATTTTTTACCCATTAATTACACCGATTGTTCTTAAAAGCAAAACGAAGGCCACAATTATTCAGCATAATAAAAAAGGAGAAAAATATTTAATTACTGCAACACCGATATTTGATGAAAATAATGAAGTTGAATATATCGTCAGTTATTTTCAGGATATCAAGGAATTTACCGATCTTGAGGAGCAGTATAGGAAATTGCAATTACAGGTAAAGCGGTATTCCTCTGAATTACAGGAATTGCGCCAAAAGGATATGCGGTTTCTTGATGTTATGGCAAAAAGTGAGGAGATGAATAATGTTTTGAATCTTGCTTTAAAAGTTTCTCCTACAGATATTAACATTATTATTACAGGTGAAACCGGTGTCGGGAAAACGCTTATAGCACGTATGATCCATAAGCACAGTGATCGTGAAAAAGGTCCCTTTATTGAAATTAATTGCGGTGCAATACCTGAAACACTGCTTGAGTCCGAGCTTTTTGGCTATGAGGCCGGAGCTTTTACCGGGGCCAGTAAAACTGGTAAGGTAGGCGTTATTGAAATGGCGAATAAGGGGACGCTTTTTCTAGATGAAATTGGAGATTTGCCGATCGGACTTCAGGTTAAGCTTCTCAAGGTAATACAGGAGAAAAAAATTATTAAGTTAGGCGGAAAACAGCCGATTGATGTAGATTTCCGCCTGGTTTCAGCGACAAATCAGAATATTGAAGAAATGGTAGAAAAAGGGACTTTCAGAAAAGATCTTTATTACAGACTGAATGTAGTTCCAATAAAAATACCGCCTTTAAGAAACAGAACGGAAGATATCCTGGAATTTATAACCTATTTTATGAGTTTGATGAATAGGGATTATATGAAAAAAGTTTTACTGTCCAATAGTGCAATAAACAGGTTGCTAAGTTATGAGTGGCCTGGCAATGTTCGTGAGTTGAAAAATGTCATTGAACGCATTGTCATTACATCAAATAACAGTGTTGTTGATAAAAGTTTGATCGATAATATTCTGGGAGCAAAACCATTTGGACCAAAGGGTTTCTCAAGCCTTGCTGAAGCAAAGGAAAAAGTAGAAGAAGAAATGGTTAAACTGGCTTATTCTAAATATGGCACAAGCATTAGTGTGGCTAAACATCTCGGGATCAGCCAAACATCTGCATCCCGAAAAATCAGAAAGTATATCAACGTATAATAATAGATGATATCTTAATAAATTCCTGCCAGATCAGAAATTTATAAGTTAGGTTAAAGCGGCTTTTTATTACATCCTTGCCGTTGATAGTCAAAACTGAATATCTACCCGTATATGGGTATCCTGATTAACCATCTAAAATATATAACAAAATAGCAATATTAAACATCTCAATATTCATTTTTGGTTTTTTCTTTACATTACATACTATTTTAAAATACCTGATCCTGTATTTTAACCACCCTCAAATAATATCCTATCCAAAACAATTAACGTTTTACCGTAAAAAAAAGGTTGCACAATAAAAGTGGCATCCTTTTTGTACAGGATGTTTTATAATTAAACCATTTTCCGGAAATGACACTGTCGAGGCCTAAAGTATCGGATTGCTTAAAAAATATTAATAAATTAATGGAGGGTATATGAGCTCAAAAGATAAGTTGACTATGATGATGGAAACATCTTACTGGTGGGGAATACCAACATTTTTTCGCTGCCCGGTAGAAAAGGATCCGACAAAATGTGATATCGCCCTGGTAGGCGTGCCGCACAGCTCCGGGAACGGAAGTACGTTAAGAGACCAGCATTTGGGGCCAAGAGCAGTCAGAAATGTGTCCGCACTGGCGAGAAAGTTGAATAATGCACTCGAAATATCTCCCTGGGAAACGTGTGATATTGTTGATGCAGGTGATGTACCTCTGCCGGAAGCGCTGGACAACGAAAAGTGTGTAGAAAGAATTACAGATTTTTTTCTAAAATTGTCCAATGCCGGTGTCAACCCAGTCTCCATGGGTGGAGATCATGGTATCACCGGAGGTATCCTGCAGGGCATTGCAGGGGAAAAGGCCAACCTGACCAATGGCAAAAAGGCGGCCATTCTCCACTTTGATGCCCATCTGGATTCCTATCACCATCTTGAACACTGGATGGGTGCAAAAAAATCAGCAGCACACTGGGCCAGTTATCTAGTTAGAAACGGTCATGTTGATGCAAAAAAGAGTGTTCAGATAGGTATCAGGGGCAATACACGAACATGGGACTGGCTGGAACCCAGCTATGAACTCGGCTATGAAGTGCTTACGAAAAAACGGTGTGAAGAAATTGGAATAGAGGCTTGTATTGATATAATAAATAGACGGATTGGAGATGCACCGTTATATGTCACCTTTGATCTTGACTGTTTAGATCCTTCAGTAGCTCCGGGCGTGTCCAATCCCGAACCTGCATTTGATGGATTCAGAATGAATGAAGTGATGAAGGTGCTTCATTCCATGAAAGGTAAAAATGTTATTGGAGGTGATGTCGTATGCTTAATGCCGACAATCGATTCCCCGAACAATATCACTGCATATGTCGCTACAGCTATAATGTTTGAAATACTCAGTCTGGTTGCATTCAACAAAAAAAAGGATGAATAAACTACTTAGCAGAGGATTTTTAAATGTCATCAAAACATGATCTATTAAGAAAAAAAACAAAACTGAAACATGATTTGCTAAACAATATTGATAATCAACTCAAATGTCTGATGGCAAACCTTCCCTGTTCCATTTTTTTTTGCCTGCCTGATGAAGATCATACTGATCTGTTTTTAAGTGATGGAACCTATGATTTGACAGGGTACAAGCCATCTGAATTGCTAAACAGGTCGGATCTTTCATTTAAAAAACTGATGTTGGAAGACTACGGCAGCAGGATTGAAGATGATTTAAAAATCAAAAAGGCAATAGCCGATAAGTCTACCTACCAGGCTGTTTATCGCATCAAAACCAAATCCGGCAAAATTAAGTGGGTATATGAACAGGGGAAGGGTATTTACAGTGAGGGTGAAGAGGCCATTGCAATGGTCGGTTTCGTGTCTGATCTGACCGTACAAAAGCAGTCCGAGCTGGCACTGAAAAAAGAGAACCTGCTGTTGCGCTCAAGAATAAAGGAACGGTATAGATTTGGCGATATCATCGGAAAAAGCCCGGCTATGCAAAAAATTTATGAGTTAATCCTTAAAGCTGGTATTACGGATGCCAATGTGATGATTTTTGGCGAGACCGGTACCGGAAAAGAGTTAGTCGCCCGGGCAATACATGATGCCGGTACAAGAAGTAAGCACCCATATATACCGGTTAACTGCAGCGCGATTACCGAAGGCTTGATTGAAAGCGAATTTTTCGGACACAAAAAGGGCGCATTTACAGGGGCCCATTCAGATAAAAAAGGATTTCTCTCCCAGGCAGATATAGGGACCCTGTTTCTGGACGAAGTGGGAGATATCGGTTTAAGCATGCAGACAAAACTGTTAAGGGCAATTGAAGATGGCTCCTATATGCCTGTCGGCGATAGTATTGTCAGGAAGTCTGATTTTCGTATTATCAGCGCAACAAACAAGAACATTGAATCGCTGGTTCATGACGGTAAGATGCGTCAGGACTTTTACTACCGGATCAGTGTCATTCCGATCACACTCCCCCCGTTAAGAGAACGCAAAGAAGATATCCCGCTGATTATTGAGGAAATGCTTGAGCGTGAAGAATCGGGACGGAGTGTCTGGCAGCTTTTGTCTAAGCAGATGGATCTGTTACTTGATTATGATTGGCCAGGTAATGTCAGAGAATTAAAAAATGTCATTAACCGCATCAAGGTTGAAGGGTCTTTGGATTTTATGAAAAATGCGCCCTTTAACTTCAAGCAAATGGATGATTCATCAATTGATGCGAAATATGATCCTGAAAAAATGGGATATAAAAATATGCTTGATGCTATAGAAAAAAAAATATTGCTTAGAACCCTAAAAAAAACAAACTGGAATAAATCCAGGACGGCCTCTTTGCTAAAAATCTCAAGAACGGTTTTAAGCGGAAGGATTGACCGCCTGAAACTAAAAAAGTATTATAAAAATGATCTAAATGGTTAATTATGATGAAGTCCATTAAGAGACTGCCCAATTTGACACAAAATATGTGTCGTTTTGTACACTTTAATTTTGCTTAATTATCAGTATATTATATTAACCGATGTTTTGATTTGCATAAAAATACTCATTTTTACTGCCTTTACCAACTTTAATAAACACCATTCAGATATAAAAGTACTTTTTAAACACCCCCCTTATAAAAGAAATTCTTTACATTAAGCAAACCCAATACAGTATGTTTTTATTTGAAGTGTAATAGCACTTGCAAACACAGTTGGCGTTGAGGGATAAGTAATCGAATATTAACGGTATTATTCCATACAAAAAAGAATCTCTATAGCGTGGCGCGGGGATATTTAAGAGCTTTTCATCGTTAATAAGCAATGATAAAAAAATATCTGATTCGAGCAAAACCGAATAATTTTTCTACTCTATGGCATGGATATTGTAGTTAGTGTTATTGCATATGTATAGTTTAACAATAACCATCATACGAAAGCAAAATTTTGTAGAGATAATTAATAGTAATGAACTATAAGTTCCACAAAGAAATGGAAATATCTGTATGGTTATAAATAAGGGACATGTTTTTAATAAAAAAAAGGAGAAATTAATATGTCGAAGATGGTAAATTGTTGGAATGAGTGGGATCCTCTTAAGCGAGTAATTCTTGGACGGCCGGAAGGAACAAACAAGACAGCTCCAGAGCCGGGGTTCATGTGGGAAGATATTGAAGTGGGGGGGAGACGCGTTATCCATGCCCGTCCGATTTCGCAAGATCGGGTTGACGCTGCTAACGAGCAGATGGATGCGTTTCAGGATTTGCTCGAAGCCCGTGGTATCATTGTCGACCGCGCTGTGATTCCCTCCTCCATGCACGACAGACGCCCGACCTCTACGCCTGACTGGTCTGTACCGTTTCAGTATGGAGCCAACAACCCCCGAGACACACACCTTTGTATCGGCAACGAAATTATTGAGGCACCGATGAGCAAACGCTGTCGCTACTTTGAGTATCTTGCATATCGTCCAATTATGGAACACTACTTCAAGGAGGATCCCAACTTCCTCTGGACAGCAGCCCCCAAACCGCGGCTTTCTGACGAATGCTTCGAAATCGACTATCCCTCTAACATGGAGTTTGTTTGGACGCCTGAGAAAAAACGTCAGAAAGTGCGTGGCCGGGACTTCGGTGTAAGTGACGTCGAGCCATACTTTGATGCTGCCGATATGATCCGTTGCGGTAAGGATATCTTCTGGTTATGTTCCTGTACGACCAATCCATCCGGCCGGGAGTGGCTTAAGCGACATCTTGCATCATTAGACCTTCGTTTCCATATTGTAGAATGTGATCACTGGTCACATCCATATCACCTCGATGCCATTCTCTCTGTGCCGCGTCCCGGACTGATGATTTACAACCAAGATTGGCCACCAATTACCGAGGAGTTTTTTGCCCTGCTGGAAGCCAATGATTGGGAAATCATGCCAGCCGGTGAAGTCTCGCAACGTCACAAAGAAAAGGTAGAGAAGGAGTGGGATGATGAGGAAAGCGAAGTCTGGTCAATCGTCAACGGCCTTTCTATTGATCCCAAGACGTTCTGCATCGAAGCGAATAACACCGAGCAGATTGAGCGCCTCACCAAGCTCGGCTTTGAAGTAATTCCGGTGCCTTACGATAAGGTCACACTTTTTGGTGGATCTTTGCATTGCAGTACACTCGACGTGTATCGAGAAGGCGGCTGTGAGGATTACTTCCCGAACCAGATAGGTGGCTATTGAGCGATAAATAAATGGTTGCAGCAAGTGGGATTAAGTGCGTCGTTCTAAATAATGAGTGAAATGAATAATAGTTTGTGATGTCTTATGTTTCCATTAATTTTACAAAAAAGTATTATTGAGAGGCTTAAAATGAGTAAAAAGATCAAAACCCGAATGGGTGACGGTGAGATGATAACAATATCCGCTGAAGAACTTAAGGATGAAATATATCAGGGGACAAAGGATGCATCAGAAAGGGGTCGTATTCCTGAATTGACAAAGGAAGAGCAGGAAAAGATTTTAGAGATTATCGCTGACCCCCATCGTATTGTCAGTATTGAGCCAGGCGAAGAGGTTGTTGTCATTGATGACGGCAGTGTGCTGACCTTTACAGCTGAACAGGGTGACAGCGCACTGGGATTACCGATAAGCCGTACGCAAGCGCTTCTGACCTATGAAAAAACCTGCGCCGCAGATTCAGCCTGCATGCCACATCATGATTTCAGTTACAAGCCCGTCAAAAGTATTATTAACTACGAAAAAAATGAATATTTTTCTGTTTCCCAGATGACAACCGTTCCACTTTATTATGGTGCACAGCCTAATATGGGATTGTATTATAAACCGGACGGTCCTTTTAATAACCCATCGGAACTACTTCCCCTTGGAAAAATCCAGGATGCACAGCAGGCCCAGATTGATGCTGCGACTCAGATGACGGATGATATAATTTATATATTTAAAGAGCTTAATGAAATTGGTCTTGAAGGAATAAATTTAGATACTTGCGGCTCGGCGGGTGATGCTGATTTTCTGGCCGCTCTTAATGCGACTGCTAAAATAAAACAGATCAATCCAAATATGCCAGTAGTTATTGGAATGGCTTCGGAGTTTGTTCTGGGTATGCATGGCAGTGTTGAGTTTAATGGGAAACGTCTGGCCGGGCTTTATCCGCATGAACAGGTTAAAGTTGTAGAGGAAGCAGGGGCCAGTATTTTTGGTCCGGCAATTAATGTCAATTCATCCAGATCCACACCGTGGAATATTTCTCGTGCAGTAACATTTGTAAAGGCCACTTCTGAAGTATCCAACATCCCTGTTTATCCCAACACCGGTATGGGTGTATGCGGTATTCCCATGATTGAAATGCCGCCCCTCGATTGTTCAACGCGTGTCGCAAAAGCCCTTGTTCAGGTTGGTAAGGCAGATGGGTTGTAGCTTGGTGTAGGTGATACGTTCGGTACACCTGTTGCGCAAATTATGGCTTCATGTATGGGCGGCTTACGGACAACCGGAGATCTGGTTGCCTGGATGCAGATGACTCGAAAAATGAGGCTGGCTGAAGCCAAGGCATATGTAGCAGATAAACTCGGATTAGAAATAGCGGATTTGACCAACGAGGAGGTTGTGCAGGATGTTCGATTTGATCTCGGTATCGGTACCTTAATGGCTGTACCAGGAATACCAAAAGGTATAATGGCCAAAAAGAATATAGCCGAATTATTGGATATCGAGATTAACTCTGTCAATTTGTTTAGATCGGAGTTTAAAAAGAAGTACAACTTAGAATAAAAAGTACATAGCCATTTATGGATGCGGTTCAGTTTGATTAAAAATGATAAAAACAAACGAACAAAACCCTTAATGCAAATTATTTAAAATATTTATATGCCGGGTAAGCAGCTCTTCAGGTCTCAAACTTCCCTATGATCCTTCCTTAAAACTGTTTGCCCGGCTGTTTCTCAACGTTTTTCGGGGGGGAGACAATTAAAAAAACAAACTGTTCATTAAAGAATAAAAGGGGGTAACATGAAAATTAAGTCTTTCAACAAATTTTGTAAGATAGCTATTTTAATTGTTTTTCTTTTTACAATTGTACCCGGGCTCATTTCAACAGGGTATGCTGCCGGAGAACTCAGAGTAGGCTGGCAATCAGAGCAAATGGTCAGGTCGCTTGCCTGCAATAATTCCTGGCAGTATGAAGCCATGGGTTTAATTTGGTGGCAGTTGGTTTATGACCAACCCTGGCACTTTGATCCGCCACCGGATTACAAATATTCACCAAGAGCAATGACCGGTTTTGAGACAAAGGATAACCAGACATTCAAGTTCTTTGTCAGGGAGGGAATGACATTTCATGATGGCAAACCTGTAACGGCAAAAGATTTTGCATTTACAATGGAACATTTGCCTGTATCCAATCCTGTTTGGGCATACTATGATGCCGTGACTGTTCCAGGTTCGATTTCCGTCATTGATGACTATACTGTTCAATTTACATTGAAAAAACAGATTGCACCCAAATACCCACCATTTAACTGGTTCCCTATTCTTCCGGAACACCTATGGCGACGGAATAAATTTGATATTGAAAAGTATGATAACAAGAAAGCTATTGGCTCAGGACCTTTTAAATTAAAGGAGTATAAATCCGGTTTGTTTATGAGTTTTGAAAGATTTGAAGATTACTGGGAGAAAAAATCAAAAGTAGATACAATTGTTTTTAAAACCTATGGAAGCTCTGATGGCCTGAACATGGCCATGAAAAAAGATGAAATAGATATGATGGGAACAGGCGGTATTTCACCTCTGGCAGTTAGATATTTCGAAAAGGAACCAAATATTAAAGTTGATAAGACTCCGGGCATCTGGTTGGACTGGATTACCTTCAATCTTTATGACAAGGAAAGTGCGGTCAGTGATTTGAATTTCAGGAAGGCATTTGTTCATGCCATTGATAAGCAGAGAATCATTAAAATGGTATACCATGGTTATGCCAAACTCCAGTCATCATTCATATATCCTGAACTGTATGAATATAATCCCAACCTGACCCAGTATGCGTATAATCCTCAATTGGCAAATAAAATGCTTGATGATAACGGATATATCGATACCGATGGAGATGGGATCAGGAATGAAAAGACAGGGAAAAGAAATAATATGTCATATAAACTTATTGTACCATCAAGCTCGGTAGAACAGATTAAAATGGTTCAGCTGATCCGTGAACAAATGAAGGCCATTGGTGTGGATGTTCGAATTGTTGCTTTGGATTATGATACTTATGAGGATACATTATATTATCCACAGGGAATGGGGTTTAATATTGCTATGGGGGGAGAATCACCGGGGCCTTATGCTGCATGGGTGTGGGAATTTATGCGGAGCCCCGAATCCGGTAGTGCCTGGAATACTGCCTACTACAGTAGTCCTGAATTTGATAAGGCTCTGGAAGAGTACCTTTCTGCGACAGACCTTGAAAAGCGCAAGGATCTCTGCTGGCAGCTCCAGGAGTTTATGAATAATGATTTGCCTCATTATATGATGTTTCGCCCTGATTCGGTTGATGTCCTGAGAACAGACAAACTTGAAGGTTTTGTATCTTATATGGGCGGATATTCAACATGGATTAACCCGTTCACCTATTTTAATGTACATGCTAAATAATATTCTAAACCGCATGTAGATACTGAATGTGATTTATATATAATAAGTTTGTTGTTGGCCCGAAAAGATACTCTTCCCCAAAGAGATTCAACTCCCCAATTGTCTTTTCTTTTTGGGCCGGCAACAATTTAATTAGTTGATTTGGAGAATTTGCAAATGGATACCAAAATTGTTGAAGAAGCAAAACAGGCAGTAATCAAGCATGAAATGGATAAGGCGTTGGATCTTACCAAAAACACTATTGCTGATGGTGTAAATCCACTTGAGCTGATGAATGATGCGTTCATCCCGGCCATTAATGAAGTAGGCGACCTTTTTGGCCGCGGTCAGCTTTTCCTGCCTGAGCTTGTACAGGCTGCTGATGTTATGAAAGCGGTTACAGCAGTTATTAATGAAGCTCTGCCTGATAAAGCGGATGAAAAAGCCGGTACAATTCTGATTGCTACCGTAAAAGGAGATGTTCATGATATTGGAAAAGGTATTGTTGTTTCAATGCTTAATGCAAACGGTTTTACCGTTCATGATCTCGGCCGTGACGTTGCTACTGAAACTATAGTTGAAAAAGCCGTAGATTTTGATGTTGATGTTATTGGTACAAGTGCACTTCTGACTACAACAATGGGTTGTCAGAAAGATCTTGAAGATCTGTTGAAAAAAGAAGGAGTTCGCGATAAATTCAGGACCGTTGTCGGCGGCGCACCTGTAACAGTACGCTGGGCAGATAAAATCGGTGCTGATGCTTATGCTGAAGATGCCCAGGATGCAGTAGTTAAAATCAGAACTTTATTGAATTAATCCATTTAATTAATCCTGCTTTGTGGTTAATATTTTTTGTAGATTGTAGCACGAGGGTTACCTCCTATTGCGGGTTTTATATTATTTTGGTTACACCTTAGCACTGGTACAGATTGGTAAGGTAGACAGTTTGTAGGTTGGCGTTGGTGATAATTTTGTAATGCCGGTTGCACACATTTTAGTTTCATGTATGGGCGGCATTCGGACTCCTGGAGATTTGGTAGCCTGGATGCAAATGACCAAAAAGATGAGACTGAATGAAGCAAAACAGTATGTAGCAGATAAGCTGGGTATTGAGGTAATTGATTTGATCGACGAAGAAATAATTGTGTGAGAAGACGAACCTGACTTGACACCTTGCAAAAAAAGGGTGGTCAGATACCTTCTGGATTGTCGCCAAACAATCACAGTAAGGAGGTAAATTATGACCACCCAAGAAAAGATCGCAAGAGGTAAACTAAGCATACTTGAACTGGCCGAATATCTCAAGAACGTTTCACAGGCCTGCCGTATTAATGACGTTTTTCGCCGGCACTTTTATGACATTAAAAAAGCTTATGAAGAACATGGCCTTGAAGGTCTCAAGGATAAAACTCGTCGCAAGCCATGTATAAAAAATCGAGTAGCACCTGAGGTAGAAGATGCTGTTATCAAAATGGCATATGAGTATCCAGCTTATGGACAGGCACGAGCTGCCAATGAGCTGCGTAAAGGTGGCATTCTGGTATCATCCGGTGGTGTTCGCAGTATCTGGCTCAGGCATAATCTTGAAACTTTTAAGAAACGGTTGGTACTGCTCGAAGAAAAAGCTGCAAAGGAAGGAATTGTATATACCGAGGCCCAGTTGACTGCTCTGGAAACAGCCAAACGTAGCCGTGAATCAAACCCGGATGAAATTGAAACACAGCATTCAGGTTATCTGATCAGCCAGGATACCTTCTATGTCGTATCTTAAAGGTGTAGGCCGTATCTACCAGCAGACGGTGATAGACACTTATTCATCAGTGGCATTTGCCAAGCTGTACACTGCCAAAATACCGGTAACGGCTGCCGATGTACTAAATGATCGGGTATTACCGTTCTTTGAAGAGCAAGGTGTTCCCATCTTAAGGGTTTTAACTGATCGTGGGACAGAATTTTGTGGCGGTATGGACAAACATCCCTATGAACTTTATCTGCAACTTAACGGGATTGACCATACTAAAACTAAAGTTAAGAGTCCTCAGGCCAATGGTATTTGTGAGCGTTTTCATCAAACTGGGTTGAATTTTATCGAATAGCCTTTCGAAAAAAGCTGTATCAGAATCTGGAAACTTTTGTTGAAGGGAAAAACATTTATAACGAAAAGAACTTGGAAAGGGCAATAGCTGCATAACTGTCATTGACAATCAGAAGAGGCTGGCCACTGTCAACTCAAGTTCTGTTCAGTGCACCTTAGTATTGCCCTCCCATTTGGATCAGCAATCCATAAGAGCATAACGTTATTACCGATTTCAGTTTGTAAAAGATTTCTCCATTAAGCAGCTCTTCCCTTGAGCTAAAGCTACTTCAGCTTCTGCGAGCCATCCTGTCCTCTTTTTTTTGTATCCGGATCTTATCATATCTCTAACTTAAAATCTGGATCAGTTTTTTGGGGGGAGGTCAGAAATTTAGCGTACTGCCAAAAAATATTGACAAATTCGCAGCCCTAAAATAAAATCTAAAAAGTGCACTTGTTAGTGATACAAGTATGATTTGTTGAGATGGTGGGTATGAAAAAGATCGATAGACTGGATATAAGCCAACTTAGAATATTCCAAGCATTGTTGCGAGAACGAAACGCGTCCCGCGTGGCAAGTCAGGTTGGCCTGACACAACAGGCTGTCAGTGATCAGTTGAGAAAATTGCGAGATATTTTTGAAGATAGGCTGTTTATTCGGAAAAGCAATGGCATGATCCCAACCCCTTTGGCGGAAGTACTGGGAAAAAAAGTTGACACTGTTCTTAAAGATATTGAACGATTGTTGAGTCCCGATTCCTTTGATCCGGCATTAGTGAAAGCCACCTATGTCATATCAGCCTCGGACTATGCTCAGCAGATAGTACTGCCTGATTTATTAAAAATAATCAGGCAAACGGCACCAGGATTAAAGATAATTATCCGAGATCTTGATATCGATAATCTGGACGAATTAATGGTAGAATGCAGGGTGAATTTGGCAATAGCATTCCCGGATTTTATTCCCAGTTCTTATTCCTATATCACCTTGTTTACTGAGCACCATGTTTGTATTGCTTCAAAGAAGTCTTCGCTATTAAAACGAAAATTAAAACTGAAGGAAATTGCATCACACCCTCAAATCATTGCCTCACCGGTAAGGGCAAATTTCAAAGGATCCATCGATGCCTGGTTGCAAAAATCCGGAATTACCCGAAATGTAGTTGTATCCGCACCATGTTTTTCCTCTGTCCCCAGCTACATCGAAGCCACAGATGCAATTGCCTTTTTACCTTCCAGAGTGTTTCTGAATGATAATCTGACGACAGTTGAGTTGGCTGAGAATCCCCCTGTCTTTGATATAATAGCTGCATGGCACTCCCGTTCCGATCAGGATCCATTGCACAATTGGATTGTCGGCCTACTTAAGCAGCAATATAATATTCCTTAATTTAACACCGATTTTTGTGTTGCACAAAATTCAAAGATGTCTCCTTTTACCTGTGAAGAAAATAGCCTTCCAGTTCGATTTCTGAGATTAGATCATGGGTTTTTCATCATGACACATCTCCTTAATTTGGGTTAAAACAAGAAACCAATGAATGTAACAGGAAGTGTCTGGCTTGATGAAATTAAAAAAATGTTAAACTTGGGGTATTTGAAGACCTGACACGTAGCGGCTTACTTGAACAAAGCTTGAAATATTCTATAGCCTATCGACCTTTCTCATGATCACCATCTTAACAAATCATACTTGTATCACTAACAAATGCTTTTTGTTTCCAATTGTATTTTGGGACTGCTAATATGTTAACATTATTTTGGTGTTGCGCTAAATGCCACTGTAACAGGCAATGAATACAACAAGTCTCTTTTATGTTTGGGGGATTTAGAAAATGAAGGCTATTCTCGCTATTGGTATGAATTTCCCTATATCTGTTTTCTCGCTGCTGGCTGAACTGAGTTGCCTGACCAATCATGGCTCATTTCAAAGGAGGTCATATGCCAAAAATTTTTGATTATCAGAACTAAACAAACTAATTCAATTTTATTTGGATTAAAAAGGAGAAAAAAATGAAAAAAAATGACAATATCGAAACTTCTTGTCTGCGAAATCCAGACGTCGATCCAGCGCTGATCAAGCGCTCCCGGGAGATCATTGACCGAGAGCTTGAAACCTTTCGCAAGCGCACACCGCGATCCGCACAGTGGCTCGCCGAGGCTGAACACGCGATGCCCGGCGGAGTGCCGATGGCTTGGATGCGCTCACTTTACCGGCACGCACCCGTTGTTGCTGTCCGAGGATCCGGCTCGCAGTTCGTAGACCTCGATGGGAATTCATATCTCGACTTCAACGCCTGCGACCTCTCCATGCCAGCTGGCTTTGCGCCCGAGCCTATTGTTCGTGCCATACAGAATCAGGCCTTATTAGGCAACTCATTCCTGCTCCCGACCACCGACTCCTTAGAGGTCTGTAAACTGCTTAGCGCGCGGTTCGGTCTTCCACAATGGCAGTTTACCCTCTCGGCGAGCGGGGCTAACGCTGACGCGCTTCGCATAGCCCGCGTTGCCACCGGTCGATCTACGATTTTAACCTTCGACGGGAAGTACCATGGACACCTTGACCAGACGTTGTGGGAGCGTAATGAACAAGGAGGAATGGATGCTGAGCTTACCGGCCTGGACCCCACCAGCGCACAGGGCACAGACGTTATCCCATACAATGATCCCGCTGCGCTGCGGGAACGACTCGCGCGCGGAGACGTTGCTGCAGTCCTTATAGAATCAGCACTAACCAACTGCGGACTTGTCTTGCCAACTCCAGAATTTGTCGAATCTCTCAACACTGACGTCCGTTCTGCCGGCGCCGTGCTCATCGTCGACGAGACTCACGTTCAGTTCGCCGTCCACGGAGGAGGAACCACCGTCTTCAATATCGAGCCCGATATACTCACCGGCGGCAAGGGAATTGCCGGCGGTGTGCCGATCGGCGTGTATGGCATGACGGACCGCATTGCAACAGTACTCAACGAGAATCGCGACCACGACCCTGGGCTCTTAGATATCAACGACGCACACGGCATTGCTGTTGGCGGTACCCTCTACGCGAATGCCCTGTCCCTAGCAGCAGCCCGCGTTGGGCTCTCCGAGATTTTCACCCCCGAAGCAGGAAAGAGAGTCGACTTCCTGGGCCAAAAGATGCAGATCGGGCTACAGCAGCAAGTTGACCGGGTCGGATTGCCGTGGACGATTGACCGATTAGGTGGTCGCATCCAATGGCGAATAACGCCCGAGAAGCCGCGCAACGGCGCCGAGAGCATTGCCTCTCTCGTACTATCCATAGCTGACGCGCGCAAAGTGTTTTTGATCAACCGTGGAATTTGGGATTCCATCGCTCAAGCCGGGCCATCCGTGTCCTACGCCATGGACGAGGCCGGTGTTGACACCTACATAGCGCTTGCCGGAGATTTTCTCGACGACCTTACCAGGTGAGTCTCCAGACGCGTCACCCCGGGAAACGCTCCTCTCACACTTGAAAGGGTTTAGCTCAACTCGGTGTGCTGACGAAAACCGAGGTTGCAAGGGCAGGTTTCTGATTTGGCAGCACGGTTACCAGAACAGGCTTGTATGCTCGCTCTGAGGTATCGCCAAACACTTACAAGGTACCGCACCCCAAGCGAGGTGCGGCCCTTTAACAGCTTAAATCACAGATTTAAGTATATTTATGGAGGGAAAACTATTATGGCTGATCAGGTTTCAACTCAAGGTGCTTTTAGAGATTTGAGAACAGATAGTTACGATAAGGCAGATGTAATAATTATGGGTATTCCATTTGATGGCGGCGCAAGTCTTGGAAAAGGAACTTGCGAAGGACCGGCTATGATAAGAAACTTATCTGTTTCATTACCAGCGATTACAGAAAACGGATACCCAATAAAAGATTTTTCTATAAAAGATGGAGGTGACTTTGACTTAAATATCCATATAGAAAAATATTTTGAAAAAATACAAAATGGCGCAAGAAAAATATTTGAAGATGGGAAATTCGGAATGTTTATAGGAGGAGATCATTCAGTAACCATACCTTTACAAAGAGCATTTTTCGATAACTACGGGAAAAATCTGAAAATTGGCGTCATACATTTCGATACACATCCGGATATAATGGATGAATATTTATCCTCAAAATTAGCTCATGCTTGTCCAAACAGAAGAAATATTGAACATGAAAATTTTGATAAAAGCGGATTAACCCTAATGTTGCATAAAATTTTAACTTTTTTCTCAGTATATCATGCTGCTTTTTGCAACACGTCGAGAAAATGAAGAAGATCTTTTCGAACTGCTTTATTTGCGCTCATCGTCAGGGTAAGTTGCCCTTGAGGT
>JAIPEE010000020.1 GCA_021737275.1 Desulfobacterales bacterium
AAAATTCAAACCGCCAAATGAGCCATTTTGTACCTGACTGTAGTAAAGGGTGCACCGTTAATTGTAAAAGAGCAAATTGTTAAAAATCATCCACCTATAAAATGAGATGCCAGGTGGAGCTGTAACTCTAAACTTTAGACTAAATATAAACAGGTGTAATAATGGGTAAAGAAAAAGGATTAACATCAATAGGCAATGGCCGTAAAATGCTGATACGGCTGTGGGGAGCGTTACCTTATATTGTTCTTGGATTGCTTCTTTTAATAATCATTGTTCTCGCCGGCACATGCAGCGCCAAAAAGGACCGGCTTGACGCTGAAAAAAATGGCGGAGAAGCCAATGAGCGCCCGCCGGTCAACATTGTTGCATTAAAATTATCGCCCTCAAGTATCCGCGACAGTATCAATTTGCCCGGCATTGTTGAACCCTGGGTAAAACTGAATATCATGGCTGAGGTCAGCGGTAAAGTTATTCAAAAAGCAGTTGAAGAGGGTCAGCGTGTTACAAAAGGAGATATTCTGGCTGTTATTGACAACCGGGATTATGTGAATGCCTATAACTCAGGCAAAGCAGTTTATGAAACAGCTCAGGCATCGTTTAACCGCTTCAGTAAACTTTACGATGAACAGCTTGCCACCAAATCACAACTGGATACAGCAAGAGCTTCAATGGAAAATGCCAGATCCGTCATGGATAATGCCGCCCTTAATGTTGAGCGCTGCCAGATCCGTGCCCCTTTTACAGGCATCGTAAACAATATTTTTTTTGAGATGGGATTGTATATGAATGTTGCTGATCCTGTTGCTGAAATGCTCCAGATAGATCGAGTGAAAGTCAATGTCGGAATCCCCGAATCAGATGTTGAAGCCGTCCGGAAAATAAAAAATTTTGATATTCGCATTGATGCGCTGTCGGGTAAAACATTCAGGGGCATCATGCATTTTCTCTCCAGCACAGCCGATTCATCAGCCCGACTTTACAGCCTGAAACTGGCTGTTGAAAATCCCGGCCGTGAAATTCTGCCGGATATGTTTGCCCGTATCGAAATCGTAAAGCGCGAGGTGTCTGATGGCATCGTCATTCCTCTTTACGCCGTCATAACACGAAATGGGGGCCATTATGCCTATGTTGTGAATGATGGCCGTGCGCATATCAGGAAAGTTGAAATCGGACTTCAGGAAGATTGGCACGTGGAGATCACTAAAGGACTCTCTCCGGATGAGCGTGTTATTGTTATCGGGCAACGGAGTGTCGAAGACGAGCAAAAGGTCAACGTGATTCGGGATATTGAATCTCTGGAGGAATTGACCAAATGATAATTTCAGATACCGCCATAAAAAATAAAATCAGTGTCATTGTACTGGCAATGATTATCCTGGTCTTCGGCGTATATAGTTATATTGTGCTGCCCAGGGAAAGTTCACCGGATATCCCGATTCCCTTTGTCTTTGTTTCAACCAGCTATAAAGGTGTCTCCTCTTCCGATATAGAAACGTCCATTACCATTCCGATTGAGAAAAAGCTTAAGGGGCTTGACGGCGTTAAAAAAATCAAATCCGTCAGTTCAGAGGGACAATCTTTTATTAATATTGAATTTGTTACGGATATTGATGTTGATGACGCCGTACAAAAAGTAAAGGACAAGGTTGACGAATCAATGGGAGAACTGCCGTCAGACCTTGAAGATGATCCGGCTGTATTTGAAGTCAACTTTTCAGAAATGCCGATTGTTATCTACTCCCTTGCCGGTACTTGCGGTAATGCTTGCCTCAAAAATCTGGCTGACGACCTTAAAGATGAGATTGAATCCATACCCGGCATTCTTGAGGTTGAAGTTACCGGCGGCCTTGAGCGTGAAATTCAAATCATCGTGGATCCGGACAAACTTGCTTATTACCGGCTTCCCATCGGTATGCTGCAGAATGTCATCTACAGCGAGAACCAGAATACATCCGGTGGCTCCATTACACTTGGCGATGGCCGTTATCAGCTTCGGGTTCCCGGTGAATTTGAAAAACCCGATGAAATTTATAATCTGGTTGTAAGTACCTTTAACGGCATGCCGGTTTATTTAAAAGATGTGGCTGAAGTTAAAGATACATTCAAGGATGAAGCGAGCCGGTCAAGACTGGATGGAAATGAAGCGGTAAACATTTCCGTTAAAAAACGAATTGGTGAAAACATAATTTCAATTACAAATCAGATTGATGAAATTGTTGCCGGACACCGGAATACATGGCCATCCGGCACATATATCACCAAACTGATGGATCAGGCAAAAGATATCCGTAATATGGTGGCCGACCTTGAAAACAACATTCTTTCAGGCCTGCTTCTTGTTATTGTTGTACTGTTTTTTGTTCTCGGCTTCAGGAATGCACTGCTGGTCAGCCTGGCAATTCCCTTTTCCATGCTGCTATCCTTTATGATTCTTTACTTTCTCGATATTACCCTGAATATGGTTGTACTCTTCTCCCTTACCCTGGCACTGGGTATGCTGGTGGATAATGCCATTGTTATTATTGAAAATATTTATCGATATATGGAACAGGGCGTACCGCGTACACAGGCTGCCATGACAGCCACCGCCGAAGTGGCCTGGCCGGTCATCGGCTCAACGCTGACGACACTGGCCGCTTTTTCCCCCATGATTTTCTGGCCCGGTATTATGGGTGAATTTATGAAATTTTTACCGATCACACTGATTGTTACTCTTTCATCCAGCCTCTTTGTTGCACTGGTCATCAATCCAACACTGACGGCCATTTTTATGAAAGTTAAAAACGGTTTTCAGACAAAAATAAAAAAAAGTGCCGAAGAAATTGTAAAAGCCGGAGAAAATCCTGTTAAAATAAAAGGCCGGCTGCTGACGTCATATTCCATTTTTTTAAAACATGCGCTCAGACACAGACTTGCAATGATCGGTGTTTCTTTTTTTCTGCTGATTATTTTTTTTCAGATATGGATGATAGCGATCGGCCTTGAAAGGCCGGTGGAATTTTTCCCAAGCATTGATCCTGTCATGGCTTATGTAAACATTGACCCGCCTGAAGGTGCGGATCTGGATTATAATGACCGTATTGCCAAAACACTCGAAATGGCTATTGCCGGTTCTGTCGATGAAAAATTCAGTATATTCGGTGTTTCCGACGAACAATATAAAGCGGCTTTTGCATCCAGGCAACATGAAAGTGCCACCGGCAAAATACTGTCAGGTCCCAGTGATCTGGCCAATATTGAACATATCTATTCAAAAACAGTAAAAACACCCGGCCCGGAAGATATCTTCAGCAGCAATACATCAAACCATATTGGTATTCAGTTTATTGAAATGGCAGATAAAAAACGCCCTGCTGCAGAAACACTTGAAGAGATAAGGCGAAGGATAAAGGATGTTCCCGGTGCCATTATTACCGTAGAGTTATCTGAAGAAGGTCCGCCGACAGGCGCTCCGATCAATATTGAAATATCCGGTGAAAACTTTATCGATCTCGGGGAAATTGCACAAAACATCAAAAACATTATTGAAAAAATCCCCTATGTTGAGGATGTAAAAGATGATTTCCAGTCGGGGATCCCTGCTATTCGTGTCACTATTGATCGCCAGAAAGCCGCATTGTTCGGACTTACAACGAATAGTGTCGGATTTGCGCTTAAAACAGCCTATAACGGCCTGGATGTATCCACCTACTATGAAGAAGATGAGGATTATGATATTACCGTAACACTTGCCCGGGAGGATCGTAAAAAAACAGATGTGCTTTATAAACTGATGATCCCGACACCATCAGGTCAACTGGTACCGCTTACAACGATAGCAAAAATAGACTACACCGGCATTATCGGAGATATTATCAGAATTAACCAGGAACGCGTAGTAACAGTTAAAGCCAATGTTGATGAGACAAAAATACCCGGTGCAGTAGCACGTTTGCAGGCCGAAACGGCACTTAAAAAACTGCCAATACCGCCCGGTTACAGATTTCAGTTTACGGGTGAATTTGAAGAACAGAAAGAATCCGAATCTTTCCTGATAGGTGCTTTCGTGATTGCCATATTCCTGATTTTTCTGGTTCTGGTGACATTGTTCAACTCAGTATCGCAGCCTCTGATCATAATGACATCGGTCATATTATCACTTGGCGGCGCCTTTCTTGGCCTTACGGTCATTAATTCTCCATTTGGTATTATTATGACCGGCGTGGGCGTTATATCCCTGGCCGGCGTTGTGGTTAACAATGCCATTGTACTCATTGATTATATCAACAAAATGGTTAATAGAGGTATTAAGGTTAGTGAAGCGGTTATTGCTGCAGGTGCGACAAGACTTCGCCCGGTACTCCTGACGGCTGTCACTACCATACTGGGCCTTATCCCCATGGTGACCGGTGTTTCCTATGATTTCAGAAATATGAAGATTTCATGGGTCAGTGAATCTACCCAGTGGTGGCAATCCATGGCAATCGTTGTTATTTTCGGCCTGCTGATTGCTACCTTTTTAACCCTTGTAGTCGTGCCTTGCTTATATTCTTTACTTTATACATCACGAAAAATGGCAAAGGATGCTATCGGATGGATGAAACGAATTTACTGGAAACCTTTTGAAACAGACACGCTACAATAAAAAAGCTGAAAGCTGAAAACATTAAAAAATCACCCGAAATGGGCGGCCTTTTTGATATCCTGACAAAAAACAGTTAGCCTTAACAAGCTTAAAATGTTATGAATAAAACATATTTATATCAGCTTTTGAAAAATAAACTTTATTTTTAAAAATAATTAAATCAGGATAAAATATAAAAAAATGAATCACCGGAAATTTCACAATATTCTCCAGACAAAGCATAGTTACCGGACAGCAAAAAAGCTTCAGCTTCTTGTTAACAGGCTCCCGGGTTGGGAGACCCTTAAGTTTTATTTTCTTACATTTCGGATCGTATTAACAAGCTCTATCAGAGCCCGTTCAGGAAGGTTTAGCGATAGTGTATGGGCACAGGCTTCGGCCAATACAATAAATGCCGTAGAGTCATCTGGCGGAAAAGTCATCATTACCGGCCTGAAGCCGCTTTCCGAACATAAGGGCCCCGTTGTTTATATTTCCAACCATATGAGCATGCTGGACACCTTTCTGCTCCCCAGCATTGCACTGGCATTTAACAAGGTAACGTTTGTGGTCAAGGAAGAGCTACTGCATTATCCTGTTTTTGGCCCTGTTATGAGAGCGGTTAAACCGATAGCGGTTGCACGAAAAAACCCCCGGGAAGATTTTAAGGTTGTGATGCAAAAAGGCCAGGAACTCCTGAATCAGGGCATTTCGATTATCATTTTCCCCCAGTCTACAAGAAATCCTGTTTTTGATCCGGCACTTTTTAATACAATGGGTGTAAAACTTGCAAAAAAAGCATCTGTTCCTGTCGTGCCGATTGCCCTGAAAACGGATTTTCAGGGTACGGGAAAACTGATTAAGGATTTTGGTCCGATCAACCCGGATAAAAAAATATTTGTTAATTTTGGTGCGCCAATAACTGTTGAGGGGAATGGACAGCAAACTCATAAACGGATCGTCTCCTTTATTATTGAGAACCTGACAAAATGGGGCGGGCAGATCGCCGCTTCTTCAAAATTGTAATTTCTATCAAATTTCTATCAATTTCTATCAAAACCTTGACAATCTGTGGCTTTTTATCATAAACTAAGCCTATGTTATTCTTGTTTTATTTCCGACAATACTAATTTTTATCCTTTCTTTATAAGCTTTTAACTTTTCATTGTTGAATTCATTATTGCGTAATCGTTCGCAATAATATTCTTAATTCAATATCGTTTTATCAACCTTAATGAAGGAGGTAAATCATGAGTGAAAACAGTGTATATAAAGTTATTGAACTGATTGGAACCAGTCCTGATTCTTGGGAATCAGCTGCGCAGAACGCTATCCAGAGCGCTGATAAAAGTCTGAGAGGCCTGAGAATTGGTGAAGTCACAAAACTTGACATGAAAATTGAAGATGGAAAAATTGTAGCTTATCGTGCTAAAGTTTCACTTTCATTCAAATATGAAATCTGATAAATCAGATAAGACTTATTCACGGGTGGTTAGATCAACAGATTAACGTTATACAATGAGGTTCGACAATGCTTAAAGCAAGAGATATAATGACGACGGAACCAATCACAGTTACTCCTGAAACCGATATACTGCAGGCAGCAAATCTTCTTCTTGGTAAACGTATTAACGGCGTACCTGTTGTTGATGAAAACAATAAGATTGTTGGCATTATCTGCCAGAGTGATCTTATTGCCCAGCAAAAAAAGCTCCCCATACCATCATTTTTTTCGTTGATGGAAGGTTACATAACAATGCCTTCCCTCAAACACATTGAGAAAGAAGCTCAGAAAATCACAGCGGCAACTGTCTCCCAGGCCATGACGGCAGATCCTGAAACAATCAGTCCGGACACGAATATTGAAGAAATTGCCATTTTGATGGTTGATAAAAGCTTCCACACATTGCCGGTTGTAGAAAAAGGCAAACTTATCGGAATTGTCGGCAAGGAAGATTTACTGAGAACCCTTATGGCTCAACATCAATAGTAAAACTATCATACGCCTGTTTCCGGCCCTGATAAAGAATATTTTTTTTCTGCACATTCAATTTAAAATCGAAAATCCGAAAAACGCCAAATTGTGTTTTTCGGATTTTCATTACCTGTAAAAAGAATTTCTTGCGGCATAATGAATAATTCTGCTACTGAATGGATCTGTCATGATGATATGAACAGACACCGGGATACAAGACAAAAGATAATTGATCATAACACCGGAATTTTCCTGAAACTTAATAAACAGGTAACATATTTTATATGAATTTCGATTCTGCCTTACTGACGGACCTTTATCAACTGACGATGCTCCAGGGCTATTATGAACAGGAAATGAAAAACGAGGCTGTTTTTGAATTTTTTGTTCGAAAACTTCCTGAAAACCGTAATTTTCTGATTGCGTCGGGACTTCAACAGGTTCTGGAATTTCTTGAAAATCTCGAATTTACTTCTAAAGAAATCAACTGGCTCTCCGGGATCGACAAATTCAGCAATAGTTTTCTGGATTACCTTTCCGGTATTACATTTCAAGGTGATGTTCATGCTATGCCTGAGGGTACGGTTTTTTTCCCGGATGAACCGATACTTCGCATAACGGCTCCCCTTCCCCAGGCTCAGCTTGTGGAAACACGGGTAATCAATTTTCTCCAGTTTCAGACGATGATTGCATCTAAAGCCGTCAGAATCTCACTGGCTGCAGAAGATAAAGTATTGATGGATTTCGGACTACGCCGGGCGCATGGTGCGGAAGCCGGTGTACTTGCAGCAAGGGCAAGTTATATTGCAGGCCTTACCGGTACGGCAACCGTACTGGCAAGCCGGAAGTTTGATATTCCTGTCTTTGGAACAATGGCTCACTCTTATATTCTGGCCCACCGTTCGGAGATAGAGGCCTTTGAAAATTTCTCCTATGCGCAGCCCAACAATGTAATTTATCTTGTTGATACTTATGATGTTGCTGATGCGGTCAATCAGATCATATCGCTTGAGCCGGCGCTTAAAAAAAGGGGTATTACAATTAAAGGTATCCGCCTTGATAGTGGTGATATTTCAGCGCTGTCCATTACTGTAAGAAAAATGTTTGACAATGCCGGTATGAAACATGTTCGTATTTATGCAAGCGGGGATCTTGATGAATACAGTATTGAACATCTTAATAAAATCAAAGCGCCTGTGGACGGATTTGGCGTAGGAACCAAGATGATAACCTCTTCTGATCAACCATATCTTAATTGTGCCTACAAACTTCAAGAGTATAACGGTATTCCGAAAATGAAACTTTCTGAGGGAAAATCAACCTGGCCCGGGAAAAAGCAGGTTTTCAGGCATTATGATAACCATAACTTTATAAAATATGATGTACTTAAAATGGATAATGAGACCGATAGTGGAAAGCCTCTGCTTCAACAGGTTATGAAATCAGGAAAACAAATTCAGCAACCTGTATCTGCGACCCAAATCAGAAGCTTCGTTAAATCAGAGCTCAAAACGCTGCCCGAAGAGATGAAATCATTAAATAAAAGCAAACCATATGAAATAAAAATATCGGATGCCCTGGAAAACTGCGTTAAACAGTTAAATATCCGTATCAAATAGAATATATCTCAGATTTCAGGCGAGCATAATTAGCCCCGCCATCCAGCTTGTAGCATCTTTATCAGATAAATTTGATTTTTCCGCTTTTGGTGCCGGCCATCCTGAAGATGTCATCAATTGAATGACATCAATACCAAAACCTGACATAGAAGGGCGTGCAATTTCTATGTGACGGCAGGGTTTATTCTCAGCCAAAGCGCAGCAGTTTTCCTGATCGTCACAAAACAATGATTTACATGACCCACCGGCAAAGCCTTTTGAGTTTTCAAAACCTGTTTCGAAGGCTTTTTGTTCTACTCCGGCTACGATATGATGAAGCAGCTGAGTCACGCCCTTTCGCTCATCGGAAAACATGACGGATGTAAGTAATTCGATTTTCACAACAATGGAATATTTGCTCTGAGACTGCCACTTTCTAAATTCAACCGGCCCTTCCACATAAGGTGGGCAGCTTGCTGCAAGGCCATAATATGGGCAAGTATATTCACCATTACATAGTGCGGCCAAATTATCTTTTACCTGAATTTCTTTGGACAATATAATGGCGGAAGACGTTGCGCCAAGTCTTTTCGCATCCTCGGTACACTCTTTAAAATGACCGTTAAACATTGCTCCCCTCTCCTCTTTTTGCAATCCGGACCCTATTATCTATAAGCTCTCAGCAAAACTAAAAAAAATATTTTATCATACATAACCTTATTATACAGCTTTTGCTTTTTACGGGATTAATTCAAATACTATATCTTAGAGGCTATGTCATTCATAGTAGTCACTCATAGTAGTCACTTCTTTCTATTTTTTGACCTGGACCTTTGACAATAATATCATCATCCCATTCCTTTTTTAACAGCTTTTCAATCAAGGCAAGGTTGCCGTTAATTGTTTTACATGGAATTTCAAGTGCATCCTGAATTTCAGTCACATCTTCATCTATCTCTTTGATGCAGTATGCACCGGTGTTTATTATGTCAATATTGCAGTACCCATTGCAAATTTGTTTATAGAGATCTTTAGCCAATTCGTCACCGTATTTTTTCTTTATGGATTTAATGTTGAGACCTTCCATTTGATTGAAGCTTCTAACCCATCCCTTTGTTATAAAAAGAGGCTTATCCCTGTCATTCACCTGACTTCTTTTATGGTCGCCACCTATCAGAATGGAAATACAGTCTTCGGCTTTTGGAATTATCAAAGAGGATGTTTGGGTTTCAAGATTTTCTAGTCCGCCGCCGCAGAAACCATAAGCGAGGATTATATCATCATAAAAACCGTCGTGTTTATTTATTTCTGCTTGAAGACTTTTCTGCAGATTTTCAGGTGAAGCATGAAGACCTCCATTCATCCAGACAATATCTGTTTTTAACCCTAAGCTCTGGATGAGTTTTTCAAGTTCTTCCCTTAACGTTTCACATGCGATGAGTATTGATTTTAACGCCATTGTAAACCCTTGAATATATTTATCTTTGTTAAATAAAAATTTATTGTGTTCTCAAGAATTCAAACGCTTTCCAGTTATTCAAACCGTATACATTAGAGATTATGGTAATAACAGTTCTATCAAGAAGTTACCACAGGCAGATTATTTTCTTCCCCTCACGTAATCTTCCCTTTACTTTCTCCATATGTCGAAGAGTTGCAATCTCTCTTTCAATATCAGATAACTTTATGTGAAGCCTCTCTGATATGATCCCTGCCTCTGCCCCCCCGGTCTCTTTTAATATCTGCAATATTTTTGATTGAATCTCGGTAATCTCAAGATTAGATCCTTCTTTATTTAAAAAAGATTTAGCACTGTATACAGCCCAAGGATCACAAGCTTTTGCGGGTGAAAGGGCGTCCATGTAGCAATCCTCGCATAAAGTTTGTCCGTGTAATTCCCTTTCTTCTCCAACTTTGATATTCTCACTACATCTGTCACACTTCACTTCAATTCCTCCCTTATGGATATGATCAGATTTTCCTGCTCCCTTTCCACCGGATAACGTACGATTGGATGCGGCATAGGGCCGAAGATTTTTTTCCCACCTGAGTCGTAAGTCGACTTGTTAATACTGCAGCACTGAACAGTATCGGTTCCGGGAACCGGATCCAATCGGCGATGGCCCAGATGGGTACACCGATTGTGGAACGCACGGTACTTCCCGTCCTCACCATATACAACAAGCACCCGCTTCGAAAGGTTATTTCCTTCGATCCGTATTGCACCACCAGGGGTTTTTAGTTCGGAAGCCTTGCTCAAATCGATGATAAGTTTTCCGTTGGCATAACTCCAGCAATCATCTATTTCAGGTTTGGAAGTCGCCGATATGCCCAGTAATCGCTGGAAAAAACTTCTTTTTAAGAATTTGATGTCCATATAATGTCTCCTGTCTTGTATTTCGTTTAGGATCCAAGAGCTTTGTATATAGGAAATTTAAAATCAGTCCAAAACTTCTTTTGCAAACACTTTGGCTTTGCCTTCATCTTCTTCATTGGGATATCCGGTCATCTGTTTAACCATTCCTGCCCACTGTTCATCCGTTAAATTCAGTTTCTTCCGTACCATTGAATGCATGGACTCAATTAAAAAGCCCTGACAATCAAAACAGCCTTTGTATTCAATCCCTTTTTCCTTGCAAGCGACTTTGATGGGTTCTGCAAATCCATCCATGTCCTGATTTGGATAAGCCGGGGCAAAATGAGTAATGAAACCAGCCATTTTTTGACCGGAACTTTCCTTAATAACACCCAAATACTCTTTAACCGGTGCTGCCAGACTGCCGGAGTGCAACGGCGAGCCAATGAAAATGACGTCATAGCCGGCCACTTCATCGGGTGTAATATCTTCAAGCTTTTTTAAATCGGCCTCATTCGCCCGGGCTGCTTCCTCGCAGATGGCTTTGGCTATTTTCTCTGTGTTTCCACTCTGGCTAAAATAAGTAACTAATACTTTCATGATGTAATCTCCCTTTTTGATTATTTTTAAATTTAACGGCAATATACGTCTCTGTAAATAAATATTCTGTAGTAGCTGTTACAATATTAAAAATAATTTTCAGTAAAATTAAAATATAAAAAAATATGATATCAAATAGTTAAATAAATATCGGAGATCGAATAATTTGACAGATCCGGTACAAATTTGGAAAAAATATTATGCGATTTTCAGGGTGGGCAGGATGAGCAGTTTATTTTCAAGAATAATTTTTCCCGCTTTTTTAAGAGCCTTCATGGCCCGGGTAATACTGACCCTATGGGCTCCCGTTAAGAAACCAAGGTCTTCATGCGTCAGAGGAAACTGGATCACTACACCTTGGGAACTTTGTGCCCCATGCTCTTTTGCAACATTGCTGAGTACCCTATAGAGACGTTCCTCAATATTTGCAACGGCAAGGCTTTCCACACGATTTGTGAGCTGGGAAATTCTATCGCTAAGAGTTTTAATAATTTGGAGGCCAACCCTGGGATGCTTCATAACCAATTCTTCAAATTGACTTCGGCTGAAACCGCAGGTCATTGTA
Source organism: Desulfobacterales bacterium (assembly GCA_021737275.1). Lineage (GTDB taxonomy): Bacteria > Desulfobacterota > Desulfobacteria > Desulfobacterales > JAIPEE01 > JAIPEE01. The sequence continues at coordinate 11,698 of JAIPEE010000020.1, forward strand.
GCCTCAAGACAAACCGCACTGACCGGATATTGGCCTTCTTCAGAGAACATATTCTCCCCGACAAAGTCGCCGGCTTTTCGTATATCAAGGGTTAATTCCGTACCATCTTCAAGAACTTTGGAAAGCTTAATGCGGCCGCCTTTGACCAGAAACATTTCATTTGCAGGATCTCCCTGTAAAAACAAGGATTGCCCTTTGACAAGTTTTTTTCTTAAAGCATCTTGACTCAGGGCTTTTATGTCAGCAGAATCAAGATCTTTAAATATCCAGAGGTTGCCAATGCAAGTTGGCGACAATTCAATGTCTTTTCCAGCAATTTGTTGGCACAGGCAAGTCATATTCCCCTCTTTTATTTGAATTGTTTTATTAATACTTAACAATATGAGGTCATTCGGTATACAGGTTATATTTAATCAGTTGCAATTTCAACTGAATTTTAAAATACCTTTATTAAGATTTAACCAGCCGCTTCGAAACATAATATATGCGACCGGTTAAACCGGATTATTATATTGTTATCAGCTTTTCACCAATTTTTAGTATTTGTGTTAAAGGCTCTCCCCAACGAATGAGTTCAATATCAAGATTTTCCAATATCTTTGTTACCCCAAGCTGATCAGCGCAAGTTTTACAAGCACTTATATGCACGCCTTCAAGTTTGGCTTCTTTAATAAGCTCTTGTATTTTTATATTTTCACTTACCAATCTTACGGTAGCACCCCAGATTATAATTGTAACATCATCCCAATACCTTTTTCTTAATGATGTTATTCCATACATGAAGACCATTTTTTCAGATGTAATGAAATTGTCATTTGTCCAAAGTATATGAAGTTTTGTTTTTTTTGGCATGTTAACCGGCTCCTTTATTATTATAAAAATTTAACATTGGCACCCAAATCACATGATTTGAATCTTAGTCATTACATTAAAACCCGATTTTTGATTCTTTGGGCGATTTCCGGCCCTAATTGATTGGCCCTATCCCAAACGTCAGACTGATCCTCAACTTTACAAAATTTATCCGGGGTAACGGTTGTGTCATTCCCAAAGACCCAGGGCAGAGAGCTCATCGGGCATGTTTGGCCATAGCCGCATACCAGACATTCAGTATTACCGGTTACTTTCAGATTATCCAATATTTCCATTCCCTCTGTCATCAGCGCATGCTCAATCTGTTTGCTTGTCTCTTCAAGTCCGGGCGCCCCCCGGCCAATTCCGGTAGCTATAGTAACGGCAAACTTCCCCCGGTTTAATCCATTTTGGTGACGTAAAGAAAACAATCTTTCAAGAAATGCCTTTGTAAAACCATCAACAGAACCATAAGGCGAATATCCGCCAACTATAATTGCATCTGCTTTTCGAACCTTTTCTGACAACTCTGAAAAATCATCTTTGACCTTACAAATGTTATCGTTTTTACAGCCGAGGCAGGCGATGCAAGGGCTTACATTTATTTTACTCAGTTTTACAAATTCTGATTTCAAACCGCTGCTATTAAGAACCGCCTGAACCAAACGATCCGTATTACTATTTTTAATTGGACTGCCTGAAATCCCTAAAATCTGTGGTTGCATTTAAAAATCTCCTTTTTTGTTATTATTGAAATTATTTGTACTATACGACTTTAAAGCCAAATATCCTGTAGCAACTGTTACAATACTAAAATTATTTTCGGGACAGATAAATCTGTTAAAATAGAAAAGATAAAGTAATTATTATGCGATTGTTTAAGTTGGAATTATCCTTCCCTGACAAACTAAAATCCCGGGAAAGGTTTAGATGAATATCGATTTAATTTTGAAAATTCATAATGTTTTTTTTGTTTTAGACTTTCCGAACGTATGATTCCCAGCTTTCAAAAGGCTGTTTCTCAAACTTCATTGAGCCGTCATCGCCCTTGAATATGTTGATCCAGGCATTCCAATTTTTAGTATCCATTTCAGGATAATCCAGTCGATAGTGGCTGCAGCGGCTCTCTTTGCGCAAAAGTGATGCCTTGAGCTTCATTTCAGCACTAATAATCATGTTAGCGGTTTCAAAAACCAGGCGTAATTCATGCAAGTCCGCAGCTTTCAGCATTGGCATGTGATGATCTCTCAACTCTTCAACATATGCCAGTGCCGCTTTTAGGAGTCTTTCTTTCTTTATGTATATAATAAAATTGGGAATCATGATGCCCTGCAAAGTCTGTGTCACCCATGCCGGACTATAACCGGCCTCTCGCTTTAAAGGTGCAAGGATCTCTTCTTTTACCTTATTCATTTTAGCGTTTGAAATATTTGGCATTTCAAGGCCCTGGCAATATTCAGACGCCGCCTTCCCGGCAACAGCACCCTGTACCGCAGAACCGGCCAATGAGGATCCTATCTGGGTATAGATTGCACCCGCCATATACGAACCCAAGGCATCACCGGCGGCATACAAACCAGGAATCGTTGATTCACATTTATCGTTTATTGGAACCAAACCCTCTGATTTGTGGATGGACATTCCAGCTGAAGAACCACCCACAGGTGTTCTGCCCATTCCCGGGCCAGGCGCGCCGCCTTCTTTTAAAGGATCTCCTCCGCCCGGAGGGATTCCGGCACACGGCTTCTCTTCACTGTTCCGATAGTTATTTTCCGCAAATTCAGCCGGCCTATACGGTCCGCCTTGAACGGTATTTCCCGATCCCGGAGGTCCGCCTGCCACGGAATTTCCGGATCCCGGAGGTCCGCCTGCCACGGAATTTCCGGACATATAGGCTTTGTAATTCAGGTCTACACCCAAATCATGATGTACTTCAACACCCGTTACATTGGGTTTTTGTTCAAACATATTCCCCCATCCGTCAAAACAGGCCGCTGCGTTTTTAGCCCGGCCGGGATGCCCATCATTCCACTCCTTGCCGGTCACTTTGGCGCCGATATTATAGGCCATGACCGTGCCGTCATGGGTGAGATCACAAATCGGAAACCCATTGGGCTTGAAACCGCCGGCCCCGGTGCATAGAATCACACTTTTGGCCTTGAAAAAAAGGATCTTTTCTACATCCAGGTTGAAGCCGGCCGCACCAACAATCTGTCCCTTTTCTTTAATCAAATGAGTGATTACGATTCTCTCTTTAACAGGGATATTTCTCTCTTTGATGGGATTGTTAAAACTCTTGTTATAAAGTGGTGAATTAAAGAACCCCCATTCCTTGAGTTCATTGACACGGGCCAGGGAGTGCTCCGCCATTTGCCGAGTATAAACCGGATTATTGGTGCCCAGTGCAGATCGTGAGACTGTATCTACAAATTCATCAAGGCTCATTTTTGCAGAACTGGGATCGAATGAGAATATTCCTTTTGCAAAGGGCGTCTGACCTGAAGACCCCAGGCGCCCTTTGGAGACAAGAATCACTTTGGAACCTGCATCATATGCCTTGACAGCAGCAAATAATCCTGCCATTCCCCCACCGATAACTAATACATCTGCTTCGTTTTCGGTATATGTCATTTTGTTAATATCAATTTCAGGGATATTAGGGCTGCAATCTCCATATTTTGGGGATAACCCCATGGCGGCCATTGCTGCGAGTCCTGCGGCACCGCCTGCAAGAGTCATGAACTTGCGGCGGGACATATCTTTTGTATTTTGGGACGTTGTCATTTTATACCTCATTACTTTTTTGTTTTTTAAAAATGTAAGTTTTCAGAAGGAGCAGAATCCCTCCTGCTGCGAGCATGCTGATTAAAATTGACATGGCAAGATTTGAGTGACGGCCAAGATCAATGACGTGCCATGCGGCAATAGAAATAAACAATACTGCCAGAATGCCGTGAAAAACCCGCCAGGTTTTGTATTTTATGGGCAGTTTTTTCCGCACAAAAGACATGATTCCCAATACCAGCATCAAGCACCATGCAATAATTCCAAGCACAACTCCCTGATTAAAGGTAGTAATGATGGTGATAAACGCATCATTCGGATCAACACCTGCCTCAAAGAACCGTGGAACAACCAGATAAAATGGATGGAGGAATAGAATGGTGACTAATGTATACCCGATGATTTTATGATATTTTGTCACTTTGCTCATTTTTAGTTCTGCAACAGCGTATCTATACCCCCGTACCCAGAAAAACTGTCCAATCATTAGGCAAAAGGCCAGAATGGTCATGACGGAAAGTAATTCTTTCAATAACAAACGCTCTGGGAAATCACCCATTATTAAGATAAGCAGAGGTATACCTGTAAAGGCCAGTATAATCTGTTTAAAAAAATTGCTTTTGATATACGTACCCATTTTTACCCCCATGAAACCACAACCGGAATAGATTTCTCCGGTGAAATGGTAATTGCATCAACAGGACAATACATCCTGCACAGATGACATATCTGGCAGTCAGCCGGATATGCGATGAATGCTTTTTTCGTCTTTGGATCTTTGCGGATGACGTCGGTGGGACAAGTTTCTATGCATGTTCCACAACCAATACACCCTTGAATTTTTTTTATAGTCATGATTGCTTTCCATCGTTGTTAGTATTCTAATTGTTTGATATCTAACTTTAAATTTACATTAACGGAATATAAAGCCCCTTCGACAACCACTTCATCTTATATGCCCGGATCAAATCCTCCGAGCGTGTTGCGGATTCTTTCAAGAGGTTTGTGCAATTTATCAATTTCTTTTGGAGTAAATTCTGAGCAGATATCATTTTCGACCTGCACCATCACGTTGACGGCAAAGTTTGCAGCATCTTTTCCTTTTGAGGTAAGCTTGACATTTATGAGCCTGTCATCGTTAACATCTCGTCTGCGGTCTATCAAACCTGATATTTCCATTTTTTTCACAAGGTTTGTAACCGTAGCGGGCCTTATGTTCAGCCCACGGCCAATTACCCCCTGGGTCAATTTACCTTTTTGCAGTAGTGCAATAAGGATTCTTGCCTGCCCAAAATGAATTCCTTCTTCACGAAGAGAGTTTCTTAATCTATCATTAAGCAGTTTTCCTATGTGCATAAAAAGATGCATCAATGGCTTGTCCAGGTTATTATGTGTCATAGTTTTCTCCTTTCTTAGCAAGCTAACTATTAGATATCTAATTGTCAAGCGTTTTTATAAAAATAAGTTTAAATAATAAAGCCTCTCTGAATTTTTCAGAGAGGCTTTTAGACAGATTATGCTAATAAGTATCTTTATTTTGCATGTACAAAGAAGTAACTGAACGGGTTGATCCATGTAGAAATACCACCCATTTTCTGTACATAACCATCCAGCTTGTCAATTCTGACCGGATCATAAATATTCGCACGTAAAATCACATAGTGCGGAAGATCCCGCTGCATCATAAACTGCATTTCTCTCTGGTACTCAAAACGTTTTTCCATATCAAGCTCTTTTGCATACGCATTGAGCGCTTTATCAAATTCCGGATTGTCATAACCGGCAGAATTCCAGCCATATCCGCCGTCATCATAACTACGCATAAATTCCCATACCCAGTCAGCATACGGTCCGGGTTCTTCCATTCCAATTGCAATATCAAAACGTTTTTCATCCGGTACATAGTAAAGGTTGCCATAGGTATTATAATCAACCACATTGAGTTTGATATCAATACCAACAGGTTTAAGCTGTTCTCTTATAATAGCACCCATCTTGACATGTTCGGCATCATCAGAGGAAATAAGGAACCGATAGCTCATATTTTTTCCGGATGACGGAACATTTCTGATATCATCTCCGTCCGTATCAACATAGCCAGCCTCATCAAGCATTTTTCTTGATTTTGCCTGATCAAATTCATATTGTGGAAGGTTTTTGTTGTATTCCGGAAGTTCAGGATAGATAAAGCTGTCATGAACGACAGCCGCTTTATGATAAACGATTTCATTAATTCTGTTTTTGTCAATTGCATGGACGATGGCTCTTCTAACAGTGAGATCGCTCATACCATTATCTGTCATAAAATGGTTGAATGTAAGCCATGACAGACCAATACCATCACTGGTAATCATCTTGATGTTCTCATCTTTTTCAAAATACTTAACAGTCAGAGGAGATACGCCACTATAACCGATCATGTCAATTTCATCACGGCGAAGTGCCATATTCTTGGCATCCGAGCTTCCATAAGTTTTAAAGGTGATTTTATCTACACGGGGTTCCTTGTTCCAGTGGCCGTCATGTCTTTCAAAAATCATATATTGAGCAGGTTTAAATTCAACCAGCTTAAATGGGCCTGAACCGATTGCCTTGGCATTGTCATATTCAAGCATCTTAAACTTCCAGCGACGCCAGATATGCTCGGGCAGAATCGGATACCAGTTGAAAGGCGGATATTTCCCACCGAAAGGATTTTTCATACTGAATTCAAAAGTCTTATCATCTATGATCACAAAACTGTCATTATCTGCATGTGTATCCGGATAATCCCATACAGGATCTGAAGTATGAAGATATTTCATTGTGAACACCAGGTCTTTAGACGTAACCGGTTTGCCGTCATGGAAGGTGTAATTTTCGCGAATCGTGTATTTGTATTTCTGCTGGTCTGCCGTTTCAAAACTCTCAACAGCCCAGGGAACAAACGGATAGTCAGGTGGTCCACCGATTACCCATGTTTGATCATAAACAAGTTGCCACCACATACACCCCATTGTTTCGTACTGCCATGATTCGCCCACTCTCAATGATTCAAGCGCCTCGTCAGCCGTCCAGCCAACCCGAAGGTGGCCTGCAGCATTTGCAACCGGAGAAAACTGAACTGCAAAAACCATAATACCCAGCAGAACGACTGCCGTTTTCATTAAAATAAACCCTTTTTTACTCATACGCTTCTTCCCCTTTCGTGTTAAAGTTAACCCTTCCCGTTAAAGCCATTATTATATAATGGAAAATTAAATTTCCCTTACATACACTAAAGATCTATTAAAGCGCTGACAACTTAACGCCGGCTCTGTGTATTGTGGGAAAACCAACTGGCTGCCCTGAACTTTAATAGAGGAGAATTTCCGGTCATCTGCACTTAAGATTACTTTTTTTCTTCGTTATTTTTTACATATTTTTTTAATATTTGTCAAACCGTATCTAACGAAATAGATAAGTGTTACAATGCTTAAATTTCGATTATCGCATATTGTTTTTTTTAAAAAATAACTGTATAGGAATATCTTTAAATTTTTGGAGATAATATATGGCAGAATTCGCCTTAGACGATACAGATTCCCAAATAATTCGCCTCCTCGAAACAAATGGAAGGATGCCCAATACGGAAATCGCCAAGCAAACCGGTATTTCAGAAGCAACAGTCAGAAAACGCCTGCAAAGACTTCTTGATAATGAATGTATTCGAATTTTACCGGTTGGTGATCCGAATAAATTAGGCTTTGGTATTATCGGAATTATCAGAGTAAAATCAGATATTAAAAAAAACGAATTTGTTCAAAGCGAAATGATAAAGCTCTATAACCTGAGTTTTATCGCCCGGCTTTCGGGGCAATGGGATTTCAATGTTGAATTTTACGTTAAATCAATTGATGCTGCAAATGAACTGCTTAAAAGCATCAATATGATAGATGGGGTTATTGATACAGATTCCTGTTTTATACTGAAACATATCAGGTCGGACCTTGAGTGGGGAAAAACACTTCTTGAAAGCGGTTTGTTGTCTAAACCTAAATGACCCATCTATATAATTTAATATCTTTCTTGTATAACTTCATTCTATTTGATATGGTAATTCACAATTTTAACGGTATTTGTACTTCATTTTAATTGGTTCGATTTTTTTAAATATTTTTACAAACTCAAATACTGGCTTTATTTTACAAATCACGTAATTTTAACTTGACATTTTTTTAACATTTCGCCTATCGTAAATTTTTCGAACCTTAACGACCGTTATACGCTATTTTTTTAGACCCTTTTTCGTATCTCGTATTTTTTTTTAAACAGTAAATTACTGATTATAATATATTTTCAATTTATCAGCACTATATATCCTTTTTTAATTTATACCTGCAGGAGTTGCTAATGCCCGAAACAGCGATAGAAGTCAGAAATATTACAAAAAAATTTGGTGTACACACTGAACATGAAGTTACTGCCCTGGATGATGTTTCGATATCAATCAAGGACAATGAGTTTTTCACACTTCTCGGCCCTTCAGGCTGCGGCAAAACTACCTTACTCAGACTTATCGCCGGTTTTGAATATTCGACCAGGGGTCAAATTCTTTTATACGGTGAAAATCTCATTGGGCTCCCTCCTCAGAAACGACCTATTAACACCGTTTTTCAACATTATGCACTTTTCCCTCATATGACAGTTGCCGAAAATGTCGCCTTTCCCATGAAAATGCTCGGCAAGGATGACGGTGAAACAAAAAAAGCCGTTAATGAAAAACTGGAACTCGTTAAAATGCAGGACTTTGCTAATAGAAAACCCGGACAGCTTTCGGGTGGCCAGCAGCAGAGAATTGCACTGGCCCGGGCTCTGGCACCTCATCCGAAAGTGCTTCTGTTGGATGAACCGTTATCCGCACTAGACCTTAAACTCCGTCAGGAGATGCGTACTGAACTGAAAAATCTTCAGCGTGAAACCGGTATTACATTTATTTTTGTTACCCATGATCAGGTTGAGGCATTGACCATGAGTGACCGCATTGCGGTCATGTCTGTTGGTAAAATCCAGCAAAGAGGCTGCCCCACTGAAATTTATGAAAAACCAAACAACCGGTTTGTTGCAGACTTTATCGGAGAAACTAATCTCCTGGAGGCAACCGTCTCCAAGGTAGAAGGAAATGATATTTTCTGCAAACTCAGCGATAATATCATTTTAAAGGGCGAAGGTGAAACCGGAAAGAACGTTGGCGATCCTGTTACACTGGCCGTTCGACCTGAAAAAATTGCATTATCACCCATCAGTGAACAGACTGAAGGCTCTTTTACCGGTAAAATCAACAATTCAATTTATCTCGGTACGGATACAACCTACATCATATCCGTAAACGGCAAAAGCGAGCTGGCAAGCGTGGAACAAAATTCCGCTGTCGGCAAGGTCCGTTTCAAAATCGGTGATGAGGTTTGTATAAATGTAGCAGATAATGCCATACGAATTCTGGAGGATTAATGGAACCGGCAAAACGTGAAGCAACAAAACGCTGGCTGGGTATTAGTCCAGCCGTACTGGTCATCTTTATATTTATGGTAATTCCGATTTGTATCATGGCGGTTTATGCTTTTCTGGAGGCCAATCCTTATGGCGGTGTCAGGCCTCACTTTACACTGGATGCCTTTATTCAGTTTTTTTTTGAATATGATTTTGATGACAACCTGGTTTTTAACAGCGCCTATTTGAACATTTACTGGAGATCTTTTGTGCTGGCGTTTTTTACGACTGTTCTGTGTCTGCTCATTGGATTTCCAACAGCATATTATATCGCCATGCAGCCAACGAACAAAAAAAATATGCTGATTTTCCTGGTTACCATTCCCTTCTGGACAAATTTACTTATCCGGACATTCAGCTGGATACTGATTTTAAGAGACTATGGTGTTATTAACAACATTCTGCTCGGGATGGGAGTGATCGACAAGCCATTAACCCTCCTCTATACAAATGGTGCGGTTCTGATTGGTCTGGTATACACTTACATTCCGTTCATTGTACTGCCAATATATGCAACCGTTGAAAAATTGGATCTTCGACTCCTTGAGGCGGCACATGATCTGTATGCAAATCGTCGCCAACTTATGAGCAAAATCATTTTACCGTTAACAGCGCCCGGCATCATTGCAGGCGGTATCCTGGTATTTATTCCCAGCCTCGGCGCTTTTATCGCACCGAACCTGCTGGGCGGCGGTAAAAAACTGATGATCGGCAGTCTGATCCAGCTTCAGTTTGCTTCATCACGAAACTGGCCGTTCGGTTCGGCTGCAGCACTTTTCCTGATGGCGGCGGTTTTAATTGCCATGATGATTTATTTACTCGGGCCGGCCCGTAAAACAGACTTGGGAGAAAATGCAGGATGACAAATCAGACAATCGCAGCACCTTCAAGCAAAAGCGTAAACAGCCGTTCGGCTTCCCGCAAGTTTTTTAAAATTGGTCGGTTTCCAGGATTTGGATTAACCACATTACTGTTTTTTCTGTTTCTCTATATACCGATATTTATACTGGTAATCTTTTCATTCAACTCCGGCCGTTCGGCTACCATTTGGGACGGATTCGGCCTGAACTGGTATGCCAAGGCATTTAATAATGATGACATTCAGAGAGCGGCCATCAACAGTGCTATCATCGCTCTTATTGCAACCACAATAGCGACTATTCTGGCAACCCTGGCATCTCTTGTTCTGGCACGGTCCAGAAAATTTAAAGGCCAGAACATCTCTTATTCGATTCTAATGATGCCACTCATTGTTCCTGAAATTGTTACGGCCGTTGCGACCCTGTCGTTTTTCAGTTTTGTGGGATTAAATTTGGGGATAGGTAATGTTATCATTGCCCATACGGTATTCTGTATCCCCTTTGCTTTTATGCCGATACGGGCAAGATTGCAGGGGATGGATTCCACGCTGGAACAGGCGGCAATGGACCTTTATGCCAATGAATGGAAAGCATTCCGATATGTCACATTTCCACTTCTGATGCCGGGTATTATATCCGGTGCAATGCTGGCATTTATCATCTCCATTGACGATTTTATTATTACATTAATGGTGTCACAGGCCGGCTCAACAACCCTGCCGCTATATATTTATGGCATGGTTCGTATGGGCATCACTCCTGAGATTAATGTGGTGTCAAGTGTCATGCTATTCATGTCTATAATATTTGTTTCGCTCTCATATTTGATCGGGCGAAAAAAATAGAGGGTGAGACAAAACTTGTTTTCATCAATATTATTAACTCAGGTAAAAAAGGAGGACGTATGAAAAAAATTGCAATCTTGGCAGTATCTTTGTTTCTTGTAACAACTCTGTGTTTCGGTAACGCATTGGCTGAAGAGAATTTATTCATTTATAGCTGGACAGATTACACATCCCCGGAAATGCTCAAGAAATTTGAAAAAGAGACAGGCATCAAGGTTACACTGGACACATTTGACACAAATGAATCGCTGCTTGCCAAACTGAAAGCCGGTGGCGGAGGATACGATATTGTTGTTCCTTCACACAATTTTATACCGATATTTGTTGACGAGGGGCTTCTTATGGAGATCAATGCCCCTGAATTAAAAGGCTATGAAAATATCATGTCAAAATACAAAAGCCCGCCATGGGACCCGGGCAACAAATACAGTATTCCGTGGCAGACCGGCACAACCAGTTTTTCCATAAATACGGATGTATATAAGGGTGATATCGATACATATAAAATTATGTTCGACCCGCCGCCTGAGCTCCAGGGGAAAATAGCAATGTTTGGTTCTGCTGATGAAGTTATCGGAATGGCCCTGATCTATCTTGGATTTGATCAGTGTAACCAGAGCTCTGACGAAATGAAAAAAGTCATGGATCTGCTGATGGCACAAAAACCTTATGTAAAAGTCTACAACTCGGACGGAATACTTGAGAGACTGCTTTCCGGCGATGTAGCACTTCACATGAATTGGAACGGATATGCGCTACGCGTAAGAAATGAAAACCCGGCGATCAAGTATGCATACCCCAAAGAGGGTGTCATGAGCTGGATGGACAATCTGGCAGTACCCAAGGATGCACAGAATAAGGAAAATGCAATAAAGTTCCTCGAATTCATGATGCAGCCTGAAAATGCAGGCATTCAATCCAACTTTGCCCGCTATGCAAACGGTATTGAGGGAAGTGCGGAATTTATGGATGATGAGCTGAAAGCCGCTCCGGAAATCAATGTGCCTTCCAATGTAAACCTGATTTTCTCACTGGCCTGTCCTGAAAAAAGTATAAAACTGTATGACAAGGTATGGACCAAACTGAAACAGTAATAAACTAAACATAAATGGCGGGGATAGCTCCCGCCGCTACTTTAAAACTATACAAAAATAGCCATCTGCTTTCAGGTGGCTATTCTTTTGTAGAGATGGAGACTTATCTCCTTTCGGCTTTTTAAATCTTAGTTCTCAATCACCATCACCATCAAGTGTCATTAACGCCTGGTACATTTCAGGGCGCCTGTCTCTGAAAAACCCCCAATTTTGACGACTAAGCTCAATTTCATCTAAATCAAGTTCGGCAACAACTACCGTTGCTTCAGTTCTGCCCGCTTCAGCAACTTTTTTACCTCTGTGGTTTGATATAAAAGATGATCCGTAAAAAGTAAGGCTGTCACTTTCTATAATGTGCTCGGTACCTATCCGGTTTGATGCCACAACAGGCACCATATTGCTTGCAGCATGCCCCCGCATTGCAACCTGCCAGGGATCCCGGGAATCTTCCGAATGTCCGTGAGAAGAGCCGATGGCTGTCGGATAAAAAAGTATTTCAGCGCCCTGTAAAACCATACACCGGGCGGTTTCCGGAAACCATTGATCCCAACAAATACCGATGCCTATTTTTGCATATTTGGTATCCCAAACTTTAAAACCGGTATTGCCCGGATTAAAATAGAATTTTTCGTCATATCCAAATCCGTCAGGGATATGAGTTTTACGGTATCTTCCCAGGATCGAGCCATCGGCATCGATGACAGCAACGGTATTATAATAAGCCCGATTCTTTTTTTCAAAAAAACTGACAGGCAGCACAACATCAAGCTCTTTTGCCAATTTTGAAAAGTGATTAACGGCCGGATTATTTTCTAGTTCGGTTGCCAGTTTACAGTATGACCCGTCATCAACCTGGCAAAAATAAAGTGTCTCAAAAAGCTCTTGCAGAAGAATAATTTGAGCGCCCTTTCCTGAGGCCTCCCTGATCAATTTTTCAGCATTGGCTATATTTTCGTCTCTGTTATCTGAGCATGCCATTTGTGTGGCGGCCACGGTTATTTTAGACATGATTGTTCTCCTATATTTTAAAATTAAATTTTGTGAAATCTAACAGACATCAAATCTGTTGTCGAGCTTATTTTGTTGGCATCATAGGCTGTCCGATCATCAAATAATATTACTTATTATTTACATCTTTCAGTTACGCCAGGCTTGATGAAAGTCCTGAAAAAGCTTCTTGCCTGAAAAAATAATTTATGATTATAAAAGGTCTGTCTGAAACAGTAAATATCAGAACCGAACTATAAACTTTTTTTCAATACAATCAGGTATCGGATTATGAAATTAAAAAAAAGAGCGCGTGATTTAGGTATACCATTTGAAGGCACTCCCGGTATCCTTAATGCCATTACAGATGTTGAAGGTGTTAGTGTCGGACATTCCACCATTATTTCAGGCAATGGTAAATTAAGACAAGGTGAAGGACCGATAAGAACAGGTGTTACAGCCATATTTCCCAAAGAAAAACTGGTACGGGATCGAATTTTTGCCGGATGTTTTTCATATAATGGAAATGGTGAAATGACCGGAACTGCATGGATAGAAGAATCAGGATTTCTTGAAAGCCCAATAATGCTGACCAATTCACACAGCGTTGGTATTGTCAGAGATACGGTTATCGAGTGGCAGGCTAAAAACGGTCTGCTCGTTCAAGACTGGTCTCTTCCGGTTGTGGGTGAAACATATGATGGCTATCTCAATGACATAAATGGATTTCATGTAAAAAAAGAACATGTATATGAAGCAATTGAAAATGCAGTTTCCGGACCTGTTAAAGAGGGGAATGTCGGCGGCGGTACAGGTATGGTTTGTCATGAGTTTAAAGGGGGTATTGGTACATCTTCCAGAAAAACAGATCCCAAAAAATGTGGAAAATATACAGTCGGCGTTCTTGTTCAGGCCAATCATGGAATGCGAAATGAATTGCGCGTTGCCGGTGTGCCGGTATGTAATGATATAAAAGAGCATCTTGTCTGGTCAAAGGAAGGGCTGCATGAATCCGGATCAATTATATTTGTTGTAGCAACTGATGCACCGTTACTTCCCCACCAGTTAAAACGCCTTGCACGTCGAGCCGCTTTCGGTATTGCAAGAAACGGCAGTATTGCCAGCAATTATTCCGGTGATCTCATGATCGCTTTTTCAACGGCCAACCGGATTCCACCAACTGAAAAAGGAACCGAACAGGTGAAAATGCTTCTTAACGATCATATGGACTATCTTTTTGAAGCAACCGTCCAGGCAAGTGAAGAAGCCATCATCAATGCGCTGATTGCAGCTGAAACCATGACCGGTATTGATGATAAAAAAGTTATTGCGCTACCTCAGGACAAACTTATTAAAGATTTAAAAAGGTACAACCGCCTTGGCATATAGTCATTTTATTAGTTGCGGATAATAAGCCACACGCCGGATAACATCAGAGCCAAGCCCGCAGTCCGTGAAAAATCGATTTGACGGATTTCAACACCAAAGATCCCGAAATGATCAATAAGTGCCGATATAAAAAATTGTGTGACCACCAAAATTGTAAAAGCAGTAACTAACCCAAGCCGGGGTGCCGTAAAACTGATCGCCCCAACAATAATCAACCCCATGAAACCTGCCGTAAATGCATACCAGGGAACCTGGTTGTACATCTGAAGGTTTCCACATCCTGTAAATAACATATAAAGACTTACAATGAGTCCGCCGCTTCCGTATGTGATAAAAACACTTTCCTTCGTACCCATAACCTGATCCATTATACCCATAAAAAGTCCCTGCATAGACATAGCAACACCACCGATAACTGCTATGATGATAAATATCATATAATTCATGGGCATACTCCTTCATGGCATTAATTTTTTAAAATCTTCTGGATTGAGAGCGATTCAGCAGGTTTTCATAATCTTTTTGAGTATCAATATCAATAAATATACGGTCATCGGAAAATTCAACATATTCTATTCGGTCAGGATATTTTTCCAAAATTGACCTGGCCCCTTCGTCCTTTTCAGCAATTTGTTTCAGTTCAGAAAATAAAGATCCGTTAAAAAGAACAGGGTGTCCTCTTTTTTGATGGAATGATGCAACAATAATCTCTTTTTCGGAATGTTTATATGTTTCAATAAGATTATTAATGACCTTATCATCCACAAAAGGCATATCGCCTAGCAGGAACATCACACCATCATACAGTGATAAAACAGTGTCCATTCCGGCTTTAAGCGACGTACTTTGCCCTTTTTCATAATGATGGTTAATCACCACATTAACATGATTAAGCTTGATCTTTTTTTTTACCGCCTCATATTGGTGGCCCAGAACAACGATAACCTCATCAAGATTAGATCTTAAAGCACTTTCTATAATATTTGCCAGCATAGGCCTTCCTTTATACAACAGGAGCTGCTTAGGTTTTCCCATGCGGGTTGATTTCCCGGCGGCAAGTATAATGCCGGCAATCCTGGCTTTATCACGCATTGGCAATATCGGCTTTTACTTTGATGAGTTCTGAAATAATACTGACAGAAATTTCTTCCGGTGTCTCGGCGCCTATGGCAAGGCCGATGGGAGAATAAACCCGGTCGAGTTGTTCCTCTGAAAAACCTTCTTTTAAAAGCGCCTTATAAATCGCTTTTCTTTTACTTGAGCTGCCGATCATACCAATATAAGCGGCATCTGTCGTCAGGGCCCAGGCCAGTACATCCTTATCTGAAAGATGGCCCCGCGTTACGATTGTTATGTATGATGATGAATTAATATTTACTTTTTCAAAAGCTTCTTCAAATTCCATAACCATAATTTCATCGGTATCAGGAAACCTTTCAGGATTTGCAAACTCGGAACGATCATCCACAACAACAACCCTGAAGCCAACCATTTTTGCCTGATGTGCCACACAGGCCGATACATGTCCGGCGCCAAAAAGATAGAGTTCCGGATCCCGCTTAACAGGCTCTGCAAAGGCAAAATGGCCGGGTCCGATCTGGATATTTTTAAATGCTTTTATTTTAAGCCATGTTTCAGAATCATCTGAAGCACCGGTTACACTGCCGATTATTCTATCCGGCGTTACCAGCATTCGATGATTTTCATCCAAACAGCCGATATCATCTGAAAGAGATGTAATCAGCGTACCCTGCCCGCCCTTTTCGACGATCTCTTTGGACAATCGAAAAATTTCAACCATATTTTTGCTGTCGTGACAAAGCATTTCAAGATAGATATCAACAATGCCGCCGCAAATCATATCCGATTCCGCTGCATCTTTTCCGGTTAAATCAAAATGACAGAAAGTCGATGTCTTTTTTTTAAACACTTCCCGGGCAGCTTCTATAACCTTATATTCGAGCAAGCCACCACCAACCGTGCCGATCAGCGTACCGTCTTCCAAGATCATGCAGCGTGTGCCGATTGATCGTGGTGTTGACCCTGAATGCTTTATAATTCTTGCCAGTACCAGATTCTTTCCCTGACTCAACAGCTCAGATATTTTTATAAAATCGTTTTCCATCATAGTACTCCTGCGTTTGCCGTATATTTAAAATATTTCAATATTGCTCTTTTCGTTACAGGCACATCCAATCAATATGTGCGATAGTTCTATGCCCTTCTGCGCTTTAAGAACAGTAACAACCTGCTTTCCTTTTTCAAGTCCATCCTGACAATCTGCCTTGTTTAACAAAACAATCTTTTTTGCCCGGCCGGGGCAACCTTTCATAACACCCTTTTCATGCAGCATCACCGTTGAAATGGATTCGGGTGTAACGGTCTCACCCTGCTGTAAACCCGTAAGTGCTGTAAACAGGTGTGGCCTGAACACCCACTTTTCTTCCAACGGCATCCCCACACCATCCAGCCCGGCTACGGCAATCAGATGTGTTGTCGGGTCCGGTATAACCGGTTCGTGATCAGCCGGTGCCTTTAATGGTTTTTGTGCAGAACCGTCGGCTTCTACAATAATCCATTGGAAAAGCCCGGACTGCCAGAGTTTGTCAACCGTTCCCGAATCAAAACCGATCAGTTTATTTTTACCCGGGTCAAAATCATTTGCTGCAGTAATATGACTTGTTTTGTGAAGCATGATACGGGTCTGGCGAATAACATCATCCACGTCATAAGAGATAATAATATCCTGTGATTGTTCATGCGTCGGTAAAAATATTTTTGTAGTTGTAGTGGTTAAAACAGTATTACCGGCCTCACTCAATTCATGTGCAAGGCGATACATCAATGTTGTTTTACCGCCTGAACCGACAATACTGATCACACCGCTGCCGTTTAAATGAAGTACATCAATATATTTATTTTGAGTCCGCCTCATAACCATACTGTTTTTATAACTACATTATGATTATGAAAGCAACATCGATGACATAATTCCATCAAGTAATACGCCTTTTCCCTGTTGCTGATAATAGGGGCACACCTGTTTCACCTCTCCGGATTCATAGACCACCAGTGTTTCTGCAAAGGTGTCAATATCTTCAGGATCATGAGTGATCATAATAACAGGAACTTCAAACCGATTTTGAACATCAATCAAACCGTTTCTGAGCCGGTCTTTCAACAGAGGATCCAATGCTGAAAAAGGCTCATCCAGGAGCAGCATATCCGGATTCAGGATGAGCGCCCTTGCCAGGGCAACCCGCTGCTTTTGTCCTCCTGATATTTCATGCGGCATTAAACGGGCCAGATCACTTATTTCAAACAGATCCAGAAAATCGTCAATACTTTTCCGATGCGATTCAGTTAACCGTTTATAACCATGATTTAAACCGAAACCGACATTTTCAGCAACATTCATATGGGCGAACAATGCATAATCTTGAAAAACATATCCGATATTCCGGTGTCTGGCAGGAATATTAATTTTTTTTTCTGAATCAAAAAGGATCCGGTCACCAAAGACAATCCGGCCGGCATCAGGTTTTTCAAGACCGGCAAGAATCTTAAACGTTAATGTTTTACCGGATCCGGAGGGGCCAAAGATCACAACAAATTGGTCCGAAGAGTGAAAGGAAGCGCTCAGGTTGAAATTACGGCTTTTTGAGCTATATTGCCTTTTTATGGATACATCTATATTCATATCGTTACTCAGGAATTTTTAAAACCATTTCCGGAAAATATCTTCCGGCCCTGTTCAAGTGATTATTATAATATATAAAAAATTGTTTACAAAATAGCAATTTAACTCTCGTTAAGATTCTGGCGCTTTAAGAGTTTAGCTGAAAGATACAAAACGCTCATGCCCACACATGAAGTAATCAGAACAAGTGTTGAGGCAAGTCTGCTGTTCCCGGCCTGTACGGCATCATAAACTGCCATGGATAAAGTCTGGGTTTTTCCGGGAAGATTTCCGGCGATCATCAGTGTCGCACCGAATTCTCCAAGGGATCTGGCAAAAGCCAGCATTGAACCGGCCAGAATCCCTCTCCAGGCCAACGGAAAAGCAATTATTAAAAAAACGACAACTTCATTTGAACCCAACGTCCTTGCTGCATTTTCAACATTTTTATCCACATTTTCAAATGTTGCCCTGGCTGATTTATAAACCAGCGGCAACGAAACAACGGACGCTGCAATTACAGCGCCCTGCCATGTAAATATTAAGGAAATACCCAAAACATCTTTTAAAAATGATCCCAGTATTCCATTATGGCCCAATATGACAATGAGATAATACCCCAGGACAGTCGGCGGCAGAACAAGTGGCAGCGTTAGAATAGCATCAATTAAATCTTTTCCATGAAATTTTGATTTTGAAATTAGGTAAGCCAGAAGAACCCCAAAACAAAATGCGATAAGGGTAGCACAACAGGCCACTTTTAAAGAGAGCCATAACGGAACAAGGTTTATTGAAAGGCTTTCATACATTTTAGTAAATTAATTCATCTGGAGCAAAGTAATCCGAAGCGGCATGGTGCCGTCAATAAAGATCTTTTTAAATTCCCGGTATCGTAAAATCAGATAACCGCCATCAATTAAATTTTCTTAATATTGCCTCAAGAACAGACCCTCCAATGGCCCTTGCCTTTTCTGAAATTGTATCACAATAGCTGATCTCACCCCTGGGATCGATATCTCCGATCTTGAGTCCTTTACTGACGATGATACCCGACTTGATCATACCTCTTATCACACCGTCAATCCGGGCCATAACGGGTGTATCATTAACGACACCGATGACATCGCCCGTTGCAACGCGATGGCCAATCATTTTATAAGAGACAAACACCCCTTCTGCAGGTGCTCTCAAAACCCGCTCAACAGTATATCCGCCAATACTTCCGGGAATGCCGGTATTGGGTTCTGCACTGCCTTCAAGTAAAATCCTTCCCAGGTTATGCCCCCGGTTTGTCTCAACAATCATGTGAACTTCATCCGGAGCGATAAAGGCCGGGCCTAGCCCAATGACCAGGGCAGCTTCATTTACCGAAGTACCAAGATTCTGCTTGGCGATGATCGCATCAACAACAACATCCGGCATGATCCGGCCAATACTTTCCCATTTGGGATCAGCCAGAACCGGAATGTTTTTGCCGGTCCATACCTTTTTGAATTCATCTGCGCTATTAACGTTAACCGCCGTAACATTTTCAACCGTTTTACTTCCTTCATGAATGGCTTCACAAAAAGACACCTGACGCCTTACGGCAAGCGGCTGGTCAACATCCATCATAAATAGTTTACATAAATTAGCCTGAAAAAGCCGCCAGGCAACGCCGGTTGCTATTTCACCGGCGCCTTTAATGGCTATGGTTAAATCACGAAGAGGTCTTTGAACGTTGTTATCCACAGAACTTTCCTTAGTTTGAGAATTATAGTATCAGCTCTTTTAATCCTAATCTTAATTCCATAAAACATAAATTTTGATTACGAGTAAAAGTACGATTCCGATTAAGAATTATAAAAAGCTTACTTTCCGAACGGGCAGTCAGGAAAAACACATCTCTTGCAGTTCATGCACAATCCGCCATGGCCCATATCCGCTATCTTGTTTTTTGTTATCTTTTCACCGGCAAGAACCCTGGTCAGCATCAGGTCAAACATCGTCGCCTTATGAAAAAAGACACATGCCGGCAGTCCCATGATCGTTATATTTCCAAGGTTTGCATAAAGGAACATGGCCCCGGGCAAAACAGGTGTCCCGTAAAACAAAATCTTTGCACCGGACTTTCTGATCCCCTGACGGGTAACATCATCCGGATCAACAGACATGCCCCCGGTTGTTAATATCAATTCGCATCCGAGATCTTTGAGTTCTTTAACAGCGTTTGAAATTTTATCCGGTTCGTCCGGCACAACAATCTTCTTTACAAAATCACACCCGTAGTCAATAACCTTTTGTCCGACATATTTATCAAACTCATCTTTAATAAGACCGTTGTAAATCTCATAACCGGTAACAATTCCACCGACACGCATTTTCTTGAATGGTTTAACTTCAAGTATCGGTTGATATTTTGAAGCGATCTCTTCAAGTTTTTTTATTCTTTTATCAGGTATGATCAGTGGAATAATACGTGTTGCCGCAACATTTTTACCGGTTTGACAGATTGATTCCGTTTTAATGGTAGCAATTATAATATCGCTTATCCGGTTAATTTTTTTAAGACCGGTTGTATTGATTTTGAGCAGGCCGTTACATGTAACGGATATAGCGGATTTTCCTTCCCGCGGTTCACTCCATTCAAGGTGTTCACCGCATATTGCTTTTGCGATGCGAAGGGCGGCATCATCTTCATGGAGTTGATTGTCCGGCAAGTCAAGTGCATAGACATGCTGTTTTCCGATTTTCAATAATTCAGGAAGATCTTCCTTACATACAATATGCCCCTTTTTAAAGCCGACACCTTTTGATTTTCCCGGAATAATCCTTGTCATGTCATGAACAAGAACGGTTCCGACGGCATCTTCAATTTTGATTTTTCTGTAATATTTATCGCTCAATTTTTTGGCCTCACTATTATTTCCTTATCTTTTTAAAGATACAACAAAGCGAGATATAATTGCCATAGTTTACCGCTTTCGCGGGAATGATGCTTTTTGTATTCTTTCAGCCCTGATGTCTATTAATTAAAGCTGCCTCTCCGGTAGAACGGTGTTTTTTCAGGGTCAACAACACTTACCTCAAGGCCGTTTTCCCTTACGTTCTTTTCTCCGGCAGGTGTTGTAAGAAAGCGGGTACTTTTCCCGAAGACCTGCCCCTTCCACATAATCACATCACCATTGGCCATTGTCATAACCGGTTTTTGTTTTTTAAGATCCAGTACGGTAATATCAGCATCCATACCCTCTGCCAGATGACCCTTATTTTCAAGCCCAAGAATCCCGGCCGGGTTTCTGCTTGTTTTCAGAACAAAACCTTCCATGCTCAGCGCCTGGAGTTTTACCAGTGCCAGCCCCATCTCAACCGTAACATTTCTTGGAATGCCGCCACCATCCGTACTGATACAATCCACTACAAAATCACCGGATTCTCTTTTGGCTGTTGCCAGACGAAGGCGGGGGATCTCCGGATTAACTGCAAAACTGACTGTCGTATCCATATTTTTCTTACGCCACCATGCTACAGCATTTTCTCCGGTAGCCAGCATCATTTTACCACCGGATTCCATATTCAACTGTCCCCATCCGGACATAATGGCATCCTCAAGGCCCTTTTCCGTTACCGGGAATCCGCCCTTTTCAAGACACATGGCGGTCACCTGGCTTCCAGGCACACCATCAACGCACATTCCGCTTGTGCCGTTGATTGCTGCGAGATATGATTCGGAGCAGATCTGCTCGTTATCACACAAAGCCCTGATGGCCTCTTCCGTTTCAACCAGGCAATCCTTTACCCGGCCCCGGCAATAACTGTTGATATGCGCCAAATGAACAGGATGGTCGCCAATCAGATCTATGGCCTCATGATAACCTTCAATATTGGAGCGGGTTTCTATCGTTCCGGCATGAAAAGCAAGATAAGCATTATTTTCGTGAGCAATCTCTATGGCAAGGGCCGTTGCTTCAGGCGTAAGGGGATAGTGGCCGCCGAGAATTTTAAAACCGTAGCCGCCCTCCTCAAGCGTTTTTTGAAGCAGTTCTTCAAGCTCCTGTTTCCCGGGATTGGAATCTTTTACAGTTGCTCCGGCCCTGACATACTGAAGTGCAGCCAGGTTTAGCCCTGTTCCATAGTCCCTGGCATTGGCGATAACACTGTCAACCGGCCCTGACATGTCCAGGGCAGTCGTCACACCGGCAAGAGCCATCATTTTATGACCATATCCACCGCCCAGCCATGAAGAGACATGGACATGAAGATCTATAATACCCGGCACAACATATTTTCCGGAAACATCGATGCTCTCTTCTGCAAGGGAGGTGTCAATTTCCGGTGCAACCTCCGAAACCTTGTTATTACTGATTCCGATGTCCATAACACCATTTCGCTTATTTACCGGATCTACCACTGTACCGTTTTTAATGATTAAATCATATTTGTATGACATGCTCCGCTCCTGTTTTTTTCGTAATCGTACGCTTATTCTTAATCCAACGAATAAAAAAAGATTGCGAGTAAGAATACAAAAAACTTCTGTTCAGTATTTATCTGTTTCCCGGCAAAAATTCACCCTGCCCGGCTTCGCCTTTCAATACACCATTTTCCATCAATATGTTGCCCCGCTGCATAACAAGTACCGGCGCCCCTTTACATTCACGTCCCTCATACATACTGTAATCTACATTCAGATATTCATTTTTTTCAGGAATGGTGCGTATAATTTCAGGATCAAATACAACCATATCCGCATCTGCGCCCGGCATAACGGCACCCTTTTTCGGAAAAAGACCGAATATTCCGGCCGGGTTTTCACAAACCTGTGCCACCAGCTGCGGCAGTTTAATAATATTCTTATTTACGCCTTCTTCATAAGTAATTTGAAACAAGGTGTCCAGACCGGGAATTCCATTGGGTGCATTAAAGATATTATCCCAAAGGGGGCCATTTTTCTCAATGGTATGGCCGGCTGCATCTGAACCGATAACATCAATAAGTCCTTCATTAACGGCCTCCCAGAGCGCATCAATGTCTGCCCGCTTTCTGAGCGGTGGTGACATTTTGGCAATGGCACCCCGTTTTGTCATTTCATCATCCGTCAGTGTAAGGTAGTGCGGGCAGGTTTCCACATAAATCTCAGGTTCGCCGCCCCTCTCTTTAAACTGTCTGATAACGGCAAGTGATTCTTTTGCACTTACATGAGGAATATAGATGGGGCAACCGGTAACCTTGCCCAGTGTCAGAAATCTGTATATGGCTTCCGATTCAGACAGATTGGGATGAGACGGCGGATAGTATTCCGGTGTTTCATGGCCTTCAGCAATAAATTTCTGCTCAAAGTAATCGATAATATCACCGTTTTCACAATGGGCCGCCATAATCGCACCCTCATGCGCTGCAATAATTTTCATAATATCCAGCAGCTCATGATCTTCAAGTTTCATTCCGCGTTTTTTATAGGCGGTAAAACCCTTGAAAGAGATAATCCCTTTTTCAATGAGTTTGGGAATAGATGCAGCCGCATCCTTCACATCATTCTGAAGCAATGTGCAGTGTATGCTGAAATCTACAAGTGATGTTTTTTCACCTTCAGCAATAAAATCATCAATGGCATCAATAAGGCCCTTTGTCTCTCCCCATGCTTTTACAGCGCCAATATAAGGAATCAGGGTTGTAATACCCGCCATAGCGGCCGCTTTTGAAATTGTATCGATTCTGTCTGCATAAACCGGATGAAGGTGTGCATCAATGATACCCGGCAATATATATTTTCCGGCTGCATCTATTGTCCGGGTTGCATGACGGTCACAGGAATCAGCGGTAACTTCCTCAATTACGCCGTTTTTTATATAAACATCACCTTTTGTCATACCGGTACCGCTGACAATTGTACCGTTTATAATTGCAATATCTGTAACTTCACTCATGATATATATTTCCTTAGTTTGAGGCTTCTCTGATAGCTGCTTCAGCGAGCACAATCATGGGATTAAATAGAGGTAAGGTAATATCTTCCGGATCAAGTGCCAGGGGAATCTCTGTACAACCTGCTATAATTCCCTGGGCACCTTTTTCGATAAGAGCTTCAGATATTGCGATAAGTTTTGCCTTATTTTCGGCTCTTAGCTTATATCCCGGATCACCTTTTATTGAATATATGGCAGACATAACAGCTTCCTGATTCCGGACTTCAGGTGTGATGGTGTTGATATTATTTTCCAGCAGTTTCTCCTGAAACAAACCGGCCTTAATAGATCCGGATGTAGCCAGCATTCCCACTGTTTTCACATCCGGGTGATTAATACGGATGAATTTTGAAAGTTCTTCCAAAGCTGAAATAACGGGAAGTGATATCTCCTTTTTGAGGCCTTCAAGAAAGCAGTGTGCCGACATACAGGGCATAATAATAAAATCTGCCCCTGCCCGCTCCAGCATTTTTCCGCTTTTGACCATTTCAGGAACCGGATCTTCCCCGTTTCCGATAATCGCTGCCGTACGGTCAGGAACTTTTGGATTATTTGCAATAACGATTTGCAGGTGATCCTGATCTTTTTCAGCAGGGGTTCGTTTCACGATTTCATTGAACAGGAAAATGGTTGCTTCGGGTCCCATTCCGCCGAGAATACCGATTATTTTTTCTGCCATAGTAATACTTTCTAATCCCTCTCCCCATTTAATCCCCTCCAGCCTGGGGAGAGGAAGTAAATATCCTGACCCAAAGGACCAGGCTTTGGGCTAAGCCCACAGGGCATAATTTTTAACAATCGATATTTATTTCAGAAGTTTTTGACCAAGCCTCATATTTATAATACAGCTAAATAAACCGGGTCATTCCATTATTTCCGCCATAACTCTTGCCAGCATTGAACTTGACACCATCACCGGGATATCCATTTGATCTCTGAACACTTTTGCCAGTGTTTTGTTAAATCCCATACAAAACATGACCATTAAATCACATCCGGCATTCTTAAACGTATCTGCTGCCATTTTTAACTTTTCAGGATTACTATATGGAGATGCTTCCGTAATCGTAATGTTCTTTGTAATCGGTCCAAATGTTTTTCTTGCCCATGCTTCCTGTTCAGGGACAGGAAGCAGAATACCAAGATGGTGATGTTCATCAATCAGGCCGGCAACGCTCTGCACAACAACACGTTTGGGCTCTACAATCAGACAATCCGATTTAAATTTGGGAAAATCACCTACACATAAAAGCATAATGGCTGAAACCTGTTTTTGATTCAGCTCATCTACGGCATCCTGAATTCCGGGAATCAGTTTTTCCTTGGCAACCATAACTTCCGTACCGTCTTTCATTCGGGTACAAAGCGGCATCATCTCTTTTTCCGGGGCATATGCTTTTGCCTGTTCAAGGGACAGACCATCCAGCGCACCTCTTTCTATGATATCAATATGGCCGCCGATCATCTGCCCCATTTCATTCACAACGTCAACCCTGGGGGACTGTCCAATAGTAATTATGCCTATTTTTTTCATTATATTTTTCCTAATGCCCTCATAATCTTTTCAGCTGTCACCGGAAGATCATAAAAACGGACACCAATAGCGTTGGAAACGGCATTGGTAAAGGCCGGAGAAGACGGCACACAGGAGGGCTCACCAATACCTTTTGCGCCAAACGGACCGACACCGCCGCCGGACTCAACCAGAATAGAAGTTATATCCGGTGCATCCATTGACGTCGGTATAAGATATTCGGCAAAAGTGGGCGTCTTTGTAATTCCTTTTTCCAGAATAACATCTTCGCACATACCCTGCCCCAGACCATATATGGCACCGCCTTCCATCTGGCCCTCGGCACTTAAGGGATTAATCGCCTGCCCAACATCGTAACAGGAAATATATTTCAGTATTTCAACATCGCCGGTTTCCGTATCAACACTAACCTCCAGGGCATGTGTTCCGTATGTAAAATCTGTAAACACCTGGCCCTGGCCGGTTGTAAAATCTACCAACTCCCTGGCCGGTGCATTAAATTGTGCAAGATTTGACAAAGACAAGCCATCCGCTGCACAGGCCTTAACGACGGCAACCAGATCAAGATAACGGTCCTGGTTTATATCAACACAAATTTCAGATGAAATAATATCACCACGACTTCCGCCATAACTGGTTGTACATTGTGGTCCTTTTTTAATATAAATCCGCTTATCCCTTAGTTCGAGACGTTCAGGTGTAATGCCCAGAATTTCGCCGGATTTTTTCAAAATTGTATCACGTATTGCCCTTGCTGCCTTCAGGGTTGCATTACCGGACATATATAACTGACGGGTTGCAGTGGTGGTACCAGCCAGGGGTGTTAAGGCGGTATCTCCAAAATAGACGGTAATTTCTTCCATGGGCACACCCAGTACCTCTGCCGCAATCTGGGCAAGGGATGAGCACTGACCACAACCGATATCCTGCACGCCACAACGTACAATAACACTGCCGTCAAGTTCAATACTGACATATGACCTGGACGTATCATGCAGAAAACACATTCGGCCGTAACTCAGCATACCCGAAGCAAAGCCCTGCCCTACCTTGTGTGACGATGATTTTGGTTTTGAAGGTTCTCCCAAAGCAGCCAGTGCTTTCTCTGCTGTCTGTTCCGTTTCAACAGCATGTTCAAGAACTCTTCCGGTTACGAGCGCATCTCCTGTGTGCAGATAATTTTTCTTTCTGAGTTCAAGGGGAGACATACCCAGGCGTTCTGCAACTTCGTCCAACATGCTTTCATAAGCAAAACAGGGCTGTACACCGCCAAATCCGCGATTTGCACTGGCAAAGGTGTTGTTGGTCAATACGGAATGCGTATCAACTTTTACATGGGTATAATCATAAGGACCGGCAGCCGTTACAGTGGAATACATCAAAATCCATGGGCTCAGATAAATATATCCGCCGGCGTCTGAAATAAGTTTGGCTTCGAGTGCTACCAACTTTCCATCATTTTTTACACCAACCTTGTATTGCATGACATAGGGATGTCGCTTGCCATGAGCAAGAATTGATTCTTCACGTGTAAAAGTTAAAGAAACCGGTCGCTCCGTTTTCATGGCCAGTAAGGCAATAAAGGTTTCAACCGTAATATCTTCCTTACCGCCAAAGCCGCCGCCTACCATGGGTGCAATTACCCTGACTTTGTTACTGGGAATATTAAGCACGTCTGCTATACCCCTGAAATGCTCAATAACCTGGGTAGAAGCACGAATAACAATAATGCCGCTTTCATCAATCCAGGCCACACCGCTTTCAGGTTCGAGGTATGCATGGTCAACCATCTGGGTTTTATACGTATTTTCTACAATCAAATCGGATTCTTCAAAACCCTTTTCGATATCGCCCTTAATAACTTTATAGCTGCATATTAAATTGGTCTCTTTTTCACCAACCAAATAAGCATCCGGCTTTAATGCCTCAATGGGGTCATAAACGCCCTCGGTCGGTTCGTATTCTACCTTGATCAGCTTTAAAGCTTGTTCTGCAATCGCCGGCGTTTCTGCGGCCACCAGTGCAACCGCTTCACCCTTGAAACGAATCTTTTTATCAGCCAGAACCCTATAAAACCCTTCAAAGCCACCAACTTCATGAGTTTGACCGAACTTTGTTACCGTTTCATTTTTGGGGACATCTTTAGCCGTCAATACCGCTTCTACACCGGGAAGTTTTTCTGCCTCACCGGTATCAATGGAAATCAGATTTGCTGCTGCATATTCACTGCGCAGAACTTTGGCATAAAGCATGCCCGGTTGTGTAAAATCATCCGCATACCTTGTTTTACCAAGTGCTTTTTCCCATGCATCATGACGCGGCTTTGGCTTTCCTATTACATTATATTTTGGTTTATCCTGATTTTCGATTATTTTTTCAAACATTGCTCAAATCTCCAATTTTATGACTGGTTGTTTTTAGCAACATGTTCAACCGCATCAACTATTTTATGATATCCTGTACAGCGGCAAAGATTTCCGGACAGTCCTTCCCTGATCTCGGATCGGCTTGCAACAGGGTTTTTGTCTAATAACGCCTTTGACGACATAATCATGCCAGGCGAACAAAATCCGCACTGGATACCGCCCTTTTCAACAAAAGCCTTCTGAATGGGATGAGGGTTTTGTTCTGTCCCGATTCCTTTAAGCGTAGTAACTTCCTTACCGTTTGCCTGAAGTGCAAGCACAAGGCAGGCATTAACCGTCTTACCGTTGAGATTTACCGTACATGCACCGCAATCCCCTTCACTGCAGCCGTTTTTGACTTCATAGGCTAACCATTTTTTTCGAAGTACATCCAGAAGTGTATCTCTTGCCGTTACCGCTGCTTCTTTCCATTTACCGTTTACTTTTATTTTTACCGGATAGGTTTTCATTTTGTCGTCTCCTATAATATCGCCTTTTTGATATTTCTTTTCAAAAGTGTCGCAGCAACAGCAGTACGGTATTCTGCAGATCCCCGGATATCAGTGATGGGCGATATTTCCGTTTTGACCAGTTCGCCGCACTCTTCTATGAGCGCATCATTAATTTTTTTACCTTCAAGCAGTTCTTCAACTTTATAAATGCGAATCGGTGTCGCGGCAATAGAACCCATGGCAATTCTCGCCTGTTTACAGGTATCATGATCAAAATCAAGCAATATGGCCATATTAATAACCGAAATTGCCGAACCTTTTCTCAAACCTATTTTTGAAAAATTTCCCTTTTGAGATTTACCCTGTTTTTGAAATGAAATTTTTGTTATCACATCACCTCTGCCTAATGCGGTGAACCGGTAATCCAGATAAAATTTGCTTATGGGAACATCCTTGATATTACCGTCAACATCAGCAATATGAACAGTTGCCTCAAGTGTCATTAAAGGAGGCGCTGTATCCGCACAGGGGGAAGCATCTGCCAGATTTCCGCCAATGGTGGCACGATTACGAGTCAAGGGGTTGCCTAACTGAAGCGCAGCATCAGCCAGTACAGGCGCACATGTCTTGATGATGCTGTCAGCTGCAATATCAGCAATGGTTACCGAACCACCAATTGAAATAATGTTACCATTTTCCGTAATAGTGGACATCTCCTGCAAATCGCTTACATCAATTATCAACGATGGCGATTCTACGCCTCTTTCCATTTGCGGAATAAGGTTTGTCCCACCTGCGATAAATGTGACTTCATCCTTATGCGCCTTTGTCATCTGAAACAAATCTTCAAGGCTTGCCGGTTTTAAAAATTCCATGTTATTCATATTTTACCTCATTACTAAAATATAATGTAAAAAGCCTGTCGTGCTTAAAGCTAAGTATTCTACCAATAGGCATTAAAAAGACGGTGGTGTTACAGCCCATATTGCAACCACTTCTGAATCTCCATCATTATACCATTGATGCGGGATTGTACTGGCGTAATAGACACTGTCTCCTGCTTCCAGAGTAATATCCTCATCGCCAATCCGTCCCTTCAGACATCCCTTGATAATATGCCCGCACTCTTCCCCCTGATGTGCGTAAGTGTTTTCCGCTTTTGATCCAACCGGGTAGTGAAGGTAGATCAATTCAAGCTTATGCTGAAGATCAGGGCATAACATTTCCATCGTTGCACCCCATGGCGTAATCAGCTTTTTTCTCTGATTTTTGCGAACAATAATTGGTTTTACCTCTTCCCGAAAAACTGCAGCTGGAAGATCTGTATTTCTTTTTCCGCTTCCGTTATCACCATTAGCCTTTGCCTCCACCTCAGCAAAAAAAGCAGACATAGACAAACCAAAAGCCTCTGCAATTTTTTGTAGTCTGGATACGGTTGGAACGGATGCACCCCTTTCAATCTGACTTAACAGACTTTTGGATACGCCGGAAGTTTCTGATAATTCCTGAAGGGTTATATCGTTTAAAAGCCTGAGTGATTTGAGTTTTTCGCCGACTTCGTTCATTGACAGAATTCTCCTTAAAAAAAACAGGTGATCAATCCTGTTTATTGGATTTATGTCCAACATATAGGATATTTAAATAATGTCAATCTTTTTTATTATATTTTTTTATTAGTTCAAATTTTTTATATATCTGTATTCATTTATTTTTTTGAATTTAAAGAAAATAAATTTTTCTCGTTTCAGTTTTCCAATATATAGTATTATCCAAAATGATAAACTATGTTCAGTCCAAACCCTTTTAAAGTTGTATTGCCCTGCCGCATCACATATCAGACTATCATTTTGCCAACTCTGCAAACTTAAGAATTTCTCCATCTGTAGAAGTCAGTGGTAACGGTGCATGGCTCTTCTCAGTAGCCAGAGAAACAATCACCATAACTATGCCGCCAACCGTTCCAGGACCAAGAGCCCATAACCATTCAGGCTCAGTAAACATGCTTCCTTCGATAAACATCCAGCCCACGGAAAGAACAAACCCCGTAATCATGGCTGAAACAGCACCCGGTGCATTTGCTTTTTTCCAATAGACACCAAGAACAAGAGGAAAAAACAGAACATGGAAAAGCATCTGAAATGCTACAATAAGCAGATCATACATATTGTCATAGAAAAACCCGATTAACAGAGCAGTAGATGCAACTATCACAACTGTTATTCTGGTTGCATTTGTAAGTCCCTTATCACTAAGCGCTTCACCCTTAATGTTTTTATGTAAGGGTTTATACAAATCATTGGACAATATCGCTGCAGGTGCAAAAATTGCAGAATCCGCAGATGACATAACGGCTGCAAGCAGCGATGCAATAAAAATGCCCGCCAGTGCCGGATGAAGTACCAGACGAATCAGAACCAGAATCAGTTTTTCACTGTCTTCGGTAACTAACTCAGACAATTCCGGAGAAAGGGTACCGTTGGCAATTAACGTAATTGCTACAAATGCGAGATAAACCGGAATGGCGCCTAAAATCCAATACCCTGCACCACTAACCAGAGAAGCTGTTGCAGCTGTTTTTCCGGTTTTTGCAATAATGGCTCTCTGATATAAATCCGGTGCAGCAAGTGTTCCCAGTCCAACACCTAAAAGTGCACCCAGCCACCATAACCACCCACCCAAATCAGGTGTTGCCATTGCGGATCCTTCTGCCGGAAAAATTTTGAAAAAATGTGCCGGAGTTGCTGCTACAACAGCATCCCAGCCACCGGCGAACTTAACGGATAAAGGAAATATAACAATTAAACCAACGAGAAGGATGATTACCTGGAAGAAATCGGTCCATGCAACAGCCAGCATACCGCCTAATACAGTATAAAAGATAACAATAGCCGCACCTATTAAAATAGCTACCGCATATGGCCATCCCAGAACAAACTCAAAAATCTTGCCTATTGCGACCAGTTGGACAGCGGCCCACAGGCAATAGGTAGGAACCATCATAATACCGGCCCATTTGGCAGCCCATGTTCCATAACGACAGCTGAAAAACTGTGCGGCTGTGTTTACTTTTGCATCATGGACGATCTTCATGAAAAACAGACCGGCTAAAAGCAAGGTAAGACCGGCTCCATACGGATCATAGATCACACCATGAAAACCATCATGAAAAGCGGCACCGGAACCACCTAAAACTGTTCCACCACCCCACCATGTTGCAAAAAGTGTGGCCGTAACCAACCATCCAGGCAAGTTCCTGCCCGCCGCCAGATAGTCCTCACTACCTTTTACCCGCTTAGTAATTACAACACCGACGACAATCATACCGATAAAATATAGTATGACAAAAAACAGTTCGCTAAAATTCGTCTCCATTAATGCTTCCTCCCCAATAAATTTCCGGACGTATTATACAGTTCCCATATATAACAAGCCAACTTACTTCAATAATGGTAAAAGTTCTTGGAAAAAGCCACATTTACTAACATTTAAAAAAAAAGCCTCCTGCATTTAATTGCAGGAGACTTTAACCAATAACAACTTATTATTTCGCTTTCAGAACCATAGATGACGGTGGTTTCCAACCTTCAGGTGCCCACACATGACTTTTCGGGAATGTATCAACATTATCTTGAAGTATTTCAAGACCGGGTGTCCATACATACTTAGGTACTGCATTTTCCTTATTATGATTTCTGACAACCATATTGATGAGTATTCTCGCATTTGTCAGAGAGTGGCCCGTAACACCATAATCGATGGAACCATCTTGAATATATGGCAGGGTTTCCTGGAAAGGATATGCAATAGCCAGATGAACTTTTTCAGTCAGCTTTGCCTCTTTAAGTGCATTGGCGACACCATGTGCCTGGGCTTCAACGACAAAGAAACCATCCAGATCAGGATGAGCGTTAAGGATATTTTCTGCAACGGACTGACCAACTGCAGGATCTTCGGCATCCCCCCATTTTTCTGCAACGAGTTTAATGTCAGGATAGTTTTTCAATGCGTAGTGTGCACCTTTATTAATCGCCTCTGTATAGGTGCTACCAGCCGGACCAGGCAGGATAGCTATTTTACCTTTTCCATCAAGCTTCTTACAGAGCCAGTCAGTTGCCTTATAGCCGAAATCAAAGTCGTTTTCACATACATAGCCGGCAAGTTTATCTGTAATGGCAGCTTCACCAATAAAGTAAACCGGCGTACCGTTATCTACAACTTCTTCTGTTATTGCAGCAAGCCCTTCTGCGCTGATTGGCGCAACAATAAGCGCATCAACACCTTTTTGAACGAGATTTTCAATCTGGCTTATTTGTCCCTGAAGGTCCTCATAACCATTTGCAGCCAATACCGTTACGCCAACACCTGCCGCTTCTGCTTCAGTAAGATATCCATATACCTGATTAACAAAATAGGGGCTTGAAAGAGATGGGACACTAATACCAATAGTGAGTTTCTTTTTCGGTGTTACCCTTTCCCATGGTTCCCACAAACGTGACCCCCAGGGATAGATGTTCTCAGCAATAATCCCCTGCCAGTCGTCATTGTAACTATCCGCCTGCACAAAAAACGGGCAAAATAATGTGATAAAAATTAACACGCATAAAATATTTTTAATCTTCCTCATTTTTTAGTCTCCTATCCTTGTTTAGTATAAATTAATTAGTATTTCCGAGTTCCGGGTTATCACCTCCTTTTAAGAAATCGGCCTTTTCAGTAACATCTCCATTACTTATAATTACGGATAAACTCTTCATATCCAATATAACTCTGTTGTTATTTTTTTAATTTATCAACGATGACGGCAAGAATGATAATTGAACCGACAACAACCTGTTTTACAAAAGCAGAGACGCCAATCAGGTCAAAACCGTTTGACAGACATGCCAGAAAAAGTACGCCGATAACCACACCGCCAAGATTGCCGACACCACCCTTGAATGTTACCCCCCCCACGACACAGGCGGCAATTGATTCCATCATTAAAGCGCCGCCAAGATGAGGCTGCCCTGAATTAATTCTGGAAGATAGCATAGCGGCACATATTCCGGTCAGGACACCTGCTACGCCGAATATCCACATCATCACACGATTGACATTAACGCCTGTAAGTCTTAATGCTTCAATATTTCCGCCGCATGCATATATATATCTGCCAAACTGTGTTCGATAAACGACTATATACATCCCCAAAAGTACCACCATTGTAATGATAACCGGAAGAGGTATAGTCAGCACATTTGTATATGCCAATGTTTTATAGGTTGGCGGGAGATTATATACAGTGAGTCCTCTGGATATAATCAATGCCAAACCATTACAGATGGACAGTGTACCCAAGGTAACGGCAAAAGAGTCAATGCGAAAATAGGCAACAACCGCACCATTAAGCAAACCAACAGCTCCGCCAACAAATATGGGTGTAATCCAGCCTGCAGTTGCACCAAACTGTTTGGACACAATAGCAGCAGTTACACTGCATAACCCGATAATAGCGCCCAGGGAAACATCTACGCCGCTGGTTAATATAACCAGCATTTGCCCACATGCGATAAGCGCCAGAAAACTCGCCTGTCTGGCTACAATAATACCATTGTTTATAGTAAGAAATCTCGGATTAATCACGCCCATAACAATGATGAGCGCTATCAGTATGAAAAACATCATTCCCATGTTGGAATGTACTTTTGTTAATATTTCCTTTGGCGATTTAAACTTTGCCATATCTTCGAAATTGCTATCAACTTTTTTTTCCATATTAACCGGTTCCCCTCGATCCACGAGATAATTAAGCCGCTATATTTTCATCATTCCCATGCCCAAATGCATATTTCAGTATTTCATCTTCGGAAGCGTCTTCAATGTTAAATTCTTTAACTATCTGTCCGTTGTACATAATTATAATTCGATCGCTCATACCCATAATCTCCGGCAATTCATATGAAACCATGACGACTCCGGAACCTTCAGCCGTCAATTGATTCATGGCCTGGTAAATCTCAACTTTTGATCCGACATCAATGCCTGCGGTTGGCTCATTAAAAAGAAATATCTTTCCTCCGTGACAAAGAGACCTGGCAAGAATGACTTTTTGCTGATTACCGCCACTAAGATTTTCAACTTTTGTTGACATATTCGGTGCTTTAATTCGCATTATATCCCGATACTGATTAGCAATTTCGCGAACAGCTTTACGCCTGATCAAACCAATAGCTGTAACAAATCGGTGGTAACAGGACATGACAATATTTTCTTTAATAGAAAGGTTCATAATCAACCCCTCATGTTTTCGATCACGAGGAATATAAGAAATTTTTTTATCTAATGCTGACTTAGGGCTCTGTTTTTTAACGGTTTTGAAACTTAACCCGCTGTTGACCTCGACAGTACCGGTTTCATAATCCTCTGCACCAAATACCGATCGGGGTACATCCTCAAACCCGCATCCGACCAAACCAAAAATTCCCAACACCTCTCCTGCATGGCATTCCAGGCTCACATTCTTAAAAAACCCTTTCCGTGTGAGCCCTTTGACACGCAGTAATGGTTCACCGATTTGTGCTTTAATTTTTGGAAATTTATCTTTTACTTCATGCCCTATCATTAGAGGCACCAAATCATCTATGCCTTTAACATTCTCCAGTTCCAGCGTGTCTATATATTGGCCGTTTCGAAAAACCGTGGTACGATCTCCAATTTCCTTTAGCTCTTCAAGACGATGAGAAATATAGATAATCCCGGTACCTTTTTCTTTTAAAAGGCGAATATTTTTAAACAGAAGA
This sequence comes from Desulfobacterales bacterium, assembly GCA_021737275.1. GTDB lineage: Bacteria > Desulfobacterota > Desulfobacteria > Desulfobacterales > JAIPEE01 > JAIPEE01. The sequence goes on from JAIPEE010000020.1 coordinate 46,811, forward strand.
TCTTTTTCACGATCTGTAAGTGATGCAGTAGGTTCGTCCAGAATGAGAACTTTGACGTCGTTATTCAGTGCTTTGATAATACTGATCATTCTTAATTCAGCAACATTAAGATCCTTTGCCATCTTTTCCGGGTCAATTGAATAGCCGAATTTTTCGAACAATTTACGGGTCTCTTTTATCTGATTTCGATGGCTTATCAGGCCATTTTTCAATATCTCGCTGCCCAGAAACATGTTTTCAGCTATTGAAAGATCAGGTATGTACATGACTTCCTGATATATAGTGTAAATACCCAGTCGCTTTGCATGGTGAGGATCCTTGATCAGTATCTTTTCATTATCAAATATAATTTCACCACTTGTTGCCTGATGAGCACCTGAAATAATTTTGATCAGAGTTGATTTGCCTGCACCGTTTTCACCTATTAAAGTGTGTACTTCACCTTTTCTAAGTTCAAACTGAACATCATCAAGGGCAACAACACCTGGAAATGTTTTTGTAATATTATTCAATGAGAGAATCATGTTATTCTCAGATGTTTGAGGCATGGCTACAGATTCCATTTCTATATCAGAAAGTTATTTCTTCTGGCTGCGCATCTCGTGCGCAGCCTGTTTTTTAACTATTTCCGATTAACTCTTTTAAAAGGTGCCCGGCTGAGGCAGGTTTGCATGAATATCGCTTAACAGGTCAGGGTCTTTAAAGCCGGGCGATCAGTCCTTTAAAAACTGATTTTTTACATCAGGTTTTTCTTTACAGTAGCAAGCACATCTTCAGTAATATTAAGGGTTTCATTAATATCTTCTTCAGTATGCGCCACAGATATTGAATACTCTTCAAACCAGCCGCTGCCCATCGGAATAACACCCTTGCTGAGCATGCCGTACCAGTATTCCGTCCACATGGCCTTATTACCCTGGTTGGCCTGACGATAGGTATGCGGTTTTTCCGGTACAAACTGGATACCGCCCAATGGACCTTCATGGGTCACACAGGCCGGAAGACCCAGTTTATTGATAATCGCTTCCAAACCGGCTGCATATTTCTTACCCAGTTCATTGATTCGTTTGGTGGCCTCTTCGGTCATTACTTCTTTCAGGCAGGCCAGACCGGCTGCAGTTGTCAGCGGATTGGCATTATAGGTACCAAAATGAATGGATGGGCCAAGCGGTGAAATAAGGCTCATGAGGTCTCGGCGACCACCGAATGCCCCCAAAGGAGTTCCGCCGCCGATTGCTTTTGCCAAAGTAACAATATCCGGCTTGATATTATACAGTTCTGCCGCTCCACCCATGGCAAGACGGCAACCCACTTTTACTTCATCAAATATCAGCAGAACATTATGTTTGATGGTCAGTTCACGAACAGCATCAAGATATCCCGGATCAGGCGGAATAACACCGCCATTGGTCATGCATGGCTCGATGATAAAACAGGCGATTTCGCCCGCATGCTTATTAAGGCAATATTCCAGACTCTCAATATGGTTAAACTGAACCACATAGGTATGATCTGTAGATCCGGCAGGAATACCCGCACTTTCAACATGCGGAGACGGCATCCAGCCCGGACCTGCCGGGGTATTACTTGGAACGCCACAGCTTACCAGCAGTGTATCACTGGCACCATGATACATGCCTTCACATTTGATAACGCCCATTTTTTCTGTGGCTGCCCTGGCAAGACGGACAGCATTCATGGTAGCTTCGACACCGGATTGGGTAAAACGCATCATCTCCATAGAGGGATAACGCCTTTGAATCTCTTCTGCCAGATCAGTGGCAACGGTTCCGGAAAGGCCAAACAAAACACCTTTTTCGGCCTGCTCCTGAATCGCCTTTGTAACGATCGGATTGGCATGTCCGGAGATCATGGCGGCATAACACATGGAATAATCAATATACTTGTTGCCATCCAGATCCCACACGTAAGCGCCTTCACTGTTATCAACAAAAAGCGGATATGGCGGCCAGAATTGAATGGCACTTCCTACCCCGCCCGGAATAATAGCCTGGGCACGTGCTGCTTCTTTACCTGATGTTGGTGTCCTTTTTGTGTATTCTTCTAAAAATTTTGACATGATGCCCTCCCTTTAAATATTAGGTTATGTTTGTTTAATCATAAATTCCGTTCTGCCATATCATCCCGGCATTTTTTGATTGCCCTGACAATGCCGTTATACCCGGTGCATCTGCAAAGATTTCCTTTAATGTGGTGACGGATCTCATTTTCTGTTGGATTGGTATTTTTTTTCAAAAGATCTTTACCGACAAGAATCATACCCGGTGTACAAAATCCGCACTGTATGGCGTTTGTTTTAAGAAATGCATCCTGAAGCGGATCAAGTTTCCCGTCCGGTTCTGCAATGCCTTCTATGGTTGTAATTTTTGAACCGGCTGCTGAAACAGCCAGCGTCATACAACCCAGAACCGGTTCATCATCTACTAACACCGTACATGCGCCGCACTGTCCGGTACCGCAGGCATATTTTGTGCCTGTCAGTCCGACTGTTTCGCGAACAACATTAACGAGCAGTTCATTGGGAAAAATCCTCAACTCAAAATCTTCGCCGTTGATATTTAAATTTAAAGTCTGTTTTTTCATTATTTATCTCCTCCGGCCTGTTCCCATGCACGTTTAAAACCATCCTTGAACATGACGGCAACCATTTCACGTCTGTACTCAACACTTGTTCGCCCGTATGCGGGTGGGTTAATTTCCCGGCCTACCTGCAAGGCTGTATCTTCCAACAGCTGGTCGGAAAACGGCCGGCCTTTCATTATGGATTCAGCAACAGGCGCACGCATTGGCACCGGTGCAGCCGCACCAAGGGCAATATTGCAGTTACGGCAAACATCGTTATCCCTGGTTACGGTTACCGCACAGGTTATTTTCGAGATATCGGAACCAACACGGGCCTTTTTCTCAAATGCGCCGGCGGTATTTTTCGGCAATGCATCAAATTGAATTTCAGTCATTATCTCATTTTCTTCCATAACGGTTTTATTGTAACCGACATGAAGATCCTTGAGATCGATCAACCGCTCACTTTTAAGGCTGAGCAGTTTTACGCGGGCATTGTAGGTCAGCAAAGGTGGCGCCGTATCAGCCTTGGGAGAACCATTGCTGAGGTTTCCGCCAATGGTTCCCATATTCAGCACCTGGGTTTTACCAATTGAGTAAATGGCTTCATAAAGACCCCGGCACGGAACATTATTTGCAAAGTGTTCCATGACACTTCGAAAGTTGTTGCCCGCACCAATTTTTATAACAGCACCCTCAACATAATAACGAAGATCCTTAAGTTTTCTTATATCGACAACATGTGATGGTGTACGTTTTCCCATTTTCATCTGGGTAATCAAATCCGTACCACCGGCAATAATTTTTGCATCGGAACCATGTTGATCCAGCATCTCAAGTACTTCCCGGATGGTATCCGGTGCATGATAATCAAATTCATGTGAAATTATTCTGGTATTCATTTTCATTTTATTTCTCCACACCTGCCTGTTTTTGTAATGCTGCAAGGACAACCTCAGGTGTCATCGGGGCCTCGGCAAACCGTATGCCAACGGCATTATAAATGGCATTGGCAACAGCTGCGGCTGTTGCATTATTGGCAGCCTCTCCTACACCTTTCGCACCAAAAGGTCCTGTAGGCTCATATGTCGTGGCAAAGAATGTCCGGACATGTTCAACCGGCGGCATATCCACCGGCGTATAGAACTTATAGTCAACAAAAGTGCCGCCGCATGTGAGTTCACCGGATTCCGTGTCATATTCCGTATCTTCAAGAAGCGCCAGTCCAATACCGCGGCAAAGCCCGCCTTCAAGCTGACCTGCAGCAAGATCCGGATTAACGGGTGTACCGCAATCTACTGCTGCGACGGCGCGGGTAGTTTTAATCTCTCCCGTCCATGTATCCACTTCAACTTCAATAAAGTTGGTTACGAAACATGGCGGACAATTTACCTGCCTGTGGCTGATGACACCGATTGCAGTTCCCCAGCCCTTGAGCTGAGCCATTTTTGCCACTTCACCTACTGAAATGTTCTTTTGCAGTGTTCCGGGAAGGTAAATAATACCCTGGCCGGTTCCCTCTTCGGGATATATTTTTAACGCCTCAGGATTGACATCTATAAGGCGGGAAGCAAACTCAAGCAGTCTTTCTTTTGCTTTTTTGGCAGCCCGCTGAACACTGGCGCCACCGCAGTAAATACCTCTTGTTGCATGTGTACACACATCATAACCCGTATTACGGGTATCGGACGGTGATATGCCTACCTTATCAATGGGCACACCCAGTTCTTCAGCTGCAATTTTCGCAATAGCTTCAAGTGTTCCGCCGCCATGACACATCAGGGCGGTGGAAACATCCACAGAACCATCTTCATTCACCTTTACCATCGCAGTGGAGTAATCAATTACTTCACCCGGTGTCGGAGCGCCCGTACCGGACGTATGAAAGCCCCTGGCCACGCCAACACCACGGCGATAACGGCCGGTCTTCATTTCAGGCTTGATACGTTCATCCCACTCGATCATATCCTTACCTTTAAGTAGCATCTCTTCAACACCGCAGCTACGAATAATGGATCGAACTGTCGGCCCCTGGCCCCAGAATGTTTCACCAAGGCCGACATAATTTTTCAGTCTCAATTGAATAGCGTCCATACCCATCTTTTCGGCAATCATATCGATCATTGATTCAACTGCAAAAGAAACCTGGGGATTTCCATATCCCTGCATGGCACATCCCGGTGCCTTGTTGGTATAAACGGCCGTACCTTCGAAATTCAGATGCGGCATCCGGTATAAAGAGACAAACCAGCCGGACATACAACCAAGCAACGGATAGGCCTGAATATTATGGCCGCCGATATCAACAACCGTTTTCATTTCTCCGGCTGTAATTGTTCCGTCTTTTTTAAGACCATATTTCAGATGAATAATGGATGGATATTTACAGTGATCATACATATCCTCTTCACGCGTGAGAGAAAGTTTGACCGGTTTTTGTGCTTTCAGTGCAAGTGCAACGGATATGGGGATACAGGTGTTCATCTGAATGCTGGAACCAAAAGCACCGCCAATAGCAACACGATGAACATTCACTTTATTTAGCGGGATATCAAATATTGCGCCTAAAAGTTGACGGGTGTTATGGATGGACTGTGTTGTCGGCCAGACAGTGATACCGCCATCAGGTTCAGGTCTGCAGACAACCGACTTGGTTTCCATTTGAGCATGATAAACCCGACCGGTTTTAAATTCGTGTTCAAAAATAAAATCGGCTTCTGCAAATCCCTTTTCAACATCGCCTTCACTAACCTGTCTTTTACAGGCAATGTTATTTTCGATGGGCAATACATTTTCACCCAGGAGAATCTCATCATATACTTTTGGCGCACCGGGTTTCATAGCTTCATAAGGATCAAATACGCCGGGCAATACTTCATAGTCAACTTTAATAGAACGTACCGCCTTTTCAGCTAAAGCCTCAGTTTTAGCTGCTACAGCAGCAAAGCCTTCTCCGACATGGTGTGCCTTTTCTGACAAAACGTTCCGGTCTCTGTAAGTCTTTTCAGGAATACTCACCTGTCGTTCATTATACTTGAAATCAGGTGTGTCCTTATAAGTAATGCAGACAACGCCCATTTTTTCCGCTTCGCTTGTATCAATGGATTTTATTCTTGCATGGGGATAAGGGCTTCTGAGGACCCGGGCGTAGAGCATGTGGGGTAGTCTTACGTCAGACGAGTAGGTTTCCTTACCCGTCACTTTGGCCATGCCGTCCTTGCGCCGTGTAATCTTACTCACCGCATTAAATTTGTTTTTTTCCATCATATTTTCTCCATTTTTCTTACCATATCGGCGGTGTAAAAACGAAAAGCACCTTCGCAATTTTATTGCTGCTATTCACCCAATGATGCGGGATATCGCCGTTAAAATAAAGGGTATCGCCCTCTCTGAGTTTAATCTGGTGGGCATTTATTTCAAATTCAACCTCGCCTTTCAATACAAATACAAACTCTTCACTACCGGGTATATGTGTAATCTTTTCTGAAAGGTCTGAGGCGCCGCCCGGTTTAATTGTACTGATAAGCGGCTGCATTTTTTTTAAAAATATTTCAGAGGTTAAAAGTTGTGATGTGGTTTTACCATCAGGGTATTCTATCTTTCTGCGATCCGCTTTTCTCAAACAGCACTCTTTTCCGTCTGAGACGTCTTTTCCACGAAACAGATCAGCAACCTGAACATCAAGCCCCTTTGCCAATTTACCCAGCATTGAAACCGATGGCGCAGTTACACCTTTTTCAACCTGGGATATATACGCTTTGGAACAACCTGCTTTTTGTGCTAATTTTTCAAGGGTGAGTTTCTTTTTAGTTCTGAATTTTTTTATATTCTTTTGAAGTTCAGCAGGCATATAACGCTTCCTCCGTTGAATCAGTATATTTGAAAAACGCATCAGCTGGAAATTTGTTTTGTAGGATTAAAATATTTACTTGCGCTTTACAAAGTTAAGTTGTAGTTTACCTAATAACATTTAATTTCCATTGTCAAGAATATTATTTATATTAAATCATATAATATTTATTTACTTGATTTAATACGGTATTTTCTTTTTTAAACTCTATTTGTCTAAAATTATTGCATAAATTTTGATTTAAATTTGATTATTGCAAAAACAGGCAAAAACAGGTTATGGTTTTGAAATCAACTCAAAACCATGACACACCCAAAAGGCTTATATTAACCGATCAAACTATCTTTTTTTTAAAAGGAGGCACATTATGAGTAACTGGTTTCCGCTTGATTTGGAAATAACAAAACCCCACCCCGGCCATGAGGCACATCTTTGCATGGCACACAACACCGGTTTTATTGAAAAGAATCTTGAAGCATATAAAAAGTTTGTCAAAGACGGAAAATTCGTCTGCAAAAGCTGTGGTCGTGTAGCAGCTAAAGCTGAGAATTTGTGTGACCCGGAAGCTTTATAAAAATCAAAGCCGGTAAGGATGATTGTAATCCTTACCGGCTTTATTCCGCTTACCATCCCAAAGGTAAAATCTCGGTTTACAGCGATTATTTGTTCTATTCAAAAAATTTGTTCCTTTGGACCAGGATTCTTTATTGTAAAATAATCGTCAACTGATTATCCGCGAGCAGTAATACAGCCATAAACCACATTGTAACACACACCAGACCATCAAGAATTCGCCAGGATATTTGTTTTTTGAACAGAGGCGCGAGCATCTGCCCTCCAATGCTCAGGCTTATAAACCACAAGGTGGAAGCTGAAATAGCCCCTGCCAGAAAAAATAACCGGCTTTCTTCCTGATACCGGCTGCTTATGCTACCCAAAAGAAGAACGGTATCCAAGTAGAAATGCGGATTCAAAAGGGTAACTGCCAGCGTTGTAAAAACTGCTGCACTCAGTGACCGTGCAACACGATCACTCCCTTCAAGTCTTCCCCCCCTAATCGCGGACCGAAGAGATGAGCCTCCGTAAAATAATAGAAAAGCGGCACCGCCCCATGTCACCCATTGTGAAAAGGCAGGATTGGCACAAATGACAGCTCCGACACCTGCCACTCCGACAGTTATAAAAACAGAATCGCAAATAATACAAACCAACGCAATAATCTTGTGATGGTTTTTACGGATCCCCTGGGACAAGACAAAGGCATTTTGTGCGCCGATAGCAACAATTAAACCTCCTCCTGTTACAAACCCTTGAATATATGGTGCAATCATTTTTCACCTTTCCACTACAAATTATTTTCAAAGTAATCTATGACAAAGATAAACTAAAGTAAAATTAATTATTTTTATAATATATTAATTATGCTAATGAATCACTATGTTTGATTATAAACTCATTGAAGCGCTGGCAGCTGTTACGAGGGAAAAAGGTTTTGAAAAAGCCGCCAGAGCTCTCCATATTACACAGTCTGCTGTTTCCCAACGAATCAAGTTACTGGAGGATCAAACCGGCCAGGTTTTGCTGGCACGAACAACGCCGCCGAAAACGACATCAGCCGGAAAAAAACTGCTAAAACATTATCTCAAGGTTAAACAGCTTGAGGATGACCTGGCAGATGAAATGCATAAACCGGCCATCAAAAGCTTTTCAAGTATTTCGATAGGTATAAATACCGATAGTCTCGAAACATGGTTTCCGGATGCCGTTCGCCCCTTTTTACTTGAGGAAAAAGTACTGCTGGATATCCGGGTTGACGACCAGGAGCAAACACACCGGATGCTAAAAGACGGCGTTGTTTCGGGATGCATCAGCACCATGGAAAAGCCCATACAAGGATGCTGCATCTCCTATCTCGGATGTATGAATTACCGTATGATGGCCACGCCGGAATTTGCGGAAAGATGGTTTTCTAAAGGTCTGACAATAGAGGATATTAGCCGTGCCCCGGCTATTATGTTTAACCGGAAGGATGAACTTCATTATAAACTGCTACGCCAGTCCCTGGGGAAAGTCCCTACCCTCATCCCGACCCATTATGTACCATCTGTAGAGAAGTTTCTCGATTTCATAACTGCAGGGATATCTTACGGTATGCTGCCGGACAAGCAGAGCGCACCTTTAATTCTCTCCGGCTGCCTGATCAATCTGGCACCTGAGAACCATGTTCCGGTAAAACTCTATTGGCATTGCTGGAATTTAAAATCGAATTTATTAAAATCAATATCACAGCATCTGGTTCGCGGAACAAAAAATCTGCTGAAAAAATAAATTTCGGGCGCATTTATATTCAATTAAATGCACCCGAATTTTCTTAGCACCTCTTAACCGGTCAGATAATCTCTTTAACTCTTTTTATATATTTCGGTGTTGTTCCACAGCATCCACCCACAATTTCTACACCAAGTGCTTTAATTTCTTTTATGCTGTTTGAAAAGAAATCTTCATTTTCAGGATAGGAGACGATATCCCCCTCACCCGTTTCCGGCATACCGGCATTGGGCTGGGTTATAACCGGGATATCGATACAGGCTTTCAATTCCCTGGCAAGATCAATCATTGTATTACTGGCAATGGAACAGTTCGCGCCAACGGCAGATGCACCGGCATCGGCAAGCTGTTTCATGCTGTCGGCCGGGTTGTTACCCATAATGGTAAAAAAACCGTTTTCCATCTGCTGAAAAGTTAATGTGCAAAATATGGGTTTTTGAGAAACGGATTGAATTCCCTTAATTGCAGCCAGTGCCTCATTGATGTCAAAAATTGTTTCAACGATAAACAGATCAACGCCGGTTTCTTCAAGATAACCGGCCTGTTCGGTAAAACTGTCAATTGCCTGCTCAACGGATATCGTCCCTGAAGGCTGTAACATCTCACCAAGCGGGCCAATGTCACCGGCCACATATTTACCTTCACCTGCTGCTTTTCTCGCGATTTTGACAGCGGCCCTGTTCAACGCTCCGATATCTTCGGTAACACCCATTCTTTCCAGCTTTACAGATGAAGCACCAAAGGTGTTTGTAGTGGCTACATCAGCTCCGGCATCATAGTATGCTTGATGAATATCTTTTATAACATCAGGTTTTTCAAGATTCCATATTTCAGAAGCCTTTCCCCCTGTTAGCCCGGCCTTAATGAGCATTGATCCCATTCCGCCATCAAAAAGCAGCCCGTCTTTTTTTACTTTTTCCAGAATGTCCATGTGAAGTTTCCTTGATTCTTTTTACAGTTATAATGATTTAATTGGGATTATATAACATCTGACATAAGTTTTTTCCACCTTCGCGTCAATATTAAACGCCACATGTATCTTCTAAAATCCCAATTAATTTATCTTGAATGCTTTTATACGGATAAATGGCACAAGGTTGGCCGGAGCAGCAAATAAGCTTGAGAATGTATGCGATGACGCCTGTATTAAACAGGCGGAACATGCTCTCACGAAGCCAAAAGAAAACCCTCAACACATTGATGGTGAAGAGGGTTGCTTCAATAGTTAAGGGTACATCTTTATTTCTTGTTAAACATCTTCCTTTTCTTAAGACCTGCAAGGCCTATGAGGCCTATACCAAAGAGGAGCATGGTGGTTGGTTCCGGTACCGGTGCCGGCGCAGTCACAAACTCACCGATTGCATTCATGGATATATTAAATGCCTCAGAAGCCGGTTGCAGAGAAAGCCAGGTCGACCATGGGCCTGAGTTATTATGCAAAACAAAAGATAGCTTATATGGGGTGCCTGTTGTCATTGCAAGCTCTGTTAAGGCAGTGTAAGAATACCCTGCTCCACTTTGAAATGCGTCATCAACAAATATTGAATGACCATCATCTCCACCCATCTTTAATGTAACGACTTGATCTATGTCTGACATGATATACGTATCGAAAACATGGGTGGTTCTATAATCATTTGAAGAAATACTAAAGCTGTCCAGGTTAGGAGACCATGGGCCATAGTCTCCGGTTACGTACCCTTGGTGTATCGCCGCAGTAGGTAGTGTCTGGGTGTAATAAGTGTGGCTGTAAATCGCCTGATCATAGGCAAGGTAGGAATATGCCCATAAATCATCTGTGGATGCGGGATTCATTACAATGGCTTCATTTTCTAATACCGTTGCCTCTGAAATAGATGCTATCCCTAACATTAACATACATGTTAACAATACAGTTAATAAGAACTTGCTTTTTGAAAGCAGGTTAAGCTGAATTTTAGTTTTGTGTGTTTTAATCGGATTAATCACAATATATAGCTCTCCTTTCTTTTAGCATTTTCTTCAATCATTTGTGTTTTAAATACCCTATACCTCCCATGAGATATTATTGTTCGATTATGATATTCGTAGCCCATTGAATTTAAACCGTCAATCAGTCTCAGGTATGGTTTAAGTATGAATTTGCAGGATAAGGGCCTGATGCTAAAGTATGACAATGCATTACCAGTCATCTAATAATAGCTCTCTCAGAATTTGTGAGAAAAGTCCGTGCTTATCACACCTATATAGGTGTCTGGAAAGAGCCGGTTCACTGGCACCTTCCCCTAAGGAGGGACCCGTACCTTGTCTTTTTGCCCATTTCTTTATTTTATCCTTGTCTTATCCTTGTCTTGACTGAATCTTAAAAGCATGAGATTTTTACATTTTTTTGAAACTTAAAGCTTTTAATCTCAGGAGAATTAAATATGGATAAAAATTCGAATTATAAAACAGGCACAATCGCCGTTTGGGGTGGTGAAAATGCACCGTTCTGGGAACAATCTACCCAGGTTCCAGTCGTCCACAGCGTCTCTTTTGGCTATAAGGATATGGACAAATGGCTAAAAGTCGGTCAGGGCAGCGATGAAGGCTACATTTACAGCCGAAATACAAACCCTACCGTAAAGGCTTTTGAAGATAAAATCTGCCGCCTTGAGGGCACTGAGGCCGCTACAAGCTTTGCCAGCGGTATGGCCGCCATCAGCAACACCCTTTTCACATTACTCTCACCAGGAGATCGGATTGTATCCATTAAGGATAGTTATGGCGGGACCAACAAGCTTTTTGTTGAATTCTTTCCCCGTTTTCAAATAAACGTTACCCTTTGCGATACAACGGATCACGAGGCAATAGAAAAAGAAGTTGCTGCCGGCTGCAAGGTACTTTACCTTGAAACCCCGACGAACCCGACAATGAAGGTGCCGGATATTGAACGACTCACAAAAGCAGGCCATGCTGCCGGTGCCATTGTTATTGTGGACAATACTTTTGCGACGCCGATAAACCAGAAGCCGGTTGAAATGGGCGTAGATCTTATTATCCACAGTGCCACCAAATTTCTGGGCGGACATGCAGATGCGCTGGGTGGTGTGGTTTGCGGAACAAAAAAACTTGTTAAAGAAATTTACCACTACCGTGAAATCACCGGTGCAGCCCTTGATCCCATGGCTGCTTATCTTCTGCTCCGCGGCATGAAAACATTGCATCTGAGAGTAAGACAGCAAAATGAAAGTGCCATGAAGGTTGCGCAGCACCTTGAAAACCATCCGGCTGTTACACAGGTTTTATATCCGGGACTTAAGTCTCATCCCCAGCATGAAATTGCAAAAAAACAGATGTCTGACTTTGGCGGCATGCTGAGCTTTATGATTAAAGGTGATCTTGAAACCGTCAATGATTTTCTGCCCCGTTTAAAACTTGCCCACCGTGCAGCTAATTTAGGCGCAGTTGAAACCATTGCCGGACCGCCGGCTATGACCAGCCATGTGGAATGCACGCCGGAAGAGAGGGCGGCAATGGGTATTCCTGAAAGTCTGGTAAGATATTCTGTCGGTATTGAAGATGTTGATGATCTGATTGCAGACCTTGACCAGGCGCTGGCAGGGATTTAAGTGAGGCGTCAGGGCATTTCATACCGCGTTAGGTCTGAGGATCGCTCCCCTGGAGGTTTGAGGCAAAACCGTTCATACAGTTTGAGGTTTTTCATAACCTTTAACCTCCAACTTAACTTCCTCCAACGGCGCGCCGGCGCCCTGTCTAATGTTTAACGGCTTTCTCCTCACCCCTGGTCCCTGACGCCTAACCGTTTTTCACTCAGTACTCATTGCTCAGCACTCGCTTTCCCTTCCTCCTGAACGCCCTCACTTCTTTAATCCCAAAATTTTCCTCGCCTCTCCAGGCGTTGCAATCTCACGACTAAATTCCCCGGCCAATCGCACAACCTTCTCCACCAGCTCACCATTTGATTTGGCAAGTATGCCTTTTGAGATCATGATATTATCTTCAAACCCGACTCTGACATGACCACCGTCTATAATGGCTGCTGCTGCAAGCTCAAATTCAAAACGCCCTACGCCGGCAACCGTGTATGTCGCATCAGCCGGTATGCTGTTTCGCAAAAAAATAAAATCACGCAGTGTCCCGGAAATACCGCCATTAACACCCATTACCAGTTCAAAGTGCATCGGCGATTGGATATATCCCTGTTTATGAAGGCGTAACGCCATATCAATCATGCTTTTATCAAAAACTTCCAGTTCGGGCTTGATTCCTTTTTCATTCATACGTTCGGCAAAATACTTGATTGTGTTTTCGGTATTTTCAAATATTTCGTCACCGCCAAAATTTAAAGTACCGCAATCAAGCGTTGCCATTTCAGGATTCAATTCCAAAGGCTGAAGACGTTCATCATTTGACATACCCACTGCACCGCCGGTTGAAGGCTGGATGATAACATCAGGACACCTGATTTTTATAGCATCAATCGCCGCTTTGAAACGACCCTTATCCTGTGTTGGCATACCGTCATCTTCACGCACATGAAGATGAATAATGCCGGCGCCGGCATCATACGCCAGGCCTGCTTCGTTTACACACTCTTCTATTGTATATGGAACAGCCGGGTTATGTTCTTTGGTAACTTCTGCGCCTGATATTGCTGCGGTGATTATCAGTTTTTCCATAATTTTTTCCAAAAGTTTGATACTCCTTATCTGATAAATGAAAAGCCTATTCTGAATGCTTCCGTTCTGTCCTGATAGTTCAGAAGATTTTCCGCCAGGCTGTTCGTATACTGAATATGTAAATAAACGTTCAGGTTTTCCAAAAGGCTTTTGCTTATCGGATAAGTTAAATCCAGCTGCATAGAGCCACCTTCCCTGGCCCATCGAAAATGTGACCCCAGTAAAAAGTTGTCCATTTTTCCAAATTTCATTTCAAGATCAAAATATCCCCTGTAATCTTCAATATCTTTATCTTCACTTTCATTTGAAAGGTATAATATCAGTTTTGGTGCAATTTCAAATCCAAACAATGAATTATCATTAAATGAAATAAAAATAGGCTTCAGATAAAACATATTTATTCCACGGGAGTCGTCTTCTGCTTTTCCGTTGGACTCATGCTGAAAACCTGTCTGAATAAAAAATCGGCTGATATTATAATCCAGTATGTCGATATTGGATGATAGAAAATGCAATTCAGGTTTATAGCTTGTATCTTTAAATGGCTGTGAATCCGACTTCAAATCCCAGAAAGATGTCTGGGTATAGGCAAAATGGAAACCTTTTAACCACGGATGTGACTGGTTCCATGAACCTTCGGGGTTAAAGAAACGATATTTAAAACTGAACTGGAGCTTGCTTTTGGAAAGGTCTGTTCCCGCAAGAAAATAAATAGGCTCATAAGCTGCAATATTTCCAAGATAGGATTGATATAATACAGACAGCTCGTTCAGTTCCTGATAGCGTTCATCTCCGTTACCATCCGTATTTGCAGTTGTTTCCTGTTCAGCAAAAACCGGAGATGACAATAATACGCAAAAAACAACTGAGAATATAAAAAACCTTACACCCCTAAGCCACAAAATTGTCATATATAACCTCTCATTCATTTGGGAATATTTTATAGAAATAGTAAAATTATCAATTTACAACCGGAATAACTTTGTCAGCACTTATTATCCCCTTAATACTATCACGATTTACCAAAACCATGGACATGGCTACATTATCTTCTATAGGCATAGCTGACATGGTTTCCATGGCCAATACTTCGGCAATACCTTTTGTTACGGCAACTTTTCCAATAGAGATGCGATTATAGAACCGTGTATTGCGTACAAAAATAACAATACCGGTTTTAAAATCTATTTCAGGAACTTCCGTACCGGGCATAAAGGCTTTCCAGACAGATTTAAACGTTTCAGCACGGCCAATATATCCAACCGCATTTTCACGCTGCGTTTCAGGAAGCAGAACAATTTGTGATACCGGGTAGTCGCCCTGCCAGCTTTGTAAAATTGCAGTCTCCTTCAATATCGTCTGAATATCTTCTTCAGACTTTTCCGTACTGAAATTTGAGTGACTGCAGCTAACAAGTAAAAGAGCTGCCATCAACATCATGAAGATTTTTATCTTTTTCATTTTATTCATCTCCTAAATCCCGGCAAATAAAAAATATATTATTATCCCGGCAATTACCGGTACAACAATGTTATCGTCAATCTCAAGTTTTTTAGTTATTTTTACCGGAAAAAGTTCAAGAATTGTTATTGAAAATGAGATTATAACTGCATAAAGAAAAGAAATTTTTCCACACCATGCATCAAGCAACATGGGAAGAAATGGAAACACAAGTAACATTAAAAACATACAAACCAAAAAACAGGCTGCAGAACCTTCAAGAGATTTTCCAAGAAGCTTGATTCTGCCAATGCTCAAACCGACAATTGCAGCCACTGCATCGCCCAGAATGAACATACTCAAAGAGATAAATGCGATATGCGGTTCCTTGTAAAACAAAAGTGAGCAGATAAAAGCACTGCCGATAATGTATGTGGCACCGGTAAATTTTTTATGTTCCCTGGCTCGCATCATCCTTCCAAAAAGTAAAATAAAAATGCTGTTATATTTCAAACTGTTACGTCTGATTATGTCAATAATAATTATAACAGTAAAAATCAAACCGCAAATAACTACCGGTAGCATTTGTGACGTATTAAGATAAATTGGTATGTAGAAAATGCCTGCAGGCAACAACAGTGCAATCAGGTGTAGCAATTTTCTGTTTATCTCATGTGCAGTCAGCGACATTATTTTCCTTTCAACATGATAATTACGGCGCCGGAGACCATAATCATGGCGCCGATAAAACGGACAAAAAGTTTTTTCTCCCCGAATAATAATCCGCCATACATGATACCAATTAAAACACTGAGCCGTTTAATGGAAATCATGTAAGCTGCCTTGACCAATGATATGGCAAACGAATGAAATATAGCATGGGAAAAATACAAAATACCGAGAGCAGCCCCCTTTAACGGCATTTCCGTTAATATTTTAAAACGTATTTTCCCCATAAACCTGAACAATATCAGAATAAAAATACCTACCACACTAAAAAGCATCATGGCAAAAAACATTGGAGAAGAGTGAAGTATGCCGACTTTACCAATTGCAGCCGTAAAACTGAAGATAAACGCAACAACCAGCATCATCAAAGAGCCCTTTTCTTTAAAAACGGCTTTTAATGGATCAAAAACTGATTTGTTGTTTGTATCCAGATTTAGAATATAGTTACCCATACATGTAATCAAAACACCTGTAAGGCCCCACCTGTTAGGCATTTCACCTAAAAACACCTGGCCGGTAAAAATCATAAAGGTCGGCGTAAAAGCCAGATAAGGTAATGTCAGAGAAAGCGGTGAAATCTTTATGGCTGTCATATATAAAAGAAATGCCAGAGCGGTTGATGGAATGCTCAACCAGAAAGCCCACCAGAAATCAAAATCAAGGGGCGGAATGGGTGTAAAATATAAGGTTACGAGATACAGCGGCAGGCTGTAAAGCATCTGGTAAGCCAGCATCTCGTATGAACTGAGATGAGAAAAAAATTTCTTGGCACAGGCATCCTGTGAAGCAACCGAAAGCGCTGTAAGAAGTGAGAGTAATATCCAGAGCATTATTATTTAAACCCTTAAAAAAAATACTAACCACGAAACACCTGAAAACATGACGAATCTATAACTGATAAACAGGCTTCACGCAAGATTTGTCATTGTTTGAAAAGCGCTGAGTGATGAATTGAGTTTTTCGGCATTGGAGATCGCCAAAGAATATAATAAATCAATATATCTGAATTATGATAGCATTGAAGATCGAAAAATCATAAAAAGCCAGGAATGGCTGACTGATACCGAGCTTCTTGTGCTTGATGAGTTGCATAAAATGCCCGGCTGGAAAAACTATCTGAAAGGGCTTTATGATACAAAACCGGATTTTCTGAAAATTCTCGTTACCGGAAGTGCATGTCTGGAATTTTTTAGAAGCAGCGGCGATTCTCTGGCCGATCGTTTTTTTTTGCCACAGTTTGATGCCCTTTTCCGTGGTTGAAATTCCCCGTTCCACTGTGGGTAAAATTGATCGTCTGATGCAAAGAGGAGGATTCCCGGAACCCTGGCCGGCTCCGACCGACAAAGATGCAGACAGATGGCGTTTACAGTATATTGACGGACTCGTTCGTACGGATATTCTAGATTTTGAAAAAGTATATGATTTGAGGGCAATCCAGTTAACACTTGATCTGCTCCGATCTCGTGTCGGCTCACCATTATCATATACATCCATCGCACGTGATGTAAACTGTGCACCTAATACCATTCGCCGGTATTTAGAAATTCTTGAAGCATTATTCATTATTTTCAGGATAACGCCTTATCATAAAAATATCGGGCGCTCCCTGTTAAAAGAGCCTAAAGTCTATTTCTATGATACGGGCATGGTAAAAGGAGATGACGGGATCAGGTTCGAAAATATGGTTGCCGTATCTCTTTTAAAACACCTGAATGCCATTGAAGATTATGACGGAAAAAGAGCGGAACTCAAATATTTGCGGACAAAAGAGAAAAAAGAAGTAGATTTCGTTCCGGTTGTTGAAGACAGCCCGTTAAAATTGATAGAAGCCAAATGGGCCGAAACAGACTTCTCCCCTTCCCTTGTTTACTTCAGTAAAAAATATGACCTGGCCGGAATTCAGGTTGTCCGTCATCTCCGGAAGCAGTGAAGAAGTGATCTGCTTGAACGCCATGATGCATATCGATTTTTAAAATCGCTGAGAATGTAGGACAAATCGAAGTATTGAGTAATGAGCGACTGTATAAAATCGAATGGCTATTCGTCACTTAGAAATTGATAAATTTGATTTGCCATTCAGAGAGTGTCTCATTTTTTCTCCAACTCTTCAACAAAACAGATGGATTCACGATGATCAATTGCCTCAAATGTTCCTTCATTGTTTTACCACCGATAGTAATTCCTTCCAGCGCCACCTTGGTTTCTTTCAAAGTCAGGATGTTTCCTTCAATGGCATTTGAGTTATACGTCCACCGCAGGGTAAGATCCTCATACAGATTGCCGGCGAATTCAAGAGGCAAAGGTTAGTACGATCCGGTTTTTGTTTTAAAGTGTCAAGTTTGCTGTAATCAGGCACCTAAGGCTCCCTTATGGAGATTTCATCATGACCGCCGTTGGCTTAAAAATCAAAAAGACAAGAACCGTTTGGCGTAATCATATCAGAAAATGGGAACAGGGCGACCTGTCGCAGGCAGAATATCATAAAGATTCTTTACTGGGACAGAAAAGGTTTTTGCTTATGGCATAAGCGTCTTGAAAAGAAAATTAAAATGACCGGCCTCGTAAGATGTGGTTCTTTCGATTGACCAGCGAGAGTTGAACTGACTTCTTGACGGATTGGAATTGTATCAGATTAAGGACCACAAAAAGGCTTTCATATTCGACTGGATTTATAAAAAGACAGAAAGAATTCTATTTAAATATATTGAAGGGATTATAATCAAAGAAGAAAGCATTCATAATTGGCTGAATATCGCCTGCTCTTTTTAAGCAGAAATGGCGTAATATGAGAAAAGTTGCTTAACATCGTTTCCTTTTTTTCGGGGAAGGATCAAATCTCAATTTCTAACTTCGAAAGATTCATTATTTTTAAAACCTATTCCAGTAGAAATTTTTTCGCTCGCTTTTTTTACCTTTTGAATAAGATCAAAAACTTTCGGCCTCATACGTGCAGTTGCGCCAGTGATGGTAACGGATGCCGATACACATCCCATGTGATCGAATATGGGCGCAGCAACACCGCTGATGCCGATACCGTATTCTTCGTGCTCGACTGCATGTCCTTGATGAAGGATTTCTGCTAACATTGATTCCAGCTGACTGTAGCTGGTAGGAGACTTTGGCGTGCAAGGCTCCATTTTGTGTCCTCGAAACAATCTTCGGCGTTCAGCCAGTGAAAGGTTGGCAAGGATGGTCCGTCCGCCCGCACTGTTATACGTTTTGTAGCGGAAGCCGATTTGCTCATCCTGCCGAAGGCTATAACTGCTGGTTGCTCTGGCGGTCACGACTACATCGAGATTATCGCGTTCAAGTACGTATACCGACTCGCCGATTTCTTCGGACAACTCCTCAATGATGGGTTGTGCCGTTTTGAACAGATCGTTGTTTTCTAAAAAACGGTGTCCGAGTTGAAATAATTTGATGGTAGCGCCATATTGCTTATTGCTCTCATTTTGTTTCACGTAATCGAGAGATTTTAGGGTCAGCAGCATCCGGTGAACGGTCGTTTTGGGATACTCCAGACGACGAGTCAACTCAACAAGATCGAACTCCTTTCTCTTAACCAACTCCTCAATAAGTCGTATGGTTTTAACAATGGAATTAATCATAAAATATTCTTTATCAGCCATTTGGGCACTTTGTATCAAACCGTCTGTTTTGTCAATAAACTTGAGATGAATTGATGCTTTTTAAAAATATCTTGACAAAAGAACTCATACCGTATAGATATACGAGGAACCGCAATACGGGACAAAGGCTTTGATCCTGAGCTTAAGAAATTGCAAAAAATGGTTGCTACAGCGACAAACCTCCCGATAATGCTTATTCATTAATAATTAACATCGTGACTAATAAGGAGGAATTATGCTTAAAAAACTATTTTCATTGATTATAGTAACTATGTTTCTTACTGCTGGTTTCGGAGTGACATGGGCAGCAGAGCCCATTAAAGTTGGTGCCCCTCTTTGTCTCACCGGCCCTTATGCTGGTGATGGCTTGGGCTATTGGCGGGGGATTAAACTTGCAGTTGATGAGATAAACGATGCCGGCGGCCTCCTGGGAAGGCCTTTGGAAATTATTAAATTCGATGTACAGGATTTTGCACCCGAACGGGTAATGCAGGCTGCTGATAAACTGGTGAGAAATGACAAGGTTGACACTATTCATGCCGGATGGGCCGGATGGGGCCAGGATGTTCGTGCTTACGGCAAATACGATGTGCCGACCTTTACTTTTGATGCATCTATTAACTCGGTTAAAGTTTTTCGGGAAGATCCCAAGCGTTATTCCAACTGGTTTCAGTTAAATGAAATTGAATATGGTGCAGGGCTTGAGACCGTCAAGCTTATGGCAGATTTACCTTACCAGTATAATAACAAAAAAATTGCAGTGATAACTACAGATGATTCCTGGGGTTTGGAAGTCGCCGCTGGAATCAAAGAAGGTGCCAAAGAACTGGGCTGGGAAGTGGTTCTTGAAGAAGTCGTTCCATACGGCACCCGCGAATGGGGCTCCATTCTGTCCAAGATCCGTGCTATCAATCCAGCCTGGATTCATTTGGAAATCGTCAGTGCACCGGATTTGATCACTTTTTTCCGTCAGTTTGTTGAAAACCCAACCAATTCTCTGCTCAATTTCGGCTACGGTATGACGCTGAGCGATTTTATCCCAAACCTGGGTGCGGAGAGCAATGGAATTTTGGGTGAAAACATGACGATACCCAATCCTCCTCCTACACCGGAAACAGCAGCCTGGATAGAGAGGTTCAACAAGACTTTCGATGTAGAAGAGCCAAACTCCGGATCGTTTGTAATTTACACGGGTGTCATGATGTGGGCTTCAGCTGTAAAGGCAGTGGGCAGCGTTACCGACTATGATGCTATCAATCAGTATATAGCTACCCAAAAATTTCATACTTTAGATGGGTACGATATATACTTTAACAAGGATCATCATATCAATTATTCAGTCTGGCCGGTTTCACATATACAGATACAGGACGGTAAATACAAAACACTTTACCTCAATGCCGGCAATCCATATCGTGACCATAAATTTATAACACCTCCCTGGATAAAAAAGTAATCTGTTTGAATGACTGCGGCGGGGATACGATCATATCCCCGTCGTGCAGTCCTTTTTAGATAAGGGATCGCCTGCAAAATGGGAATTCGTCTAAACGAGATTTGATCCGAAAGAAGAAGCTGTAGCGTATTGAAATAAGAGAACTTGTTTGTGACAAAGGATTTTGAATCCAACCTGCTGATAAACAGGACTATTCGAAAACTCAATTGATACTGCATCCTATATTATAAATAAAAAACGATATCAGGTAACACAATGATTTTTTTTAAAAACTTAAACTGTTAAATGAGGTAAATTATGCCATTTATTAATTTGCAAACTTCCGTTGAGATTAATAATGAAGACCGTATTAAATTACTTTCTGATCTAACTAAAATAGTAGCAAAAGATTTTGAAACTGAAGAAGAATATGTGATGGCGTTCTTCTTAAATGGTACGGTGATGATGGGAGGTAAGATAGAAGACGCAGCCTTAGTCGACATCAGTTGCGTTGGAGGATTAAACCACGAAACCAACAATAAACTTTCTAAACATATCAGTTCTTTACTTCAGGAAAGATTAAATATCTTACCTGATAATATATATCTTCTGTTTTCAGATGTTCCTGAGGTAAATTGGGGATGGAAGGGCAAAACCTGCGATTGAAAAAAATTATTGCCTTCCATATACCTCTGACTATTGAAATTTAATGTTGGGCGATGTGTCCTTCAGAAAATTTCTGCTTCTTCCAACAGAATTGCATGATTCTATCTGTAATCTGAAGAATCGATATGTTTGAGGTGGTATAGTTATAATGGACATTTTCATACGATTGGAATAAAAAACCACGGAGAAGTGTTCAATTGTAAAAAAAGAGAAGAAAATACTCACAGGAATTCAAAGAACCAACGATTAAACTGATTACGAAACAAATAAATAAAGTGACCGAAGTCGCATAAATTCTGTAGTCAATAAGAACCTGTAGGGTAGATGGAAACGTGAAATTGGAGGTGGCAGAGTCAGCTTTCTTTCTTCACATAAAACTGCAAAGGATAGAATAGATATGTTGAACACATTTGAATTTTCCGGATATACAAAAATTGCCTACGGACAAGGGCTTATAGAATCATTTGGCGCGGATTTTAAAAAAAATATCGGCGATGCTCGTAAAGTTCTCCTTATCACGGATCCCGGGTTAGTTCAAAACGGGTTGATGGATACGGTAAAAAAGGCTCTCAATAACGACGGTGTAAATGTTGAGGTATTCAGTGACATACAAAGCGATCCATCGTCGAAATCAATTGATGCAGCTATCGAAACGGTCAAAGATTTTGGCACTGAATGTGTCATCGGACTAGGCGGTGGTTCGCCCATGGATGTAGCAAAAATTACGGCAGCACTTGCCGGGGGAGACCACGGGGTGGAGCATTATGAGTTAATGAAAAACCCTTTCCCGCAGAAAGTGGTCAAATGTATTGCGATTCCTACGACTTCAGGTACAGGTGCCGAAGTAACCCGGACTGCCGTTTATACCAACAGCGCCGGACATAAAGTCTGGGCATGGGATGATGCTATAGCGGCAGAACTGGCAATTCTCGAACCGACTTTCACTGCAGGCCTGCCACCACATCTGACGGCTGCAACGGGAATGGATGCCTTGGTCCATGCTATCGAATCATGTATCGATAAGACAAGCAATCCTATTACCAGAGGGTTTGGTTTACAGGCCATACGTATGATCGCCGGCAATCTGGAGAAAGTCATAGCCAAACCTGATGATCTCGAGGGGCGCGGTAACATGGCAATAGCCTCAACTCTGGCCGGCTTGGGAATCAACCAGGTGTCAACCTGTATCGCTCATTGTCTCGGACATGCGCTGGGATCTCTGGGACGCATTCATCATGGGCGTGCGGTCGCAATTAGCCAGAATGTGGCCTACGCTTGGAATGTTGAAGCCGCTGTACCCATTCATGCCGAAATTTCACGTGCTTTAGGCGTCAAGGACTGCGGGCAGGATGAAAAAGAATTGGCTTTGGCAGGCGCTGTAGAGTTTGACCGATTGTTACACGCGATCGGTATAAATACTTCGCTGACTGAAGACGGGCTGACGACTTCCGATACTGACAGATTTTTAGAACTCATATTATCATCAGAAAATGCTCCTATGCGGGAAAGCAACCCGCGTTGGGCCACGGAAGAAGATTTAAAGCGATTTGTACAAGAGATATTAAAATAATCGTTAGACCGACCAATCGTTGTGATTAACCGTAAATAGAACTTCAACCTTTCGTAATATGCTTGAAGCAATCTTCAAACGAGCATTTTTAACGCTAAGGGTTTGCGTTCATACATCTGCAGTTGTTTGATTGATGCTGTACTAAAAGGATAATTTCTCATGAAAATTACTGATGTCAAAACTTATGTGGTGGGAAATCCACCACCCCATTTCGGTGGGCGATATTGGATATTTATAAAACTTACAACCGACAGTGGGATAGATGGTATTGGCGAGGTTTATTCCGTGCCATTTCATCCCAAAGCCGTCACACATATGATTGATGATGTGTGTGAGAGGTGTGTTGTCGGCTCTGATCCCTTTAAGATAGAACGGCTCTGGCGGACCATTTATTCCAGCGGCTATACCCAGCGCTCCGACCTGTCAAAAATGGGAATACTAAGCGCCATTGAAACGGCATGCTGGGACATTATCGGAAAAGAACTCAACAAACCAATTTATGAGTTATTGGGTGGCCAGGTTCATGAGAAGCTAAGATCATATTCTTACCTTTTTCCGAAAGAAACTGACAAAACAGACGTTTATAGTGATCCGGAACTGGCTGCAAATAGGGCCGCCGAGTATGTTAAACTCGGCTTCACTGCTGTGAAATTTGACCCGGTAGGCACCTTTACAGACTTAGATCCAAGGCAGCTATCTTTAGGGGTCTTGGAACACGCAGAGAAGTTCGTAAAAACCGTTCGAGAGGCTGTTGGTAACAAATGCGACCTGCTTATTGGGACACATGGCCAGATGACTACCTCTAGTGCTATACGTTTGGCCAGGCGGTTGGAGAAATTCGATCCATTGTGGTTTGAAGAACCGGTTCCACCGGAAAACGTAATAGAAATGGCACGGGTTTCACGTATGACCAGTATCCCCATAGCAACAGGTGAGAGACTTTCTACAAAGTATGAATTTGCCAGTTTGCTTCATGAGCAGGCGGCATCCATCTTACAATTGGTTTTAGGAAGATGCGGGGGGATACTTGAGGCCAAAAAAATTGCCGGCATGGCGGAAGCGCATTACGCGCAAATTGCACCGCACCTCTATTGTGGACCTATTGAGGGGGCCGCAAACATTCAAATCGACACATGTAGTCCTAATTTTTTGATACAGGAAGGCATAGAAAACTGGGTTGGATTCCATGCTGAAATTCTAAAAAAACCCATTCGTTGGGAGGACGGGTATATCATACCGCCTACTGAACCGGGCCTTGGAGTAGAGCTAAACGAAGAAGTCGCAGAGAAAAACCCTTACACGGGAAAGGAGCTTCATCTCGATATGATGGATTAATCAACTTAGGAGAACCATGTCCTCACTATTATCCTAAAGCGGATTTAATAGGCGATGGACCTCATAGTTTGGATAACCCGACTTTATAGTTAAGCTCTGGATCAGTAAGTTTGTTTTGGCCCCGAAAAATATTTAGACTACAAATTCCAGACCCCGTCATGGATGAAATAAATTCAGAATAATCTCATAAGGTAAGGGATGTATGACATCCCTTACCTTTAAACTCAAAGATATGACCATGATACTTAAATGTAAAAATGTAACCAAAACGTTCGGAAACATCAGGGCAATAGACAACCTGAGTTTTACTGTTGGCAAGGGTGAAGTTTTTGGTATTGCAGGCCCTAACGGTTCAGGTAAGACCACTCTTTTTAATCTGATTACCGGCGTTTATCCCTTTTCCGGCAATATATTTCTTGGTAAGGAAAATATCAGTGGTTTAAAATCTTACGGCATTTGTCACA